>NZ_JAPEHW010000058.1 GCF_028875915.1 Pseudoalteromonas sp. G4
TCTTCAGTATCAGGTACACCATCATTGTCATCATCAGTGTCTGCGTTATTTCCAATGCCATCCAAATCTGTGTCTAAATATTCATTTGGATCAAGAGGGAATGCATCATCATCGTCATTGACACCGTCATTATCATCATCATCATCTTTATTATTGCCAATACCATCTAAATCGGTGTCAAGGTGTTCTGTCGGATCTAATGGAAATGCATCACTTGCATCTGGAAATCCATCATTATCATCATCATTATCTGCATTATTACCAATACCATCATTATCGGTATCAACGTGTTCATTGGCATCTAAAGGAAACGCATCTTCTAAATCAGGAACACCGTCATTATCATCATCGGTGTCAGCATTGTTACCAATTCTGTCACCATCAGTATCTAGATATTCTGTATTATTGAATGGGAATTTATCTTCGCTGTCATCATAGCCGTCGTTATCATCGTCCATGTCTATATGGTTAAGTGAACCATCATTATCAAAATCAATGTTGCCAGCAATATAAAGGGGAGATTCTGAAATAGCACTGTTTATTAATATATTTATTGGCTCCCCAGTTAATGCTTCTGCTTCATCTGATAATTTACTAAGTAACTGAGAAAGTTTTTCTGTAGTACCAGGAATAAATAATTCTTGGATAGGGTTATGAATTACATCTAAATTTTCAGGTTTATAGCTTAATGGCTCAGAAGCAGAAATCGCATCCAGTTTGCCATCAGAAAGGTCATCTGAAACTTCTCTGAATAAAACGTCCATTTCAAGGCCAGTCACATTTTTTAACTCTACTAATAATGCTGCTAGCCCCTCAGATGCTTGTCTGTAGTAGTAGGTATAAATTTGTTGTGACTCATCATAGCCATTAATTAGTAGTGGTACTTGCTCATTAGTATTGTTGAACGGAGAAAAGATAGCGTTAACAGTATTTTGAGCATCCTCATAGGCACTATTTATATTTCCGTTAGAGTAACGTAATGCTAAAAAGGTTTTCAAAGTTGTGAGAGGGGAAGCATAAAATTGTTTTGCTTCAACTATTTCTTGTTCTTTAATAATTACTCGTAAGTTAGAAATAGCAGGCTTTTTATTTGAGATAGCGTCAATGGTTTGGTCATTTGCTGAAAACTCCAACAAATAATGACTGTCAATGAGGTTGCCCTGATATGTTAGTCCAACAATTTCACCTGAACTATTAGTTTTTCCTTCTGCTAGTAGTGCACCTCTACCCAGTTCATTATCAATATCAAGCTGATAGAGAAACACGTCGGAATTTATTAATCCGCCTTTTATCCCATATCCATTAATAGAAAAAGTCGGAATAGGTGGAGTTGTTTTAATAATGATATAGATATAATTGCTGCAATTTTCTTTATTCTAGATTTCATAGTATTCAAAGAATTAAATAAATGGGGGAGAAAGTGCAGTTTTTTGAACTATTGCACATCCATGTACATAGTTTAATGTTACCAAAATAATTTATTCAGAGTAAACACTATTTACCTTAATGGGTAACTCAATAGATTGACAGGGGAGCTTCGACTAGGAGCCAATATTTTATCAACGAACAAAATAGGTAAAATTTAATATATTTTAGCTAACTCTTTATTTTTTCAGGTTCATGGATAAATACGCCGTTTAGCTTTAATTTAAATTATCTTATCAAAAAGTACCAAGCTATATTCTTGTTATTGATCAGGTAATCGAAGGCGTTATGGTATATTTTAGGTTTACGTTTTCTCATTTACCCTTAGCTAATAATGCCTATCTAAGCTACTTTCACCTCTGCTAACATATCTTCGTTATCTTTATCCATGCCTGTTTCAATAAAGCCAAAACGCGAGTAAAACGATTTTGCGACGGGGTTATCGGGCTTATAACAAATTTCGATGGTTTTAACTGTTGGGCGCTGTTTTATTTCACCTAGTGCCAGAGTAAGTGCCCTAGAACCAATACCTTGTTGCTGGTATTTTTCATCTATCATAAAGCGCCAAATAGCGGTTTTGTCTGCGCTTTCTTCAACCCACATAAAAAAGCCTACAAGGTTGTCATCTTGGTAAATAGCTCGTGTGATATAACCTTAATTAAAAAATGATTCAACTAATGAATACATATTACAGGCAACTAAATCTTGTTGATGTTTGGCAACATCAATATCGCAGATTGCGTCATAGTTTTCTTTGGTGATGGGCTTTAGAAAAATTGCCATGAGTCGTCCTTAGGTTATTCATATGTTCTATATTGGGTACTTTTATCAAAAACAAAGGGGTTAATAGACAAAGACTTAACCATTCGAGTAATTATTTTTTTATGGTTTAACAAAATTTGCAGACTATTTTGGGCGTTTATAATTGCTTTAAATAAGAAAATGAACTTGAGTTAAGAGGTACTAACAACTAATTCAAAAGGAACTTGAAATGGTTAGAGTAAAGATTTAAAACCAAATTATGTATATGAGCACACCTATATTTTGACCCAATACTCTATTTTAAAATGGGAGATTGAAGATTATCAATAGCTGACTGTGTCGGTGAAAATGTTCAACAAAAAAATCTTAAAAATATTTCACCCCCAAACTTATAGTCGTCCGTTTATAGCGTTAAACCATCTATAAAAGAGACAGATTATGAAAACAAATAAAACCTTAATCGCTTTAACAATCGGCACGCTATTTATTTCTGGTTGTTCGAATCAAGAGTCGGAAACAATAGTTGCAAAGCAGTCTGAAAATGAAAAACAAGCCCAAACTGCTCTAGAAAATAAGGAGGTTGCAGAGGATGAAAAAATTACTGTGACAGGGAGTCGATTGGCTGATGTGCAAACTGATGGGGGAGTTGTGGAGTACATGATGGCCAGTCAGCCACAAGTATTAATGGCTGCACCTGCCATGAGAAAGCGTATTGCGCCACCGCCACCACCTGAATATTTTACGCAGCCTCAAAACCAAGATAACTACCTACCGAGTGATAGCAACGGGGTATTTCAAGCCGCGACCACACCGCTTTCTACGTTTTCGGTTGATGTTGATACCGGAAGTTATGCAAATGTGCGTAGCCATTTAAGCATGGGGCAAAAGCCACCAAAAGATGCCATCCGCGAAGAAGCATTTATTAATTATTTTGACTACAACTACCGCGTACCGGAAGATTTATCACAACCCTTTGCTACTTATACTGAATTAGCGCCAGCGCCTTGGAGTGATGAGCGCCATATATTGCGAATTGGTTTGCAAGGTTATGATTTACCAGTGAGTGAACGCAAGCCGTCTAATTTGGTGTTTCTAGTGGATGTATCGGGTTCGATGCATGATAAAAATAAGCTGCCTTTACTGGTACAAAGCCTAACCATGATGGTGAAACAGTTATCGGCACGCGATACGGTGAGTTTGGTTACCTATGCAGGCAATACTGAATTAGTACTTAGCCCAACGAAAGGCAATGAAAAACAAACTATTATCGATGCTTTGCAAAAACTGCAAGCTGGTGGCGGTACGCATGGCGAAAGTGGTATCAAAATGGCTTACCAAGCGGCGAAAAAAGCATTTATTAAAGGCGGGGTGAACCGCATAATTTTAGCGACTGATGGTGACTTTAATGTTGGCACAACCAATATTGATGCACTCAAAGAGATGATTGATGACAAGCGCAAACAAGGCATTTCGTTAACAACACTTGGCTTTGGCCGCGGTAACTACAACGATGCCATGATGGAACAATTAGCAAATATTGGTGATGGCAATCACGCCTATATTGATACCCTGCACGAGGCGCAAAAAGTACTTTTAAGGCAAATGAGTGGCACACTGCAAAGTATTGCTAATGATGTCAAAATCCAGCTCGAATTTAATCCCGCAGAAGTTAAAGAGTATCGTTTGATTGGCTATCAAAATCGTTTACTGAAAGATGAAGACTTTAATAACGATCAGGTCGATGCCGGCGAAATTGGTGCAGGTCACACCGTGACGGCGCTATATGAATTAACGCTCGCTGGCAATAAAGGGCAAGTTGATGCGCTGCGCTACCAACAAAAACAAGTGGTAAGTGCCAGTGAAGAACTGTTACAGGTGAAAATTCGCTATAAATTACCGGGCGAAACGGAGAGTAAACTAATTAGCCAAGTAGTTAATAAACAACAGGTGTTAAATGATTTCGATAGTGCCAGTTTGGATTTTAAATTTGCGACTTCAGTCGCGGCATTTGCGCAAAAGTTAAAGCAGAGTCAGTACTTAGGCAGTATGAATTACCAAGATATCGCCACAATTGCACGAGCAAATAGGGGAGATGACCCATTTAACTATCGCGGTGAATTTGTTAACTTGGTTGAACTTGCCAGTGCTTTATAGCTGAATCACTATAGCCTATATGACTCAAAAAACTGAACCACACATGGAAACGGACGAGGCACTTATGCTTGATTATGGAAAAGGTAATCAAGCAGCCTTCCGTGCCCTTTATGCCCGTCATAAAGGGCCCTTGTATCGCTATGTGTGTCGCCAATTAGGCACAAAGTATCACAGTAAAGCACAAGAGTTATTTCAAGAAGTGTGGCTGCGGGTAATCGATAATCGTACCCGTTATAAAGTAGAGGCTAAATTTAGCACTTGGCTTTATCGCATCGCCCATAACTTGTTGGTTGATGAACACCGAAAGTTAACAGCGCGAGGTGAGCATTTGTCTTTAGTTGATGACGAACAACATGAAGGCAATTACCTTACTCTTGCCTCAAACCAAACGCATCAGGAAAACACCTTGCATAATGATTATTTACAAAAGGCTATTAAGCATTGTGTTGAGTTACTTGTACCTCAGCAACGCGAAGCGTTTTTACTGCGTCACGAAGCAGGGTTTGAGCCCGCACAAGTTTGTAATATTGTTGAGGCAAAACCTGAAACTGTTAAAACCAGACTACGCTATGCTATGTCGCAACTTCGCGAATGTTTAGAGCGTAAAGCGGGTGCAACTGAATTAGGAGGCGAAAGGCAGGTATGAGCAAGCAATTTAACGATGAAGAGATCATTAAGCTTTATCAACAAGGTAATGACGAACTGCCGCCAAAAGCCCTCGATGACGCCATTTTAGCCCACGCGTCCGATGCAATTAGCAAAGATCAGCCCGTTATCATAAAGCCAAACCGCTGGTGGCATTATTCAGGTATCGCAGCAGCAATGGTTGCTATCGCCGTGTTTGCACCTTGGCAGTATTATCAAGAGCCAGATTTTGAATCAGAATTAAAGTCTGTAGAATCAATTGATAAGCCTGCGTTACCGCAAGCCAAAAAAACAGCCAAACGTGAACCGCAAGTTGAAATGATGGAATTATTAGCAGATGACGTGCAGTTAGAAAAAATAGAAGTAACGGGCTCAAGAGTTGAACGCGTAGCCCCAGAGCAAAAAGCGCCATCCGTTCTGGCGCCACCGCTTGAGATACAGAATTCAAAAGGCATTGAACTACGTTCAGAGTTCAACGTTGTTTTAGCTAAACTTGAAGAGAATGACAAAAATGGCGCAGAACAAGCGCTAATTCAATTATTGGAAGCAAAACCTGATCTTCACGATATGATCCCAGAACCACTTGAGGGTTTATACCAAACGCTTCTTAAAAATGGCAAGCTTACTAAACCGAAGTAGTTGGCATGCGCTGATTTTATGAAGAACGCCGTGAGCTATGCTCTTGCAAGGCTCGCTCGACTATTTTAACTATTAATGACTTTAATGAATTAGATTTTATGACCCATTCTTCAATATAAAAACTCATATTTTGCGACTAGCTTAGTGTAATCATCAGATTGTTTGTATGCTTTCATGGCTTTATTAAACGCCTGTAGCAACTCTTTATCTGTAAATGCTATATGGTAGTTAGTTTTTGGAAAAAGCCGATGAATATCAACATTGTTAATATGCGATGCGCCGATAAGTTCGGTACTTAAATAGTTAAAAATATTAATATCCATGACAACAAGGTCGATTTTACCTTTTAACAGCATTTCGACCTGCTTGCGCTGATCTGGCAGTTCTAAATACAGTGGGCTGGTTTTTGTTACTAGATGATATTCATTTCCTAACACAACAGAAGCATTTTGGAATGCAACAATTGAATAAGGTTTTAAGTCCGAAACAGAGTTTATTTCAATACTTCGACCTTTTAAGCTGATAGCAGCATTTTGATATGAAATATAAGGCTCGCTAAGCACTAAATTTGCTGTATCCATGTGCTCATTCATTGTTAAAGCAGCATCTACTTTGTTAACTTTGATAAGAGTATTTGAGCGGCCAAATGGCACATAAACGTAACTAACAGAATAACCCATATTGTAAAATATGGCAGACACCATATCCAACTCAAAGCCAGAGTTTGTTTCTTCAATAACATAGGGTGGTTTGTTCCAACCAACAGAAATAGACAGTTGCTCAGCATTGGCTTGATTGAAAAAAACTATAGTTAATAAAAGAAGTAAATAAATACCTGCAAAATAGCCTTTTTGTTGTTTTAACTTTTCCATATTTGCGTTTGTACCTTCTTATCTAACTAGATTTAGATTAGGTTAAAACCTCATCTTTCGCTATGCATTGGTGTATTATGTCGGCATTGTAAAAGACGGTTTTGAATAGTGAGAATTGCAAGACATGGCAAACACAGCACACGCGTTACACATATTGGTGAAACATAAAGAACAAGCAGAGGATATTCTTGTTCAATTGAAAAAAGGGGCTAAGTTTCAAACTTTGGCGAAGAAATACTCAAATTGCCCGTCGGGAAAAAAAGGCGGTGACCTAGGTGAATTTAGGCGCGGTACTATGGTACCGCAGTTTGATAAAGTCTGTTTCTCTTGCGAAATCTTGACGCCACAACTAGTTAAAACCAAATTCGGTTGGCATATTATTAAAGTATTGTACCGCACGTAAAAACCTTATGGAAAAATAACTTGGTAGAGATGGTTTTACTCATAAAGTACTACTTGAGTTTTATATCCTTTGCAATAAGGCACAAAGTGGCTGTCTAAAAATTCGACTATATCATGGTGATAGTCATTTTGTGGCTGAAAATGATCACCGTTTGGCACACGAATGTGTTTAAACGCATGAGGAAAGTTATGACTTTTAAGCCTTTTGATTACTTCATCCGACATTTCTTCAGATGGCCAAATTTGGTCTTTTTCACCAGAGGTTAATAGAACCGGTCCATTTATATTTTCAACATGTATTACCGCATTGTGTACAATTTCTGTGTTTTCGAGCATGAGTTCATAAGCTTGTCTTAAATCGCCTGAAAGTAAACTCGGCAATATTGCTTTTGTAAATGGAACAAAAGGAACTTGTTGATCATTAAGCATAAATGAAGAAGCGTTACCGTCAGTGAACGGGGATGTACCAGCAAATACTACGTGACTACCAGCTAGTGAAATTGCGCCTTTAATTGTCGGAAACTTAGATGCGATTGTAAGTGCTAACTCAGCACCTTTTGAGCCGCCGGCAACCATAATACAGTTTGCATCAATATTACTTTTTTGTGCGACTCGCTCGATTTCATCATAAATTGCGTTGAGAGAAATTCGGTCTAATTGTGAGGGAAGCCCTTTCATACCAAAATAACCAATTGCTAATAGAGCATAGCCATTATTAGTGTAGACTTTGACTTCTTGTTCAGCGCGTTTGCTTGCCATACCATTGCCACCTTCACTGCCGCCAAAATAAACAATAAGCGGCTGCTTTTCTCCATTTGATTCAAATAACTGACTATCAACATTTCCGTAATTTTTGGGCATTTGTGTGACGTCAAATGTCAGTTCAAACCAAAGAAAAAACCCTATTGGGATGAATGAAATTACAAAGATACACAGTGCAATATATTTAAACATTTTAACCATAATAAAATTCCTTTTTAGCTTGTAATAATTTGGTCGATTAAATCGTTTCTGGAAGCACTATAAATAAATTAAAAAGAGATTGGATGTGACAAACGTCATGATCTTAATAAAAAATTTCTAATAGTTCTGCGGGATTGAAAATAAAACAAGTAAAATCTATGCATGTCATACATTCAGTTTTGAAAAGGATATTAAATTGAGGTTTTTTATATTTCTGATGTGCTCGTTATTATCATCTGGGGCGATGGCGGTTACTGCCAAAATGGGCTTTGAGTTGTATGAATTTGCAATAAAGACAGATTTTTTAGATGTTAAACAAGTGAGTTTGGTTATCGTTGGTTGTTTATATTTATGCGTATTAATTTCGGCCTGGGTACTCTATTTTAAAATAGGGTATCGGTGGTCCAAGTCGCTTGTGATAACTCATAAATTGAAGCGGAATGGCTTAATTTTTGGTTTTTTATCAATCTGCTTAGTGTTTGTTGTTGGCGCAGTTTTAGCCGCGCCTGCGATATTATTAATGCTTTATATAAACCAAAGTACGACCCCAGCCAAAAGAGATCTGATTAACCCTAACTAATTTATTGAATTAATGTCGATTTTATCTCTATTTTCAGTATTACCCTTGATTCAATTAATAAAAAAGATAATGTTGCGCTAAAACAATACTTATAAAAATAAAGTCAGGGACGAAAATGAATAAACCTATTTTTACTATAATTTATTCAATTGCGCTGTTTGCTTTTGGCGTTTTAGCACATGCGTTATTTGCTGAACCAAATACTCAAATAGCGCCACTTAAAAGTGATGAGTTTGAAGCGTCAGTCATTACTGACCTACAAGTGAGTCAACCTTATGAACCTATATCTAGTCAGCCGATAACTAAACTAAAAGAAGGTGGCACAGTTAATTGTGAGGCGGTTGAAACACAGTTGAATGCGCTTAACAAGCAAGCAGAAGAACAAGCGCAACATAAAATCAACCTAGAAAGAGCAAAAGAATTACGTAAAAAGCTATACAGCTATCAAGATGACAATCTTGCAGAACAAAGAATGTTAGATAAGATTGGTGCGTTAAGTGCTGAAATTGCCGGTGCTATAGGCCTATCCCGTGAAGAATTTGAAGCCCTGAATAAGATTTTACTCGAAAGGGAACAAGCAGAAAAACAAAACAAAGAAGATTACTACGCGCAAACAAAAAACTCAGAATTGCCCCTGTCATCAAGTGAAAAAAAAGCGCTTTTAGAAAGGCGCATGCAAAACGAAAAAGATATTTTACAGCAATTTGAAGCTCAGGTTGTAAGCGCGCTGTCGTCGGAAAGTGTCGAAAAGTACCGCAACTATGAAAAGCAAAAAGTACAAAACCACTATGACACAACTAAAGCTCGCAGAATGCGCGAGGTTTCAGTGTTTATTGATGGTTTGGAGGAATACAAAAAGTTAGAAATAGCCGACTACATAAATAGCCAAATACTTGATTTAGATTCGGTAAAACTAGGTGCATATCTAGGCCGAATGGCAGCAATGAAATATGATAGACCACTTTCACAACGTGAACTAAAAACATTTTTAAAACAGACACTCACATCATCACAATACGAGCAATATATCGCAAATCAAAAGCTGATGCGTTTAAGGCGCTAGTAAAAACACTCAAAAATTAGTGACTCGTAATAAAGCAAATGATCAGTGCGGGCAAAACGAATGGTTATTTGCTTTATCTCAGAATAATACCAATTCACTTAAATAGCTGAGCATTCTAGCAAGCTAAATGTTTTGCTAGCTGAGTTTAAATTTAACGAAGTAGAATAACTATATAAGAAAAATTTCGCCTTGTTATCAATTCATTTATCCAGCGCTATCTATGATCACATATTTAACAGAATTGGTATAAAACTGGGTCAGGCATTAAAAGGTAATTTTATGCAATGTGATAATTTCGCAAAAGTCATGATATGTACTTAAATTGTGTCAGGTAAGGGTGGTGAGTGGAGCAGAGTTTTAAACTTGCCCCAAATATCTAAAACTTAGCCAAAGTGTGCGGCAACACGTAAGTTAGGTAAAAAACCGTCGCTAGCAGCTAAATGTGCTGAAATACCGTAAGTATTTTTTAGCTGGGGTTCATTAAGCACATTTTTAGGGTTGCCATAAGCAACAATTTTACCGTTTTCGAGCAAATAAGCGGTGTTGGCAAAACTCGCTGCTAATGCTAAATCGTGCACTACGGCAACAACGCCTGCGCCCATCTTTGCCACCTCTTTTGCCAAATGCATCACTTGATACTGATGATAGAGATCAAGGCTCGCTGTTGGTTCATCAATTAACAAATAACAGGGTTTTTGCTTTTCTAAAATTGGCAATAGTTGACAAAGTACACGAGCAAATTGCACGCGCTGCTTTTCACCTCCAGAGAGTCTCGGAAAAGCTTGTTTTGCTAAATGGCCAACATGCAATTGTGCCATTGCCTGCTTTGAAAACGCCGCAAGCTCAGATTTACTATAATCATTTTGATGAACATAGTGCGCCATATCGACAATTTCTTGCACACTAAAGGGAAACTCGCAGTCATAATTTTGCGTGAGCACAGCGCGCATTTTTGCCAAACTATCATTGCTGTAGCTTTCTAATGCTTTATCTTGATAGCTTACAGCCCCTTCACTAATAGCAATATCACCACATAAGGCTTTTAGTAGAGTAGATTTACCCGCACCATTTGGCCCTAAAACAACAGCCATTTCACCTTGCTTTACCTCGATGGATGCATTGCTTAACAAGGTTTTATTACCAATGTTTATTGAAATATTTTTGCCTCGTAACATTTCATAGCTCCTTAATACGGTAGGTTTTAAATAACATTACAAGAAAAAATGGGCCGCCTATGGCACTGGTGATTAAGCCTATTGGTAACTCTGAAGGCAAAATCAAAGTGCGCGCTAAAATATCGGCGAGGCTAAGTAACATAGTGCCACCTAACATCGAAACGGGTAATAAATAGCGATGATCAGGGCCTAATAGCAAGCGCACAATATGCGGCACGATAAAGCCAATAAAGCTAATAATGCCTGTAATTGCCACAGCAGCACCAGTGCAAAGCGCGGTGTAAATAAAGACCTGTTTTTTTAGGGAAATAACATTTATGCCTAAATGTTTTGCTTGCTGCTCACCAAGTAAATAGAGGTTTAATGGCTGTGCTAATCGAGCAATACCAATACAACACAGCACAATTAAACATAAAGCAGGAACGATCATCTTAAAGCTATTACCAGCAAGCGAACCCATGCTCCAAAATGTCAGATCCCGCAGTTGTTCATCGGAACTGATCATTGTCAAAATTCCAATCACGGCGCCAACAATCGCGTTAACGGCAATGCCTGCCAGTAACAGACTTACGATGGTAAAACGATTACCATTACTGGAAAGGCGATAAATAATCGCGCAAATTGTAAGGCAGCCAATAAATGCACCAAGGGGCACTGCGTAAATACCGTAGTTTTCAACAAAGCCACTAAGTAGTGTTGAACCAAGAACAATAGTCGCAATGGCACCCAATGCAGCGCCACTTGAAATGCCAATTAAACCTGGGTCAGCAAGGGGGTTTCTAAATATTGCTTGCATTGCTGCACCACATGCCGCCAAACCGGCACCGACAAACATGGCTAACACCAAGCGTGGCAAACGTATTTGCCAAATAACAGCGTGTTCTAAACTTGTCGCATCTGGGTTTGATAAAATTGCGAATAGTCGTGCTAATTCAATGTCTACACCGCCAAGCACTAAAGCAAATAGGGCTACGCTAGCTGAACTCACTACAAGAAAGCTGATTATCAGCTTTCGTGCGGTTTGTTCCGGGATAAGTGACTGATTAAGCACTAACATTTACAAAGACTCAGTTTTTGGCGCACTTTGTAGGGCGCTGAATTGATAACCATAAGGAAGCTGCGCATTTGGGTGAAGCTTTGATGCGAGCTCTGCTACCGCTTGTGGTGTTCGTGGTCCCATACCCAATAAATAAGAGCCATCAAATATAAGCACTTGGTTATTTTTCACCGCGTTTGAAAATTGAAAATGAGGGATGCTTGCCAGATCAGCTACTTTATCTTGACCATGCCTGCCCATGGCAATAATAAAATCTGGGTTCATCGCCATTGCAGCTTCAGTAGAAAGCGGCTTCCAGCCGGTAAAGTGTGCTGCAGCAATATTATTGCCTCCCGCAGCTGTGAGAACTTCATCAGCAGATGTGCCTGCGCCTGAAACAATGGGTTGTCCGCTACGTAAGTTTAAAACAAATAACACGTTAGGCTTGGTCGTTACCTGAGATAGCAAATGCGAAAGTGCGTTTCTATCTTTTGCAATATGATCAATCAGTTGTTGCCCTTTTTCTTCTACATTGAGTAACTGGGCTATTTTTGCGACTTTGTTTTCTACGCCTTTGAGATTGTCATCTTCAGTAAAAATGTGTGTTTTTAAACCGGTACTTTGCAGTTGTTTTAGTACCTTTTCGGGGCCTGTGTCGGCTTCGCCGAGCAACAACTCTGGGCTTAGCGATAAAATGCCTTCAACATTAATGCGGCGAACATAACCCACTTGCGGTTTAGAAGTGGCATCAGCTGGGAAAACGCTGGTGCTATCAACTCCAACGATGCGCTGCTGTTCATTAAATGCATATATGATTTCGGTGATAGACCCCCCTGAAACCACGATCCGCTCAATGTCTTGAGCGCCCTTACTTAACAGCGGTGCGAACAATAACAACCAAACATTTAATTTAAAAAATCGTTGTATAGATACTTTCATTGTAATTCCAAAAACAGTAACATCTAATGCAAATGATAACAGTTAGTATTTAGATTAATCAAATGAAGTTTCTTGCTTTTTTGTTATTTTCAGCTCTTTTGCACCTTGCTGCATGGCTTGCAAAGCCAACAGAATCAATGGTTTCAGTTTCTGGGGTTAAAGCGCAAGTGTTAGATCGCAAAGTAAAAGTGATGCAGTTATCACTGACACCACCTGTGGCTGAGCCACTGGTCAAAACAGTAAAGCAAAATCAATATAAAACTGACTTTAATGGTAAAACGCTGCGAATTGCGAAAGCAGCAAACGCCACCAGTAAACCAGATAAAATAAGCCTTAATGAAGCTAAAGCCATTGTTAAAGCCCCCGAAACACCGCTAAAAGAACAGGTGAAACCAAACGTTAATAAGCCTAAAAAAGTAGTTGCGCCTAAAAAACCAAGTCCAGCAAAACAATTACAAACAGAGCAGTTAGCAAGTGCCAAGCACAAATCACAACAAGATAATCAAGTGGATGAGTTAGTTGAGCTTGATAAACCCGCGCTCTTTAAAAGCCCAAGGCCTGAACTGATTTACCCGTTAAAAGCCAAACGACGCGGGCATCAAGGTGTGAGTTTGCTGGCAATTGAGCTCGATAAAAAAGGCAATATCGTCAAATTATCTGTAGTGAAAAGTAGTGGCTATAAAAGTTTAGATCAAGCGGCGATTAACAATGTTAAACAGTGGCAATTTCACCCTTTTAAACAAGGCCAACAAGCGGTAAGGGCAAGATTTACCGTGCCTATCGAATTCAAACTTTCGTAATTTACAGAGGAAAAAATGCATACCTATTTGCAACAATTAGGCCCAATGCTTTGGCCATTTATCGTGATCTCAATTTTCGCCACAGCAGTCATTTTAGAACGCACGCTAGTGTTAGCCTGTGCTTGGTTAGATGTACGTAAAATCCTAACGAAAAAAGTCGATTATCAGTTTTCATTACTAGAACTTGCACAAATATCATTACAGCAAAAAGTAATGGCATGGCGCAAACGCTTAGCCTTTTTAAGTTTAGTTGGCACGCTCAGCCCGTTGATGGGGCTCTTTGGTACAGTTTGGGGTTTAGTTGTGATGTTTCAAAGCATTGCACAAAGTGAGCAAGCGGTAACTCCCGCATTACTCGCCGATGGCTTATGGGAAGCGATGTACTCAACCATGGCAGGATTAGCCATTGCGATGCCGTGTTTATTACTCTACGGACTCGCCCAAGCAGTGGTTGAAAGAATGCAAGGTGAACTAACTATTTTCATTAACCAAACTTGGCATGAAATGGGCGCTGCCAATGCTTGAATTACCAAAAGTAAAAGCACAAAACATGATGGCAGATCTTACCGCGCTATTGGATGTGCTGTTTATCGTGCTGGTGTTTTTACTGTTAAGCGTCGCGGTAAAAGTAAATGTAATGGAAGTTACGTTACCTATGGTTGGCGAAAGCGCTAATACAGTTATTGAACAAAAACCAAAAGTAATAAGCCTTATCCATGAACAAAATAAAGTGAAATTTGCTTTGGATGATCAACCATTTAGTACGTTAGAACATGTTATCGGTGCACTTGAACATAACGCAACTGCCACGCCTGTTTTTATAGCAGTGGATAAGCGAGTACCGAGTGAGTATTTAGTACAAACCCTGGCAGCGTTAAGCCAGCAAAACATCGCAATTGCAAATATTTTAATTGAATACGAATAAAAACAGTTATCATTTAGATTTGTTGTGTTATAGTCCCCACCCGTAAATTAATTAAAGCATATTGAATGTTTGTTGTTTTTATCTGCAAGGGGTTTGCACTTACAAACATTGGATTACCAAAAGCCATCGCTGAATTTAAAGGGACTTTTTAAGTTTACGGCGTAAGAATAATTATACTTTGGAGTAACTCATGCGTTTATCTCTTATCTGTCTTTCTATTGCTGCAACATTGCCGACAATGTCGCATGCAAATGCACTTAAAAAAGACTCTAACTTAGTTGAAACTTCATTAGATGCGGTCACTGTAACAGCAACTCGAACTGAAAAGTCAGTGTTACATTCGGCACAAGCGGTTAATGTTATTTCTTCAGAAGATGTTGAGAAAAAACTAGCAAATAACATTTTTGACACCCTCGATATGATCCCAAACGTGAGTGCAAGTGGCGGCCCTCGCACTACGGGTAATAAGTTTAATATTCGTGGCTTTAGCGATGCAGAAGACGTACTGGTAACCGTTGATGGTATGGTACAAACGTTCGAAAAATATCGCATGGGTAGTTTATTTACCGACCCAGAACTTTATCGCACAATCAGTATTAAACGTGGCACCAGCACGGTTTTACATGGCGGTGGCGCACTTGGTGGTGTTGTACAACTGGAACTTAAAGATGCGGCTGATTTTTTAAGCGACGGTGAAACAGCTGGCGCGTTAGTTAAATTGGGTTACGACAGTAATAACGAACAAAAAAATGGCAGTGTGTATGCGTTTGCAAGGCCGACAGAATCACTCGATTTATTGGCTGCGGTTATCAAACGTGATAGTGACGACTTTGAACTCTCTAATGACGAGACCTTAGACAATTCAGCAGTTAAAAATACGTCTTTATTATTTAAAGGTGAGTATTTCTTAACAGATGAATCTATTGTTGGCGCGAGTTTTTCGCAAACCGAAGATAGTCAACGCACAGAATTTAATACAACCGATCCGGGCGCATGGGGAACAGTTTATCGCGAAGTTGAGCAAACCACAGCTAACGTCAGTTATGAATTAGTGCCTGAAAACAATCCGCTGATTGACTTAACAATGAAACTTGGCTTTTCAAACAGCCATGTGACTGAGTCGGATGGTGAAGGCATGCTTGCCGATTTTATTGGCATTGAGTCAAACTACGAATATAACATCACCACATTAGACGTGATGAACAATTCGCGCTTAAGCGGGCACACTTTAACTTATGGTGTGCAATACACAGATCAACAACGTATCGGTGAAAAAACAGCCTTGCCTTGTGAAGAAGTGGATTATCAAACATACCGCTGCGTGAAATATGGTGATACACCGCGAAAATCTGAAATGACCTCTCAACCGGGCGGCACACAAAAGCGTACCGGCCTATACGTTCAAGACGAATTTAAATTAGCTGACTTAACAGTTATTGCGGGTGTTCGTTATGAGCACTATAAAAGTGAACCAACTGCTAAATTTGCAGGGCAATATAGTAGCCTTAAAACAGAGGTATCACACAGCGACTGGGCGCCTGCCATTAGCTTAAATTATCAGGTTAATTCAAATTTTGCCGTATTTGCCAATCGTCAGTCAGGTTTTCGCGCACCGTTATTGGATGAGCTATATGACCAATATGGCGGCCGTCAACCAGCATTGGACTTAGACCTTGAATACAGTGATAACACTGAAGTAGGCATGACTTTTGATGCCAAAAACCTTGTTACAGATAATGACTCGCTTACTGCACGATTCATTTATTTTGATATCAATGTTGATGATGAAATTACCTCAGTTACCAGTGAAGCGGCGAATCCGCTACCAGCGCCAAGATATGCAAATCGCGCTAGTAATGACCGCGACGGTATTGAGTTTGAAGTCAACTTTGCCACAACCATGCTCTACAGCAATCTAACCTACAGCAATATTGATGGCAAAGATAACAAAGGTGAGCCGTTGTGGTATTTACCAGCAGATAAAGTGGCATTAGATGCAGGTCTGTTTGCACTTGATAACGCATTACGTTTTGGTTCTCAAATAACGCACAATGCTGCCCGTGATGTACAAGTGTATGACCGTGCAAGCCGTTCATATGAAACGCAAACTCAAGATAGTTACGTATTGATTGACTTGTATGCTAATTGGTCGCTGACTGACAAATTGAACCTACGTGTTGCGGTCGATAACTTATTTAATAAAGAATACAAGCTTATGGCTGGCACCGGTGGCGGGGTTTAGGAGAAATTACATGAATACTTTACTTGAAAACTATCAACAGCTACAAGCTGAAACGCCACGTCTAAGAGCCGTAGATGCTGCAGAAAAATTGGGTGTTAGTGAAGCTGAGTTACTTAACGCCATGGTTGGTGTAAATGTAACGAGTTTAGATCCAACTAAAATCCCAGAAATTTTAAAGACGTTTAAAAAGCTTGGCCATGTGATGGCGCTTACCCGTAATAACCATGTTGTAAATGAAATTAAAGGGGTTTATGAAAAACTCTACATTTCAGAGCGCAATGATAGCTTAATGGGCGTTGCCATTAACCCAGGTGGCATTGATTTAAGATTGTTTTTACATAAATGGCACAGTGTATTTTTGGTTGAATCTGAAAATCACTCAAGTATTCAGTTTTTTGATATTGCGGGTAAAGCCGTTCATAAAGTGTTTACCACAGCACAATCAAACATGTCTGAATTGCTTAATTTGAAAGAGCGTTTTAAGGTACCGGCTTATAAACTAACTGTAACATCAGAAGAAAAACCAACTCAGCTTTTGCGTGTACCGAGTGAAGAAGAACTCGCTGCGTTTAGAGCTGCATGGGCAAAACTTGAAGATGTTCACCTGTTTCCTAAGTTGCTAGATACACATAATCTTGGCCGTGTTCAGGCGTTGGAGCTAGTGGGTTCGCCATGGAGTTACGAAATTCCAAGCAATGTATTACCTGAAGTACTTGAAACAGTGAAAGCGCAAGCGCAAGAAATCATGGTGTTCGTGGGTAATCATGGCGCGGTGCAAATCTATTCAGGACAAGTTAACACATTAAAGCAAGTGGGTGAGTGGTATAACGTGCTCGACCCTATGTTTAACTTACATGCAAAAGCACAACAATTTGATCGCGCTTTTGTTGTAAGAAAACCAACAGATAATGGCGAAACGGTAGTCACCTCAATTGAGTTTTTTGACGCTCAAGGCGAGACCGTACTGACACTGTTTGGCCGCAGAACGGAAGGCAAAAAGCAAACCGAAGAATGGCAAACAATTTGCCATAATTTGACTGAAGAAAAGCTTGCTATGATAAGTTAACTAAAGGGAAACAATAAATTTTAGCAAGTGTTTACTAAAATGAGCATTGCGAAAATAAAGGGCAGTTGGTTTTGTTTAACTTTTAAATACAAATCAGCTGCCCTAGTTATTTGGCTTGTTTGCAGTATGAAAGTTAATATCAGTCCACTTAAAAGCTTTAACAACCTTTACAACTAGCATCGCAATCGATGGCGATATGTGATCAGGTTGAAACTGTAATTCGTAGTTATCTTTGTGTAAATAATAAAAAGATAACACTTTATGGAATATGGTAATTTTATCGACTGGTATAACGCCTTAGCAAAACCTGCCTGGACACCAACCCCGCAATTTATAGGGCTTGTTTGGCAAACCCTTTACCCAATTATTTTGCTGACCTTTGGATTTGTTTTTTTGCAAATTTTTAGAGGCAAACTACCGCGTATAATTGCCCTTCCTTTTATAGTAAATCTTTTAGCTAACATTGCTTTTACGCCAATTCAGTTTGGCCTTAGGAACCTTCCGCTTGCCTCTCTCGACATAGTAATTGTTTGGGCAAGTATTATTTGGCTGAGTTACAAGATATGGCCTTATTATAAATCGATCGCTCTGTTACAAGTTCCTTATTTTATTTGGGTATCAATAGCCACAATCTTACAGCTCTCCATCACTATTATGAACTGGTAAAAAGCGCTTTTAGTGCCTAATCACTTAACGCTTGAGACTGGTACAATGAGTTGGTAAGCTGCTTTATCATTAAAATAATAAAGGCATCAAAATGCAGGAATTTTTCGAAAAATATCCGATCCACACCAAAATTAATGTTGTATGGGGCGAAATGGATGCGTTAGGGCATGTAAACAATGTGTCTTATTTTCGCTATTTTGAAACAGCGCGAATCGATTTTTTAACACAAACGGGTTTACTTTCAGTGTTGTCTGACCCGACCAGCAGCCCAGTATTACGAGACACCTACGCACAATATAAACGCCCAGTTACCTTTCCTGATACTCTGTATATTGGCTCGTATATTACTGATATTAAAAGTGACCGTTTTACAATGCGCTATGAAGCGTTTAGCGAATCACAGCAGGCTATTTGCACCACAGGCTACGCAAATGTCGTAATGTTTAATATGAAAACAGGGCAAAAATCACCTATTTCAGAAGAAATGTTAGCGGTACTAAAACAGTACGAAAAAGATGAGTAAGCGGTGACTTTAATCTATTGACTACTTAAATTAATTCGTCAACTTAATAACTTTAACGAGCCCCGCACACTTGGCACAAGACGCCTGCTAACCGGCACTTCGGCACTATTTCTTAATACCAAGTGATTATTTGCTTTTTCATTAGTTGGTTTAGTTGAAAGCGAGCTAACTTGTTGTAAATTGACTACAAATGAGCGATGAACTCTTAAAAAATCATTAGGTAGGAGTGTTTCGAGCTGTTTTAATGTGCCGGAATAAAGCTTTTCTGTGTTATCGACTAAATGCAACTCAACGTAATCGCCCGAAGCTTTACAATAGGCAAGGTCGGCTACGTTGATTAATTCAAGCTTACCTGCAATAGATACTTCAATTTTTTGCGCTTTTGCTGGCTGGCTATTTTGCTTGAGTATGTATTCTAGCTTGGCGATTTTTTCTTTTTCTTGCTGCAAAATCAGTAAATGATGCTGATGCTCTGACGCCTGTTGCCAAAAGAAATAACACAGCAACATACCAATAAAAATAAAGTAAGTGATTTCATGGAAACTGGCCGCACTTAGCAAAATACTAACCGTGATCACCAATTGAACTAACAGCCATACTAGGTAATTCTGTTGCTTTGTTTTGAGCCACCCAATAAATAGCTGTATAACACCAATTATTAACGGGAAAAACACACCTGCTGTGGTTTTTGTATCAAATCCTGGCGCAAATAACACAACCAATAAGGTGATCACTAACCCACCGTAAAACCAATGAAACGCTGATTTTGCAAACACCTTTATTGATGTATAAAGCAATATACAAAGGCCAAATAAAAACGAACATGTTGTTACAACAATTAAACGAATATCATGCCAAAAATATTCATATTGAATAAAACCGCGCGATATTTCGGCGCATAATTGCAGCGCTGCGAGTAAACATAAAAACAAAAATATGCGATACGGTGAACGTTTTTCCGGTGAAAAACTGAGCTTTAGAAAATACACAGCACCAACTAAAAATGCGCCAAGCAAAATTAAACCAAGCCAGTTAAATGTTTGAATGAAACTTTGTGGCGATTTAAAGTGGCCAAAGCCAATGAAATGAATAGGGTGACTGAGCGTGATAACGCTGTGTTGTGCCGATAAATTCACTATAAGCTCATTACTTGATTGGCGAAATAGTTGCTCAGGCACGTAAAATACGGTGTCCATTCTCCCTGCCACTTCTTTATTATCAACAGCGGGAAAACCATTGTGCCCCAGTAGCTCACCATTTAAATAAATGCTTGATGCGCTTTTCGCAAATAAAAACAAACCGAGTGGCTTATTAATAGTGTTTAGTGCTTCTGGATATGGAAAAATAATTCTTAGCCAAAGATTGGTATTTTGTGGATCAACTTGTCCAAGGGTTGTGTCAATGCAGTGTGGTTCATTAAATCTAGGTTGGGTATTGTTGTTTGTAAGTTCACACACAGTGACAGCTTGATTATGGCTAAAGGGCAGTAGCTCGCTAGTATGAGCAATACAACTTGCGAACATTAAAAAGAATGACATCAGCCACTGAGTTTGTGCACTCATTTAGTATTTACCTTACTACCGTTTATCGAAAAAACACTACCGTTTAACGTATCTATATGAAAATCAATGCCTTTTAAAGGTTACTTCTGGCATGAGCCAGCAGCTTAACGCTTAATACACATAACGAACACAGGTTAAAAAACCGGAGAATGATTATGAAATTTAAGCTCGCTATTATAAGCACAATTACATTATTAAGTGAATTTTGCGCAGCGTCAGTAACTGCAGCATACGTTTTTCCAAACGAAAAGCAAATTGAGTTTGCTGCAATGAATGGAGTGAAAGTGGCTGCGTACGAAGGACATTATTTTGTAGCAGAAAATCGTAACAACCCAAAAAGTAGAACGATACGCCTGAATTATGTGCGCTTTCCTGCGACTGGAAAGTCGCATGGTGCGCCCATTGTTTACTTAGCGGGTGGGCCAGGCGGCTCGGGGATAAGCACTGCGAAAAGTAAACGATTTGAGCTATTTATGGCTCTTAGAGAATATGGTGACGTGATTGCACTCGATCAGCGTGGCACAGGGGTATCAGAGTCTGCACCTCCATGCGTTTCAAGTGTCACTATTGGGTTAACCGAGGTAATTTCAAAAACAGAAGTTGATGCAAGATATAAGCAAGCGGCACAAGAATGCTTTACTAACTGGCAAGCACAAGGCATTGATGTTTATGGCTATACTAGCGTGCAAAATGCGCTTGATATTCGTGATTTACGTAAGCACTTAAATGCAGATAAGGTAACTCTTTGGGGTATTTCGTACGGCAGCCACCTTGCGATGACCGCGCTAAAATATATGCCTGAAGAAATTGAAAAAGTGATAATTGCCAGTGCAGAAGGGCTTGATCAAACTGTAAAACTACCAAGTGAAACCGACGCTTATTTTTCGAATGTGCAAGGCATAATCAATAAACAAGCATTGAAAGAACAAGTACCTGATTTGCCAAAATTAATGAAGCGTGTGCATATGAAATTAGCCGCTAACCCTGTTACCGTGACTGTGCCTAAACGCGGTGGTGAGCCTTATACTTTACTCTTTCAAAAACATCATATGCAGATGTTAGCAAGCATGATGATTGCCGATCCAAACCAATACTTGGCAATGCTGATACAAGTGTATCAAGACCTCGACAAAGGCAACTATGCACTGTTACAGAATATTTTAGGTCGTGGCATATTTGCTGAGGAACAAATTCAATTTCGATTAATGTCACTTGCTATGGATGTTGCGTCGGGCATTTCAAACGAACGCCTCGCGAGAGTACGTGCCGAAGCAGAATCAAGTTTACTGGGTGAAGCGCTTAATTTCCCGATGCCAGCACTTGCCCTAGTCGATAAAAAACTCGATTTAGGTGATGACTTTAGAGCGCCATTAAAGAGCAATGTACCAACCTTACTGTTAACCGGTAGCCTCGATGGCAGAACCTATCCTAGTGAGCAAATTCAATCAGTTACAGGCTTGAGTAAACTTACTCAAGTAACAGTAACCAATGCAGGGCACAATTTATATACGGTTTCGCCCAAGGTGTTAGAGGTAATGCATGCGTTTATGAAGGATGAAAAAATAACCCAATCAAACATTGATCTACCAGAACCTAACTTGATGTTTGCTATGGGCAAATAAGGCTTTAGAAGTTATTGTTCATTAGAAGCAAATGCAAAAACCAATGCCAGCTTTGGGTGTGGAAATAGAAAGTTGGTAGGTATTAGCAAGAAATGTATAACGTAAATGGGGTCAACTAGTGACCCCAACATTTTTGTTAATTAGTTTTGATTAGGTTTGTTTTCTGCAAAATACTCATGGCTATCTGCAATTTGGTTTGCTTGATTTGGCATAGAAACCACTAAACTTTGTGCGCCAGATTGACCATAAACAATCTCCCCTCGTTCCTGCCACCGCAGTAAAGTGACTTAATTCATGCACAATTATCCCTGTTATTATTTTGAGTGCCTAATGGGGTCATTTAAATACAGCAGTTTTATTAATATAAAAGATGTGTTGATGTTTTTGGGATTACTATTGTTGCTAATGTTCACCATTTGCTATGAGCTTAACTATTAGCATACAGGAGCAAAGTTAGGTTTATTCACAATTGTTTTCTACACTTAACTATGATCTTCACACTATCGAAAATCATAATGCACGACACACAAGCTTTAAAAACAATACTTATTTTAGCATTGGCATTGAATGTTACTTGTTCATTAGCTGATGAGGAATCTCAGAAGTTCTACAACTTAGGAATTGAAGATTTACTCAAAATCCAAGTTTCTGTTGCTTCAGTTGAAGAAGAATCAATTACAGAAACTCCTGCAATTGTATCTCGATATGAGCGTATAGAGCTTGAAAAAATGGGCATAAATAATCTTAGGGATATGTTTAATTTTGTGCCTGGTGTGATTGTCCAAAGCTCCATAACTGGATTGGGTGCGGTTCAAATTCGTGGCATTGATGAGACGTTTAATCAAAAAGTGCTGTTTTTATTGGATGGTGTTCCTTACCACCAACCATCCCATTCGCTAATTCCACTTGATGGGATCCCGTGGGAATCTATCTCACATATCGAGGTGATTAGAGGGCCTGGAACTGTACTACATGGTACCCAAGCTTCAGGTGGCGTTATTAACGTAATTACTCAAGATAATACTGAGCAAAACACTCTGTATGCTAAAATAGGCAGCGATAAATTAACTCAAGCAAGTGGTTATATTACAGGTAATTTGGGTAATGAAAACCAAATTTATTTGGGCGGTGAGGTTAGACGAGAGGGGGGAGAAACGATTCAATATGAAGCGTATTTCCCAGATGTTGGCTTAATTATTGATGACGTATTTAGAGAACAAGAAAAAGAATCAGTTATTTTTAAATACACTCATAATAATACCCAGTTGTTAGCACATGCTTTCTCAGATAAAAACATGGGTATAAATGACGCTTATGCTGATGAACAGACATTGCAGCCTTTTATCACTGAAAGCGAAGCGTATCTTGTACATTTAAATACGCATTGGCAGAGCGATGATTTTTTTGGCAAATTTTATGCGGACTATAATTTTTATACTTTTGATTTTACGATAAAAAATCTATTTGCACCTAATGTTGATGCACTTGTTAAGAAAGAGGGAAGGGGTTCTAAAGATTATCGCTTGCGCTTAGGCACTGAAGTTAACTACCAATTTAATCCTCAAACACTGTGGACAGTGGGTTTTGAACACGAATCTCGCTCTTCCGATCGCTATAATTTATATATGTTAGAGCATCCAAATCAAGCGCTTGCTACATTAATTCCAGAGGATAAAATTGAAGAGCTTTCCGTATATTCTCAATTAGATATCACTAGGGGTCAGTGGCGATATATTTTGGGTGGGCGTTATATTGATCATGAACTAAGTGGCAGTCACTTTTCACCGCGATTGGGCGTTGTTTTTAATTATGATCAATTTCAAACCATTAAAATACTTTATTCAACAGGATATAATTCACCAAACCCATTACAAACTAATATTTTCTTGCCTGGCAACGTTGTAGGTAATCAAAGCCTCACAGCCGAAACGGTGTCGTCATTTGATATCGCTTATTCGTATGCTAAATCAAATTTATTGATTGTCGCTAACCTTTATAAGATGGATGCCGAAGACTTTATTATTAGGCGCCTTAGTGAGCCTTTAAATTCTGTTTCGTTTTTTAATGAAGGGTTTTATACACGCGAAGGAGCTGAGCTTGATTTTCAGCTAGTGTTTGATGAATTGACACTCTTTTCAAATTTAGCTTATGTTAAACAAGGAAATCAAAGATCTGTATCTGATCCTGACGCTTTTCGAATACCCAAGTTTACCTTTAGTGGTGGCTTCTCATATCATTTTTTTGATAGGCATTCAGTAGGGGCAAACTTATCATTTATAGATGAACGTGCTGGTTTAGGTGCTTATACTGTAATTGGCCTAAATTATACAGCCGCATTTGAACACTTCGACTTAGTCACGAGTATTAACAATGCGTCAAATAAAGTAATTAAAAACCCCAATAATAGCTCGCAAAATAGCTCCCTTGCTGCATTTGGAGATGTTGATGCAATCTATCAGATTGGCATTCGATTTAAATTTTGAATAGCTGTTTAATTACACTCATAATACTTTTAAAAAATACTTAGTATTTTGAATGAAAATAGTAAAGGTAAAGCTAAACCATTTAAAATAAAGCCAATTTATATTGTGTACACTTGGAGTTAGCATTACTCTTATGCAGTTATTTGATACCCAAAGATTAACTATTAGACATATAACACTTTCAGATAAAGCCAGCTTAACACCCCTATTAACAGATAAAAAAACCATGCAATACTCAATCAAGCAGTCGTTTACTGATAGTGAAGTTGATAGTTTTATAATCCAGATGATAAACACTTATGCAGAAGCACACTTTGGTTATTGGTTAGTCATTGAAAAAGAGACTGAGAAAGCAATTGGTTTATGTGGTTTGAATAGGCACCAAGTTGATGGGCTAAATATTCTACATCTTAATTATCGTCTTGGTAGTGACTTTTTGGGCAGAGGCTACGCTACAGAAATTGCATTAGGACTAAAAAATTACAGCGCTAATGTGTTAAATGAGCAAACAATATACGCAATGATTTTTCCATCAAATATTGAGTCAATTGCTGTTGTTAAAAGAGCTAACTTTGAGTTCTTAAAACAGACCGAATTCAAAGGTAATTTGGTGAATCTTTATAAAAATACCCTAGCATCATAGTTAAATAAGTAACTTTTAATCAAAGTGATGCTGTTCAATTACATCACAACATCAATAGACACCTTGAGCAGTTGCGATGCTTGATCAAACTCAATGTCGTAATGATGTAATTGCGATTCACATAATTGCGCAATAGTGTCTTTTAAAACAAAGTTAAGTGTTCCATCTTGGCCAAACCAAGTGTGTTTCGTTATATCTTTTAAATGTGGAAATCCAGTCATCTTGGCACTAATTAAAAGGTTTGTCAGGTGGTTAGCAGTATTTGTTTGCGCGTTGAGCTCGATATTACTTTCATAACGTGTATCGAGAATAATCGAGCGCATTAAAAACATAAATAGGCTTGCAAAAAGGGTTGGATTTACATTTGCCATTTCTTTGCCAGTAAGCCCATTTACTAATGTAATTTTGCGTTGTTTTAGCTGACTATTGAATAAATTATTAGCTGTTTCTATTACATCAGAAATTGAAACCGATTCTTTCTCTGAGCGCTCAAGCGTTTTGAAATCTTTAAGACTTGAGGTAAGTACCGATTTGTAGGATTCGATTTTACCTGCACGTTGATGAATTTCTTCACTCAGTTGATAAGCGTAGCTTGATTTCTTCGCGCTAGCTTGAATTTGCTCACTTAACTGCGAAATATTGGATGCTTCAACTTGGATTGACTCGAGTAAGTTATTTTCGAACTCTTTATTTTCATTGGCCTCTGCTGCCGCTTTGAGTACCGTGTCTTTGGTGTGAAGCAGCGCTTTTTTTAGGTTAATGATAAGATCGGTTCTTACCTCAATGTCTGCAAGGGCGTTTTGAATATCGACAATGTGCTTAAATCCGCGCTGCCTAAACTGATTAATAACCTTGGAGGAATACTCTGAGCTAACAATAATGACTTCGAGTTGCCCAGAATTTATAAATTTAAGAAGTTCATCTTGAAGCGTAATATGATTGGCAAGAGATGTATCGTCGACTACCAACACATCCAGTGTCTTATCGCTTCGCGCATGGATGATCCCATCACTGATCGCATTAAACGTTTTCGTTGAGTAGCTATTAAGTTGCGTGAGAACTGAGTTTAACGTGTGCTCTTCGTTAATACATACTCCAACGAGTGTTTGAAAAGATTCTCTAGTTTTTGGTATTGGAAAATGTCGTTTCTCTTTAGTAAGGGCGAGTTGAATTTTTTGTTCAAACATATTCATTGTAAAAGGTTTTACAATGTATTCGCTCACACCCATTGCAATGGCTTGTTTCACTAAATCATGCTCAATGATCCCTGAGACAATAATAAAAGGGGTGTCTGAGCCTACTTTGGCGCTTCGCACTTGTTTTAATAGCTCTAAGGTATCGTATTTTTCTGGATACCAGTCGCAAATAATTAGATCAGGTATCGCTCTTTGGAATTGATGCCATGCATTTGTGACATTTTTAAATAGATCGATATTTGAAAAGTGCAATTCATGCAAAATAGACAATAGCACACCATTCATTTCTGGCATTTGTTCTATCAGCATTATTTTCAGTGCGTTCTCTTTCATTTGAACAACCTCAATGCAGTAAGAACAAGTTATACCATTTTTTAAGGCTAATTTGATAACGAGACACTCCAAATAAACTAAAGCGATATTTAGGCGGTTATAAATACATTTTAATTATAGTCCTTCAAAAGTTGAGCGTACTAATTACCATTTATAAGAATGCAATTTGCTGAGCTGTTTACGTTGGAAAGTGCGTATTTTTTGCTTTACCAATCTCGCGATTGATCAGAGTTTTTAATGTATAAACCCAAGTTAGTTACTGTCAAATTAGCTTTAATATTTTATAGCGCAACTCTAAAAATTTATTCCCGTGTTTAAACCATTTATGTAACGCATTGCGTCTAATCTGAAAATTGAAATAAAAGTAATGGAATAATATGTTTCTTAGGTATTTTTTTATATTGATACTGTTTGTTGTTCACTCTGTATGTGCCAATGAACACATGCAAAATTTGCAAAATATGTTAACGCCAGCGCAGATGAAACAAGATTTAAATGCATGGCAAGACTTTGTGAATAACACTCACCCTGATTTAAGTATTCGCATTCAAAACACTGCAGCATTTGACAAGTCTCTCACCACTTTAAAGCAATCCATTACCAAACCAATGTCAGTGAATGCGTTTTTGTCAGAATTTGCATTGTTGAATAGCCAATTTAATGATGCACATATGTTAGTTTTTACCCGCAGCCAAAAAGGCCTTGCAAAAGAAGTGATTAATAATGGTGGGCTATTTCCATTTGAAGTTACGGTTAAAAACGGCAAAGTGTACCTTGCAAGTTTACTTGGAGGGCAACACAGCTCGTTTGCAAAAGCGGAGGTGATTAGCATTAATGAAAAGCCAATTAAGACCATATACACCGATCTTATGGCGCGTATGTACGGGGATACGGTTAAGCACCGCGAACGTTTATTATCTGATAAATTTGCACTGTTTTATTGGCTGTTTGTCAGTAAAGGAGATCAATTTAAGCTAACGCTTCAAAACGGCACCATCTCTCAAACGGTTGAAATGCCCGCATCTAAAACATTACCTAAATCGTTTAATGGCAAATCATTTGAGCAAACGT
>NZ_JAPEHW010000059.1 GCF_028875915.1 Pseudoalteromonas sp. G4
GCTTTTTTATGCGTGATACTTTTATTTAAATTTTACGGTTTTAGTGGTTCGCGTGTAACTGCGAGATTCTGGCGCTGTCCATTCACCTTGTTTAAAGTAACTGGTGCTGACGATAATTTTATCGTTTGTTAATTTACTTGATGATTTTACTTTCGTGATACCTTCTTTATTACCTGTTACATCCTCAAAGGCAACAAACTCATTTTCAGCAGTGATTTCAAGTTCGCCTTGAGTATAAAACCCTGCTGTTGTGAAGTAGTAAAACACCAGTTTTTGTTTTTTATTGTCCCAAAAAATCAGTGATTCACCACCGTATGCGCCGTCATTTATAGAGTGCAGGGTGCGCAATGTTGTGCCATTTAGCGCACTTTCCCAGTGGCTTACATCAACAGCGCCATTACTAAAGGTAGATTCCCATGTGCCTAAGTAAGGTTCGAAAATTTTTAGCTTTTCGTCTAGCGCATTAACATGGCTGGCGAAGGTTTGTAGTAACAAAGCGATGCCGATAACAAGTCGTTTTTTCATTGGGTTCTCTTTCATTTTATTGTTAGTGAGTAATTCTGTGTTTATGGGTTTTTTAATAACGCAGCAAAAATTTTGTTGTTTATTAAGCTTAGTGAAAACGTGGCAAAAGAAAAGCCCTAACATTGGTTAGGGCTTTGGTATGCCTTATGGCATAAGCAAGTAATTGTTGCAGAAAATAAAGTTCTTTAAAGTGCTTTAAAACGAATAGCAACACCGCCGCCTGCGGCCATTTTTAGTCTAAGTTCGTCTTTGTGCGTAACGGTTTTACTGTAGATTGCCATTTCGTAAGGTGTATCTATCCAGTTTGCGTTTTCACCATCGCTGTATATTTGTGCCACGTACTTGCGATTTGGCTCTAGAAAATTGAGTTTGATTTTCTCAGTACGTGCATGTTCATTCGTGACCGCACCGATATACCAGTCATCAGAATGCTTATCTTGTCGCGCAAATACGATAAATTCGCCCACTTCACCAGCAATCGCTTTACTCTCTTGCCAGTCTGTCGGCACATCTTTAATAAATTGAAATGCTTCAGGCTTGGCAAGGTAATTACGTGGTAAATCGGCCGCCATTTGAATTGGGCTAAAAAGCACAACATACAGTGCTAACTGTTTTGCCAATGTGGTTTGAGGGCGATTAGTATCACTTCCTAAACCGTTAAACGATAAATCAAAGATGCCTGGCGTGAAATCCATTGGGCCTGACAGCATGCGGGTAAAAGCTAATGTTGGCACATGACTAGGTGGGTTTGGTGGTGTGCCCCATGCATTGTACTCTTGACCACGTGCACCTTCACGCGAAATCCAATTTGGATAAGTGCGGCGTAAGCCTGTGTCTTTAATGGGCTCGTGGGTATTAATGCTAATTTTATGTTTTGCAGCAAGGGTTACGTTGGCTAAGTATTCGTTCACCATAAATTGACCATCATGCCACTCGCGATGAACTTGGCCGTTTTTATCAACACGTTTAATATTACCGCCATCAGCTACATAGCCGGTTTTAACTTGGCTAACACCGTGCTTTTGGTAAAGTGCAAAAGCATCTTCCATTTGATTTGCGTAGTTGCTTACATTGCCGGATGTTTCATGGTGCCCAACAATCGCAACACCTTTTTCTGTGGCGTAGTTTGCCAACTCAGCAAAGTTAAAATCAGGGTAGGCTTGGGTAAAATTAAATACATCACCGTTGTGAAACCAATCACCATCCCAGCCAATATTCCAACCCTCTACTAAAACACCTTTAAAGCCATTTTGAGCTGCAAAATCGATGTATTCTTTAGTGAGTTTTGTGGTAGCGCCATGTTTTTCCCCGCTACCCCAAGTGTTTTCGCCAATGTGCATACCCCACCAAATACCTACGTATTTGCTTGGCTCTACCCAATCAACATTACCTAATTTGTTAGGCTCATTGAGATTTAGAATGAGGTTTGAGTTAGCTAAGCCAACAGCTGAATCACTAATTTGAATGGTGCGCCAGGGTGTTGTAAAACCGTCAGTGGTTTTAACTAACGAGCCATCACTCCATGGCGTTAAATCAGCGTTAAACTGGCCATCACGACCTTGTTTCAGTGTCATTGCAGCAAAGTCGACTAACGCCGCTTCATGAATGCTAATATGAATATTGTCATTGCGTTTAAAGGTGACTGGCGTATGCACATGACGCGCTAAATTAAGCGGTGTTTTGTTGTAAACATACTCATAGCGGTTCCATTCGCGCGCTGGGATCCACCATGATGTTGTCGTGTTTGAATCTGAAAGGTTAAATTGGGTTAATTCCTTGCTGATTTCTGCGTATTTATAACCCTGATCTTCAGCTAATTGGTAACGAAAGCCAATGCCATCATCAAATACTTTAAAGGTGACATTAAAAGTAGCGTTTTGTTGTTTAAACGTTATTGCCAATTGGTTGTGATTATCGCGCACATTGTGGCGTTCTCCCCAAGGCTGCTGCCAAGTCTCATCATGTGATGAAATGCTTGAACTTACAATCTCAGCATTATGACCAAGCGCCGTATGCTCTCGAAAAGTAAAGCCCAAGGTTGACGGCATGATGATGGTGTTTTTATTAAAAGTAACTTGGTAAGTTGGCAGTTCAGCATCATCACTGACGACAACTTTTAATTGTTGATTTGGTGAATTAACCGAAACGGTTTTCGCCTGCAGGCACGGCGCAAGTAGAAGCAGAAAAAGTGCTTTTTTCATTTTTGTATCACTTGTTGTCAATGTGGGGATAACAAGAGTAAAAGTTTGGCAAAAATGACACCAGCACTTGCAAACGTATTCATTTTTTGCGTTTGCAGTTCAGCTTTTAATATTTTTGATTGTAGATCATCCCAATTTGTACTTGTGTGGTAAACTTATTAAGTTGATGTCACTCTTGCTGAGGGTCCATTTTGGCTCATATTGTTTCAGAAAAAAACTCCAAACGTAAAGCTCATCGTATTTCTGTTCCATTATTAGTGGAGATAGATAAACACGTTTATGAAAGCAAAGATTGGTCTGTAGACGGAATTGGAATTCTAGAATGTCCTCTTGAATTAGAAGTAGAGCAAAAAATTCCAGCAAGAATAATATTTCCAATTACTGATTCGACACTTGCGATCAGTGTGACGCTGATTTGTAAAAACATGGTTAATGGTAACATTGGCTTTGCATTTGATAACTTAAGCCATAAACACAAGCGTTTACTTCGTCACTACATCGAGCAAGTTATTGAAGGCAAGTTGGAAAATGTTGAAGATCTCGTAGCAATCGCTACAGCTCCTGTTGTCGCTAGTCCAATAAACACTGCGCTCAACTTAAGTGACGTCAATACCCTGGCCTTAACGCGGCAATTTAGCTTTCGTAGTAAGTTAGTTTTGTCGTTTGCGTTGCTTTTCTTATTAGTACTGGGGTTCTCACTTTTTTACAAGATAAACTATGAAGTCAAGAGCACAGGAGTAGTACTCGGAAATACCTATGTTGTAAAAGCAAATAAGTCAGGCGTGTTAGAGTCGATGTATTTAAAGGAAGGAGCGTCGGTCGAAGAAAATGATGTTATTGCAACCATTATTGATCCTGACATTACTACTGAATTGGCAAAACTCAATAACAAAATCACTGTTTTAAAAAGTAGTAAACAAGCACTTTCAAATGAAGCTCCTGAGTCGATTGCTATAGAGCAGGGGCTGCTTGCGCCGCTAAAGCAACAAGAAAGCAGGCATTTAGCCAGTCTAGAACGAGCGCGCTTATTATTGAAAGATAATGTGCTTACCCAAAAAGACTATGATTATATTGAAAATCGCTGGTTACAATCGTTAGTCAGCTTACGAAAAGAACAGCAAAGAATTGAACGTGTTAAATTAGAGGCTGAACAAGCATTATCAAAAAGCAATTTGCTCTCGTCTCAGCGTATTACTGAACAATTATTGATCGCACAGCAAGAGCTTAGTTTATTAGAAATGCAACATAAGAGGTCGGTTACTAGCCTTGTCGCGGGTCGTTTAGTAAATACGCCTTTTAACACTGGAGCTAATGTAACTGAAAATGATGTTGTTGCAGTTGTTGAAACCAAACAAACGCCATTTTTAATAATTGTTGTACCTAATGAGCAGATGTTATCTCTTAAATTAGGGCAAAGTGCTAGGGTGTATATTCCCAAAACAAAGACCGAACTTAATGCTCATATAGTATCTTTCGGACGTCAGTCCATTCCAATGGATTTAACAGACTTTTACCCTAAAAATACAAATCAAGGCATTGTAAAGTTGACTTTTGACAGCGCTGTCTCGTTACCGCCTTTTACCCGAGCAAAAGTTTGGGTTGATACTTTTGAGATGTTTTAATGTTACAGCGTTATGGGCGTAGAGAAGGACTGATTTCACTTGTATGGCCTGCATTATTTTATCTATCAATCGCATTTGTTTTAATCGCGCTGTTGTTGCCGCATATTGCTGAGATTAAAGGCGAGGCAATTATCGTGGTGGGTGCGTTTGCCATGTGGCGATACGGCTGGCAACTAATCAATTATGTACGAGCATTTATTTATGGTCACTACTATTATCCCAAGCTAAAAGCACAAGTAGCGCAATTATCCGAGCAAGATAAATTTCCTGAGCATATCTTTTTTGTTATACCCTCATACAAAGAAGAAGCATGGGTATCAATTGAGACGTTTCAATCGATACTTTCAAACTTGTCTGATGTGCCATGTACTGCGACATTAATTGTTGCAACAGGCTCAGATGAAGACGATGCGATAATAGCGCAAACCTTTCAGGCTCACCCAGCTCACACTAAAGCCGAGCTTGTTTTCCAAAGGCAAAGTGAAGGCAAACGCATTGCCATGGGGCATGCCTTACGTGCCGTAACTAGGCGTTATAATGAAGAAGCTAATAGCGTCACTATATTTATGGATGGCGATAGTTACCTTGAAGCTGAGACGTTGCGTAACACTTTACCATTTTTCAGCTGTTTCAATGATTTGGGTGCACTTACAACCAATGAGTTAGCATATATAAATACCAAATCTAAATGGTATAAAGACTGGTTTAACTTGAAGTTTGGCCAACGCCATGTGCTATTTCAATCGCACGCACTATCTAATAAGGTATTGACGCTGACTGGGCGGTTTTCGATGTTTCGTACCAAAGCGATTTGCACGGAAGAGTTTATCGGCAAAATGGAAAATGATGTGGTCAGCCACTGGGCGCATGGCACGTTTCGATTTTTAATGGGGGATGATAAAACCAGTTGGTTTATGTTATTGAAAGACGGCTGGAATATGCTGTATTTACCCGATGTACTGGTTTACTCACTTGAGAGTCGTGATGCCTCGTTTCTTAATTTGAGCGTTAACTTACCGTTTCGCTGGTATGGTAATACGTTAAGAAATAACAATCGCACGCTGCAACTGGGTTGGAAAAAAATAGGGATATTTATTTGGTTTGCGGTACTCGATCAGCGTTTGTCGATGTGGACCTCACTGGTGGGGTTGGTTGGGGCGATTTGCCTTGCGATTAGTAAAAGTATTTTTTACTTACCGTTTTACCTCGCTTGGGTATTAATTGTAAGAACGACTCAGATGATGGTTATCGCCTATCGTGGTCACCCTGTAAGCCTGCTTACTATTCCACTAATGCTTTATAACCAGTGGGTTGGCGCATTTATTAAAATTAAAGCGTTTTACCATTTGGGCGAGCAATCATGGTCCAAAGGGAGCGAAGTGCAAAAGGCGGATCACAACCGAGTGATGATAAAGCATTGGTTTGCACCTTACTTACCAACATTTTTGTACCTACTTTCCTTTACCGTGTTTTTTGCATTTATGGCTTATGCTTATAAGTTGATTAGTTTGCCTCAAGCTTGGGCGCTTACCTCACAAGTTCCGTCAAATGTACTGCAAGCAAGTGATTTTGGTGTTACCGCGAATGATCATCGCGATGACACGGATGCATTACAAAATGCTATTTTGCAATTGCAGGAGGGGCAAAAATTAGTGTTGCCAAGCGGCACGATTAACCTTGCTAAGCCGTTACTGATCACACAATCTAATATCACAATTTCAGGAAATAACAGTCAGTTAGTAGCTGAATTTTCAGCCGACGAAAAAGAGCGTAGCGTGATTAATATTGTTGGTGGTGGTCAGTTAAATTCACTGAAGTCGATAAAGCATTTAGCGCGTTTAAGCTTTAATAGCGAAAGCGTTGGGCGATTAAAGGTCGGGCAAAGCTTATTATTTACCATGGAGAATGATGCGCAATTTCTCCATCAGATTAATAGTATTAAGTGGGCAAAAAAATACCCGAAACTAAGGCGGCAAATTAATCGAATAGAAAGTATTGAGGGTAATACGGTGACTTTAGCCTATCCGCTGGACGAGGTGTTATTAGATCGCAGAAAAATTCAAATTTATCCGTTAGACATGGTGTCTAATACTCATCTCTCAGGGTTAACTGTGCGCTACAACGTACCGCAGCAAGATATTACAGATGTGGCTTATAAGTACGAAAACATGCATAACAATCATCTCGTAAACTTAGTTAGTTTAAAGTGGACAGACCGCATCACGATGGAAAACATCAATTTGTTTGATGCTGGTAATCACCCATTAAAAATAGATGATAGTTTGGCGTGTGTTGTTGATAATGCACGCATTAAAAATGCGTGGAATAAAGGCGTTGGCGGCCGAGCATACGTACGCTTGGCGCGCTCGCACCATTGTCAGTTGACTAGCTTCACCGTGTCTGGAATTCGCCACATTGTTTTTCAGTGGGGCGCTAGTTACAACCAAATAAGCAATTTAAACACAGCGGTTGATATTAACTTCCATGGTGGTTACAGCCACCATAACCGTGTCTCTAAGGTGTATTTTACGCTTCCAAAGCAGCATCCTTGGCCAACGGTGTATCGCACGCCTAACGATGCGCATTGGGCACCACCTGATGGGCCTGGCAACGAAGTAGATCAATAAAAGAGATGAACTGTTATTGCAAAAGTTGATCTAATTGTGATGATCCCACTGTACTTTGTATGTGTTTAAGCAGCGCTAAATTATCCAGACGTGCTAAAAGTATTGCTTGTTGTGACTTTACTTTTTCAAGCGCTAAGCGGTTGAGTGTATTTTCAGGTGTATAACGTAACCCCGTTAAATCAACCTGGAGCTGCTGTACCGCTTCAAGCCTTTGAACTTCAAGCGCTTGGTGCTGGTTTAGTAAATGTTGTAATTTGCTTTGATGATAGAAAAACTGGTTTTTTAAGCTATCAACTTTTTGCATTAAACGTTCTGTAATCACTCGCTTCTGCAGTCGATAGCTATTTTTTTTCAGTGTTACGAGTTCGTCGCGAGAGGTATTAAAGTCGATAGGTATGCGAGCTTGTAGACCTATGACTGACTCTTTATCTACATTGAGCCTGCTGTCGTCTCGTTGTTCGTAAAATACTTTTACCTTAAGGTTATCAAGATACCCTGGGTGATTATCTGAGCGTGCGATCATTAGGTCTTGTATTTTTGCATCTACTGAACGTTCTAGCGCCATCTCGATGAGTTTAGAGGAAGCTTTTAGTTCTAGATTTTCAATATTATTGAGCCATATTAACCAGTCTTCAGGTATTTTTTCGATAGCAGCCTTCTGTGTATATTGCTCTAATAAAATAGATTGCTTTAATGCGAGTTCAATCTCAGAGAATTGCGATTTTGTAATTAAGGCTTGTTCAAGCTGACGTTTATTGTTTTCTTTTAAAGCGTATAGAAGTGCCGTTTGTTTTCGTTGTAACTTGCGATTAACTAGGTTTTTCATCAAATTTAGGCGATGAAATGTTGCATCGAGGGCTTTAAGTTGAATGTTGTTTTGCTGTTGTAAGTTCTCTAGCTGACTTTCTTGGCGCTTTTTTAAGTTTTCTCGATAAGATTCGTAGTAACCGTTTTCAAAAATTTCGAAGTCTATCCCAACTCTTTTATCGAAATAATCACTGTCTAAGCTTTTTTTGCCTTCAACTCTAAGATAAAGCCCTGTAAACGGAGCGTCATCATCCAATAATTCTTTTATTTTAAGGTTACTTGCATTGTTTTGCGATGCTAGTTGGGCAACTCCTTGGCGCTTAGGTGTTTGTTGATAAGACTGGTCAAACTTAATGTTCGCAAGCATTTTGAAAGGCAAGACGAGACAGAGTAGGAATAAATATTTCATTACGAATATCGCTAGTGAAGCCGTGTATGTATTGTAAACAATAACTGCAGAAGTAACAGGGAATTGTATTGGTTTTAATAAAAGATAGAGGCGAACACGAATAAAGTTATCGCCTCTGTAACACTTACTTAGCTAATGCACGCTTTAAGAAGTTAGGTGTTGCTAATGCGCCTTGGTGAATGCCTACGTTGTAGTATTCAGTATCAAATGCTGCATTTTCAACATCTTCAGCTCTGAACGCTGTGAAGTTTTCACCTTTGCGCGCCATCGTTGCTGACCATAAACCCGATGGGTAAATTGGCTGTGGGAATGGCAACGTTTGTAAATCGGCAAAACCAACCTCTAACATTGCTGCACGTGTTTCACGCAGTAATTGCTGGTGCATTAATGGTGATTCACTTTGCTGAATTAAGATACCGCCAGAACGCAGTGCTTTTAGGCAGCTAGTATAAAACGCATGGTTAAATAAACCTTCACCAGGACCTACTGGGTCAGTACCATCAACAATAATAACATCGATAGATTCTGGTGCTGCTTCAGCCATAAACTTAATGCCATCATCAAACATCACGGTTGCGCGTGGGTCGTTGTTCGACTCACATAATTCAGGGAAGTATTTCAACGACATTTCAGTTACCACTTCGTCAATGTCAATTTGATGAACGGTTTCAACACTTGGGTGTTTAAGTACTTCGCGTAATGTACCGCAATCACCACCGCCAATGATCACAACGTTCTTCGGTGCTGGGTGTGAAAACAATGCAGGGTGGCTCATCATTTCATGATAGAAAAAGTTTTCGCGTGTACTAACCATAGTGCAGCCATCAATAATCATTAAATTACCAAAGTCTGTTGTTTCATACATTTCAACAAGTTGAAAAGGCGATTGTTTTGACTCTAGTTTTTTATTGATGCGCAGTGAAAAAGCACTGCCATCACGATCACTTATTTCAGTGAACCAAGTATTAGCATCTAAATTAGACATAGTAGTTTTCACTTACCATTGTATGTTTAAAAATCGCGGCAATTTTGCCAGTGAAATGCGCGTGACTCAATTAGAAAATAAAATTATAGCCGAACAATTTAATTTTTATGGCTAGAGGCTGAAAAGCAAATTAAAATATTCTCAATTAGATGACTTTATAAAGAGATGACATTGGCTATAACAAACGCACGTGAAACTTATAATATTGCTCACTGGAGTGAAGGTTACTTTGATATTAATGAACAAGGTGAGCTGGTAGCATTTCCTGATAAGGATCAGACAAAGCAAGGTGTTTCTTTAGCGCAGTTAACTGAGCAATTTAAGGAACAAGGCTTAACCTTACCTGTGTTGGTTCGTTTTACTGATATTTTACAGTCGCGTGTTGATACGCTAGTTGGTGCGTTTGCGGATGCAAAACAAAGTCGAAATTATCAGGGCAAATACACCTGTGTTTATCCCATTAAAGTTAATCAGCAGTCGTCAGTAGTAAAAAAGCTGCTTGCTCATCAAAGCAACAAAGTAGGCCTTGAAGCAGGTTCTAAGCCTGAGCTAATGGCGATTTTAGGTGTAGCGGAGAAGCCAATTAAAATCGTTTGCAATGGCTACAAAGACAGTGAATTTTTGCGTTTAGCGTGTATTGGCCAAGCGATGGGCCATGACGTCAATATTGTTGTTGAAAAGCTCTCAGAGCTTGATGTGTTATTGCAAGAAATTGAAACTTTAGATATCGAACCTGGCATTGGTATTCGTATTCGCCTTAACTCTGTGGGTAAAGGGAAATGGCAAAATACCGGTGGTGAAAAAGGCAAATTTGGTCTTACTGCTAGCCAAGTGTTGAGCGCCATTGAGCGTTTGAAAAAAGTAGGAAAAGAGCACTTACTTACACTTGTGCATTTCCACATTGGTTCACAAATTGCGAATATTCGTGATATTCACCGTGCATTAAAAGAGTGTGCACGTCATTATGCTGAGCTTTGCCAAATGGGTGTGGCGCTTAAAACGATTGATGTCGGCGGTGGTTTAGGTGTGGATTACGAAGGCTCTGGTTCACGTAATTCGTGCTCGATGAATTACACTGTGGCGGAGTATGCGCGCAATGTTGTAAATACCTTTGCTGATACCTGTGAAGCGAATAATCTGCCGCAGCCGGACATTATTACTGAATCAGGACGTGCGCTTACAGCGCATCATGCGGTACTCATCACAGATGTTATTGATGTTGAAGAAGCACCAAAATTAAACAGTGATATTGTGCTTTCAGATAGCTCGCCTCAAGTACTGCAAGAAATGTGGCAAGCGAAACAGCGCTTAACGCCGCGGTTAGCGCTTGAAATTTACCACGATGCAATGCACTTGTTTAGCGAAGCACATGAGCAATACGTGCACGGGTTATTATCGATGACCGATTGGTCGCAAATTGAAACCTTATATTTTGATATTCTTCGTGCAGTGCGAGCACAACTAAGTATTAATGCTCGTTCGCATCGTGAGGTGATAGATGATTTAAATGAGAAGCTTGCAGATAAGTTGTTTGTTAATTTCTCATTATTCCAATCATTACCGGATGTATGGGGTATTCAACAGTTATTCCCAGTGATGCCAATTGAGCGCTTAGATGAAGCGTGTTCGCAGCGTGCGATTATTCAAGACATTACGTGTGACTCTGATGGTCAAATTCGTGAATACGTGGACGGTGCTGGTATTGAAGCAAGCTTGCCGATCCCTCCTTACAAACCTGGTGAGCAGTATCACCTTGCGATGTTTATGGTGGGGGCTTACCAAGAGATTTTAGGTGATTTACACAACCTCTTTGGTGATACAGATTCAGTGCATATTGAGCTAAATGACAATGGGTTTGCACTTACCAATGCCTTTAAGGGTGACAGTGTAAAAGACGTACTTAAGTATGTGCATTACAACGAAAGCGCGTTAAAAACTAATTACCAGAATCGTCTCGCGGCCAGTAATCTATCGAATGATTTACAGCAAGCGTATTTAGAAGAGTTAGAAGCTGGACTTAGTGGTTACACCTACTTTGAAGACTGACCAGCTGTAAGACAGGAGTCTGGCTATTTATTGCTGCGCTAAAAAAGGCTAAAATATGGCCTTTTTTAGCTTGTTCATCCAATAAATTAGATAAGTTGTGTGATGTTGTATTATTTAAGAGCCCTAATTTCATTACTGTTTTACACAGTAAACACCCTGTTTTGGTTTGTGCCTATTTTTATTGCAGGTGTACTAAAGCTATTGCCAATTAAACCATGGCAGGCAATGTGGAGCCTTGTTGCGAAATGGTGCGCGAGCCGCTGGGTTGGCACCAACAGCATAATTCAGTATATTTTTACACCGACGAAATTGGTTATTACAGGTAACCCAGAATTCACTTATAAAGACTGGTATTTGGTGGTGGCTAATCATCAATCTTGGGTCGATATACTTGTTATGCAGCGTGTATTGCATAAGAAAATCCCTTTCCTTAATTTCTTTCTTAAAAAAGAGCTGATCTATGTGCCATTTTTAGGTTTGGCATGGTGGGCGCTCGATTTCCCATTTATGAAACGAGCGAGTAAAAGCCAGCTAAAGAAAAATCCATCGCTGCGCACCAAAGATATGGAAACCACAAAAAAAGCCTGCGCTAAGTTTAAGCATGTACCGGTGAGTATTGTTAACTTTGTAGAAGGTACGCGTTTCACTAAAGTCAAGCATACTCGTCAAAAAAGTCAGTTCGATAACTTATTAAAACCTAAAGCAGGCGGCGTTGCGTTTGTTATGGAAGCAATGGGTGAGCAACTGAATAAGCTCGTAGATGTCACAATTTGTTATCCGAAAGGAACGCCAACCTTTTTTGACTACTTGGCAGGTAAAGTACCTGAAATCCGCGTACATATTGAAGTTAAACCAGTGTCGTCAAACTGGGTTGGTAACTATTCAAATGACTCTGAATTCCGCGTGCAATTTCAAAACGAACTTAACGACTTATGGCAAGATAAAGATCAGCAATTGGCTGAGTTAAAGCATACTCAAGCAGCTGAGGAAGTATCATGCTAGCCAGATTTTTACCGGGTGTGTTGCTTGCGCCAATTGTGTTTACTGTGCTTGTAGGCAATGTCGTGTTATGGGGCGCTATTGTCTTTTTGTTAGGACTATTAAAAATTGTTTTGCCGATTCAACTTATCCGTGATGTATTGCACCTTGCTTATAAAGGTTGGTGTAAGGGTAACTATTTTGGGGTCTGGCTTGCATGTGATAATTGGCAAGTTGATGTTGAAGGTGAGTTAGACGAGAGTGCTTGGTACTTACTGATTTCAAATCACCAGAGCTGGCTCGACATTATGGTATTGAGTGGCCTTGGTCGTTTGCCTGCGCCGAAATTCTTTTTAAAAGATGAGCTTAAGTGGGTGCCATTTGTTGGTGCTGGGGCATGGGCGATGGATATGCCATTTATGAAGCGCGTGAGTAAAGCCAAAGTGGCTAAAAACCCAAAACTAAAAGGTATGGATGTAGAGCGCACCAAACGTGCTTGTCGTCATTTCCGATTAAACCCAACAACCATTATTAATTTTGTTGAAGGCTCGCGATTTACTTCCGAAAAACATCAAAAACAGCGCAGCCCTTTTAAGCACTTGCTGAAGCCAAAAGCAGGGGGTATTGCCTTTGCGTTGGAAGTGCTTGGTGAGAAAATGGACGGCTTACTCAATACTAGCATTGTATATCACGGTACCTCTGAAACGATTTGCAAGGATATGCTATTTGGTAAACTCACTAAAATTCATGTCGATATCAAAGTGCAGCCGATCTCGCCAGATTTAATGGGTAATTATCAGCATGACCGCGAGTTTAGAGTTGAGTTTCAACAAAAACTCAATGATATTTGGCAAACCAAAGACCTGCAAATTGCACTGATGCAAGAGAACCCGCAGTTACCGAAAGTAACACCGGCACATTCAAGTTAATAAAGGGATTATTATGAGCAAAATAGAATCGCTATTAGCCCCGTGGCTAACGGAAGCCTTCCCTCACGTTGGCTGGTTACCAAAAGTGCTTTCTATTTGCTCCGGTATTTTACTGCTGATAGTGCTTTATTTTGTTGCTAGGCACTTAATTTTACCGAGTTTTGAAAAGCTCGCTGTCTATATTTCCCCTCATCGTTTAGGCCAACTAAAACCACTACTCACTAAATTAAATAGGCGTTTAGCTGGTTTTATTTGCTGTGTGGCATTTCTTTCAAGCTTTCATTATTTTTATCTGCCAGGCGAAGAGGCTGAGCTGTTTTATAATACGGTAGGGCAAATTCTTGCGGTGATTTACAGTGGCTTTATTTTTAGCTCACTGATCGGCATTTCTGGGGCGGCTTATAATCAGCTTAGTTTTGCCAAGGATGTGCCTATTTTGGGTATTATTCAGGTGGTAAAACTAATTACCTTTATCGTTACCTCGATTTTAGTGATTAGTGTGTTATTGGATAAATCGCCAGCCTATATTCTTTCAGGCTTTGGTGCTCTGGCAGCCATGCTACTGTTAGTATTTAAAGACACCATACTAGGGTTTGTAGCGAGCATTCAAATAGCTGCAAATCGTTTAGTAGCGGATGGCGATTGGATCCAAATAGACCAATATGGTGCCGATGGTGAAATTGAAGAGCTTGGCCTCAACACGGTTAAGGTGCGTAATTGGGATAAAACCATTACCACAGTACCAACTTATGCTTTGATTTCGCAGTCATTTAAAAATTGGCGTGGCATGCAGGAATCAGGTGGGCGTCGTATTAAGCGTGCTATTAACCTTGATTTAAACAGTATTCGCATTATTGACAATGAATTTGTCGAAGGCTTGAAAAAGCACAGTGTTATTTGTGATGTATTAGAGCAAGAGCAACTGCATGAAGCGCTTAGCAAAAGTAATGTCAGGTTATTTCGTGTTTATGCAGAAGAATATTTACGCCAACACACAGCGCTTAATCATAGCCTTACCTTAATGGTCAGAGAGCTTGCACCTAGTGCAGAAGGTTTACCTATCGAGATATATTGCTTTAGTGCAGATAAACGCTGGATCCCATATGAGCATTTACAAGCAGATATCATAGATCATTTACTGGCAACCTTGCCGCTTTTTGCATTGCGTCCTTACCAGTATATGAGCGGTCAATTTACCCGTTAATTGTTAGGCTAAGTACTTTATTGTGGTAGCTAATGCTTGCTTGTTGGCTGGCAAAAAACTCTGCGTAATTATGCTTGATGCGAGACATAATTAAACGCGGCTGAAAACTAAACCCCGAAACCTGCAAAATACAACTTTCTTGTGCCATCACAACTTCAAGGTGAAGTGGTTGTGAGACCTTTAAATTCAACATATAAAGCAAGTTGTAAACTAATAACGGCGGCACTGTGATTGAGCGCTCAGCAAGGTCTGGTGTCACAGAGACGGTTAAATCCCCAGCGTTTGCCAAGCGCTGCATATAACCCAACGCATTGAGCTCTAGTTGCAATTCCACTAAGTCTTGTTTTCCTGCTTGCAGCTTGTAGCGCAGTAGCTCTGCTAAATCTGTAATTGATTCACTTGCGCTATCAATATTTTTATCCATCAGCGCTTCGATATTGTCTAAGCATTGATAAAGAAATGCGGGCTGTACTTGTTGTGAGAGCATCTTCAAAGTGTGATGACGAATGCTCTTTTCGATACTTGTTTTCTCACGAACTGCTTGCGCACTTACATAGCCAATCGTCCAAACAAAGCTAAGAAATATATTAAATTTTGTTAATAATCTTACCAGTTGTTCGCGATCTGCAGGTTCAACATACCAAATATAACTAAGCAGCATGTTTGGTAGGTAGAGAATCGCCACTGAGATAATCACCGCACTAAGCACCACTAAAGCGCGATAGAAGCGTTGTTTTTGTAGCATACGTTTGATAAAGCGACGGGTTACAAAATGCCAGACAGACACTAACATCAGTGTGTATAGTAGCCATTCATGGGCGTACTTAATTAACTTTTCAGGCGCAATAAAAGTGACTGCTACTAATGGGAAAAACAGTATTAATGCGGTGATTATACCTTGCGCAATATAGTAATCGTTTGACTTATTCACCGCTTTTATCCTTTTTAATTGGTATTTGCAGCTCAACTCTAAACTGGTCGTTGGTTCGTTCAGAATTGATGGTGAAATTATCTCGATACAATAGTGCTAACCGTGATTCTAAATTGGTTAACCCGGTACGCGTGCCATCAGCTTGGCGAGCGCTTAAATTAATAGGGTTGCACACACTAATACAAAGCTTTTTAGCTTGCTGATGAACTGAAATGGCGATTGTGCCACCTTGGGGTATTTGCGCGATGCCATGCTTAATGGCATTTTCAATTAAGGTGAAAATACTCATGCTAGGAACTAGCATAGCCTCACAAGCATCAGGCACTGAAATATCAACGTTGAGGCGCTCCTCAAATCGCACTTTTTCAAGTTTAAGGTAATGGCGGCAAAGTAAGATCTCTTGCTTTAACGCAATACAATGACGCTTATTATCAAAGTGATGCTTAAATAACTGGCGAAATTCCAATAATAATTTTTTTGCCTCACCGACATCTTCATACAACATACCTCGAATGCTGTTTAGTGAATTAAACAAAAAGTGCGGATTTAGTTGATATTGCAGCACATCGAGTTGTTGTTGCTTAAGTTGTTCTTTTAATTTGTGTTTGTGCAAAATACCAAAGGCTTGCAAATAACACAGCATGTACAAACAATAGAGAATGCTATGCAAAAAGGCTTCAACGTAAAAGTAAAGAGGGCCAGGGGGCTTATCATAACCAGAGACGCTGGTCGTAATCGTCAAAGCCATATATGAATTGGTGTCGCTGCCCTGCACATAATCAGGATCATCTACCTGTTTTGTGCCGCCTTCAATCTTAAATAGAAAACTACCTGGAACAGAAATTGTGTGGGTGTAAGTCGCACTGATAAGGCCTGCCAATACACAAAGCACCAGACCAGCAAGGTAAGCTCTTTTACCACTGGAATATTTTTGCCTGATGTATTTGAGTGGCAAATAAATGCAGATAATTGGGATGATAATGATATGCACGCTGTAGTGTAACAAGCGAGCAGTATCTATACCCTCAATGCGTAAGGGAGCCGATTGCCAGGCAAAACTGATAAGAAGTATAAGTGAAAATAGTAATAGATTAACGCCTATTGCCACTTTATATTTTGCCAACCAATGCAAGTGTCACCTGATGTTGAGGGAAATCTGCTTGCAAAATATAGCTTTTTGGAAAAAATGGCAATAATAGTTTGAATAGCCAATTGTTTGTTAAAGGTTCTTATAAAATTTCCGATATTGGGGAAGGCCAAGTAAATCGTGGTTTTATGGTTTTTATGTTGCCTGCTTAAATAAAGCAAATATACTAATAAAAAAGTGTAAGTTGTTTTGAATAACCATCTGTAAATTCAGAAATTCTTACATTTGGCTTAGGTAAATATCGCATTTTAGGGTTTTTTTAGATTGTCTTTTTGGCTAGAATCAAACCGTATGCAACCGCAGAACAAGGACTTTTTGACACACTGTAGTAAGGCAGAATTGTGAACTTTAGACACTTAATACATTTCATAACGCTCGCGACGTTATTGTTCGCATCGCCCTTAATGGCGCATGAGCGATTAGTGGTGGCCGTTGATCATGCTCCTCCATATAGTTACACCTTAGGTGAAACACGCCCGCGCGGTTTGCTTATCGATATTATGATGCGTATTTCAAAGCAATTGAATGTGTCGTTACAGTTAACCCCTTGTCCAATTTCTCGCTGTGTAAAACTAATCAAAGCTGGTCAAGCTGATATTGGCGGTGCGTTTATTAAAACCCCTGAGCGTGAACAAGATATGGTGTTTCTTGATCCTGCTTATATGGTCTTGAATTCTCCCTTTGTATTTTATGCGCAAACTGAAACCGATATTGCTGTAAATTCCTACCAAGACTTATATGGCAAACGCATTGGTATAGTGCGTGGTGCAGCTCATTTTGCCCGTTTTGATAATGATAAAAAGCTAAATAAAGTCGCGGTACAAAGTGAACGCGTAGCGATGGATCTGTTATTAAAAGGTCGATTAGATATTGTGATTGCGGTTGAGCAGACGGCAGATCATTCCTTAAGTGTGTTAAACCAACCTTCTCATCGCTTGAAAAAACTAAATTATCGCCATGATGAGCCTATTCTTGGTTTTGCCGTGGCATCAAAACGCTCTGAAAATCAAAAACTAATCTCTCGAGTTCAAACAGCCCTACTAGAGCTTGCTAACTCTGGTGAATTAACGCAAATAGTCGATTTATATGACCTTCCGCCTGTTAATGTAAAATAACGGACCGATTCAGCGTTTATTCAGTCACATCAAATTACATTTTACAAAACTCCAAAGAAAAAGAGTAAACAATGACTTATTTCTCTCCACGTAAATTATTTAACGTTTCTATTTTAGCTGCTGCATTGGCTGCGTCTGGTTGTGCTACAACTAATGCCGAAAAAGGTGCAATGATCGGTGCTGTAACAGGGGCTGTAATTGGAAAATCAACATCAAATCATAAAAATAAACGCGCAGTAATTGGCGCTGCAGTAGGTGCAATTGCGGGTGCTGCGATTGGTGATTACATGGATCGTCAAGAAGCTGAAATGCGAGAGCAGTTATCAGGCTCAGGTGTTGAGGTAGTAAGGGAAGGTGACAACTTGCGTTTAGTTATGCCATCTAACATTACATTTGCAACGAACCAGGCGACAATTACGCCACAGTTTCACGATACTTTAAACACAATTGCTAATGTACTAAATCATTACGATAAGACCTATTTGAGCATTGAAGGCCATACCGATAGTAGCGGAAGTGAAAGCTATAACCAAACGCTGTCAGAGCGTCGTGCTCGTAGCGTACAACAGTACCTAGTAAACCAGTCGATCATGAGTGAGCGTTTATCGGTAACAGGTTATGGTGAAATGCGACCGGTGGCGAGCAATGAATAAACCCGCCGTGTAGAAGTGCAAATTGTGCCTAACCAAGCATAAGGCGTAATTACTTAAAAAGGCTTCCACATGGAAGCCTTTTTAGAACTTGTTAACTACTGCAAAAATAGACAGTCTCTAGTCTAACAAAATGTTTCACATACACTGTCAGCTTTGCAGCTGATCACCGTTACATTGTTATAACCAACGCGTTGCAACTGTTCTGCAGCAAGTGTGGCACGACCACCGGTCGCGCAGTGAAGATATATAGGGCGGTCAGCATCTTTTTCAATTTCTACCAACTTCATTTCGAGTACACCGCGTGGAATATTAATCGCACCAACGGCATTTTTAATGGCATGTTCAGCTGGTTCGCGAACATCGATTAATAATCCATTATTTTGTGCTATTTCAGCTTTTGCTTGTGCTGAATCTACTTTCTTTACATTTTCTGATGCGAGCTTAATAAGATCGGGAATTGTCTTTAGCATGCTTAATCCTCCAAGCCAAATTTACGCAAAATGGTCATCATAGGACACCATTTAGTAAACGCTGATTGTAATAAATTTATAGCAATAAATAGCGTGAAGAACACCCAATTTGGGTGCACAAAGTGTGTGAGTAATAGCGATACAATTAGCATTACGCCAGCAATTAATCTTAGTGCGTCATTAACTTTCATATAGAAAACCTAACTTAAAGTAGAACTTGTTATTAAATATATTAGTAAAACCTAAATTAGTAAACTCTAATATTAGACTTTTCTAATATAACGACATATACTTTACTCAATTTTGAGAATATTGAATTGATGCCTATGATGTTAGATATGGAAAAAATGCTTGAAAATGCGGCAGATGCAGAGCAATTTTTAAAGTTGATGGCAAATAAAAATCGCTTAATGATTTTATGTACGTTGAATCAAGGTGAACTCAGTGTCACTGAACTCAACCAGATTATTCCGTTAGCACAATCAGCATTGTCTCAACATTTGGCAAGCTTGCGTAAATCGAAGCTAGTTGAAACGCGCCGTGAAGCACAAACTATTTATTATCGTATTGTTGATCAACGTGTCAGTGCCATGTTAAACGCTTTGTACGATATGTTTTGTCAATCAGAGTAAAGGGAATTAAAAATGAAGTTAACGCATCCTGTTGACCGCTTGGTTGCCAGCTCATTGCAAGGGCGCATTCCGCTTATCATTTTTATTTTTGCGCTACTAAGTGGCTTATTGGCGTTGCAATTTACTGCGCGTGAAGAAGAGCCGCAAATTGTTGTACCTATGCTTGATATTCAAGTTGCGGTTCCGAATATCAGCGCCAATCAAGTTGAGCGACAAGTTACTATTCCACTTGAAAAGTTATTGGCACAAGTGCCAGGCGTAGAGCATGTTTATTCAGTCACACAAACGGGTGGTGCAATTGTTACGCTGCGCTTTTATGTGGGTGAAGACCGCGAAAAAGCAATTTTAAATACCTACAACAAACTCTTCGCAAATCAGCATACTATGCCCAGCATTGTGTCCAATTGGCAGATTAAGCCAATTGAAGTTGATGATGTGGCTATTATGATGTTGGGGCTATGGAGTGAGCAGCCGCAACTTTATGATGACTATGCACTTCGCCGTATCGCCCAAGAAGTTTCTACACATTTACAAGCAATTGACGATACATCTGAAGTTAAGGTGATTGGTGGTCGTCAGCGTGCAGTACAAATTTACTTAAATACTACTAATCTTGCCGCATTTAATACCACCGTAATGGATGTGTATAACGCGCTCAATGTCTCTAACCAACTTGCGACAGTTGGTGTACAGGTAACCAATAATCAGTCTGTGGTTTTAGAGGTGGGCGATGTATTTCGTCAAAGTGAAGCGCTTAACCGTTTAATTGTAAATGTTATCAACGGCAAACCAGTTTATTTATCCGATGTTGCCACTATTCAAGACGGCCCTACCGAGCCAACAAGCTATCAATGGTATAGCGAAGTGGCTACCAACACAGCCGATCACCCAATGGTTACTATTAGCGTTGCTAAGCAAGCGGGCAGTAATGCAGTAAGCCTTGCTAATCGTGTGTTGGTTGAGGTTGAATCACTTAAAGGGCAGCTGATCCCAGATCATGTTAATGTTTCGGTACTTAGAAACTACGGTGAAACCGCTAACGAGAAAGTAAATAACCTTGTTTCATCACTGGCGTTTGCGGTGTTTACTGTGGTGGTATTTATCGGTGTGTTTTTAGGTTGGCGACCGGCGATTGTGGTTGGTTTGGCAGTGCCTATTTGTTATGGCTTAACGCTTATATTGGATATGGCGTTTGGCTATACCATTAACCGTGTAACGTTATTTGCTTTGATTTTATCACTTGGCTTGCTGGTCGATGATCCGATTACCGGCATCGATAACATCAAACGCTTTATGAGTAAGGGCCAAAATAAAGAAGGTCAAATTGTTGCGGCGATGAGTGAAATTCGTCCTGCATTGATTATGTCGACAGTAACCATTGTACTTGCTTTTGTGCCCATGGCTTTTATAACCGGCATGATGGGGCCGTATATGGCACCAATGGCGTTTAATGTGCCTGTCAGTGTGATTGTTTCAACCTTAGTGGCTTTATTTGTTACACCGTGGCTTGCGAGTAAGTTACTAACAGATTCTCCCGTAGAGCAAGAAACTAATAACAGTGGCGACCTTTACCATAAAATATTAACGCCAATTTTGGCGTCAAAATCACGTGCTAAAATGGCGCTTTGGCTGACGCTTGGGTTGTTTGTTGCTAGCGCCTTATTGCCGGTGTTCCGCACGGTACCACTTAAGCTTTTACCGTTTGATAATAAGAATGAAGTACAAATCTTAATCGACTTGCCAGAATCAGCCAGTTTAGAGCAAAGTGCAGCTATTTCTTCGGAAATTGCGCAGCAGGTAAAGCGTGTTGCTGAGGTGAATGCTGTGGCGGTGTATGTAGGTGAGCCGAGTGCTATCGATTTCAATGGCATGGTGCGCCAATACTATCTACGTACGCGAGAAAACTTGGCTGAAATCCGAGTGCTGTTAGTCGATAAAAGCGAACGCGAACATCAATCCCATGGTGTGGTATTGCGGCTACGTGAATTATTGGCGCCATTTAATAAAAATGGCATCAATATCAAAGTAGTTGAGGTGCCACCTGGTCCACCGGTGTTATCAACTTTAGTGGCGGAAGTATACCGAGAGCCATTTGTCGCATTAGAGCAACAGCAATTAGCCGCGCGCCAAGTGGCTGCGCGATTAGCCAGTGAGCCTCATGTGGTTGAAGTTGATACCACAATGCAAGCGGCGCAAAAGATTAATCGTTTTGTGGTAGATAAAGAAAAAGCTGCATTATCGGGAATTGCGACAGAAGATATTAAACGCACCTTAATGATTGCTGGCTTTGGCGTTGAGGCGGGCACAATTGCGAGTGAATCTGAGGCCGAGCCTTTAGCGATAAAATTACGTATTCCTTACGCGACACGCAATCAATCAAGTGAACTTGATGGCCTTTATATTCGCGGTCGAGAAGGCATCGCACAAACTGATTTAGGGCTAGGGTTAGAAGCTGCACCCCAACCACTCGTAGCGCTTAGTGAATTAGGTGAATACCAAACCTTAACGGTTGCACAGCCTATTTTCCGCAAAGATTTACAATCAGTGATTTATGTCACTGCTGAGTTAAATGGCAGAACACCGGCGGAAGTGGTCGCAGATATTAATGCTGACCAACGTGAACAATTAGGCGATGAGCAAGCAAGCCATGTTGCTTGGCAGGACCGTCACTACCTAAATAACGGTGGTGGTGAATTATGGTCAATTCCAAAAGGCACTTGGCTTACTTGGAGTGGTGAAGGCGAACTAAGGATAACCGCGCGCGTGTTTCGCGATATGGGCATTGCATTTGCGTTTGCACTGACAGGTATCTTCTTTATTCTTCGCTTACAAACGGGGTCTTATGCGTTGTCGGGCATTATTATGTCGGCAATCCCGTTAACTGTGATTGGTATTATGCCGGGGTTTTGGATAATCAATCAGTTTGGTGAACGCGAGATTGCAAATAGTCCTGAGCCGATTCTATTCACTGCAACCGCGATGATAGGCATGATTGCCCTTGCAGGTATAGTGGTGAGAAATTCACTTATTTTGGTTGAATTTATCAGCGCAGCGCGCGCTCAGGGTGAATCAATAAAACAGGCTTTATTAATGGCAGGTAGCGTACGTATGCGCCCAGTGTTGCTTACAGCAGGCACCACATTATTGGGTAACTTAGTGATTATTCTAGACCCTGTGTTTAGTGGTTTAGCACTCGCCATTATCTTTGGCATTATTTCTTCCACCCTATTTAGTTTGATTATTGTGCCCGCCGTTTACTATTTGGTTTTCGATGAGTCACAAAACAGCGATCAAGAGCGTCAGGAGCAATAAATCATGACAAAACAAAAAGTATTAATTCCGATCAGTGCCATCGTTATCTTGATTGTAATGATCATTATGATGGCGGGCGGCTTTGACAATAAAGTTGCGCCAAGTACATCAAACGACGAATTGCAGAATGTACAAACTGTCACTGTTGAACCTTATGAGCATATTGAACGGCTATGGTTACCAGCAAACTTAATTGCTAGACAAAACACCCAAGTTGCGAGTCGTATTTTAGCAAATGTCACGTCAGTGAATGTGAGAGCTGGCGATATTGTTAAAGCCGGTGATGTGATTGCTGAACTTGATAATCAAGACTTAAAAGCACAAGTAGGGCAAATAGAAGCTCAGGTAGAGGCGGTTTCAGCGCAATTAACGCAAGCGACGCTTCAGTTAAAACGCAATAAAGCGCTGCGTGAGCAAGGGCTTATTTCAGTTAATGATTTAGATACAGTGCAATCTACTTTTGATCAGCTACGTGCCACTAAACTTAGCTATGAGCAACAATTGGACCAAGCAAAAGTTACCTTAACCTACAGTAAAATTGTTGCGCCTATTGCGGGTAAAGTGGTTGATCGAATGGTAGAACCTGGTGATTTAGTTAACCCAGGGCAAGCTGTTGTTGCACTTTATAATCCAAGCAGTATTCAAATAAGTAGCTTTATACCTGAAAGTCAGGCGGTTAATTTGTCGTTAGGACAAACGCTGCAAGTTGAGTTATCAGCACTGAATCAAGTGCGTGCAGCAAGGGTAAGTGAAATTGTACCGCTTGCTGATAGTGCAGCACGCAGCTTTGAAGTAAAGCTTGATTTAGCGGGCGATAATATCGACTTAACAGGACTGATGCCGGGCATGTATGCCAAAGTTGGTATTGATAAAGATGCGCGCGGCGTGATTGCGATTGATGCGCGTTATATTCAACATTTCGGTCAGCTAGCTAAGGTGTCAGTGCTTGAAAACGGTAAAATCAGCGAGCGCTTTGTGCGTTTAGGACAACCTTTGGAAAACAACTTAATAATTATTACCTCAGGTTTATCTGGCGGCGAAAAGTTGGTGATTTAGTATTTTAATTAGCAATTTAAGGCTGCACTTCGCAGCCTTTTTTGTATCGCTATTGCCACATCACTAAAATCGCCGCTATGGCAATTAGTACCAGACCAAGTAATTCATTTTTGCTTGGTGTTTGTTTAAGCCAGAAAATGGCAAGTAAAATAGTAAACAGCACTTCAATTTGCCCGAGCGTTTTAACATACGCCACATACTGTAAACTCATCGCGCTAAACCAACCAATAGAGCCAATACAGCTTGTAACACTAATGGCAAAGGTTGTGGGCAGATGTTGTTTTAATTTGCTAAAGGTGTGCTTTTCTTTAAGCGTGATATGTATTAATAAAATCAATGTTTGCACACTGAGCACCCACAATAGTACCCAAGCAGCACTGTGCGGAAATGGCAAATTAAGCGCAATGCTAGCTTCGCGCACTGAAAGTGAAGTAAGCGCAAAAGCACTGCCACAGCTAAGGCCAATGAACACGGTCTTGAGCTTAAACCCTTGAGTAAATCTTAATCCGCTTAAAACAAAAACGGCCAATGCGCCAAGCAAAACGCCAAACCAGCCAAGCAAAGTCAACTTACTGCCGAAAAAGAGCGCGCCTAAAATAGCCGCGACGAGGGCTTCACTTTTTGCAAGGCCGGCTCCTATGGCAAAGTTCTGCTGCTTAAACAGCACCACCATCAGTGCCGTTGCTAAAATTTGCATTCCTGCCGCAACAGCAACATAGGTTAAAAACTTAGCATTAAATGCGGGTATCTCGATGGGGTCAAATTGATACAGCACAACAAGGTAAACCAGTGCAATTGGGGTCGCAAATAAAAAACGCGCTAGCGTTACTCCTAGCGTGCTGACATGCTTACTTAATTTGCTTTGCAAGCCATTGCGAAAGGTTTGCATAAATGCGGCAAGCACCGTAAAAAAGACCCAAAGCATAGAGATACCTTTTGATTGAAAAATGTATCTTATCAGTTGAAAAGAGAATAAAGGTCGCGGTTTTTTGAATAGGTGAAAAAAATTCATTAAAAGTGCGACATTTTGTCGCAGGCGAATTTTTTGTGTTTTTTTATAATAGGTTTTGTAGCTAGCCCTTTGCTACACATTTTCCACATGATGCTATTGTTGATTTGCCGCAAGTTTTGCGGCTTATTTTTTTCATGCCTCGGCTGTTTTTTATTCTAGATCAAAGTTTTTTTATCCAAAAATTCTAAGCTACACCCAGCTTATCAAAGCACACTATTTTTATTAATGTTTGAATCAACCCCTGATTTGGTTTAGCACAACAGCAAGGAATTGTTATGAATACCAATAAATTATTAGAATTCTCTTTGGAATACTTAGACGTTATTTTAACGACGGTATTTTTCATTGCGACAATGTCTTACTTAGCAATGAATGGTATGGAAAAGGCGTTGTTACCAGGCGGTGTTATTGCAAGTCTTTATATGTATGTTCGCTTTAGGAAGTAATTTGGCTGCGGCTAATCGCGCAGTACTTGCCGGGTTCCAGATTAAGCTCGGCAAGTGTTAATTTTGCAATTCTCACTCTTTTTAAATCTGTCACATAATTCCCACAAAACTTAGTCATTCTGCGTATCTGCCGATTAAGGCCTTGCGTTAATATAATACAAAATTGCGTTTCATTTAGTTGCTCAACAATACATGGCTTTGTGATTTCACCTTTTACCGGCACGCCCGCCATCATTTGTTGGCAGAATTTGGGAGAAATAGGCTTGCTGGTGGTAACTATGTATTCTTTTTCTTTCTCAAAATTTGGGTGATTTAATTGATGGCATAATTCACCATCATTAGTGAGTAACAATAGGCCATGTGAATCTTTATCTAAACGACCGATTGGAAATAATCTGATGTGCTGTGGTAGCAGGTGAATCAGGCTGCTTGGGTCGCTTGGTATTAATTTGCAATCAATACCTATAGGCTTAAAAATAGCGAAGTAGTGTTTATCATGTTGTGTAACAACTTGTTGACCATCGAGTTCGACAAGATCGTCACCGTCAACATGGTCAATATGATTAGCTAACGCACCATTAACACGCACACGTTTGTCGTCAATCAAGCGAGAAGCTTGACGCCGTGAACAGATCCCAGCGTCAGCAATAAATTTAGCGAGGCGGATTTTACTCACAAAATTTAGTTAATTGAGGTTATTTGCAGGCTCATACTGTCGGCATCCACTACTTTGATGCGTGTGCCTTTATCTATTTGGCCTTCAAATTTTACTTTCCAAAAAGTATCGCCAATTTGTATTCGACCTTGTCCACCTGTTAGATCATGTTCTACAACTAGTTCACGACCAATTAAACTTGCAGCTCGTTGGTTCAGTGGACCATGATCTGAGCGGTTGTTAAATTCTTTAAAGTATTTCCAGTAAGCAATTGAAAAACCAAGTGCTGCGATAGCAAATAAAATTAACTGAGTCTGCCAAGAAATATCGCTAAATAGGGCATTGATAATCGCTAATAAAAACGCCGCAATTGCCGTTCCAAGCAAAAAGCCTGATGCGCCAAGTGCTTCAGCACCAAGCAGCAGTAATCCAAGTGATAACCAATGCCAAGGTTCTAAATTATTTAATAGCTCTATAATCATAACTGCTCCAAAAACACATAGTATACATCTATGTAAGGTTTATTTCTTGCCAAATGCTTCTTTTGCAATTTCGGCAACACCAGCGATAGAACCTAACATGTTGCTTGCTTCAAGTGGGATCATCATTACTTTGTTGTTATCTGATTCTGCTAGTTTACCCAGCGACTCCATATATTTTTGTGCAACAAAATAGTTAATTGCACGTGAGTCACCGTTTTGAATAGATTCTGACACTAAGCGTGTTGCTTCGGCTTCCGCTGCTGCTAAACGTTCTCGTGCCTCAGCCTCGCGTTTAGCTGCCTCTAATTGGCCTTCAGCTTTAAGTATTTCGGCTTGCTTTTGACCTTCTGCAACTTTAATAGCTGCTTCACGTTCACCTTCAGCTTCTAAAATACTGGCACGTTTTTCACGTTCAGCTTTCATTTGACGCGCCATAGCGTCAACTAGGTCCATTGGCGGGGCGATATCTTTGATTTCGATACGTGTTACTTTTACGCCCCATGGGTCCGTTGCTTCATCCACTTTGATGAGAAGGGAGCCATTAATTTTATCTCGATTTGATAGCATTTCGTCGAGTTCCATCGAGCCCAAAACCGCGCGAATGTTGGTCATTACCAAGTTACGCATGGCGCGTTCTAAATCGTTTACTTCATATGAAGCCTTAACAGGGTCGAGCACTTGGTAGAAGCACACTGCATCGGTCGTTACTTGGGCATTATCAGATGAAATTACCACTTGTGGTGGTACATCTAATACTTGCTCCATCATGTTTTGCTTGCGACCAATGGTATCAACAAGTGGAATTATTAGTTGTAAACCAGGTGTTAGTGTTCGGGTATATTTACCGAAACGCTCTACTGTGTAGTTGAAACCTTGCGGTACCATTTTGATGCCTAGCATAACGAGGATAAAGACAACGGCAAGGCCAATTATTATTGTAATATCAAACTGTTCCATAAAAAGTTCTCCTGTTTAATTGACTTCAATCTAACTCTTTTTGAGCTGAAATAACAGATTTAATGATAAGTGGATAATAACGGTGCTGGGCGGTATTTTCTTTTTTAATGAAATCACGCATGCTGTTATTAACACTAAATGGAGGGCTTATGAATTATCTTATTTTAGGGATTAATGGACATGTTGTTGCAATTAATAAAGACGATGGCAGTGAACTTTGGCGTAAAAAGTTAAAATCAGGAACAATTACTGTAGTAAGTAGCGATAATAACAAGGTGTACGCATCTTCTTCAGGTCATTTATTTTGTTTAGATAAAGCCACAGGTGAACAGCTATGGACTAATTCGCTAAAAGGATTGGGTTACGGCACATGTATTATCGATGTCGGTAATCATGCAGCATCAGTGAGCGGTACTGTTGCGAGTAATGTT
>NZ_JAPEHW010000005.1 GCF_028875915.1 Pseudoalteromonas sp. G4
ACACCTGCATTTTCTGTCAACTGATAGAAACCACTAACACCTGGTAACCAAATGGTCGTTGATTTACGTTGCCAGTCATCTTTATCAACCGTGTCGGTATAAAACATATCCATGTCTTCGCCACGCACACCCGCAGATACGGTTAAATCACCAAACTTAACGGTGTCTTCAAGGTAAATAGAAAGCGCTTCTGTATTCTCGATATTTTGCGTTGTAAACTTTTTCGCTTCTTCAGTTCTCAGCGCAAAACCATCCGTCATTGCATATTTCTCTTCGAAATGTTTTCGCTCGATTTCGTCTTCGTGGTAACGCACACCAAATGATAATTGATGATCGATATTAAAGAGTGAGAAGTTGTAATCGGCATCAACTTGTAACCCCTGCGAATAATACTCGCGATCGTTAGTACCCATTACCAAGAACATAGTATTAAAGCCAGCTTCAACAGAATTTTGTTGACCTGAAATCACATTATATTCGCGTTCGTAATAGAGTGGATCGGTCATAATATCTGACAAACTCGCATTTGAGCCTGTTAATTTGCCGAGTTTACGCCAAGCTCGCTCATAATCGTTACGATACAAACGTGTAGTCATCGAAAACACATCGCTTGATAAATTATGCGTAAACATAAATTGCGTGTGCTCAGTGTCCATATTCGCAGGCTGTGATGCGGCATAGCGGCGATATGGATTTTCTTTAAAGTCCGCCTCAGTTAAACCTAAATAGGTTTCATCTGAGTTTTCATCCGCGTAAGAAAGCTTAAGTTCAAAGCTTTGATCAAACTGTTCACCATCAAGCAAATATTTAGTTTTAAATAAGAAATCATTTTTCTTAAAACCTGAATCACCACCGTTATCGATTTCTTTAAAGCCATCCGCTTGAAGGCGTACCGCTTCAACTAACACACCCACGTTTTTGGCGACTTCAGTACCAAAAAAGCCGTGAGCTTTATGATAACCATCGCTACCAGTCGCTAAATCTAGACCTGCGGTCAGTTCAAATGGCACTTGACGCGTAACCATATTGAGCGCACCAGCCACTGTTTGTGGACCGTGTTTAATCGCTGCTGGGCCTTTAAACACTTCAACGGCGGTCATACGAGTTGTTACCGGGAAGTAATAAGCGGCAGCTGCTGAATAAGGCGCAGGACCAATCAGTACACCATCTTCAAGAATCGTTACTTTTTTACTACGCTCTGGTGTTACACCACGAAATCCAATGTTAGGGCGCAGACCATAACCATCTTCTTCACGAATATTCACACCCGGTACTTTGGCTAGTATGCGGTGGATATCATCGTATTCGTATTTTTCAAGTTCCACTTCTGAAAGCAGTGTTGCAGACCCTGATTCTGTTCGTAATTTATTGCCATGACTAATAATCGTTATATGCTCAATGTCATCATCATTGGTTTTCTTATCGTCGGCAAAAATTGGGGTTACATAACTTGCAATTGCTAATGCTAATAGTGTTTTTTTCATATTCATAAAGCTCTAATCATTATCACCAGCTGAAGATTTAGGTAGCTCAAGGGCAAGCTTATTTATAAAGTCATGTTTAAGTTGATCGGTCACATCCTTTACTTTAGCATGTGTCTGTTCAACTTTTTCTTTTTCATCAATTAGGGCTTGTTGTAACGTGCCATTAATTGATTCAAGTGTTTCATTAGAATCAGTTAACCCTTTAAGCATCGCATCTTTGGTGTCGCTTCCCTCTTCTTCAATCAGAAAGTCATCAAAGCCAGTCGTGTTGTCTTGTGCAATACCATTGCCTGTAAATAATTTTTCAAAAGCAGCAAGATTTGCTTGGATATTAGCTAATGATTGCGCTGCAATTGGCGATTCAACGTCTTGCGGGCAGGCTTCTAAACCACACGAATTACTTTCATAGCCCAGTGGCAGTGCTAACTTTTTATCTTTTACTTGCTCGGTAAGGTAAAACAGCGCATCTGAAATCACATTCACCGCAGCATGTGCTGAATCAAAACTCGAACCAACCTCGCCTGCATTTTTAAGTGCCATAGCATAGCCTGCATCGCCATTCCATTTATCAAGTAATACTTGGCTGTTATCGACAAGGTCACTTGCAACTTCAATTGCAAACTCACAACGGGCAATGCGACGCTCACTGTCACTGCGGTTATTCCAATCTGCAAGTGCGTCATTGGCAATTGAGCAGCTGTGATTTAATTGTTCTGAAAATAGTAAGTGCTCTAGGCTGACAAGACCACGGCGAGTAGCTGTACGCTCTTTAATATCATAAGGTCTGGTTGAATCTAGGTTGATCATGCCATCTTCGAAATACGCGGTATCTTGGTCAACACCACATAAGCTTTTTGCTGGCCACGAATAAATTAAGTTGCGCAATTCACCTTCGTTTTCCAAAAGTGGCCCCATTTGCATTAATTCAGCATGTTGCCAAAGTGCAGTGGTATCTCGCCAGCTTGTTTGTGCCTCTAAAAGTGCTGCTAAGCGCTCATCTTCTGAAGCTTCACCCTCAGCCGCCGATTTTTCAACGGCGCAATATTGGCTTAACGTTGCAAAATTCGCAGCGGCTTGTTGATTAAATGAGGTAAACGTTGGTGTGATAACATTATCAACTAAGTTGGCAACAAGCGCCTTTTCGTCAAAACTTGTACCACCGCCATTACCTGGTTCGGTCGTGCCACCACCAAAGTTCTGTCCTTGAGTACTTGAAGTATCTTCTGAACACGCCGCTAACGTCAGTACTAGCGATGTTACAAGTGCTATCGGTTTAAGTTTTGCGGATATCAACATAAAATTATCCTAAAATCTCGAATAATAAATACAGCAAAAGGTTAGCGACCTAAATCACTAACCTTTTAATTAATTTAACGTTTATTTTAAATTACCAGTTCTCTGAGTTTGCATCAGCAAAGTCATACGCGTTATCTAAAATATCACGTGCAGCGATTAATTTCGCTTTGTAGTTTGCAAATTCATCCGCCCCAGCAAGTACTGGCATATCGCCGAATAAGTCATGCATATCGACAAATTGAGCTGGACCAACAGTATCTTTCTTAGGATTCAATGCATGGTCAGCAAATGGTGAGAATGGGCTGAATTGGAAATTAAGAGCAAAGCCTTTCATTTCACCCCAATGTTTGGCGTAATCTGCAAATTCTGCTGATGTATATTCGCCATCTTCAATGTTCTCAATATCAGCAATCACGTCATTGATATAATGAACAACTGTTGCTGCGATTGCTTTTTCCCATGCTAATGCAGCTTGGAATACATGATTATCGAATTTCGTTTTATCTTCTGCCGAAAATTCATCAACATTTTTACCAACGTTATCAGAAATCATTTTACGACCAGCGATAAAGTGTGTCATTGCCTCAGCCGTCAAATCTGTAGCAACTTCAGCACCTAAGTCACGCTTTGCTGCGTTAGACGAATTACCCCAAACAAATTCAGAAGTTAAATCAATTGCACCATCGCCATTAATATCGTTCTTACCTTGGAAATTCTCACGGCCGTCTTTTTTAGCAATTTCACTGTCTGAATATTCTAGGTAGTTGCGCGATGCACCAAAGTAACCAAAACCTTCATCAAATTGATGCTCAAGTGCTGTATACGTTTTAGTACCTTTGTCAGACACCTTGTTATCAGAAGCTAAACCTTCGCCAAGATAATCATCTGTACCCTGCGAGAACATTAATGCGCCAAGTGTATGCTTTTGAACTAGCTGAACTAAATCTAAACCTTCAGGAGTAATAAATGCTTTTGAAATAGCAACACCGTTTGCATCAACTAATGCTTCACCTGCGTTTACTTTTTCAATTTGAGCAACGAATAAATCAAAATAATGTTCAACTAAACCTTCTGGAGTTGCTGCGCGCGTACCAAAATCATTCCAGCCTTTGAAGTTGCCCGCAACATGCCACTCTTTATACATTTTTAACTTGTCACGGCCTGCAATTTTACCATTTTCACCACCTAGATTTTTATCCGAAGATGAAATATCGAAAAATGTTTTTTGCTTATAAGATGAAAGGTCATCGCCTAAGTGTGAAATTGGAGAATCAACTACCGCAGCATAGTCACCCCAAAGTGCATTTAGCTTAGCTCTTACATCGGCTGCCATAATGCCATTTGTTTCGATGTATTCAACCGTCATTAAGCCCATGTAGTGCTTAATTTCTGCTGACAGTGCATGACGCGCAGTTTGACCTGAGTAAGATACTGATGAACCACTGAAACCTGCAAGTTTAGTGTCAAACTCATAAACATTAACACCGTTTTCAGCATCGATGTCGTCTACTGTTAATGTAAGTGCTTTTGTGAAAGTTAAGCCACCAGCATCTGTTACTGTTACATTAACGGTAACTTCTTGTTCTTCTTCAAAGTTAACTGCAAGTGCATCTTTAAGCTTTAAATCTGTGCCTACAATTTCAAAACGTTCATCTTCAATAGAGAAAGTAAGACCGCTTGTCGTATCGTCAGTTGCTGTTAGCGCACCAACAACAACACCTAGTGTATCTTCAGAAATAGTTGAAGTTGAAATTTGGATATCTGTTGGTGCTTGATTTACAGGTGTTACTGGGTCTTTACTATCACTACCGCCACAACCAGTTAAACCAATAGCCGCAGCAAGCACAGCAGATGCTAATGCAGATTTACGAAGATTAATCATTGTTCGACCTATTAAATAATTTTTATTAATGAAGATTTATAAACTAACGCTATTATAAACCTCAAATCCAATGAGAATCAATCTCATTTAGTTTATTTTAATGTTTTATTTACGCAAATAAGTGTATCAATGCTTATGCTGCAATATCTGACGTAAGATCAAAGAATGATTAATTTGATTAAATTAGGACTGTGATTGTAGTTCAATGACAAAACAAGCACCGCCTAAAGGGCTTTTCTCTAAATAGCATTTGCCATTGTGCCAATTAATAATTTTTTGCACGATAGCTAAACCAAGGCCAAACCCTTTAATTTTTTTGTTACGGCTTTTATCAAGGCGGGTAAAGGGTTTAAATACATGCTCCCATTCTGATTGCTCAATACCCACCCCATCATCAGCAACTTTTATAAATACCCTATTTGCTTGCTGATAAATGGATATTCGAATTTCTTGCTCAGCATATTTTAAAGCATTGCCAACAAAATTCTGAATCGCGCGACCTATAAAATGTGGATCTGCAGTAATAATGAGCGGTGAGCTTGTCTCGATATTTATTATAATCTTGCTGTTAAAACCAAGTTTTTCTGCAAGTACCGTTGCCTGTTCTACAACATCATATTGCTCTATATTTAGGGTTGGCTTTTCACGTTCAAGCTTTGCAAATTCCAACATTTCACTGACTAAAGCATCTAGTTCTTGAATATCGGCTTGCATGCTTGCTAAATATGGTGCTGTTTTCTCATTGTTTTGTGTATCTTCTAGCATCGCAATAGCAAATTTTAGCCGAGCTAAAGGCGTTCTAAATTCATGAGAGACCGATGACGTAAGCTCTCGCTGGCTATCGAGCAAATGTTTAATTCGCTCTTTCATTGCCATCAAGGTTTGTTTTATTGGCAGAAGTGCCGATTTATCATCACTACTGAGTTGCAGATCTTCAGGGGCATTAATATCATGACAAGCACGCTCTAACTGATTGAAATCGCGCCATAACCAATAACTCCATGCCGCAACAGGCAAGCCTATTACCATCAGCATAATTATAAATGGCCAAATAGAATCGTAACTATTACTGTCAAAGCGGTAGGGGCCGATTTTTAGAAGCTGTGAGTTATCAAGTTGCAGATACCAAATGACTTGTTTTGGGCCATCAAAAACAGGAATAGCCTGCCCTTGTTGTAAACGGGATGATTGCTCTGGTAAAAAGGCAATTTGGTCGGCAGGAATAATTTGATGCTGATAAATATGCTTCAGCTTATCTATGCCGTGAGGCGTTACAGCTAAAGCTGAAATCGATTCACTAACTTGCGGTGCGAGTGGCAACGCTTCAATGCCATTAGGCTCAGGCCATAACCTTTCGAGCGCGCCACTTAAAATAAAGATTGAAACGATGATATAGGCATAGAGGCTAAGGAATAACTTGCCCATCTAATCTCCTAAAGAGTTATTACTAACCCCAAGCATCTGACACAAACAAATAACCTTGACCCCACACTGTTTTAATACGGTAAGGTTTGTCACTATTATCGCCTAACTTCTTACGTAAACGCGAAACTCGCACATCAACCGTTCTGTCGAGTCCATCATACTCACGGCCAATCATTTTTTCGTGCACAAAATCACGACTCAATACTTCACCCGCACTGTTAGATAATAACCACAGTAATTCAAACTCGTGCGATGTTAAACTTACTTCATTGCCCATCAACTTAACAATGCGACTGTTTTTATCAATGGTCAGCGAACCAAAGCGTAATTCTTCTGAACTTTTTTCAACAGCACCACGGCGTAATAATGCGGAAATACGTGCTAATAACACACGTGGTTCAGCAGGCTTAATGACATAATCATCGGCACCTAATTCAAGACCTATTACCTGATCAAAATCTTCACCTTTTGCAGTAAGCATTAGAATCGGTAATTGGTAACGGTCTCGTACTTCACGACACACACTAAAGCCGTCTTTGCCTGGTAACATCACATCCAAAATCATTAAATCAGGCATATTTGCCTCAAGTGCGGCCATCACTTCAGCACCATTACTTAATACATCAACCGTCATACCATTGTGCTCAAGGTAATCTTTGGTTAATTGTTGCAATGCTAAATCGTCTTCCACTAATAAAATGTGTGCCATGTGTATCTCCTAGAAAAAGCTCCACGGTGTGCGTAACCTTCTACGCTGGGACTTTGTATTGCTACTTTGCACTTTGATTTTAGCAGTAGCAATTTGTTCACCGCTTTTACGATTAACTAAGGAGTATACAGTGCCAAACTGAACGTCCGCTTTATAACTAAAATTACCATTAGTTGCACTTTGCCAACATTTTAATGGTGTTTGATCACGTAAAATACATACGTCTTGTGTTGTTTCTGTTTGCCACACAAAATTGACTTCAATTTGGCACACATCATCACTGTTTTGCACCATACAAACTGCAGGTGTCAGTTGAAACTCAGTGCTTTTATTTGCAGTAGCATTAAAACTGGTTAAAGCACATATAACTAAAAGCAAACAATATCTAAAAAACATGGGTCACCCCTGTAAATATTGTCACGCTTTCATCACTCGAAAATAAAGGACTATCACTTAAAGAACCAAGGTTGTGGTATTTAATTTTAGCTAGCAAACCAAAACGCTCGTTGATAGGCATTTGCCAACTTACTTCAACGTGCGGTAATACAGCAGCATCCTGCTCAAAGGTTTGCCCGACGTTATCGTCGGCCTGAATACCATAATAATAATCTGCGAGTTTGTGAGATAAATAATCGAGCCCCAAACGCACACTGAGTACCCCAGATCTAAATTGCCAACCCTTGGCGAAGCTCAGTGCTACTCGATGACCAAAATGAACTCCACTAATATCATGCAAAACATCGGCGGAGAAACGCCAAGAATCTGCGATATATTGATAATTCAATCCACCATCCAGTGCCCAATTTGGGCGATTTATCTCAGAAATGGATATCCTGTCGCGTGTTGCTGGTTCCGTGTAAGCGTTTCTAACAATAAATACGTTGGCAGGGTGCCAAGTAACGAAAAAGCGATTTTCTGGGTTTAATTCGGAGATAAGACTAATCACATGGTGTTTTTCATCCACCAAAGTGAGGCCTAACTGGCCATTGTCAAAATAAAAGCGCTCGCCATAATATGCAATATCTGGAATCGCAATTAATGGAAAGTTATCCCCCTCATTTAGCGGATTTGAAATTGTTCCAAGACCTAACGCTAAACCAAGGCGCAGTTCGCCTTGCTCTATCGCTTCATCTATTTGCTTAGCACTTGTAGCTGAGCAAAAGAACAATATAAATATGCAAAAGAGATGCTTCAATATTTAAAATTCTCCGAGAAAACACGCGCACTTTACCAATCAAAACAAATCCTGCAACAAAAATTACAATTACTTACACGTCGGAATAAAAATCAGCCAATTTGTAGTTCTTTTTTCCTAGTTATTTAAGCAATTGCCATATAGCATTCATGATTGGCTGCTGTAAATGTGCTTTTTTTGTAACTAGGCCAACATCAAATGCTGGCACAGGATCTGGCATGGCTAAAATCTGCACTTTATCTTTAATAGGACTATTATCGACAACAACTTTTGGAATAAGTGCCACACCAAAACCTAAACTAACCATTGAAACAGCAGCTTCGTTACCTGCTACTTTGGAGTATATAAGTGGATTAATGCCATTTTTATGCCACCAATCAGCTAATCGCTTTCGACTTAACCCCTGATCAGGCACGATAAACGGTAATTTTTGCCATGGAATATCCGAACGATTATTTATTGCCTCATTGATCATCGCACCCAGCGGCCCATCATCATTTGGCGCAATAAACACAAGCGGTGATGAGCCAAGTGAATAAAATGCCAAGCTTTCATGCAATTTATCCGGCCTTGCTGCAATTGCCATATCTTCAAAACCTTTCATCACACGCTCAATTGCAAGCGCAGGATCGCCTGTATTTAGTTTCACTTCGATGTGAGGGTGCGCCAACCTCACCTTTTTTAATAAGTCATATAAGAAACTGTAAGTTGCAGTAACAGAACTAAACAGCTGCACTTCACCTGAAAGTGCCTCACCAGCTTCATTTAACGATGAGCGAAACATTTGCCATTCACTAATTGTTGTACGGGCATAACGTAAAAAAGCCTCGCCTTGTTTAGTGAGCGAAACACTGCGTTTATTACGATTAAAGAGTATCGCCCCAACTTCATCTTCTAATTGTTTTATATTGCGGCTGAGTGTTGGTGCACTGACATTTGCCAGTTCGCTTGCTTTAGTAAAATGAAGCTGCTCCGCTAATACTAAAAACAATTGTAAGCGTTTAATATCCACGACAAGCCTTTATTTCATTTTTTGTAATACAATAATTCAAATATATCATTTTACGCAATTAATAATTTCTTTTAAGGTTAAATCAATGCTGCAAGACGCAGCGCATTATTTATTATTAGGAATTAGACATGGCAACGAATTATTTTAACAGCTTACCGTTACGCGAGCAGCTTGCGCAGCTTGCTCAATGTGAATTTATGGACCCATCAGAATTCAGCGATGGTGTTGATGCGTTAGTTGGTAAGAAACTGGTTGTAGTTGGCTGTGGTGCGCAAGGCCTAAACCAAGGCTTAAACTTACGTGATTCGGGTCTTGATGTATCTTACGCATTACGTGAGTCAGCAATTGCTGAAAAACGCCAATCTTATATCAATGCAACAGACAACGGCTTTGTTGTTGGCACTTACGAAGATCTAATCCCAGATGCGGATTTAGTACTTAACTTAACACCAGATAAGCAACACACCAGTGTAGTAAAAGCAGTTATGCCTTTGATGAAGCAAGGTGCAACACTTGCGTATTCACATGGTTTTAATATTGTTGAAGAAGGCATGCAAGTACGTGACGATATCACGGTAATCATGGTTGCACCAAAGTGCCCAGGTACAGAAGTTCGTGAAGAATATAAGCGTGGTTTTGGTGTGCCAACTCTTATCGCAGTTCACCCAGAAAATGACCCTGAAGGTAAAGGCCTTGCTCAAGCGAAAGCGTATGCAGCAGGTACCGGTGGTCACCGTGCGGGCGTTTTACTTTCATCATTTGTAGCTGAAGTAAAATCTGACCTTATGGGTGAGCAAACAATTCTATGCGGCATGCTGCAAACGGGTTCGCTACTTTGTTTTGACAAAATGGTTGAACAAGGTATCGACGCTGCTTATGCATCAAAACTACTTCAGTATGGCTGGGAAGTTATCACAGAAGCACTTAAGTATGGTGGTGTAACCAACATGCTTGACCGTTTATCAAACCCAGCAAAAATTAAAGCATTTGATTTATCTGAAGAATTAAAAGTGATTATGCGCCCGCTTTACAACAAGCATATGGACGACATCATGAGCGGTGAATTCTCATCAGGTATGATGGCAGATTGGGCTGAAGATGATGCGAAGCTACTAGGTTGGCGTAAAGAAACTGGCGAAACTGCATTTGAGCAACAAGCAAATACAAGCGACGAAATCACTGAACAAGAGTTCTTTGATAAAGGTATCTTAATGGTGGCTATGGTTAAAGCGGGTGTAGAGCTTGCTTTTGAAACCATGACAGCAGCAGGTATTAAAGAAGAATCTGCATACTATGAGTCACTGCATGAAACACCACTAATCGCTAATACGATTGCACGTAAAAAGCTATATGAAATGAACGCAACAATTTCAGATACCGCTGAATACGGTTGTTACTTATATAACCATGCATGTTTACCACTATTAAAAGACTTTATGGGCACAGTAAATACTGATGTTATCGGAAAAGGACTATCAACAGCTGATAATCGTGTTGATAACGCGCGTTTGATTGAAGTAAATAAAGCACTTCGTTCACACCCAGTTGAGGTGATTGGTGAAACGCTGCGTGGTTACATGTCTGCAATGAAACCAATAATTTAAGATAAACCCTGAGTAAACTGCCCGCCTTAAGCGGGCTTTTTTTTGCCTTGGTTCTGGGTTAATGTAGCCAAAACAATTTATGGGGTATTAGATATGGAACATGCGCAGTCTGGCATTTTTAATGAAAATAATCGCCACAGCTATTTTTTAGAATATGTCATTACCAATCGCGATCCACAAACACTTTCACAGCTTACCCAAGCACTCAAAAATATCACTCAAACGATTAAATGCAGTAATGTTATCGCATTTGGTAAGCGCCTTTGGCAGCACATCGACACCGAGCAAAACCCATTAGAGTTTAACGATTTTGCTACTCTATCAGGCCCTTTTGGTCACACAGCCCCTGCTACACAGCATGATTTACTGATTTGGCTTTATGATGATGAATTAGACAATGTGTTTGATGCAATGCAAATATGCCAAAATCAGCTTGCAGAACTGGCAATTTTAGCACTTGAATGCCCGGGGTTTCGCTACAAAGATAACCGCGACCTTACCGGGTTTGTGGATGGCAGTGCTAATCCCAAAGATTTAGCAGCAAAAGCAGAAGCGGCACTTTTACCAAATACACATTCACATGCTGGCGGCAGTTTTGTTTTAACGCAAAAATGGGTTCATGATTTAAGTGAGTTCGCAAAAATGCCTATGCAAATGCAAGAGAAAGTAATTGGCCGTACCAAACCTGATTCCATTGAGTTAGAAGGTGATGATATGCCTGAAAATTCCCATGTAAGCCGTACTGATGTCAAAGTAGATAACGTTGCGATGAAACTTTATCGCCGCAGTGTGCCTTTTGGTAACGCCAACGAGAAAGGGCTTTATTTTCTGGGTTTTGCCTGCGACCAAAAGCGTTTTCAAATTCAATTAGAACGCATGTTTGGTTTAACCAATGACGGTATTTACGACAAGTTAATTGATTTTTCCAAAGCAGTGAATAGCGCCTATTGGTTTGCACCATCACAGCAGCAACTAAATGCTTTATTTGGGAAATAAACTGTAACAATTTAACCAAGCAAAGGGGCCTAAACTTTACTATCTTTAATCAAGTAGTTAGAAGTTTCTGGAGGTGTTATGCGTCTTTCTTTTTGCTTGGTTTTACTGTTGCTAATGGGTTGTAATTCAACTCAAAATACACATAAGCCACCTCCACTCCTACTAAATGATGATCAATTTTCTCTTGTAACAATAGAATCTAAACAGGATGTATTTGAATTATCCGAAAGCACAATTGCAATTATGGAAGCGGAAATATCACGCTCATTAGATAAACGCTTAACAACACGTTCTTTACTCAAATATATATTTTCACCTGAAAACCAAAGTTTAAATTACCTCACTGGCGCAACACTGACCGCCGAAGAAACTTTCAACAGTAAAGATGCAAACTGTTTATCGCTTTCAATTATGGCTCATAGTATGGCAAAACACTTTGGTATCGAATCGCGTTTTCAGCAGGTATTTATTCCTGAGTATTGGGCAAGTGAAAATGGCTATAGCTTGCTAACTGGGCACGTAAATTTACGTTTAAAAAGACCTAGTTCTAGTGATATTGCCCTCACTTCAACCGTATATGATGCAGTTGGCGATCTTATCGTTGACTTTAATCCAAGCAGTTTCAGACAAAAATTCCGTACCAAAATAATTAGCGAAGACCTTATTCTCGCAATGTTCTATAACAACAAAGGGGCAGCTGCAATGATCAATGGCGAGCATGATCTTGCCTACTCATACTTTAGTGCTGCCATTGAAAGTGCGCCTGAGTACAGCTCAAGTTTTGGTAATCTCGGTGTGCTTTATCGAATTAGTAATCATTTTAAGCAGGCTGAAATTGCTTACAACCATGCATTATTACTGGATAGTGGTAATAATACTGCAAAAGGCAATTTAGCGCGCTTATACGACTTAACAAATCGCAGCTATGAAGCTGAAAGAATCCGCGAAGCCCTCGAACACGAGCGTAGTAAAAATCCGTATTATGCAATAGCCAAAGGAAATGAAGCCCTGTATCAACAAGATTTTGAACAAGCGATTCGCTTCTTCAAAAAATCAATTAAGCTTGATCGTAAAATACATGAAAGTCATTTTGGTTTAGCTAAAGCCTATTTTTATATCGGTGAACTTGATAAAGCCCTGAGTGAGTTAGAAAAAGCCGAGAAACACGCCTACTTTGACGGTGAAAAACGGCGTTATCGTGGCAAGATAATGTCGCTAACGGCCCATTTAATACAATGATCAATACCGTTTTAATTGTACTTTCGCTTTCCATAACCTCTGAAGCGCAATTAGCATCACACACGCACCTGCAATTTTTTAGTCATGATCAACTTGCAGGTCGAAAAACAGCTACTAAGCACGCTAATTTAGCCGCCAGTTATATTGCAAAGCAATTTAAGCGGTATGGTTTGGCTCCAGTTAGCAATCAATTTATTGTGCCATTTAATTATAAAAGCGGTTTTTTTAGTGAAGGCAATGCACATAATGTAATGGCTGTGACAAAAACAATTGCCAACAAACCAACGGTTGTTATTACCGCACATTTTGATCATTTAGGCAGTAGCGGCAAGGGAGTCTACAACGGTGCAGATGATAATGCTTCGGGCGTGGCGGCTTTATTAACCTTGGCAAAATTGATTTCTGAAAACCCAAGCCGGCAACTTAATTATTTATTTTTAGCAACCGATGCAGAAGAAGCAGGACTGTTTGGCGCGCGCGAATTTATTGATAACCCACCTATCCCACTATCTAATGTATTAATAAACATCAATTTAGATATGTTAGGGGTAAGCAAACGAAAACGCTTGCTGGCGCTTTACAATACACCATCAAAGCGACTGGTTGAGGCACTAAAAGACACCAATTGGCATACCAATAGCAAATTAAAATTCACTAAAGGCAATGGTTTTTATAACAGTTCAGTGAAAAACCAACGACGTCGTATTATAGATGCAGGTGATCACCGTGCATTTTACAAAAAAAACATTCCAGTATTATATTTTGGTGTAGGTGAACATGATAACTACCACACCGTAGACGACACCTATGAAAATATTCACCACGGTTTTTTTGATGCCAATTTACATAACATCGCTAAAGTGATTTCTGAACTGGATGCAAATGCGCATCTGCTAAACAGCGCTTTACCCAATTAACCTTTTGCAGCTTACTTAACTTTTTGACTTGGTATTCTAATTTACTTGCTTCGCTTCGCGTACCAACAGGCATATTAAAAATAAGTGATAAGGGCCCTTTGCCAACTAAGGCTTTGGCACCTTTGCCCGAGTTATGCTGTGAAAAACGCCTTGCTACATCAGTTGTAATTCCCGTATACCAATGGTGATACCGAGTTTCGACAATATATAAATGCCAAATAGGTTTAACCGATTGATTATTAGTGCAGATAACTTCATTAGACATAAAAACAGCGATTTGGGAACTTCAATCATCAATTTAAGTCAAATTTACACTTTTATAACCTGATAGCAAGAGGTATCATGATGCGATTAGTAGTAAGGATTAAAGAATTCAATGAATTGGTTTAAGTATATTTTTCTCTGTGCCGTATTGGTTATCAGCTCAGGTTGTTCTTCTTGGCTTTATAGAATGCCAATCCCACAAGGGAACTTTTTAGAGCAAACTGACATTGATAAACTTCGTGTAGAAATGACGCGTGAACAAGTGTTATACGTGTTAGGTCAACCAATTGCAAAAGACGCCTTTGATGAAAGCACATGGTATTACTTGTACCAATTTAATGCTGGTAGAAAAAATGAAGTGCGAAAAGAACTGATTGTTGAGTTTGACGGCGATAAATTAAAAGCACTGCGCGGCGACTATAAAACGCCAGAAGCATTTAACACGCCGCTTGAGCAATAACCAAAATATTTAAGTAAAAAGTCATGCAAATGCATGACTTTTTTATGACTGCCTGCGCCCTGCACGACCACCTGTTATTTTGTTAGCACGGCCTTCATCTTTCGCTTTTTCAGCACGACGTCTGCGCGCTTCTTTTGGATCGGCAATCAATGGGCGATAAATCTCGATGCGATCGCCATCTTTCACTTGTTGATTTAATTTACAAGTACGATTCCAAATACCAACTGCTAATGAGGTTAAATCAATTTCAGGACATTTTTCTAAAATACCGCACTGTGTTATCACTTCTTCAACGGTGAGGTCATCGTCAGTTTTGAAAGTCACAGTGGTTGCTGTATCTGGCAATGCATACACAATATCGATTGATTTCATTATTTGTACACCTGCTTTGCTCGTTGGGTAAATGCTTTTACCATATTATTTGCCACTTCGTTAAAAACCTTACCAAATGCCAACTCCACCAGCTTATTAGTGAACTCAAAATCAAGCTCAAGACTGACTTTACAGGCTGTTTCATCTAAAGGCGTAAATTTCCAACCACCCGCAAGCGTTTTAAATGGGCCGTCTAGCAATTTCATATTTATCGCTTGGCCTTCTATTAATGTATTTTCCGTCGAAAACCATTTACGCATACCTGCTTTCGATATTTCGACTGAAGCAGACATACACTGTGCAGTTTGATTATGTATTTTGGCCCCAGAACAATTTGGTAAAAATTCTGGGTACTTTGAAACATCATTAACTAAATCATACATTTGCTGCGCACTAAACATTACCAGCGCAGATCGACTAATTTGCGGCATATACTCTCCAGATTCAACACCGCGAATTCTATCAAGGTTTAGCTAAGATACAAAAAAAGAAGCGTGAGAATGTCAAAAAAGAGTGTAAAACCATAACGGATAAGTATAATGACGCCATTATGGCAAAACACAAAAAACCAAAAGCACAAAGTAATACCATCGCGTTAAATAAAAAAGCGCGTCATGAGTATTTACTGCAAGATAAATTTGAAGCCGGTATGGAATTACAAGGCTGGGAAGTGAAAAGTATTCGCGCCGGCAAAGTAAATATTACCGAAACGTTTATCCAAGTTAAAAATGGCGAAGCGTATTTACACGCAAGTCAAATTACTCCTTTACTTCAAGCATCTTCACACGTTGTTTGCGACCCTATGCGTCCGCGTAAACTGTTATTAAAAAAACGTGAGATTGACCGTTTAATCGGTGCTGTAGAACGCGAAGGCTACTCTTTAATTGCAACCGCAATGTATTGGAAAAAATGTTGGGTTAAATTAGAGTTTTGTCTAGCGAAAGGTAAGAAATTGCACGACAAACGTGCCGCCAGTAAAGATCAAGATTGGGCGCGTGAAAAAGAGCGCACAATGAAGCATTCAGCTCGATAGATTGTAAAAAAAAACCACGCAAATGCGTGGTTTTTTTTGCTTTGAATTTGCTTGCCAAACTTACTCTATTGCCAATTCTCATAGCACTTTCACTTTTTCTGTTTTCGTAATTCCCTTTATCAGAAGCTCCTAATACATAATTCATTACAAATTAAAAAATGCACAAAAGTTACTGGATTGTTAATGTTGTTTTTACATGTTATTAATAACAACAATTAGGTAACTAATTAATTTGATAATAATTAAACAAGGAATTTACTATGAACAGCGCTACAAAGTTCAAGTTAAGTACTCTCGCTTCAGTTATTTCTTCATCGCTACTTTTCTCTACTTTTATTGCAAAAGCAGATGAAGAAAAGCAAGTTGAACGCATCGAAATCACAGGCTCTCACATTAAACGTACCGACCTCGAAGGCCCTTCACCTGTTGCTACCTTAACAGCAGAAGATATTCAAAAATCGGGGGTGACTGATTTAATCAGTTTATTCACAAAGTTACCAATTTCAGGTCAAGGTACTTTCTCAACGCAAGCAAACAGCAGTGATGATACCGCAAATGGTGGTTCGTCAGTATCATTACGTGGTTTAGGTGCCGATTCAACACTAATTTTAATCAATGGTCGCCGTGTTTCGGTATCACCATTTGCTAAGGGCATTGATACCTCTTTCGTAGACATTAACAATATTCCGTTATCTGCAATTAAACGTGTCGATATATTAAAAGATGGTGCGTCTGCAACCTATGGTTCAGATGCGGTTGCAGGTGTAATTAACATCATTCTGCGTGATGATGTTGAAGGCGCAGAGGTTTCAGCTAAATTTGGTACCACAGCAGATGGCGGTGGTGATGAACAAAGCGTTAACTTAGTTTTTGGTAATCAAACGGATAATTCAAGCCATACCTTTATTTTAGAGTACTTTAACCGTGAAGAAGTGCTGTATGCCGACAGAGACTATTCAAAAACCTCTAACCAAGCATTAAGAACAGGCGATCCAGACGCAACTGATTTTAGAAGTTCTTCAGGTATTCCAGGTACTATTGCTCTTGCAAGTGACCCATCAAATCGTTTAATTGATTTATATGGAAATGATACTTGTCCAGAAGCAGATCGCGACTTTGCCAATAACTTGTGCCGCTACGACTATGCGCCTCACATGACGATGATCCCAGCAGCTGAGCGCTTCAGTTGGAATTATCTCGGTAAATATGAAATCAATGATAACCTTCGCGCGTTTGCGGAATTAAATGGTCAAAATTCAAAGTCGACCGTTCGCGGTGCAGGTAGCCCAAGTTTCAATGAGTTAACGATGGCAGGCGATAATATTAACCACCCATTTGCCAATATGCCAGATCATGAATTCCATGGCCAAGACTTAACAATGCGCCGTCGTACAGTAGATATCGGCAACCGTGAAAAACGTGTTGATTCGAATTATCACCGTGCAATTCTTGGTCTTCAAGGTGAATTTAAAGATTGGAATTGGGAAGCGGCGTATAGTTATATTAAAAGTAGTTCAACTGAGCGCGGTGTAGATGGTTTCCCGAATAAAAGACGCATGCAAGAAGCAATTGATTCAGGTGCGTATGACCCATTCGAACCGTCATCAAATGGGCAACAAGTATTAGACTATGTTGAAACAACCACGACACGTATTGGTAAATCAACGATGAAATCGCTTGATTTCAAAGCCTCTGGATCAATTTTCGAAATGGAACACGGCGATTTAATGCTGGCATTTGGTGGTGAATACCGTGAAGAGTCAATTAGTGATAACCCTGATGATCAGTTCTTACGTGGCGAAGTATTTGGTACCGAAGCAACACAGGCAAATGGCTCGCGCGATAACATGTCTGTTTTCGGTGAAATGTCAATTCCAGTTCTAGATTCACTGGAAGTGCAACTTGCTGCACGTTACGAAGATTATAGCGATTTTGGTGATACTACTAACCCTAAAGTGTCTTTCTTCTGGTCTCCAATGGATGACCTGAGTCTACGTGGTTCTTGGGGCACGGCATTTAGAGCGCCTTCATTGCACCAACTCGGTTTAGGCCGTACTGATGAATCGCCAAACCTTGTCGATACTCTACGCTGTAGTGCAATTGGCAATCAAGACCGAGCGTGTGAACCACAAGAGTATACTGCAATCTTTGAAGGTAACCCTGAGCTAGGTCCTGAAGAGTCTGAAAGTTATAACCTAGGTTTAATCTACAATATTACAGAAAACCTGAATTTCTCTATCGATTACTATGATTATGATATTACCGATATCATTGGTGCTGATACGCAATTTGTAATGGATACCTACGGTTTAGATCCTAATATCGTTGAACGTCGCCCTACAGCAATAGCAAATGACCCAGGTGAAGTCATTCAAGTGAATGACTCATATCAAAATATTGGTGACTTACAAACTTCAGGTATCGACTTAGACGTTCGTTATAATTTAGATACTGAAGTTGGTCAGTTTAAATTTGGCTATGTGCTTAACTATGTTCTTAATTTTGAAGATTATAAAGGCACCAAAGAAGGTGGTTTTGAGCAACCTCAAATGCGTTGGACTACATCTGTTGATTGGGTTAAAGATGACTTTAGCGCAACAGCTGCACTAAACTATATCGACTCGTTCGAGCAAGAAGCTTCTTTAAATCTTAATAAAGATGTTGATGCAATGACCACACTCGATGCGTCAGTTAACTATTTTGGTATAGAAGATTTAGTGCTTACAGTAGGTGCTACCAACTTAACAAACGAAGAACCACCATTTGCCTATCATGACTTTATGGGCTTCGTTGTTAACGTTCACAGCGGGCAAGGCAGATTTGCTTATGTTCAAGCAAGTTATAAGTTTTAATTAAACTAAAAACAATAAGCCCCAGTTTGGGGCTTTTCTTTACAATGATTATTTAAATATGGTCGCGCTGTTTTTTACATTCAAGCATTTCTTTCCAATGCACTATTTCTTCATGAAGTACTGGCGCTTCGCCATCAAAATCGGCTGCTTCTAGTAACTCTTCAACAGTCACAATGCCACCTTTTTTCTTAAATACACCACGCACATACGCAACTGCATGTAAACCACGTTCAGATTTAAAGGTTTGCTTAATATAAAAATATTTATGATCCCATCCAACAAGCTGAGTTGCAACTGTAAACTCTTGTAGTGGCTTAATATCTCGAATGTAAGTAATGGCAGTCGCATTGACAATTGGAAACCAGCGGTTTTTCATTACGACTTTAAATAGCCCTAAACGCTCAGTCATCCAAGTACGTGCTAAGTCCATAAAGGCAAGGTAACGTGAGTTAGTTAAATGCAAGTTAATATCACAATCAGACGGTAATGCTCGGTAGTTAATTTCAACTTCATCTAACAAAGGCTGATAAAGTTTATTTCGTTTTATCCGATAAAAGAGTAATAGTAATCTAAAATATAAATTCATTTGTCTTGAGTGGTCATACCAGAAAACATCATTTTCTCAGGTTTAATAATAAACTCAAGCACAAAACGATACTTTTAAGGTGTTTATGAAGTCATTCTTACTCATTTTGTTATTAAGCTGCATCAGCTTCATTTGTCAGGCGAGCTTTGAATTGCCAGGAAGTGGTACCGTTACCTACCCATCTGGTATAAAGAAAGAGTTCAACTTTGGTTTTAAGTGGGACAAAAAGAACAAGCAATTTACCATTGGCTCACAGCAGTACCCGATGGAACAACTACCAGATTCTTACGCCTTAGCATTAACGCTGGCAGGTGATGATCAAGCCGTTTTTGTACAAGAGTTTGCTAATGGTTTCATCTCAGAGTTTGAATGGCAAATTGGCTCACATTTGATTCGTCTTGAAAAAAATCGTTCAGAGTACCCTGTTCGCGGGGATTATGTGCTATGGATTGATCAATACAATTATTATTTAGCCAATGGAAACCCAAGTATTAAGCTGGTATTTGATAAGTCAGGTTTTTTTAAACTTTGATGGTTTTGCGATTTATACCGTACTCGCGTAACTTGTTTGCGATTGCGGTATGGCTTAATCCTAATCGTTTAGCCAATTGACGTGAACTTGGATAAGCCGGATAAAGCTTTCTTAATAACGTTGACTCAAAACGTTTAACCGCTTGATCAAGCGTACCTTCAAAATCTGATTCCAAATAACCTAAATCATTGGTAAAGCTTGGCAACTGTAAATGTTCAATACTTAATTGTTCATCATCTAGTAACGAAATCGCACGATAGAGCGAGTTTTCAAGTTGGCGTACATTACCAGGCCATGGGTATTGCTGTAAAAACGTCGCGGTTGTTTCATCAAGCACTGGGGATTTGCGCCCTAACTGATGCGAGTAACGGCTAATAAAGTGTTCCGTCAGTGGAACAATATCAGCCTTACGGTCGCGAAGCGGCGCAAGCTCTAAACTTAAAACATTAATACGGTAATAAAGGTCTTCACGAAAACGCCCTTCTTGTACCATGCCTGGAATATCTTTTTGAGTTGCAGCTAAAATACGCACATTAACCTTGATTTCATTCTCACTACCAACACGTCTAAAAGTGCCATCCTGCAAGAAACGTAATAATTTTGTTTGTAACTGAGGTGACATTTCACCAACTTCATCAAGGAAAACAGTACCACCATCAGCCTGCTCAAGTACTCCTCGGCTCTCTGCGTTAGGTAATGCACAACCAAATAATTCCGGCTCTGCGGCATCGTCTGGTAAGGATGCACACGACAAGGTAACAAAAGGCTTGTTTGCTCTATTTGAAGCATAGTGACACGCTTTTGCTAGTAACTCTTTTCCTGTGCCTGTTTCACCAGTTATTAGAATTGGAGCCTCTAATTGCGCCATTTTACGTGCTTCTCGAACAACTTTGCGCATTGCACTGCTGTTGGTATGAATTGTCGCAAAGCTCTCATTACCTTGACGTCTAAATGCGCTTACTTGCTCACCTAAACGGCTTTGAGATTTGATATTTACCACCGCACCAACAAAGGTAAAACTGTGTTCAGAGTCAGGAACTGAAATAGGCAAAATGTCAGCGATAAAATCTTCGCCATTAACTTCTACACGAGTGGTTTGCGCTAACACTTCATCACTTTCAAGCCAACGGGTGAAGTTAAAGCCTTTGAGCTGTGTGTTAATGTGATGGCCAATTACTTCATTACTTTGTGCATTTAAATCACGACACGCTGAATCATTACACTGCCTAATAATGCCTTTAACATCAATTGAAATAACGCCATCAGGTAATGCGCTTAATAATGTAGTTAATTCATTATGCTCTCTTTCAGATGGTAAAAAAGCCGTCGTTCTTACATCTTCAACCCCTTGGATCAAACGGATCTCAGGCATTATTTTTTGAAACTGCTCAAATTCAATCGGTGGAAAAGAAACATACATCCGACAATTGACAGCATCAACTTCAATACCTTTTAAATCAACTTGATAACTCACTAAAATATTGAGTATTTCCTGCGCAATACCTATTCGGTCTGCACAGTGGATCTCTAAGCGCATAATTTCCCCATTACCAGCTTAAGCACATTGATGTTGATAATACTGAAAAAACAACAGATTGAAAGCAAATTTGTAAACATAAATGAACAAAAAAGCTATAACCAATAACCATTCTGCAAATAAAAAAGGGAGCAAATGCCCCCTTTCTTTTAGTAACCTGGATATACCATCCATTCACCATCATCGAGTTGAATATAAGGTTTGCCATTGAACATCTGCATTCGAGTACCTGAGTTTTCACCAACCATTGGGGTTTTAGGTAAGTCAGCAGCCAATGCAGCTAGATCAAGGCTGCCTTCGAATTGGTTTTGGCGTGTTGCTCGTGCAATTAGTTCAGAAATAGCTAAATAGCTTGATGGCGCTGAAATAACCTTTTGTCCACTATCTGATTTAACCTTCGGACCAATAAATTTTACACCTACAGGAATATCTAAAATAGCTGGGCTTGGAATATCTCGCATACCGGCTATCTGCATTTTATCACCTGCAAGTGAAGCACCGTGCTCTGGAACCATTACTACCATATAGTTACGGCCGCTTTGCTCTAAACGCTTAAAGAACTGGTCGAATTGCTTAAATAATATTTCTGTTCTTGTACCATAGCTTTTTAAACTACTGCCAAATTTACTTCGTCCTTCAATCACATTTCCGTCGTGTAAACTAATAGTGTTGTAATAAAGTGCAGCGCGAGGTTTACTCGATGTCAAACGGGATTTAAGCCATTTGTTAAGAACTTGCCCATCATCAAAAATTGGTGTGCCATCAAATGAACGCTGCGCAATTTTAACACCCGAAAGCGACTGCAATTTTGCATCTACTCGACCTTGGCTTTCAACCATACCTAAGAAATTATCAAAATTACCGTTATGGTTCATCGCAAAGTCATTATCAAACCCTAAATTCGCCAAATTTTCAAAAAGATAACATTGCTTGTTTGCATCAGTGTAAAGACCCTGATGAGAGGTTTGGCCACAACTTGCTTTTAATAAACGGATACCAGCTGGACCACTATACGATGTCGCCGAACTAAAATTATCAAACAATAGGTCGAACTGATTAAACAGTGCGTGCTTCGCTAAATTAACACGCTCTAAATCGTCCCAACCGAGCGAACATACGTTAAGTAAAACAATATCAAAATCACCACCTAAATTAGATGAAGGAAATTCTGTTCGTAAACGCGACTGCTGCTGATAAAATGTTTCAATTGATTGTTCTGGGTTTAATGCACTTTGTGCTTGGCTTTGATTAGAGTTAGGCTGGCCATTATTTTTAACTAAAATAGGTTCTGTAGATGCGATATTTTGCGTTGCAAAAAATTGCAAAAATCCAATATATAACACACCCGCAATACTTACAGTTGTAAAGCGAACCCAATTAACTAGGTAAATGTAAATAATCACAAGTACCAATGCCATTGCAACAAATTGCCATGATAAGAAACGTGAGAGTAATTCAATTAAATACGGTAAACTAAAATCACTTAATAGGTCACCACTTTCTAATAGACGTTGTAAAGGTGGTAAATATGAATCGTAATGCAATAAAAATAGCGCTACGACTATGGCAACTGCGTGCTTAACTTTTATTAAAATTGAATGTTTAAACGGCAGCAATAGAAACGCTATAAACGCAATATTTTCTAGTACATGAAGATCAATCACTTCAGAAAAATACAAACCTAGTTTAACTAAAAAGTATAAATTCCAAAGCCCTAAAGCATCATAACGTAATGGGTCTTTGTCTAAGTGCGTAATACTCATAAATTAGTCTTTTTCCTGAGGCTTATAAGGGTGAATGGCTTTGTGTTTAAACGTCCATGTTTTGTAAAATTTAGTAATACCGCGCATTAATTCTTTTGCAAATTGTGCAATGAAAATACCTACCACAAGGCCAAAAATAAACGCCAAGATTATATAAGTTAAATACATTTACTCTGAATCCATTAATTCTAAAGTGAAGGGTTTACACTCTTTCCGACTAGGAAAACGATTGATATCACTAACAACAGATGTACGTCCTGATGTACTCATTGCAAGCGGTTGTTCTTCTAAAGCAGATTCTAACAACTGAATTGAGTAATCTTCTAACTCTTTATTCTCATCAGCGAGTTTTAGGTCACGGCAGATTTCTTCAATATATAAGTCTTGTGAGTAAATTGCGTGCGCCACAAAAAATTCGCTGATGGCTAATCGGAACAATCTCTCAAGTGCATTTGTAACATCATTTTCACGACAACCATGGAGGTATAACAAAACTTGTGAACGATTTGCAGTAAAAAAGTCACCATTTCGTTTAACAGAAAAGAGCCTAAGTGCGTCGATTGCATCAATCCCTTTGATTAAATCAAGGGCAACTAAAACACCGCTAATTCCTGTAGATAAACTGGCTTCTCTTTGTATTTTCACAGCATCAACAAAGTGCTGTGGTGTTAAATAGCCTTTTACCTCAACTCCATTTGCATGTGCTAAAACTGCCTTATAATCTTTTGGTAATACACGTGCAAACTTAACACCTTGAAGCGCTTGGACCTGTGACATTAATCGAGAAATGTCAGTGGTAGTATGTAAAATCAGGTTAACACCTAAAGTTAAAAATACGCATTCGTCGTGATGGCGTAACACACCATCTTTATTTTTAATAACTATTTTAAGCCATGGCCCACAATGCTCCCGTAATTCATAGCATTGCGCTGCAAGTACTGCTTTTTCGACATCTCGTGACGCATAAAGCACAACTGTTGCTGCTTTATTGGATTTAGCACTTTCTAATACACTGTTGTTATCTTCACAAACATGATAATTCGGCGGTAATTTTGTATCACTTGGAAGTAACTCTTTCGCAATAAACACTTGATCTAGGTTTTGTTGATAAAGGATATTATCATCTTCATGATGCTCTTCAATTTGTGCATATGGTGACTCATCAAAGTACAGAAGATAACTTACTTTCGTTGAAATACCCTCACTATGACGCCAAAAATCAAATACTAAACGGTGGTTCATCAAGTGGCTGTTTAAATGTGCTAAACCAGCGAGCAGATCATTATGCAAAATGAATTCTTTCGTTTTCTCAAGCGCACTTTTACCAGTCATTAAAAATAGTAAACTTACATTATATTTTTCAGCTAACTGTTCGCTTTTTTGCAAGAATCTAGCAATAAATTTTTCATCGAAACGACTGGTCAATGCTTCTGAAAAATGAATAATTAGATGACCGTTGCTAAAACCAGCATAGAAACTTAACTCTTCAAATGTTTGTTCAATAAACGAAGAACGGTTTTCAATAAAAAACCCTTTATCTAACGAAAAGGTTTGGCAACTAGCCTTTGACCAATGTTTTGCTTTTGCCAAAAAGCGATCTGGGTCTTGAGATATAATAAAGTTTTTATTTTGCTCGTCCAACGAGCTCATTGCTAACTCAATCCCAAAATCTTCGCTGTTAGCAAACAACAAATACGTTGCGCTTTTGGCGATTTTTGCTTGCTCAAGTTGAATACCTGAAAAGTTCAATTTATGCACATTTAGCCCGCTTTTTCATTAGAAACGCATTATTAATACATAACGCATCGATCTATAAAAGTAATACTTTCTATTTAGGTCAAAATATGATTTTATATACAATCATTTAGCTAAGTCCAGCGTCAAAACTGAGAAAACTGCTAAATCCAGATTTGTTTGAGTTTATTACAGTTACATCAGGTTGATAAAACCTACTGAATTAAAGACATTCAGAGGAAAAACAACTCATTTTGTTTAATTTGCCGCGTAATAGAGTGTAATAGTTTAGCCCAATCTAACCGTCTAATAATATTGTAGGTTTAACTTAAGAGGTTAATATTGTGACTAATAGTCAGAACGCAGAATTAATTGAAAATGCATATCATGCGCACGATATTTCTAAACTAGAATCAAAAAGCAACATTGCAGTAGCTGATTACGTTGAGATTACAGAAAAACAAAAAGAGATCAAAATTATTGCTAAGTACGATCTTTTCAGCGAAATTGAAGAAGTTTAACATTTACATTTGAGCAAAGTACATTTTGTATGAATCGAGTTTTTTTTAAAGGCATCAAAGGTGGAACAGGGACAACATCTATTATTGCCAATATTGCAACACTACTAGCTCAAAGTAAACACAGTGTGTTGTGTATCGATCTCGACCCAAAAAATGAACTTTGTCTTCATTTAGGGCATCAATGGCATAATCAGATAGGTTGGTCGAATAAAGCCATAGATGCTGATGCAAATTGGAGTGATTCTGCTTTTATCAACGAAGATAATGTAAAGTATGTGCCATTTGGCTCGGAATCAACCAATACTTTTGCTCTTTGTACATTATTAAATCAATCGAAACGCCTAAACCTTGAAGCTAATAGCTGGTTACTATTTGATGTGCCGAGCCATATTTCTCTTGAAGAATTACCTCTCGATGAAAACGACTTAATAATCAATATTGTTACCTGTGATGCTGGCTGTTATAGCCAAATTAAAAAAGGTCATTCAGGTAGTAACGGCTTCTATTTAATTAATCGCTTTAATGCAAGCAACCCATTAGAACTCGATGTTTATCAGATTTGGCGTGCAAATTTAAATCAACTAGCACCTTTTTTTATTCACTTTGACAGTTCAGTTCCTGAAGCGCTTGCGGCAAAAAATGTGTTAATCAACTGCTCTCCTTTGAGTGTCGTAAAGGAAGACTTTCAAGCTTTGGCAAGTTGGTTAAATAACAAACGCAAAAGTTTGTCGAATTCATTATGAGCGATAGAGTTTTGACCAGCCCGCAATTCGGCATTAGCTTAATTAAATCACGCTACAACTATTTCTTTGAAGAGAATAGCTATAGTGTTTTTATGTCAATTCTACTGACAATTAGCTATTTTCTTCTACATGCTTTTATTAAATTAGAACGCATTGATTTCAATAATGCATTTTATCGTTATTTCCCACAGTTAAAACCAAACCGTTTCCGTCTTGGCGATCCGCTTCGTTTTATGATTCAGCTGCTATTTTTAACATTGGTGAAATTTAAGCGAGATAGTAAAGAAGTCCGTGAAAAAGAAACTAAATACTCAATTTTTAAAATCTTACCTTTGTTTATTGATTGGGCTATTCGCTTTGATAAATGGTTTACTTTAAGGGTGAGGCAATCGCTCAATAAAGAAATAAACGAAAGTACCCAGACTGGTTTCCAAAAGCTTACTGCAGCAGATTTTTGGGAAAACCCTCATATCACAAAGATACTGCTTGCAGCAGTACTTTTCTTGCTTGCAATTTTCATTACAGTACCTTTTTCACTTGAAGCACAAGCTATTTTTGTGAGCTTAATTTTATTTATCGCATATTCACTTCGTGGTATCGAGGGACCACTGCCAACTATTGTAATGATAACACTATCAGTGACTACTTCTACACGTTATATTTGGTGGCGTTTTAATGAAACCCTTAACTGGGGTGATCCTATCGCCCTCTTTTTAGGCTTTGGTCTACTCGCCGCAGAAGCATACGCATGGTTTATTCTAATTTTAGGTTTCTTCCAAACAATTCGTCCTCTTAAACGTAAACCAGTCAAGCTACCGAAAGACACCAGCAGTTGGCCAACGGTTGATGTTTATATTCCAACTTATAACGAGCCATTAAGTGTTGTAAAACCAACAACCATTTCTGCATTGGCACTCGATTGGCCAGAAGATAAACTGAACGTTTATATTCTTGACGATGGCAAGCGTGACGAGTTCAAACAATTTGCTGCCGAAATAGGTGTTGGCTATATAGTTCGCCCTACAAATTTCCATGCAAAAGCAGGTAACTTAAACCATGCTATGCGTTACACTGATGGCGATTTAATTGCCATTTTCGACTGCGACCACGTTCCTGTTCGTTCATTCTTACAGATGACAATTGGTCAGTTTGTCGAAGATCCTAAAATGTGTCTGGTGCAAACACCTCACCATTTTTTCTCTGCCGATCCATTTGAAAAGAATCTCGGTAATTTCGCTCAAATTCCTAACGAAAACATGTTGTTCTATGGCCTTATTCAAGATGGCAATGACCTGTGGGATGCCACATTCTTCTGTGGTTCTTGTGCCGTAATTCGTCGTAGTGCCATCGAGGAGATTGGTGGGTTTGCTTTTGAAACAGTAACTGAAGATGCCCACACAGCCCTGAAAATGCAGCGTAAAGGCTATCGCACAGCGTATATCAATATTCCACAAGCAGCAGGTCTTGCAACAGACAGTTTATCAACCCATGTAGGACAACGTATTCGTTGGGCAAGAGGCATGGCGCAGATCTTTAGAGTAGATAACCCTCTGCTTGGACGAGGGCTTTCACTAAGCCAGCGCTTTTGTTATCTCAATGCGGCCATGCACTTTTTTTCTGGTATTCCACGTATAGTGTTTTTGACCGCCCCGCTGGCATTGATTTATTTTGATGCATACATCATTTATGCGCCCTTTTTAGCAATTTTATTGTATGTTGTACCCACCTTAATGCAGGTAAAAATCACCAACTCCCGAATTCAAGGTAAATGGCGTTACTCGTTTTGGGGTGAAGTATACGAAGCAGTACTTGCATGGTATATATTAAAACCAACAACAGTTGCGCTTTTCGCTCCTAATAAAGGTAAATTTAACGTAACAGAAAAAGGCGGTTTAACCGATAAAGATTTCTATGACTGGGAAATCTCTAAACCGTATTTATTCTTAGCTACCATCAATTTAATTGGATTAATCATTGGTGTTTTTCGCATATTCTTTGGTGACCCTGTGCAAATTGGTGTGTTGTTAATTAGTATGGCCTGGGCGTTATACAACTTTATGATTTTGGGAGCTGCAATCGCAGTTGCTGCAGAAGCAAAGCAAGTACGTCGTTCTCATCGAATTTCAGCCGATTTCCCTGCTGCTATTCGTGATACTCATGGTAGAACTTTTAAAGTACGTGTTACCGATTTTAGTGATGTTGGTGTGGGTGTTAGTTTACCCGCAGACGATTTAATTAAGATTGAAAGTGATATTGAACTTATTATGTCACGTGGTCGTCGTCAGTTTTCATTCCCTTGCAAAGTGATTAATGCGCGAAAAAATCGTGCAGGGCTTATTTTAAGTGATCTCTCTTTAGAACAAGAAAAAAATTACATCGAATCTACATTCAGCCGTGCCGATGCTTGGCTCACATGGCAAGATAATTTCACGCATGATCTTCCCTCTGAAAGTTTTAAGCACGTGCGCCAAACCAGTGTTCGTGGTTTTAAGAGCTTAATTCTACATGCGCCTGAAAATGCAAAGAAATACATAACAAAAATTGGTAATATTTTAATTTTGGTTGGCTCGTTTATGCCGCAAAAACCAAAACTGGGAAATTTAAATTATGAAAGTGCTAACTAAAGTAGCAGGAAGCATATTAGCGCTCTGCACGCTATACAGCGTGAATGGCTCTGCAACCACGAGTGATAATCTTGCATCTAGTAACTTTGCCGGCAACACTATCAAAATTGCTGAAAACAAAGATATCTACAAAGACGGTTACCCTGAAGCTGGGCCTCGCAGTACCTTATCTTACACCTTTGAGCAGTTAAATCGTCCTGACATGCGTCTTCGAGGTGTACAGGCCAGCCGAACGGTGGATTTCACCAACCGTGTAGACCATATCATTACTGATTTAAGCCTTGATTTTGCGTTTACTAGCTCACCATCTCTTATTCGTGAACTTTCGCATTTAAAGGTGTATTTAAATGAAGAAGTGATGGCTACTATTCCAGTTACTGATGCTAGCCCTGAAAAAGTAAATGAAGGTATGCAGCGTCATACCATCAAACTTGAACCTAAATTTGTAGAAGATTTCAATACCTTACGGTTTGAATTAATTGGCCACTATACTCGTGAATGTGAAGATCCATTCCATTCGAGTATTTGGGCTGATATTAGTCGCACAAGCCGTATAACTTATACCGAACAGCAATTGCCATTTGAAAGTTTACTTGCGCAATTCCCTGAACCTTTTTTTGACGAACGTGATTACTCTCAACTAAATTTACCATTTGTATTTAATGAAACGCCTGACAATACTACCCTGCATGCTGCGAGTATTTTAAGCTCTTGGTTTGGTGCTAAAGCAAACTGGCGTGGTGCAAAATTCCCTGTAAATTACAATGAGCTACCTAGTTCACACAGTGTGGTATTTGCCACAAACGATAACCGCCCAGATTTTCTTGCTGATTACCCTGACGTAGATGGCCCTATTGTTGAAGTAATTGCGAATCCAGAACATAGATACCAAAAGCTATTGCTTATCTTAGGGCGTAATAGTGACGATTTAAAAGTAGCTGCCGAAGGCCTCGCCTTAGGTCTACCTATGATGACAGGGCGTACTGCGAAAATTAATAAAGTCGAGTACATTGAACCTCGCAAGGCTTACGATGCACCGCGTTGGATCCGCTCTGATCGCCCTGTTCGTTTTGGCGAATTAGTCGAGTACAAGAACCAGTTACAAGCTATCGGTTACAGTGCACCACCAGTGAAACTGGATGTGCGTGTTGCCCCTGATCTCTTTACTTGGTACACCGATGGTTTACCGATCGAATTAAAATACCGTTATACCCCTCCTACAGATAAAGGGGTATCTCGTCTTAATATGTCAATCAACCAAGAGTATGTCCAAGGTTATAAACTTGACCCAGATGAATTCTCAACGCTGGTAGATGAAGATATCCGCATTCCTTTGCTATCAACGGACGATACCGATAAAGAACGCTACTTCACTGTTCCTGGTTTTAAAGTTGATATTAAAAATGACGTTGCTTTTGAGTTTTTATTTTCAACTGAAAAAGAAGGCTTTTGTCAAACCACTGCTCCTGAGGGCACAATTGGTTCCATTGACGAAAACTCAACTATCGATGTATCCGGATATCACCACTATATTGCGATGCCTAATTTGCACGCTTACGCGCAAGGCGGATTTCCATTCACTAAATTTGCTGATTTAAGTGAAACGCTTATTGTGCTGCCTGAGTCACCTAACCGCGACGAGGTAGAGACACTTCTCACAGCGACAGGTCATTTAGGTCAAACAACAGGTTACCCTTCTTTAAAAGCAACGATCTTAACCGACAATGGTGCTGAAATTGATTTTGATAACAAAGATATTTTACTAATTGGTTCACAAACTGGTGCAGAGAGCTTTGCGCAAGTTGAGCATATATCAGTACTAATTGATCACTCTCTAAGAGAAATTAAGCAGGCAATTTACGAAACTCAGCCATACAAATATGCAAAAACCAACGAGGATGCATCAACCCATGTATCGCTTGAGAGCTATGGTTCACTTGCTGCAATTGCCGGCTTCCAGTCACCATTTAACGATGAGAGAAGTGTCGTGTCTATCATGGCTGCATCAAGTAATGACTTACATTTGATCAACAACACTTTAATTGATGGTGCTAAATTGATCGAAGTACAAGGTACAGCAACCATCATTAACCCTTATAAAGTTCACCAGTCTCACCTTGGTGAGCGCTATTACGTTGGCTCATTACCACTTCATACATTAATTTGGTTCCATTTATCTGATCATCCATTGCTATTAGCATTTATGACCATTATTACATTACTTATTTTATCTGTTATTTTATGGCGTGTACTAAACACATTAGCACGCAAACGTGTTGGCGATAAGGAAGACTAATTATGAAAAAGTTACTCATTGTATTATTGCTTCTAATGCCAACATTCTTGAAAGCTGAAAGTTGTATGGTTTGGCCTGAGTGGCAAACATTTAAAAGCAATTTTATTTCAAAAGAAGGCCGAGTCATTGATTTAGGCTCTGAGAAAAATATAACCACTAGTGAGGGACAATCTTACGGTTTATTCTTTGCATTAGTCGCAAACGATCAAGAAACCTTTGATAAGTTACTTAACTGGACCGAGCGTCACCTTGCGGAAGGTGATTTAAGCGCTCGTTTACCTGCATGGCTTTGGGGCCGTAAAACGCCATCAAGCTACGGTATTTTAGATTCTAACCCTGCATCTGACTCTGATTTATGGATTGCCTATGCATTAGCAGAAGCGAGTCATTTATGGAACGAGCGCCGCTATGCAGTGCTTGCTGCGGTAATGGCAAAGCGCATTTTAAAAGAAGAGACTGAATTTTTACCGGGTCTCGGTTTAACATTATTACCTGCACCTTATGGTTTTAAAGTTGACGACAATACATGGCGCTTAAACCCAAGCTATCTACCACCATTTATCTTCCAACGTTTTATTGAGCTCTATCCAAGTCAACCATGGCAAGAAGTACTAAATTCATCTTTGGTAGTGCTTTCAGAAAGTGCACCAAAAGGCTTTAGCCCTGATTGGGTGCTATACAATCCCAAAAAAGGCTTCCATTTCACTAAAAAGCATAATGATGAGGGTAACTTCAATGCTATTCGCAGTTATCTATGGGTAGGATTGTTAGCTGATGATGTTAGTTATAAAGAGCAGTTGCTATTCAAATTTGACCCAATGGCACGCAAAGTAAGTAGTAATCGTGCAGTACCACTCAACACTTATGCTAAAACAGGCCGCACTAACAAAACTGGACCACTTGGATTCCAAGCTGCGATATTACCTTTTATGAAATCATTTGGCGATCGTGTAACTGCCAGCATGATAAATCAAAAAATCAATGCAAATATTGATTATGAACTTAGAAATAACTATTACAGCAGTGTATTAACTTTATTTGGTACTGCTGCAACAAATGCGCGTTTTGAGCTTCAAAATGATGGCTCGTTAGTGCCAGCATGGAGTACCGAATGCAACTAAGAGCGACGGCACTTTTAGTTAGCTGTTTACTTGGGACACACCTTCATGCCAATGAAGGCCTTGATGCACAGCCTATTAGTTGGCTTTTAGAGCAAGTAGAGCTTGGCGAGGCACAACAAAAACCTCAACTGGTGATAGATAGCCTTGCGCGTCTTGAACAAGTTGAACCAGGCAGTCTTGATATAAGAGCGGCATGGATCCGCTACTATTTTGAACAAGGCGAAGTTGAAAAGGCCAAAGAAGAGTTAAAAGCGTTTAAAAAGGACGAACCCTTCTACCCTTATATTCAACGACTAGACAGCATTGCATACATTCATTCGCCTGAAGGTAAGCAAAGGTTAAATTTAGTCAGGGCAAAAGCCGTCGGTGGTCAATCTAAATTAGCTGCGAAAGAGTTCAAAGCACTTTTTCGTGGAGACATTCCCACAGCCCGTTTAAAATTTGAATACGCTAATATTTTGTCTGCAGATCCAGACAGCTGGCAGCAAGCTAAAACACTCTTTACCAAGTTAACTCAGCGCTATCCAAACACCGCAGAGTTTGAAGTTGCCTATGCCCGCCATATTTTGAAACGCAAACCAACTGACAAAAAATCGCTGGCAATTTTACGAAAATATGCAACTCATTCACAAATGCGCATTGAGGTTGAGCGAGTATGGCTAAATGCCCTCGAAGACATGCCGATCAGTACGTTTACCCGTTCACAATATAGCTATTTCTTTAGTCTTTACCCAAATAGCGACTTAGGTAAATTACAGTACGAAGTATTCAGTGAAAAGTTAGTTGCACAATTAAAACTTGAAGCAGATCCAAATTATCAAGCATGGCAGCGTGCTCGCCGCCATATGGCAAAAGAAAATTATGCCCTTGCGGAAAAGCTATTACGTAAAGCTGCTGCAGGAAGACCTAAAGATGCAGATATCGTTGGCGATCTTGGCCGAGCGTTAATGGCGCAAGGAAAACACGACGATGCCCAACAATATTTCTCTAAAGCAGCATCATTGGCACAAACCAGCGATAAGTCAATTTGGCTTGGTTTGCTTAATACCGCTAAGTTTTGGGGGCTCATTGCCAAAGCACGTGTAGCTATCGATGCACTGGAACTTACAGAGGCAGAATCCCTTCTGGCAAGCGCATTAAAACTTAAAGAAGACACTAACACAGTACTCATTTATTCCTCGCAAGTTGCCAAAGCAAAAGGTGATACGAAACAAGCCACTAAATATTTACAAACCGTTTTACGTAGCGACCCAAACAACGCTTATGCACTGTCTTTATTACTGGGTATTGTGGAAGAGCAGCAAGATATCGCTGTTTTGGAACGATTTGAATCAAGCTTAACTCAAAAACAACGTGAAGCGGTCGCGGCGGAAATAAAAGCAGCAAAAACCGCTATCTATCGCGATAAAGCTGAAGAGTTATCGAGTCATGGCGAGCCTCAAGCTGCGATTGCATTACTTGAAAAAGCAATAAAAACGTCACCAACTAATGGCTGGCTTTATTATGATTTGGCATTTGAGTGGCGTAAATTAGGCGATATAGACGCAAGTAGAAAAGTATATAACCAAGCACTTTGGCGTTTTCCAATGAACCCTGAAATTCGCTATACCCATGCGTTATATATGCGCTCTCTAGGTGATTTCCGCGCTGGATTACAAAGTCTGTCTTATATAAGAGTAAAAGATTACACACCGCAAATAAAAGAACTGAAAGAAACACTTGCTCTTGGCGAGCAGTTTGAACAAGTTGATATATTAATCGACACAGAGCAAAAAGCATCAGCTCTTGCCCTTTTACAAGAAATCGAAAACCAGAATGATTTAAGCAACCTGCAAAACGCGCAAATTGCAGCGCAGTGGTACAAGCTTGGTATGCATAATCGCGCTTCGGATCAACTTAGAAAAGCGCTTGATAGCACACCAAAACTCGATTTTTACTGGTATCAGTTATATAGCGAGTGGTTACTTAATGCAGATGACACTGAAGTACTTGATGCTTGGTTCACCAATTTACATATAGCACCTGCTGCAACACAAAGTGAAAAACGTGAAATTGAAAACTTAAAGGTTCGCTATCAAGTAAAAAAACAGCCTGATCGTGAAGAAATTATTTTAACGTCTTATTTAAGTAATAACCCATCAAGTATTCCTGCCAATACTCGATTGTTAGAGTTTGCCCTCAATAAAGGTGAATTTGAGCAAGTAGATTTACTTTACGAAAATGCCCATAAATATGGCGAACTTGAATTTGAAACAGAGTACCAACTGGCACAAAAAGCACTATTAAATAACAAGTATGCGTTAGGTGAGAAAGTAGTCAGCCACCTTGTATACCGTGTGCCTGCTGATGAAAACTATAATCAACGTCGTTTAATGGCGCTTTTATTGGATTTTAAAGATCAACAAAGCGCACTTAGGTTGCAAAAAGATTTATTAGCACTTTCTCCAGCAGATGGCGAATTGCTAAATCTTTCGGGTCAAGTTGCCGACAAATTTGGTGAAAGTGAATTAGCAATCCAATATTACCGTCAAGTTTTAACGAAGCAAGACCTCGATATTGCAGATAAGAAAGTATTACACGAACTTGCGCAAGATAAAGAAACAGATACTTGGTATATGCGTTCTGCTCGCTCTGGCATAGCAAAAATTAAAAACCGTACCGATGGTCATATTGCATTAGCCGGTGATTTTAGCGGTCAAACTAGCACGCAAAATGATCACGAATTAGGCTTAGGGGCAGCCCTTTTTGAAGGCTATTTCCCTTTTATGGATGGGCAACTGTTTGCAAAAGCCGATGCAGTCAGTATTTCGGCTCAACAAACGAACTTTTCAGAGCGTTTTGCGGCAAGCCGATACGGTACAGGTGCGCTTTGTTATGATACTTGTTCATTATTCAGTATCACACCACGTGATCAAGGAATTGCACTAGGCTTTGGTTGGCAAAACGACAACTGGCGAGTTGATATTGGTACTACGCCACAAGGCTTTTTAATTTCAAATATTGTTGGTGGGCTACTTTATCAAAATAGCCTAGGTGACTTCAGCTATGACATTGAAATCGAGCGACGAGCACTCACTAACAGTGTACTATCCTACGCAGGCCTTGAAGATGTTAATCAAAATGAAATATGGGGTGGCGTTACCAGTAATGGTATTACATTAGGCCTTTATCATGATCTAGGACTAGATTGGGGCTTTTGGGCAACACTCGATTATCAATATTATCAGGGTCAAAATGTACTTGATAATGACCGTAAACGGGCGATGACCGGTGCTTATTACCGCTTTATCCAACAGCCAGACTTTGAACTCTCAGTTGGAACTAACTTGTTGTATTGGGGTTATAAACATAATCTGTCAGAAGAAACGTATGGTCATGGTGGCTACTACAGCCCGCAAAAATACTTCGGACTTTCAGTACCTATCACGGTAGATGGTCGTTTTGAAAATGATTTAGTATATCGTCTCAAAGTTAACGGCGGTTATTCAAGTTCGAGCACAGATGCTATCAATTTTTACCCTAATAACCCCGAGCTACAAGCTGTTGCAGAGCTTAAGGCCCTTGAAACAGGCATCGACCCGGTGTTTTCAGCTGATAAAAGCAGTGGTTTTTCATGGGGTATTGAAGGTTTGGTCGAATATCGCTTACAACCGCAATGGTTAATTGGCGCAAGCTTTAATATTGACCGTGCTGATTTTTATGAGCCAAATTACGGACAGATCTACGTGAAATATCTATTTAACCCTATGTACGGTGAATTACCATTGGTACCAAGGTTAATTGTGCCTTACGCCAACTATTAATCAAAAATTAGAAAAGGGAGCCATGCTCCCTTTTTTATTACTGACTTTGACTGCGCCAAAGTGCTGCATAATGGCCATTTTTTTCCAGTAACTGCTGGTGTGTGCCCTCTTCCACCAGCTGACCTTGTTCCAAGTAGAAAATATGATCGGCATCGGTGACGGTTGATAAGCGATGGGCAATCATAATGGCGGTATGATGACGTGCTACTTGCTTAATGGTACGCATTATCGCTTCTTCGTTGTGACTATCAAGCGCTGAAGTTGCTTCATCAAATACCATAATGGGTGAGTCTTTCAATAGCGCTCTTGCTATGGCAACGCGCTGTTTTTCACCACCTGAGAGTTTTAATCCTCGTTCACCAACATGGGTATCAAAACCCTCTTTAAGTGACTCAACAAAGGTTTTGAGATTGGCAGCTTCGCTTGCGGCAATAACCTGCTCTTTACTTGCTGCTAAATTACCATAATGAATGTTATCAAAAATACTGGCGTTAAATAACACCGTATCCTGTGGTACCACAGCAATCACTTTGCGCAATGAGTCAAGTTCAAGCTGAGAGATGGGTTGCTCATCAATTTTTATCTCGCCATTTGTCACATCATAAAAACGACAAAGTAGCTTAGTTAGTGTACTTTTACCGGAACCACTTGGCCCTACAATAGCCACTTTGCTACCGGCTTTAATGTTGAGAGATAACTTGTTTAGAATTGTACGCTCTTCGGCATATCCAAAAGTAACATTTTCAAATGCTATCGCACCTTTGCTTACATCAAGCTTTTTGCCATCAGCATTACGTGAAACTGATGTCTCTACTTTCAGCAAATCAAACATATTTTCAATATTGGTAAGCGAGCCTTTGATTTCACGATAAACAAACCCCAAAAAGTTGAGTGGCATAAATATTTGCATCATAAAGGCATTAACCAATACAAAATCACCGAGCGTCATCGCCCCTGCTTCAACATCAAGTGCTGCAAATAACAGCATTGATGTCATGGCTGTTGCAATAACCAGTGCTTGTCCACCATTTAACGCAAATAATGATAAACGATTTTTGCGACGTGCTTTTTCCCATGCGGCAAGCTCTACATCGTATTCTTTTATTTCGTGATCTTCGTTATTGAAATATTTAACCGTTTCAAAATTTAACAGGCTATCAACGGCACGGGTGTTAGACCGGTTATCAGCCATATTGGCTTCACGAATAAACTTTAATCGCCAATTAGTCACATAAACAGTGAAAGTGATATAAACCACCACAGACACAGCAATCACTAACCCATATTTGGCGCCATACTTGGTAGTTAAAATACCAATTACCAACATCAGCTCAATCAACGTTGGGCCAATATTGAAAACAAAGAAGCGCATCACAAAACTAATGCCCGATACACCCCGTTCAATGTCGCGGGCAAGTCCGCCGGTTTTGCGATCTAAATGAAATTTTAAGTCGAGGTGTTGTAAATGGCTAAAGACTTTCATGCTAATGCGACGCATGGCGCGTTCAGTAACACGACCAAACAACATGTCGCGTAACTCTGACAACACCACATTGGCAAGTCGCAGCACACCATAGGCGGCAATTAAACCAATCGTACCAAGTAGCACCACACTCTGTTGTTGATCTAACGTGTCAACGGTGTATTTAAGAACAAAAGGCAGGTAAACACTGGCAAGCTTAGCAAGTACCAAGCAACAAAAGGCAATAACAATACGCGTGCGAAATTCTAATAAATAAGGTACAACTTGTTTAAAGACGCGAAGATTAAAACTATCATTTTCATTTGGCACAGAAAAACCGCGGCGCATAACTCACTCGTGCTCATTAAGATCAAATATAGGATGTATTATGTATTGGCAAGCAGTTGAACAGCAAATAGAAATCGCATTAAAAAATAAAACGCTCCAGCCACTCACTACACAAAGCCAATCCTTTTTGGATAATGATATTAACTTCACGGTACATTTGCGTGTTCCTAAAAAAATCAAAAAACCTCATCAAGCTACGCAAAAAAGTAACCCATTTTTACCCCATGAAGATGCCATGTTTGTAAAATCATGCCCGCCATCACATAAACTGCTCTTAAATAAGTTTCCCGTATTAAAACCCCATGCCCTTTTATGTAGTAATGATTTTGTTTCGCAGCAAAGTCCACTAACAGAGTCTGATTTTTCGACTTGGCTTGAACATTTAAATTCGCCTTATGATGTCGGCTTTTATAATGCAGGCCCCATTGCTGGTGCCAGCCAAGGACATCGTCATATGCAATTAATTCGCTTAGCACACAGCGAAACTGTATCAGCCATAGCAAAAAAATTGGAAGAAATTAGTTTTGTGCGCTTTGGCCCACTTAATTTAAGGCTGTGTAACGAGTACTACCAACAAGCACTGTCACAATTCGAATTGGATACAAATGAGACTGAAACTGGCGCATATAATTTAATACTGCATAAAGAATTGTTCTGGTTAGTGCCACGTAAAACAGCACATATTGAATCTATTTTCGCAAACGGTTTAAATTTCTGCGGGCATTTTTTAGTGAAAGACGAAGCGCACCTGCATTGGCTAAAGCATTATGGCTTCATTCATTTTTTAAAAGGCTTATGCCTTGATGTGAATAATTAATCGACGAAATTGCATACAAACAGGTCAAATCTGTTAGATAAGGGCTTTTGTTTAAAAAACTCTCTAGGTATACTGGCTGGATGCAGTTTGTATTAATAACCTTATTTTACCCCTCGTTCAGTATGTTTATTAACACAAATCTGTTTACTGGGTAACCGTTACCCAAACACACATATTGGCCGCCCGTTCAAACCGAAAGGTAGTAACAACAATAATAATATTGGCCATAACAACAATTTGAATTAGGAAGCATACGATGAATTCAGTCCCTAAAGCAGGTGAAATGTTAGGCCACCCGAAAGGTCTATTCCTGCTATTCACTACAGAACTATGGGAGCGCTTTAGCTACTATGCAATGCGCGCTATCTTAGTACTTTATCTAGTAGACCAAGTATATTCTGAAGGCGGTAACGGTATGGGTTGGACCCAAGCCGATGCACTTTCAATGTACGGTACATTTACCGGTCTTGTTTACCTTACGCCATTAATTGGTGGTTGGTTAGCAGACCAATACTTAGGCCAACGTAAAGCAATTTATATCGGTGGCTTCTTAATGGCCGCTGGTCAATTTATGCTAGGTACACCACACGCATGGGTGCCGGGCATGGAAACAGAAGCCTTCTATGTGGGCTTAGGTCTATTAATTGCTGGTAACGGTCTATTCAAGCCCAACATTTCGACCATGGTTGGTGACCTTTATGAAGAAGGTGATAACCGTCGTGACGGCGCATTCACTATTTTCTACATGGGTATTAACGTAGGTGCAGCACTTTCAGGTATCGTTGTAGGCTCAGTAGTAGCGCATTATGATGGTAACTACCAAGCTGGCTTCATCTGTGCAGGTATCGGTATGGTACTTTCACTTATCATTCAATTCTTATTTGCACAAAAACTACTTGGCAACATTGGTACTGTACCAGCAGCTAAACTTGAAAAAGAAAAGCAAACTGAAGTTCGCAAAGAGCCATTAACTGCTGTTGAGCGCGACCGTATCAAGGTAATCATGGTGCTTGGTCTATTCACTGTTGTTTTCTGGGCAGGCTTTGAACAAGCTGGCGGCCTGATGAACATTTTCACTAACGAATACACAGACCGTAACATTGGTAGTTTTGAAGTACCAACAACTTGGTTCCAATCATTAAATGCGATTTTCATCGTTGTATTTGCGCCTGTAATTGCCTCTATCTGGATCCGTCTTGGTAATAAAGAGCCTAATTCACCAGTTAAATTTGCACTTGGCCTTATCTTATTAGGTATTGGTTTTGTATTTATGATGGGTGCGGTTATGGAAATGGATGGTGACCCTACAAACAAATCAAGCATGTGGTGGTTAGTTGGTGCATACTTCTTCCACACAATGGGTGAATTATGTTTATCACCAATTGGTTTATCAATGGTAACTAAACTTGCTCCACTGCGTATTGCATCATTAATGATGGGTGCTTGGTTCCTATTTATTGCAATTGCTAACAAAGTTGGTGGTATCGTTGGTTCATTTATTGGTCACGGCGAAACAACTAAAGAAGAGCAACTTGCAAATGCTATGTCTATCTTCGGCGGTATCTTTATTACTGCAATTGCTTCAGGTGTTCTACTGTACTTTATGGCAGATAAACTTGTTGATTGGATGCACGGTGCAGAAGACCGTAACCATTCAGAAGAAGAAGTATTAGAGGAAGAGCTGGAAGTGACGGCTTCTCGCTAATACACTTATTTAAAAAAAAGGGCTCATAGCTTGCTATGAGCCCGGTTTTTTTTTATGTCATGAAGTGTAATTGAAGCTTAGCTATCAGATATGGTATTTTTCACTCTCAATATAATTCTTTTGGGTGATCTGTGAAAATTTCCAAGTTACTGAGTTTATTCTTGATATGTTTGACCCTCATCGCATGTGGCGGTGGCGAGACTGAAAAAGTATATGTCCCCGACCTTGAGCAAGGCGGTGTTATTAGCCCAACGATGAGTTTAAATGCAAATTTTGATAATGGCTTGATGAACTTACGCATTCCGGTTGGCGCATCCGACAGTGACTTTACATTGAAAGTAAGCTCTTCGCCAAGCACTTCAATCAGTGATGATTATCAAATCATCTCAAATACATACACCCTATCACCAACCGATAAAACCCTTATCAACCCCATTCAAATGGAGATTTTTGTTGATTTAACCAATTACCAACAAGGTAAAGTGTATATCGCTCGGTTAGAAAACAATGTATGGAACCCCATAACAAGTAGTTTAGGGACAGCAAGCGTTAAAGCCGACCTGTTACTTTTAGGTCAATACGCTGTAATTTTTGAGCCAAAGCGTGAATTAGTGATTAGTAAAACGATAGGACCAGTCTGTGATAGCAACACAGCTTCACAATCATTACGCTTTATTCATGTTGCTGACTTGCATTCTCGCTTTGGCTACAAGGAGCAACTATTTAGCCGTATTAAAGGCTATTATCAAAATGCCAAAGCTGAACAACCCTATACGATATTCACTAATGGCGGTGATGATTATGAAAAAGGCACTGTTGCAGAGCAAATTTCTCAAGGGCTAGCAACCGTAGATGCCATTAAAGCCATGGAATTTGATGTACGTGTTGTTGGCAATCATGACTATGCATGGGGTCCTGAACAACTGCTAAATTATGCCAATGACGATCATGCTATTGTTTTGGCGAGTAATACGCGATATATCGGTAATGACGAAAATGGTTTTTCCGCTGTTGATTTTGCCGCGGTTCAGGTTGGCTGCCTTAAAGTAGGCTTTTTTGGTATGACATCAGTACCTTGGAATGAATTGGATGAACCACTAGAAACATCACCTATTCCTGATTTTATTCCGGACTTTAGGATGAACTGGGATTGGACATCCATAGCACAAGGCATAGTCAACACTTATCGTGAGGATGTCGATTTTATGGTGATGCTAAGTCATATGGGAATAGGTGGTGACACACGTATTGCTGAGAATATTACCGGTGTTGATCTGGTATTAGGTGGGCACACTCATGGTGGTGAAAGTATTCAAGCGCTTGAAAATGGTGCATTAGTAATTCAACCAAACTTTTTTGCTCAAGGCTTAACCGATCTCACTCTCACAATCGATACCATCAACAAAACACTTACTAACTATGACTATAAAACTCAATTAACCAGCACAATAGATGTTATTGACTCGCAAATGGCGAATAGTATCGAACAGATTATGGGGCGCTATGCACCTGATGCAAACACTGCCATTGCATTTTCTGAAAACTACCCAAATGAAAATCAAACTGCTGAAATTTTAGCAAATGCTACATTTTTTACTCATGGTGTTGATGCGGCCTTGTTCGATCCAATCCAAGTGCAAAATCGTTGGACACCAGGCAAATTGACCCAAGAAAAATTCCATGAAACCTATTATGTAGAAAGGCAACCATCAGACACACCTGGATTCAATGCACTTTACGAAGTATCCGTTACTGGAAGCGAACTAAACCAAATGCGCTTAGCAAAGCCTGATTGGATCTTTAAATTAGCATCTGATAAATCAATTAATAATGACAAGACATACCGCGTAGCATTACAAAAGGGACCTGCCTTTAATGGCAGTCTATTCTTTTCATCTGTGACCCTGCCTGAGTCTACGGCATTATCGGAGTCATGGTGGGCACTTGACCAATATGCCCGTCACCGTACCAGTCAATGTGTGCATATCGATACCAATCAGCCACTTAACAGCTGCCTTCGTGATGACAATATTACTATTTGGAATTTTAACAACTTAGACGCGCCATTTGATGCAGATTTTGGCCCAGGTGAACTTAAATACTTTGATCCACTTGGAAAAAACTGGGGCCCTGAACGTAGCCCTTTTGTCACTACTGCATCAGCAAATATTACAAGTTTACCCGACGGTGACTCAGGTGTACTGGCATTTGGCCGCCATAGCCCATCTCAAGGTTTAGAACTTGAACATAACGCACCAGCTAACGGTGACTTTTACTTTAGCAATAAGGTCTCAGACTACACCTTAGTCATGGATATCATGTGGCCAGAAACAAGCGTTAATGAATTTAGAGGGCTGTTACAAACAGATCCGCTAAACAACGATGATGCCGATTTATTTGTTGATAGAGATACCAATGGTGTTGGCATTACCACCCGAGACAGCGGTTTTTTTGGCAACTTACAAGCCAATACCTGGTATCGCATTGCCATTGTATTTTATGCCGCACCAGAAAACGGCGTACTAAAGGTATTTATTAATGGTGAATTGGCAGGTGAAAAGGATGAAGGTGAAATTGGTGAGCGTTGGGCGTTAAACGATACCTTATTGCTACTGACCGATGATACCTACGAAACAGAACCAGGTTTTTTAAACGCATTACTATTTGCAGGCCGTAGTTTCGATGCAGATGAAATTGCCTCACTTGGTGGACCTAGTAAAACACTGCGTTTTAATCAGCAAACTCGCGAATTAAATCAGAAAGTAGAACGTCACAGTGAGAGCGTAAAGACCATGGCAGTTAATCCATGGCTATTGCAACGCCAAAAATTCTTTAAAGCAAAGTAATAAGCATTCATTCTAAGGGGCATTTATGCCCCTTAAATCATCAACTCTGCGTGTTAATACCTTTTTGTAAATTAACCTGTACAAATTAGTGTATTTTTTGTACTCACATAAAGTTGTGTTATTAGTCTAAATTTTTGCCATTTGGTTATTTAAACCGCACAAATCAAAATTTTGCTATTAAATTTTTACTGCTTTCTGCCATAAAAATTTACCTTTACCTAAAAATACACTCAAATACTGCATTTTTGTATTTAAAACTTTACGAAGTAGCCTACTTAACAAAAACAAGCGCCCTCTTTCCCTCAGCTCAATTTTGAATAATTATCTAGCCAAATCGTGTTTAAAGAGTTGGCCACTCCAACTAACTAAGCCATCTCTCACTCTTTAGGGGACTAAAAATGACTACTGCAAATAACCCACTAGGTTTATTAGGTATTGAATTCACAGAGTACGCAACGCCAGATGCAGACTATATGGACAAAATCTTTGCTGATTTCGGCTTCTCAAAACTGAAAAAATTTAAAGGTAAAGACATCACTTATTACAACCAGCATGATATTCATTTTTTACTAAACAATGAGCGTGGTGGTTTTTCAGCTGAATTCGCTAAATCTCATGGTCCAGCTATTTGTTCAATGGGTTGGCGAGTTGAAGATGCGCAAAAAGCATTTGATGTAGCAGTTGAGCGCGGTGCAAAACCTGCAACTGATTCAACGCACAAAGACTTACCATACCCAGCAATTTACGGCATCGGTGATAGCTTAATCTACTTCATCGACGTGTTTGGTAACAAAGGCTCTATTTACCAAAATGATTTCGAAGACCTAGCTGAGCAAAATATTGTTGAAGACAAAGGTTTCCTTCGTATTGACCACCTAACTAACAATGTTTACAAAGGCACAATGGAAACTTGGGCTAACTTCTATAAAGACGTATTTGGCTTTGAGGAAGTTCGTTACTTTGACATTAAAGGTCAAAAAACTGCACTGCTTTCATATGCACTTAAATCACCGTGTGGCACATTCTCTATTCCTATCAATGAAGGTAAAGACGATAACAATAACCAAATTGATGAATACTTAGATGAATACAATGGTCCAGGTGTTCAGCACTTAGCGTTTTTAACAAATGACCTTGTTGGCTCGTTAGACAAACTAGACCAGACAAATATCGCAACGCTTGATATTGTTGATCATTATTACGATACAATTTTTGACCGTGTTCCTTGGGTTAAAGAAGACAAAGAAAAAATCAAAGAACATCAAATCTTAGTTGATAGCCAAAGTGAAGACTGCTACTTACTGCAAATTTTCACTAAAAACTTATTTGGTCCAATCTTTATTGAGATGATCCAACGTGTTGATGACGGTGGTTTCGGTGAAGGTAACTTCCAAGCGCTGTTTGAATCAATTGAGCGCGACCAAGAGCGTCGTGGTGTTATTTAATTAATACCTAATACAAATAAGCCCAATAAGCAGCATGTAATTTTATATGCTGCTTTTTCCACTTTAAGTCTTTAAAAATAACTGTTGTGTAGCAATATAAGTAAACAGTTAAAAATAAAAGGGTGCATTATGAGCGCAATTAATAAAACACATGACGTAAACCTAAAGAGCTGGGTTGCGTCTGCAAATGTGAGCGGTACCGATTTTCCTATTCAAAATTTACCTTTTGCTGTTTTCCGTAGAGCAAATAGCAATGAAGAATTCCGTGGCGGTGTTGCCATTGGTGATTACGTTCTTGATTTAGACGCTGTCGTTGCATCAGGCGTGTTAACAGGCTTAGCACTTGAAGCAGCAACTGCGGCCAATGCTCCTGCTCTAAACGAGTTTATGGGTATGGGTAAAGCACATTGGTCAGCACTTCGTTTAGCATTAAGCGAAGCCTTAACTGAAGGTTCAGCTCACCAATCTGCTCTTGAATCAGCGCTTGTAGCACAAACTGATGTTGAATACTCACTACCATGTCATATTGGTGATTACACTGATTTTTACACATCTATTTATCATGCAACGGCAGTAGGCAGTTTATTCCGTCCAGATAATCCATTATTACCAAACTACAAGTGGGTTCCGATTGGTTATCATGGTCGTGCATCATCAATTGGTGTGTCAGGCCAAACATTCCCACGTCCAAAAGGTCAAACAAAAGCACCTGATGCAGATGTACCCTCATTTGGCCCAGCAAAACGCATGGACTACGAATTAGAGCTTGGTATTTACTTAGGCAAAGGCAATGAGCTAGGAGATGCTATTAGCATTACTGATGCAGAAGATCATGTATTTGGTTTTTGTCTCTTCAATGACTGGTCAGCACGTGATTTACAAGCATGGGAATACCAACCACTGGGTCCATTCCTTGCGAAAAACTTTGCATCAACAGTGTCACCTTGGATTGTAACGACTGAAGCACTTGCGCCATACCGCACTCAGTGGCATCGCGATGCTAACGACCCGCAACCACTTGAGTATTTAGAATCAGCGCACAACCGTGAAGCAGGTGCATTTGATATTCAGATGGATGTGTTACTTGAATCTGAAAAAATGCGTGTTGACGGCGTAGCTGCTAGCAAATTATCTGAGTCTAGCTTCAAACACAGCTACTGGACAGTTGCACAAATGGTTACGCACCACACAGTAAATGGTTGTAACTTTGTACCTGGCGATATGTTAGGTTCGGGCACCCAATCTGGCCCAGAGCATGAAGAAGCGGGTTCAATGCTTGAGCTATCACGGGGTGGCAAGGAAACCATCAAATTAAGTAACGGCGAAGAGCGTACTTTCTTAGAAGATGGCGACAAAGTGATTATGCGTGGTTGGTGTGAAGCTGACGGCTTTAACCGCATTGGTTTTGGTCGCGTAGAAGGCACTGTGCTACCTGCGAAATAAACTCAAATGCATTTCATGGTGGCAAGCTAATTGCCACCATACTCCCACCCTTTAGTATGAATTACTAAATTTTTCTGGATTTTTCGATACATCTTGGTATCGTGTACCGGTTAACTTGCCTGCTCAAAAAATAATAAATCAAGGCAGTATATTTAACTACATCGGTTGTCATAATGTTAAAAGCACTTTTTCCAAATAAACAGTTATTGATCCGCCAAAATGGTGATGTGAAGTACATTACATTACCTAGTTGGTTACAAATAAGCTTATTTGCTGTTGGTTTAACCGTATGTATTGTTGCTGGTGCTGCAAGCTACCAATATGTTGAACTTCACAAAGTCATCACAGCACAAGATAAGATCATCGAGCAAAAGCAAACTGAGCTTGATGCCCTTCACCTTTCTTATCGAGAAAAACACAGCGAATTGTCCAATCGAATTTCTCAGATTGATGAAAAGTCTCAAATAATGACTAATATGCTTGAGTCATTACCAGAAGCGCAACAAACAGAATTCCAGACAAAGCAAGAAGCCACTAAACAAGAATCATCTAAAGATGACAAAGCTAAGTCTGCAGCGGACACTTCACCAAAACAAGAAAAAATAGCGCAAACTGAAACATCAGGGGCTGAGCCAGTTATCAGCCTGTCGGATGACGCCTCTGTTGAGAAAGAAACAGCAAACGGTGACCAGCAAAAACCGCAAACGACAAAGCCTAATACTGAAAACAAAAAGGCTGAAGAAGAAAGTATCGAAAGCGATATTGAAAAAGAGAATCAACAGTTAGATGCTCACTTTGCAATGCTTTCAGAGATTGTTAATACACGTACAACAAGCTTACTTAAAGCGCTTGATAAAGCGGGTGTAGATAAAGACTTTATAATGCAACTTGAGTTAAATACCAGCGCTCAAGGTGGTCCATTTAACGCCATTGATACCTCGGTACTTACTGAAGAGCAGCAAGAATTATTAGATAAAATTGTCACTTTAAACCAACTAAGCAGCAATTTAGCATTGTTACCAACCTCACTGCCTGCAAAAGATTTTTATATATCAAGTGCGTATGGGCTGCGTACTGACCCTATCTCTAAACGCCGTGCAATGCACCGAGGTATTGATATGGCGGGTTGGCATAAAACTAAAATCTTCGCACCTGCAAATGGTGTAGTTAAGCGTGCTGGTCGCAATGGCGGCTTTGGCAACTTTATTGAAATAGAACATAAGAATGGATTCGTTACGCGTTACGGCCATTTAGCAAAGGTAAATGTGAAACGCGGGCAGCAGGTACAAAAAGACCAAGTTATCGGGCTAATGGGTAGCTCAGGACGCAGTACAAGCACCCATTTACATTACGAAATTTTACATAACAAAAAGTATATTAACCCGTTAAAACTAACTAAGGCATTTGAGAATGTTCTCCAATAAGAAAAAAAGCCCTTTCCCTTCTATTATCTCCTCAGACGTTGAAATCACCGGGCAAATTAATAACGCAGGCACCATTCAACTTGAAGGTTGTATCAATGGTGAAGTAAATGTTCAAAGTTTAACTATCGGCAGTGATGGTCGTGTTGAAGGCGATATAAACGCCCAAGAAGTGATAGTAAAAGGCACAGTTAAAGGCACAATTAAAGCCAAAAAGGTCGTATTAGAGCAATCTGCAACGGTTGTTGGCGATATCTTCCATGACACTATCAGCATTCAAGAAGGTGCTTCAATTCAAGGCTCGATGACACAAACAGCGAAGCCGGCGGCACCTGTATCAGAAAAAGAAAATAAAAAAGAAAAGAAACCTGCTTAAATGAAAATGTTACGTAATACACTGTTATCCGTTACAACCGCTCTATTTTTATCGGCGTGTTGGTTTCAAGACCCAGCGATTAAACAAGTTGAAAAGTTTATCACTGAGCAAAAAGTCGATAAACATGATGAAAAATGGCGCACTAAACTGACCATTCCACCAAAGTTAACATTCGCAGAAGATGCAACATATTACTGGGTGTTACAAACAACCCTTGGTGAAATGAAATTTGAACTGTTTCATAAGACAGCTCCAATGCATGCGTCGAGCACAATTTACTTAACCACGCTTGGTTTTTACGATTCACTTACCTTTCACCGTGTAATCAATGACTTTATGGCACAAGGTGGCGACCCTCTTGGCAATGGTCAGGGTTTTCCTGGTTATCGTTACGCAGGTGAATTTGAGCCTCTCGTACCACATGACCAAAAAGGCCTGTTAAGTATGGCCAATGCAGGCCCTAATACTGACGGCAGCCAATTTTTTATTACTTTTCGCCCAACACCTCACTTAAATGGCAGACATACTGTGTTTGGTAAACTTGTAAGTGATGAAAAGGTGCTTGATTTATTTAATGAAAACGGTAGCCGTGGTGGCAAACCAAAGCAACAATTGGTGATTCAATCTGCCAAAATTATTGTTGAGTAGAAGCCTTTATGCCAAGCCTTAGCTATCGCGCTAGGCTTGGATCTTCCCAGCATAACGTATACAATTCCTGCCCCTGAAAATTGTGTTGTGATTATGCTAAAACTCGCCCTTGTACTGCTTGTAATCTTTTGCCCTTTAGCAATCGATCTTTATTTACCTGCCATGCCGCAGATGGCATCCGAGCTAAATAGCTCAATTACCCATATTCAAACAAGCATCACTGTTTTTATGTTGTGTGTTGGTTTAGCCCAATTAATTTTAGGGCCACTAAGTGATCGCTTTGGCCGCAGAAAAATCGCTATTTTTGGCGTTTTAACGTATTTATTAGGCGCTCTGTGCGCTGCCTTTGCTGAAACAGTGACAGTACTTATATTCGCGCGGATAATTCAAGGCATTGGCGCAGCTGCAACATTTGTAAGTACCTTTGCTCTGGTTCGTGATAACTATAATGCCAATAAAAGCGCGCAAGTAATCTCTTATTTAAATGGTATTGTGTGCTTTATCCCCGCTTTAGCGCCGATTTTAGGTGCATGGTTAACCTTGCAATTTGGCTGGCAAAGTAATTTTTACTTTTTAGCTGGTTTTGCCCTTATAGGCCTTGCCGTGCTGGTATTTGCAATTCCAAAACGCGCACCTGAGAGCCACACAGATAAAGCTGAAAAAAGCGTGTCTTACTGGCAAATTTTTACGCACCCAACTTTTCTTTTTAATGCCACTATTTGTATGTTGGCTATGGGTGCAATTTTGGCGTTTGTAGCACAAGCGCCAAACTATTTAATTAATCAACACGGGCTCAGTGAACAGCGTTTTACCTTTTGGTTCAGCATCAATGCCACTGTCAGTATTATTGCCAGTTTTCTTGCTCCACAATTAATTAAACGTGCAACATCACTTGCGCTAATGTGTGGTTTAATATTGATGGTCATGGCTGCAAGTTTAGTGGTGGTGTTTCAGCTAACATTTGCTAATGTAGCTAGCTTTATGTGTGCGATATTTATTGGTTCCGTGGGGTTTTCATTTACCATGGGTGCAGCAGCTGGCAACGCGCTCGCGCCATTTAAACAGCATGCGGGTAAAGCATCAGCATTACTCGGTATGATGCAAATGAGTGGTGCGGGGCTAATAGTTAGTCTAACTCAATATCTGCCACTTGCTATCCCGTATATTATTGCATTACACCTGTTAAGTGTTTTACCGTTTTTAATTAACTTAAAACAGTTTGAAAACACTCCAATTCCTTCATATAACTAATAAAAATCATGATTAACTTTGAATCTCTTTTATCATTTATTACCCTCAGTTTTTTGTTGGCAGTTTCACCGGGGCCATCTAACGCGTTTTTAATGGCGCAAACGTTTGCAAAAGGCAAAGTCGCAGGAATGCAAACGGCATTTGGTTTTGCCGCGGCGGGGGTTGTTCACACAATACTGGCTGTTGCAGGGCTGAGCGTAATATTAAAAACATCTGAGCTTGCATACCAAGCAGTACTTTGGCTAGGTGCTTTGTATCTTATTTACCTTGGCGTAACCAGTATTATTGATAGTCTACGTCAACCAGAGGTTATTCACTGTGAACTATCAGGTAAAAAAGAAAAGAACATTTTTGTTCAAGCAATGCTTACTGAGATTTTTAATCCGAAAGTTGCCTTATTTTTTCTCGCGTTTATTCCCCAATTTGCTGATAGCACATTAGCTACACCAGTGTGGTTACAGTTACTGATATTTGGATTGCTCTACCCTATTTTGGCATTTCCTATTGATGTATTTTATGTAAAAAGTGGAAACAAGATTGCAGGCTATTTCAAACATCACCCAAGTGCACAACAATGGATTGACCGTATTGCCGGTGGTATTTTTATTTTATTAGGGTTACGCTTGGTGCTCGAAGTATTTTAAGGTGTTAACAAATGGACCAAATTATCACTGCAATTCCTGCTAAAAAAAGCATCGCATTAGTCGCTCATGATGGTAAAAAAGCAGCCTTAGGCGCTTGGTGTGAAAAGCATAAAAACATTCTTGCAGAGCATAATTTATATGGTACCGGCACTACAGGCCACCTCATTGAGAAAACTACCGGGCTGCAAGTAGAAAAATTATTGAGCGGCCCTATGGGTGGTGATCAACAACTTGGGGCAAAAATCGCCGAACATGAAGTAAATCTGCTGATATTCTTTTGGGATCCTTTAGCCTCTCAGCCTCACGACCCTGACGTGAAAGCACTTTTAAGACTAGCTGCCGTTTGGAACATTCCGGTCGCTTGTAACGAAGCAACAGCTGATATGCTGATAGCCAGTCAGATGATGTCTGAGAAAATAAATCGCACAATTCCAGATTATCATAACTACCTTGCTAATCGATTGGACTAAGTTTTACTCTTCTTTTCTTTGGCGTAAAAATCTCGCAAATCGTGGTTTACCATATTTGGTAAACCCGTTGTAGCGATAAGTGACCTTGCTGCCAATAGCAGGAGGTGTACTTCTCAGTTGATCAGAAAGACCACTTCCGAGTTTTAGTTTATCACCATTTTCAAGCTCAATAATTAAAGCACCAACGAGCCCTTTATACTTTCCTTTACCCGCGCTATAGCCAACAACTACACCTTCGGCATCCTGATGTGGCTTATATTTCAGTAAATTAGCGCTTCGTCCAACGCTAAACAGGGCATTTTTTGCGTGCAGCATTACCCCCTCTGCGCCTTCATCTAAACGTGTTTGATAAAATTGCGCTAATTGGTCATCTGTTGAAAATTGAAATTGCTCGATGGCAACAAGGTATGCTGATTTGCTCTCGCTGATGATTGAACGGTAGTTTTGATATCGTTTTATAAAAGGATTTGAAGTGTCTGGCATATCAAATACAAAGAATTTTATATTCTGCCATGCCTCTTGATTTGCCTTGTGATCTAACACTGTACTGGCTATAAATTCAAAATCGTTATGTTTGCTCCAAAGCTCGCCATCAAGCCAAGTATCTGGCCAATGCTCAGTAAACCAACTCGGAGCGTTAATTTGCTTACCATTACGTGTTACAAGCTGTTTGTTACGCCAAATTGCTCTTACCCCATCTAGTTTTTCACTGACCAAGTAATTAGCGACACTTTGCTGCTGGTAACTGTTTGCCAGTTGTACTTCCATTGCAAAGACAATGCGATAACAACATAAAGAAAAGAATATTAGGGATTTGAGAGCCATCATTTCCTCCTTGAAATTTTACTGGCTCTTATAAGTGTATCGGATTATTTAAAGTTTGCTGGCAATAAGCGTCTTAACTGCCATTAAATCGTTGCAGCATTCGTCTACATGAGAAAAATCCGCAGAGATACTGTATTTGTTAGGAACCACCACAGTAAATAACCCAGCAGCTTTAGCGCTCGTTGAGCCTGTAACTGTATCTTCAATAGCAAGGCCTGTTTCAGCTGTTAAAGCAAAGTGAGTAATGGCTGATAAATAAGGCTCAGGATGTGGTTTTGGCAATTCAACATCATCACGGGTATAAATCACATCAAAAAACGGTGTTAAGTTATGCCCTGATAAAATTGCAGACGCTTCGGCTTTTGCACTACCTGTTACTAATGCCAGTTTTAAGCCTTGCTTTTTACACCATGTGAGTAAGTCTTTTGCACCTGCCAATAAGTCTGGTAACTGTGATTTCGAAATATCAGAAAAAACCACATGCTTAAGATTGGCAAGTGCACTTGGGGCAATGTCTAAGCCATGTTCGCGAACAATTACTTTGGCAGCTTCTAGTGTTGGTTTGCCTGCAAATTGCTGGCAAAATTCATCTTCACAAAACATTAAGCCAAACTCACTAAGCACTTTGTTCCAGCTAACTGCATGTAAGTGCTCTGAATCAACCAAAGTGCCGTCTAAGTCAAAATAAATTGCTCGCAAAGACATTTAGTTTTGCTCTTGTAATGATTCTGGAACAGGCGATGATGCTAAATCACCACTTTCTACTTCCACTAATTCATAACCACGGGCTAACCTTTTTACTGTCAGCACTGGTTTTTCTAACGCTTGTTTTTGGCGTTCAATATCTTGCGCTAAGCCTTCAAGGGTTGTACCGAATGACCCCTCAGCAGTTTCAGACCAATTTACTGCTTTACCATTAATGTTATATTCAACAACATGTACTTGAAATAATGTACCTTCATCACTTGGACATTCAATTACACGATAATTCCAAAACGCAGACATAGCTTTCTCCTCTTTATAAGCGCGCAGACTTTAGCATATTTTAAATAAATATAAAGTAGTCGAAAACTGGCTATCGACAAAACTTGCATAATTATTCTTAAGCTGGTAGTATAGTGCATAACTAAGCAGTTTTGTGTGTAGAATATGTGGTTGCAAAGATTTTTAGTATTGCTTTTTTCAGTTGTAAGCTTCGTGGTAAAAAGCGAAGTCAATGTTCCAAACCTTATCAATGTCCCGGTTTTAATTGCAGAAGATGTTAAACTTCACCTCGAGCGTTTAAGCAAACAAACCAATATTCTCACTCTTAACGATTTTTCAAATTTACCGCAAGGGCGTGACTTAGTTGATGTTATCTTACTTAATCAGGCGCGTCTTAGAGTATTTCGACAATTCTGTTTATGGTCGTAATATCGATCTTCTCAATAGTGGTAAATTTGCTATGAGCGCTGATACCTTATGGTTGTCTGACATAAATGCCCATCCAGAGTCATTGCTTGCCAGCAAAGCAGTTATCAATAAAGGTGACTACGATGTTGGTTTATACACCTCTAAAAACAATGACAAAGCACTTAAAGCACAAACCACCGATGATATTTCAAGGCTTACCGCAATTTCAAATCGTTTTTGGACAGCAGACTGGCACACAATCAATCAGTTAAAACCAAACAAATTGGCACATATAGAATCGTTTCCAAATATGAAAAGATTAGTGAAAAGTGAGATTGCCGATTACACCTTGCTTCACTTTAGGGTAAGCGAAAGTGATTTAAGCTATGAAGAGATGTTGCCTATTCCAAATATAAAGGCTGTGTTATGGGATAGTCGCCACTATGCAATTTCGACCCACTTTCCAAACCATCAACGTATCGCCAAAGCGATTAACGCTGGGTTAAAACAGTTACACCAACAAAATAAAATTGAAACAGCCTATCAATCTGTTGGCATAAATCATCCGCTTACAGCTGATTGGAAAGTACTTAATGCAAATTGAGCTAAAAGTCTATTTAGCTTAAAAACAAAAGCCCATCAAATGATGGGCTTTTTGTTTTGTTGTAAAGTATTCTTAGAAGAATTTTGCTTTAAGCTCGATGCCTACAAAGCGTCCTTCATTCACAATACCTGTGTTGTTATTGAAATCAACACCGCCAATCACAACGCGCTCGTCAGTTAAGTTACGTGCAAACGCTGCAATTTCATATTCGTTGTCGCCAGACGCCCAGTTATAACCTGTACGTAAGCCGCCTTCGAATAATGCTTCACCTGTAAACTCAACCGAGTGGTAAAGGAAGAAATTGATTTCACTGCGGTATGACCAATCAGTGTATGCGAAGAATTCACCATCGCCGATTTCTTTGCTGTAACGTAATGTGAAGTTAGCAATCCACTCTGGTGCATGTGGTAAGCTGTTACCATCGATGCTGTAGCCTTTGCCTTCAACCATAGGATCTGTGATTGTACAGCCGAAACAACCTGGTAGATATAATGTCTCGTCATCAAGCTCAGTGTTGTTGTAACTTAAGTTAAATGTTGCAAAGAAGTTATCTGCAAGCACCCACTCAGAGTCCATTTCAAAGCCGTAGCCAGTTGTTTTATCAGCATTTAATAAACGGTTGAAGTTAGAGTCACCACCTACCGCTGTTAATTGCTGATCGTCCATCTGATAGTAGAATACCGTCATGTTTAAACGACCACGGCCATCTAATACATCTGACTTAATACCCGCTTCAATAGAGTTAATTGTTTCAGATTCAGCAACAGTTACTTCATTACCAAATAAGATACGCCCCTGAATACTTGGTGCACGGAAGCTGTTTGCAGCACGAGCAAATAAGTTAACATCATCTGTTAATTTATAAGTTGCAGATAGGTCCCATGAAACGTGTTCGTCACTTGGGTTTGCTGTGCCCATTGCAGTACCTGAACCGAATGGACCTTGAATACGCTCAGCAACAAAGTCTTTATCATCATCTGAATAACGAAGACCAGCTGTTACTTTTAAATCGTCGCTAACAGTGTAATCAACAGAGCCGAATAATGCCCATGCTTTCGTTTGCTGGTTTTGCACCGCATAACCGTTTTGAACACCATTTGCTAACGTATCGTAGCTGAAGCTCTCGATTGTTAAATCTTCATCAAAGTAGAACACACCTACTTGGTAGTTTACATCGCCGCTAAAGTTACTTGATAGGCGAAGTTCTTGCGTGATTTGGTCATGATCAGGAATAGCATCCGCACTTTCTGCTGAAAACGGAATAAAACCATGGCCAGTTTCCATGCCACAGAAGCCACAACCGTAACCACCATCTACGTCAGCACGAGAATAAATTTCTGCGCTGTCCCAAGCTGAAATACTTGTAATTGTGTGCTCATTTAAGTCCCACTCAAGCTTTAAGCTAACACCTTGTGTTTCAACTTGTTGTGTTGCATTTTTCGCTGCATCGTGATGAACAACATCATCTTTCCAACCCGCGCGAATTTTGTTTGAGCCCACATCCATTAAGTTACCGTAGAAAACAATTGGCTCACCATCAAGGTCGCGGTAGCGTAGGTTTAAAAGACCAGTGAAGTCGTTACCTTCATAAAGGAACTGAACACGTGCTGCTTTTTCGCTGTAACCACCTAAAACATCTTTTTGTTCAGCACCCGGTGCTACTGTATCGATGTAGTTATCTTTTTCTTGCCAAAGCGTCGAAACACGCATTGAGATGTTATCAGTAAGGCCTGTACCTACAGCACCTTCAAAATCCATTGCGCCACGCGTACCGTAAGAAAGTGATGTATATGCATCAAATTCTTGAGAAGGTTTTACTGAGTCAAACTTTACAAGACCTGCAGGCGTGTTACGTCCAAACAGCGTACCTTGTGGACCACGAAGTACTTCGATACGTTCGATATCAAAAACAGGGAAACCTTTTAAAATTGGGTTCTCTTGAACAACATCGTCAACTACTAACGATACAGGCTGAGATGCGTTTAGATCGAAGTCAGTGTTACCTAAACCACGCACATAAAAACGTGGGAAAGTACGACCAAATGAAGACTCAACTGATAAACTTGGAATTTTCGCATTCATAAAACGAATATCCATACCAGCAGAGCTGTAAGCATCTAGGTTATCACCTTGAAGAGCTGATACAGCTACAGGAATTTCCTGAGCATTTTCAACACGCTTACGTGCAGTTACTTGTATTACTTCCAGTTGAGATGACGCAGCACCTGCTTCTTCATCTTGTGCAAATGCTGCACCTGATACAACTAAAGAAGAAAATAGTGAGCCTTGAATTAATTTAGCTAGCTTGGACTTTTGTAGATATTTCATGGTGGTTTAAAACCTTGTGCACTCAAAATAAAACGTTTGATTTGACCTACTTTGTTGTCATCAGTAGTGTCAAAATCATGCTTGTATCCTTTTAAAGTGAATGGCGAAGTTCAACTTTTCACGTTAAAACGCGGACCCTTCAATACGAGTACTTAATACTGCGGGTTGAGCAGCGCCGCAACAGCCAACCCAGCGGTTAACATATTGTTTACACCCTTATCCATTTGCGGCAAAAATAATACAAATCGCCACCTTTTCAGAAGGACATATGCCCTTGAAAAGTTTCAGTAGATCGAATATGAAATATAGCCTAAGTGATCTTTTTTTCATCTTTTAGCAGCAAAATAGCAAAAAAAGTCTAAAAAACTATATTTAAAGAAAGGACAAATGGCCGCAACCAGGTTACAAACAGTTTACATTATTACGCTTGTAACAATTCAGGAGCAGCCAATTTTAGCTTATGTTGATGTAATAAATTCATGATTTCGAAGTGAAGTGCATCACTTACTTCCAGATAGGTTTCAAAATCTGTGGTTGTAATATAAGACAATACATACAACTCAACAGCAAATGGGCTAAAACCTTTAAAATAAACACGGCAAGGGCTTTCATCAATTAATTCATGCTGTTCGAGTAGCGCTTTAAGAGCGGTATTAAACTCTGTTAATTGTTCATTCGATTCGGGCATTTCAAGCAATAAATTCGGTCTAAATGCCATTTTTTCACGCTCGGAAAAATTCTCAATCTCCATATCGATAAACTTAGCATTAGCAATATACACCACTGTACGCTCAATGGTACGAACACGTGTTGCACGAAGACCAATTTCTTCTACCGTGCCCACAAATTTACCGATACGACATAAGTTACCTACTTTTACCGGCGTGGACGAATATAAGGTAATCGCACCGATTAGATTTTCGACAGACTTTTGTGCAGCTAAAGCAACAGCCAAGCCACCAATACCGAGGCCAGCCATGATAGTCGTTGCACTAAAACCTAAGTTTTCCAACCAAATTAATATAGCCGCTATTACCAGCAATGTTTTAAATACATTTGACGCAGGGCGTAATAAATAGGTAGCGTGTTCTTTACCTTGAGCAATCAGCTTTTCAGATAACTTACTTTTAGTTAATTCAACAACTCGCCATAAAAACCACAGCCAAGCTAAAATCAAAATGGTGGAAGCTTCAGCAACCGCTTTCACTGCAAAGGTGACATTAGATGAGTCAGAAAAGTTACGGGTTAAAATCGTAGCCGTTAAAAAGCTAAGAGGGCCGTATAAAAAATTGAGGTAATAAGCTAATTTTAAATTTGCTAACTGCGCTATTTTGCTTAGTACCCAATAAGCCAGGCACACTGCAACGATATAAATAGCAAACATTACGGCAAAATAAAGCCACTGCCAAAGCATCACGCCCATAAAGCGATAATTAGGCAGATGCATTGATAACCACTCACCTATTTCACTGTAACCATAATACTTATCTAACAGGGGTACTTTCGCTACTGTTGCATTTGATATTTTCCAAATGCGTTTATTATTGCTACTTGGAATACGCTGCAATAAAACGGGCACTGTGCCTTCAGGTGTATCAATCGTGCCCACTAAATCTCGATAATCAGGTACATTTTCAGGTAATTTCCCAAGTAAATCACCTGAAAGACCATCAATATCAATCCACAGAGCTCGGTCCAAACTGACATGGAGTTGGCGGGCTATTTCGGCTTTTTGATCGTCAGCCACAGTAAACGGCAAATTTCTGAAATCAAGGTAATCAGATGCGCTTTGGTAGTCCAACTGACGAGCTGCTGTTAAGAATCCTTGCATACTGGTGCGTGGCGTTTCGCGCCCAAGAGTGTCCCAACCAACAAATGCATTTAACTCTTTTGTTGGTTGTACTTGTAGCTCTGCTTCTTCTTGCTCAAGTAAATCCTTAACGGTTACTTCGTTTTTTGGTTCTGCAATAGCAGAGCCAAAAAACACCATTAAACAAATAAGCACACAACGCCACATCACACTTTTCATGCCCAATAATCCTTCAAACTTGTTGCTGTTTTATACTGGCTATTACGTACCTGATTAAACAGTGCTATTTGTTCTTCGCTTGGTTCATTTGATAGTTTACTGACAACTACTATTGCAATGCTAGCAATAACAAAACCAGGAACAATTTCATACATTAAGCTGCTTAAGCTCTCACCGTTTACAGTGATTGGTAAGTAGATCCAAAGTAACACAGTCGCTGCTCCTGAGATAATCCCTGCAAGGGCGCCTTGTTTGGTCATGCGTGACCAATAAAGGCTAAGAATCACAACAGGTCCAAATGCCGCACCAAAACCAGCCCAAGCGTTACTCACTAAGCTCAAAATAGAACTGTCTCGGTCATATGCAAGGAAAATAGCAAGTAAAGCAACCACTAATACCGAAATACGTCCAACCATTACTAAAGTCGTTTGAGAGGCTTGCTGGTTAAAAAATGCTTTATAAATATCTTCAGTCAATGAGCTTGATGTCACTAATAACTGCGATGAAATGGTACTCATAATTGCCGCTAAAATTGCAGCCAGTAAAAAGCCAGCAATCAGAGGGTGGAACAATACTTGTGAAAGTAAAATAAAAATTGTTTCAGCGTCTTTTAATTCTGTGCCCGTTTGATTCACATACACGACACCAACAAAGCCAGTAGCTAACGCACCTATTAATGAGACAATCATCCAGCTCATACCGATACGTCTGGCGATTGGTAAGTCTTTAACTGAGCGAATCGCCATAAAGCGTACAATAATATGTGGTTGACCAAAATAACCTAAGCCCCATGCCATTGCAGAAATCACACCTAGTACAGACACACCAGAAACAAAGCTCAATAATGAAGGATTTAGTTGCTCAACTGTTGTCACAGCATTTGATAATCCACCAACTTCAGTAAGCACCACTATCGGCACCAAAACAAGTGCCAAAAACATAATACAGCCTTGAACAAAATCGGTTAGACTCACCGCTAGAAAGCCACCAAACAATGTATACACCACAACAACACCTGCTGTGACATACAAACCTAACTCGTAACTCATGCCAAAGCTTGATTCAAATAGCTTGCCGCCAGCTACAACACCTGACGAAGTATACAGTGTAAAGAAAATAATAATTACCAAAGATGAAATCACGCGTAAAATGCGTTTATCATCATTAAAACGATTTTCAAAAAAGTCCGGTAAGGTAATTGAATCATTGGCAAGCTCGGTATAGCTGCGAAGACGCGGCGCCACAATTAAATAGTTTAGGTAAGCACCAATAATTAAGCCAATGCCAATCCAGGCGCTGCTTAAGCCCGATAAATACATTGCACCTGGAAGGCCCATTAGCATCCAGCCACTCATATCAGACGCACCTGCAGATAAAGCAGTAACACTCGGGCTTAGATTGCGCCCCCCTAGCATATAGCCTGATACATCGCTGGTCGATTTTTTATAGGCATAAAGGCCTATGCCCAACATGACTACAAAATATAGCCCTAACGAAAAAATGGTGCCAAACTCCAAAGTAACTCTCCCACATACCCAACTTGGTACTTTATTCGCATTTTCTCAATGAATGCGAGATGTCATAATATTTCACTATATCAAAACATTACTTTGATTTGTTTATTTCTTGCGATAAAAGCAATTGGTAGTGCGTCAAATTAATTCACCTACGAAAAAATAACCAAAAGTAGGTGAAATACACACTCAATTATCCTATATTCAGATCATAAAAAAACACAAGACAACACACAGGACCTCTGCTTTTATGTATTTTTATGCAGCGAGACAGCCTATCTTAAACCGTAATAAAGAATTAATTGGCTATGAGCTACTCTTTAGAGACAGTTTAGAAAATGTTTTTCCTAATATTAATGAAGACGAAGCAACTTCGCGCCTTATAGAAGGAAGCCAGCTAAGCCTAGGGCTAGAAGATATGACGGGAGATAAACCCGCATTTATCAACTTTACGCTTGAAACATTAGTTAAGGGTTATGCAAAAACCTTAGGCACCAAAGAAGTTGTTGTCGAAATTTTAGAGACCGTGCAACCTGGTAAACGTTTACTAGCTGCAGTAAAAGAATTAAAAGAAATGGGCTATACCATTGCCCTTGATGACTATAAACATGCACCTGTGTGGCGTCACTTTTATCCTTTTGTCGACATCATTAAAATTGACTGGCTCGATACTTCAATTGAGCAGATCAAAGAAATCATTGAACAAACCAAAGATTTTCCAAGTATTCAATTTCTTGCAGAAAAAGTAGAAACACCAGAGCAATTTGAACAAGCGATGGAACTTGGTTTTCACTACTTCCAAGGCTTCTTCTTTGCTAAGCCAGAAGTTGTGCAAAGCCGTGCTTTAGCGCCTAACGAGATGACGCTTGCAGAGCTACTTTATCAAACATCAAGCCCAGAAATGGACTTAAAGAAAGTGACAGAAGTTTTTGAGCGTGATGTAAACTTATCATACAAGCTTCTGCGTTATTCAAACTCTGCTGCATTTAAGCGCCGCGCTGAAATAAGCACTATCAAGCAAGCGCTAGTTGTTTTGGGTGTTGAAGAATTAAAACGCTTTTTATCAGTGCTATTCACAGCACAAGTTGCCTCAGACAAGCCACCTGAGTTAATGCGTTTATGTTTAACCAGAGCAAAGTTTGCTGAACTACTTTCAGAGCAAGCAGGCCAATATCAAGAATCTTCAAAGGCATTCTTAACAGGCATGCTATCGTTAATTGATGGTATTTTAGATCAGTCAATGGAATCTATTTTAGAGAAGCTTCCGCTGTCAGAAGAGATTAAGCTTGCTATCTTAAAACGTGAAGGACGTCTTGCAGAGTACTTAGGCTTAGTAGAAGCTTATGAGAAAGCGATGTGGAACGAAGCAAACGAAATTCAAGCGCAGCTTAAGCTTAACTCTGATGAAATTCCAACTGCTTACCACGATGCTCTGCAGTGGGCTAATATCCAAATGGATACGATGAGTAAATAATTACATTACTTATCAATAAAAAAACCGACGTTGACGTCGGTTTTTTTATATCAAAAGTTAAGCTATAGACTTTCAAAAAAGTCATCATTCGCTGTTTCTTCTTGCGTCTTTTCTTTTTCAGGTAACGGTGGGTTACCATCATATAGCTCGTAAAGTTGACGCTGCAAATAAATGTCTTTCATAAACAAATAAGGGTCGAGTGATTCGTTTAATAAGGCCTCTTGCGGGATCAGTGATGCACGCGCTTCTAACACCTTAATTACCCACTTACCAATCGTCACAGGCGTACCGAGCGTTAAACTCGGTAACACAAAGGCATCCACCATATCACCTGACATATTTCGCACAGTGCTTGGACCATAAGCCGGGAACATCAAGTATGCACCATTGCCTGCCCCCCAAACACCTAAGGTTTGGCCAAAGTCTTCTGTTTCTTCAACCAAACCAATTTCTGAGGCAACATCAAAAATTCCAAACAGACCTACTGTTGAGTTCACCAAAAAACGCGCAACATTCACACCTGAATTTGACACCTTTCCTTGTAATAAGGAGTTTGTCGCATCAATTGGGGCATCAAGATTGTTAGTCGCATTAACTAAACCATTACGAACAGGTTGCGGCGTAATTTTGCTATAACCGACTGCAACAGGCCTTAACATGTATGCATCAAGCACATCCATATTAAAATCATAAATTGGTCTGTTGATTGACTGCAATGGGTCGCGTGCGTCTTCCTTTTCAGGCGGCACCTGTGCACACCCTGTTAGCAGTAGGCAACCCCATACCACTATCAAGGTGATGATCATTTGGCATTTTTGATTAAGCACTCAGAATCCCTATTATAACTTAGAGTAATGTATCAATTGTTAATTCTACTTGATTGACTTGTTCGATATCGAAACCGTTAGTCTGCCCTTCAAGTTCGCCTGCTTGCGTATCAACCTTATCGTCATTACTAATTCGTGCGACAACTTTAACACGCTTAAACTCAGCAAACGTCATGCCTGCTACCATTGCATCACTTTCAGATAAAGTGACTTGCAAAGGCAACTGCCAATTTGCCTGCTTTACAACAGCCAATGGCATCGGCGGGCCAACTTCTGCTTTTGCAAAAACAAATAACACACCATTACGTGGCAATTTATCTTTCAGTTCATCAGCAAGTGTAATATTTACCGTGACAGCAAGGCCTTGTCCAAGTGAATTTTGTTTAGAAGTGTTAGTTTCTTGAGCTACTTTAGCCTTTAGCTCTTCAACACGGGCACTCAACATCGCATAACTTGGGTTAGTCTCTGACATACGCCCTAGAATAAGCTCAAAAGCTGCTAGCGACTGTTGCCAATCACCACGCTCATAGGCAATTAATGCCAACATCGAAAGTGCATCTGAGTTACTAGGTTCAATTTTAAGTACATTAGATACTACTTTTGCAGCCTTACTAATAGAAAGCTCAGATCCTTCTAGCATTAGTACCTGCGCTTTACTCACCAATGCATTCACATTTTTAGGATTCATCGCGATGGCTTTCTCAAATGACATATTTGCTGATTCAAAATCATTTAACATCAGCATAATACGGCCTAATAAAAGCCATGCCATTTCATCATCACCTTGCTCAGCAAGTTTGGTGCGAAGCCCTAAAGCAAGCTCTTGCATTTCGTTATTAGACAGTGGTTCACCCTGCTGTAAAACAGCACGTTTACCTAGCTCTGGTAAGTTATCTTTTGCTTCTTGCCATTGTGTAAGTAAATTAAAGCTACCTGTCATCAAGTAAAAGACGACACAAAAAGTCACGGTGAACAAGCTAGCAGTTAATGCTATTACCGAGCGATTTCCGCGCTGATTAAGCTGTTGCTCAGGCGCTAGTTCCTGTAACAGTGCTTGTTTTTGCTCAATTACTGCAATGTTATAAGCTTCTTCGCTAAGTTTGCCTGTATCGACTTCTTGCGATAGCTCTTCGAGTCGCGATTCATAATCAGAAATGCGTAAAGCATTAGCATTTGGGTTGGTTTTAATTGCTTTTTCTTTACGTGTGAATGGAAAAACCACGAAAAACAAACCAACTACTACAAGGGTTGCAGCATAAAAATAAAACGACGTAATCATGCTGGTTCCTTATACTTGGCAATAAGTTTTGCCAGTTTTTGCTCGTCACTATCGCTCCACTGTGCACTGTTTTTCGCCTGTTTCTTTTGCTTAAACAAAATAAAAACAAAACCGAGAAAAACGAAACCCAATGGTAATACCCAAAGTAATAACGTGAGCGGTGTTACAGGTGGTTTGTAGTGAACAAAATAACCATAGCGGTCAATCATATAGTCAACCACTTGGTCTTTATCATTCCCTTCTTGCACCAACTGCAGTACTTTTTCACGTAAATCTTTAGCCACAACCGCATCCGAATCGGCAATATTCTGGTTTTGGCATTTAGGGCAGCGCAGCTCAGCCGTTAGCTCACGAAACAGTTGCTCTTCTTGAGCACTGTTAAACTGATATTGATTTTCTGCAGCAAATAAATGTGCCGAGAAAATCGTTAATAACACAATTAAAAACTTCTTCATTACTGGAGCTCTAATAGCTTAGGTGCAAATTTAGCACGCCATACTCGTTCATTAATATCACCGGTGTGATGCAGGATAATCTTACCGTCTTTATCCACCAGGAAATGCTCTGGTGCACCTGAAACGCCTAGGTCTAACGCGAGGGTACGATTAAGATCTAAAATGTTAAACTGGTACGGATCACCGGTGCGTGACAACATGCCCTTAACCTCACGTTGTAATGCAGGCAAGTCAAACACGTCGCCAAAATCGGGATCGTAGTTTTGCTCATAGTATAAGCCGATTATTTTAACACCTTGGCCGCGAAGCTTGGTTAAATAAGGTAGTTCAATTAAACAGGTCGGGCACCAAGTGCCCCACACATTCAATAAATACACTTCACCAAGTAGGTCTTTGTCTGTCCAACGTTTATTTTCATCCATTAAATCCGGTAAATTAAACGCAGGCATTGTTTGACCTAAACGCCCTGTTTCAATTTCCTTTGGATTGCCAAATAAGCCTTTTAGTAAAAATACACATAACACTGCGAAAATAATAAAAGGAACCAACATTAAGCTTTTGTTTTTCATGCAGTAACTCCTTTTACTTCAGCAGCTACAGCTGTTTTACGGCGGTAACGCTTATCTAACATCATAAATAAGCCTGCAAAGGCCATTAGGAAACCACCTAACCACATCCAACGTACAAACGGTTTTTCATAAATCCGTAACGCCCATGCACCGTTGCTAAGTTGCTCACCAAGCGCAAGGTATAAATCTCGGCTTAATTTGGCATCAATTGCAGCTTCCGTCATCACTTGCATACCCACATCGTATTGACGCTTTTCTGCATAGAGCTCAGTGACTTTCTGGTTATCCTTAAATACCGTTACAACTTTTACACCTTCAAAGCGGTAGCTGTAATCATTTAATTGGACTTGCTCACCAGGGTTCACTTTAACTTGTTTTTCAACCGAGTAAGCAGACGTTAATGTTACGCCGAGCACAACACAAGCAAAGCCTAAATGCGCTGTGTGCATTGCCCAAAAACTATTACCCAATTTTGCGATTGAAGCACCCTCTTTACTCAATTTCTCAAGTAAGTCGATAGCACCAGTTAAACAAACCCAAAGTGCAAAAAAGACACCGACAAGAGTTGTGGTTGAAACATTTTCATAACTTGAGTAAAGCCAAGCAAACGTAATCACTGTTGTCACAACTAACGCGCCAACTAACTTTTTCATCAAATGTGAATACTGGTTTTGTTTCCAGCGCAGCATTGGCCCTAAGCCAAGTAACAGCGAAAATGGCACTAGCAAGTAAAAAAACATTTGATTAAAGAAAGGCACACCAATGGAAATTGTTCCCATACCGAGTTCTTTGTGCACCATAGGAAGTAATGTACCAAGAAGCACAATGAGCGTCGCAACACATAGTAATAAGTTGTTTAACCAAAGGGCCACTTCGCGAGAGAACAGTTTATAACGTGATGTTGATTCAACTGTGCCTGCTCTTAAGCCATAAAGTAATAAGCTTCCGCCTACAACGATAGCAAGGAAAGATAAGATAAATGAACCACGACCAGGATCAGTAGTAAAGGCATGTACCGATACAATAATACCCGAGCGCACTATAAATGTACCAAGCAGTGTGAGTGAGAACGCAGCAATTGCTAGTAACACCGTCCACGACTTAAACACACCACGCTTTTCAGTTACCGCAAGTGAGTGAATAAGTGCAGTAGCAACAAGCCATGGCATTAGTGATGCGTTTTCAACTGGATCCCAGAACCACCAGCCGCCCCAGCCAAGCTCGGCATAGGCCCACCAAGAACCAATTGTAATACCAAGGGTTAAGAACAACCACGCGGCCATAGTCCAAGGACGTGACCATTTTGCCCAGGTATTATCTAACTTACCCATTAAAAGCGCCGCAATCGCAAATGCGAATGACACCGATAAACCTACATAACCCATATACAGTAATGGCGGGTGAATAATCATGCCTGGATCTTGTAACAATGGATTTAAATCATGACCTTCAATTGGGTAGTAAGGTAATAAACGCTCAAATGGACTCGACATCAGAAGCGTGTAGAGAATAAAACCAAGTCCTAGGAAGCCTAAAATCGACAATACGCGAGCGCGCAACTGCCATGGTAATGATTTAGAGGCAAATGCCACAATGGCAGTCCAGCCTGTTTGCATAAGCACCCAAAGCAATACAGCACCTTCGTGACCACCCCAGGTAGAGGTAACTTTGTAATACCAAGGTAATGTAGTACTGCTGTGGCTCGCCACATATGCCACTGTAAAATCATCAATTAAGGTGACGTAAATTAAGATACCAAATGAAAGCGCAGTAAAAATAAACTGCGCTAAGGCAAACGATGGTGCACTTTGCATTAGGCGTAAATTACCTTTAACAGCACCATACATAGGATAAACACTGAGTAATATCGCAAACGCTAGCGCTAGCGTTAACGATAAATAACCTAATTCAGCAATCATAATTAGTAACCGCCGTTATTCAGATTATATTTTGGTTTTTCGTGTTTAATTCCTTTTACTGCTTCAGCAACATCAGCAGGCATGTATTCTTCATCATGCTTTGCTAACACTTCAAATGCTTCAATTACATTTGGTTCAATTAGCACACCCTGTGCAACAATACCCTGACCTTCTCGGAATAAATCTGGAAGAATACCGTGATAACGAATGGTTACTAATGGACCGGTATCAATCAGTTTAAACTCTACATCTAACGATTCTTCATTGCGCACAACTGAGCCTGGCACAACCATACCGCCAATGCGCAGTTTTTGACCGACAAATGGCTTCTCTTTATTAGGCCCTTTACCCTCAATTAGCTCGGATGGAGTATAAAATAGGTTGATGTTTTCTTGTAACGCGTAAAGCGTTAGGCCAATCGCCGAGCCGATACCCAAAAGCACCGCAATAATGGTAAACATACGTTTTTTACGTCTTGGATTCACAGCCCCTGCTCCTTCGCCTTTTTAATACGTGCTTCGCGCGCAATTTGCGATTTTACATCGTCTAAAATTTTGCCGTGAGTGCGTTTACTCGATATAAAAATACCTAATAAAATCACTGCACATGCCCCATATGAGAGCCAGACATAAAAGCCATAGCCACCCATCGCGAAAAATTCTGAAAGCGAGTTAAACTGCATTTTTACCTCCACTCACTAAATTACGCACCCAGGGGCGGTGCTTTTCTCTTTCTAAAATTTCATTCTTTAAGCGCATTAACACAATAACAGCCATTAAACATGCAAATGCTAAAATATTGATAAGCAAAGGATACAACATGCTGCTATCGATTGCTGAACCATCAAACTTGGTAATCGTTGAGCCTTGGTGCAAAGTATTCCACCACTCAACTGAGTAATGAATAATTGGCACATTAACCACACCAACCATAGCTAAGATACATGATGCACGACCTGCTGCACCTTTATCTTCAAAAGCGTGATAAAGCGCAATCACACCAATATATAAAAACAGTAAAATCAGCATGGTGGTTAAGCGTGCATCCCATACCCACCATGTACCCCACATAGGTTTACCCCATGCAGCACCAGTGATTAAGGCAATTGCGGCAACCGCTGCACCCACTGGAGCAATAGCAATTACGGCCAATTCAGCATTTCGGATCTGCCACACCATAGCAATAAATGCGGTAATCGCCATTGAGGTGTAAGCCCCCATTGACAATATGGCGGAAGGAACATGAATAAAGATAATTCGATAACTGTCTTTTTGTTGATAATCTGCTGGCGCATACGCAAGGCCCCATGTCCAGCCAACTATTAAACCAATCACAGCAACGACGGCAAAATACGGCATCAAAGTATTACAAACTTGATAAGCTTTTTCTGCTTTCGCATATGGATGTAACCACTTCCACATAACTAACTCACACTCACTTTTAAAGATGATGAAACGGCAAATGGCGCCAATACACTTGCACCCGCAAGAAGCGCCCCTAATATGGCTAATTGACCAGAGTAGTCAAGCGACATCGCCCCCGCGTCGATAGCGGATGTCGCAAAAATTAATACTGGAATATATAGTGGCAATACTAACAAGCTAAGTAGTACTCCCCCCTTTTGTAACCCAACCGTTAACGCCGCACCTATCGCCCCGATTAGGCTTAATAACGGTGTACCAATCAGTAGCGTTAACAAGGTCGCCGTTAACGCTTCACTTTCTAGGTTGAGCAGTAAAGCAAACATAGGGGTCATTAAAACCAAAGGTAACCCAGTTACAGTCCAATGTGCCGCTATCTTCGCCAACACAGTTAATGATGTCGGGAATGGGCTCAGCATCATTTGCTCTAACGTACCATCCACGTAGTCATCACGGAACATTTTATCTAAACCTAACATGGTAGACAGCAATGCAGCTACCCAAATTATGCCAGGTGCCATGCGCGCTAATAGATTAGGCTCAGGCCCAACGCCTAACGGAAATAAAGTAATCACAATAATAAAAAATAAAACAGGATTAATTATTTCTGAGCGCTGACGAAATGCTAACGTAAGGTCTTTTTTATAAATACTTGAAAATAAGCGCCAGTAAGAATCGTGAGTTTTCATTTAGAAACGGTACTCCAGTACTAAGCGCGACAGCTCCGGGAAATGTTCTGTAAGGTCTTGGTGGCTTGTTAATATAATCGCGCCACCTTGTGCTAAATGTTTTTTGAATTGTTGCTGTAACAGTACTACACCTTTTTTATCGACCGCAGTAAAGGGTTCATCTAGCATCCAAAGCTTTGCTTTGTTAAGCCAAAGGCGTGCAAGTGCAACACGGCGTTGCTGCCCAGCCGAAAGTAATCGGACTGGCACATCTTCAAGGCCAACTAGACCTAATTGCGCCAATACATCGAGAAGATCTTGTCGTGTTTCTAAACCATGAGTTTCTAGCCAAAAAGCCAGATTTTCAAGTGCGGTTAATTGCCCATTAACGCCAGTTTTATGGCCAATATAAAGTGTGTCGCAAGCAAATTGTAAATTGTCTTTTGCAATATCCACACCTTGCCACATCACTTTGCCAGATTCAGCACGTACAAAACCAGCTAAAATACGTAATAGCGAGGTTTTACCTGCACCATTTTGCCCTTCTAACTGGACAATTTGCCCTTGATGTAATTCAAAAGAGAGATCTTCAAACAAACATCTATCTTGCCGAACGCAGCAAATTGAATCTACTTTTAACAAGTTTAACTATCTCTCGACCTAAAATTGGGCATTAGTCTAACATAATGGTATTGTAAAACGTAATCTCCTCGACAAGAGAAATTGGCAATAGCTTGATTTAAAACAGATGACAGATATCCAATCTCTGCTAAATATTGTATCTACCCCAAGTAATGAGCTTGAGCAAAGCACGTTATCTCAACTTACGCAAAGCCAATTAACGCAGGTAAAACAGCTACAACAACTTTTACAACAACTGAATTTACCGCCTAAAGCAAGCCAACAACTTATTAGCGCATTAATGAAGGAGACTGTGAACGTTACTAACCTCTCTGTAACGGACAATAAATTATCTTTCACGCTATCACAATTAACACCAAAACTAGTTGAATTGACGATCCCTTCTCAGCCACTGCAATTACAAACAGATAAAGCACAACTGTCAGTGAAAACAAACTTGAGTGAACTTCTAATAAATCTGCCAAAACAGAGCATTAAGTTGCCACATCAAGTTATTTTTCAACTTTTTAAGCTTGCAACAAATAGTGCAGAAACAACGCAAGGCAAGTTTGCAATACCTGCCCAAATCACAAATTTAGATAAACATCTGTTGGTAAAGGCAAATCATGTGGCAATATCAGCCGAATTGCCTAAAAGTCTTGCAAGCTTAGTGAAACATCAGCAGCCGGCAATTATTGAAGTTGAGAGTAAACGCGAGCAATTAAGTTTAAATATTAAACTTGATAAGCACAGCCAACCGGTGCAATCACAAGTATTACCAATTAAAAAGGCTATCGAGCTTGTAAAACTGCAATCACCTCTTTTACAGTTTGATGCGAAGAAGACACCTGCACTTAGTATTAATAACAGCCCTGTAGTACTAACAAATATCCCCCAAGTTATCACAAATCAAAAGCTTACATTTAATCTTAATAACCTAGGTGATAAAGCAGTATTAAATCTGCCATCGCAAGTATTTAAGGTAGCGCTCAACACCTCTCAATCCCCATTAAAAATTGCACCGCGAGAATTGATTTCTGCGCCTCAATTAGCAGTAAAAGAACTGCCAATCATAAATAGTGTGAACGCGACGCAAAAAAGCTTTAGCCAATCAGTTATAGCACCAATGTTAGCAAGTATTAAAGCCGTTTTGTTTGAACGAAGTATCACGCTAAATCATGCAACTAAAGGGAGTGTAAATTTGCCAAAGCTTGATATAACAAACACTCTACAAATAGCTGATTCTTCTATAAAGCAGGATGTTACACCTTCAAAATTACCATTATTAACAGCAATTTCCGAAAGCCAGCAAAAAGCAGCAGTTTATAGCAGACCAGTTAGAGCAGCTTTACTACAGCATCAAGACACAGATAATTCAAAAGGAGATATAACGACTCGCGTTAAAGCCAATGTCGATATAGCAAAACCAACCCAATTATCGTTAGAAGCAATTGCAAAGCAAAACCCTTTGCATACCTTAGCGACACAACTTAATAAAACAGCAGCATCTCCTCTATTGCCCGAAGCATTAACCAAATTGGTTAATTCAGCCTTCAGTAGGATGATAAATGAGTCAACAGCCTTGCAACCCGTTGTGATGCAAATAAAATCAATCATTGCACCAGCACAAATTACGCAATTTGACTCCTTGCAAACACCCATTGGTATAATTGAACACGCTAAGATTTCCCTTGCCGCAAATGGTTTATTACAACAAAACAATCTCGTGAGCGAACAGCAAGGAAAGTTAGAAAATTTACTGCCATTATTGCTCAGCTTAACAAAGGGATTACAGAATAAAAAAGAAAGTAAGTCACTTAAGGGACAGTTAACACTGCCGGGTGCTTTACAAAAAAGCTTGAGTGACAACTTAACGTCACTGCAAAAAAACTTACAAGGCACTTTTCAGTCAAGTTCACAGCAAGCCTCAAATAATGAACAGCCCCTAGTAAATATCCAATTTGCTTTACCACAACAACAAACAGAAAAACTTACCACGACGCCAATTACCATCGAGCAAGAACAGCGTAAAATGAGTAATGGTGAGGTTGTTTCTATTTGGCATATAAACTTGGCATTTGAAATTGAGAATTACATTTTAAATATTGGAGCAGAGCTTAATAAACAGCAGTTAGCACTAAATTTTAGCTCTGACAGCGCAGCACTAATAAACAAAGCAAAAACGCAAGCACAGTTACTTGAACAAAAGTTAACGCAGCATGGTATTGAAATTTTAAGCAGCGAGTTTAACTTAACTGAGCAGCATCAGCTTAAGACCCGCTCTGGCATAGTGAATATTAAGGTTTAATATGACAACACAAAAATCAGCAATAGGCCTTTTCTATGATGGGCAAGGCGCACCTGAAGTAAGCAGTAAGGGCTTCGATGAGTTAGCCGAGCACATTATTCAGTATGCAAAAGACAACGATATTTTATTACATCAAGATGCAGCATTAGCAACTAGCTTAGCTAACCTAGAAATTGGTCAGCAAATTCCTGAAGAGCTGTATTATGTGATTGCTGAATTGATTGCGTTTTCTTATGTATTACAAGGTAAATTTCCACCAGGGTGGCAGGCGTTACATAACAAATTGGATGTAAAAGCCTAGAAAATTTTGACCTTTTCGGTCTAATCACTAGGCTTTAATTTGGCATGTTACCCTTCTTTTTGGTGAAGCGTAAAAAGTAGTTCGGCTTCTGCTCGCGGTAATTCACATTCGCGAATAACTTCCTCGATGTCAGCGCCTAACTCAATCATCTTAACTGCACGAGAATAAATTTTTGATTCTGGATCAGCAAGTTGAATATCTTGCTGTTTTTGCTTTAGCTCTTGTGCTTCTGATTGTAGCTCCATTACATGTTTACCAATTTTAAGTAAACCTGAACGGATCTCTTCTATTTCATTTTTATTAATTGTTTGTTGTTTTACTAATTGTGACTCGCTGTCTTTGTGTGTTTTTTGTACCTGCTTTAAGCGTGACAAAGCGCTAAACGCAATCATGCAGGCACAAATTGCAACACACAGAGCAACTATCGAGATAATCTGCCAAATCATTAGAAATTACTTAGCTCATCCCACTCTTCATCGCTTAGTAACTTATTCAAATCAACTAAGATTAGTAACTCACCATCACGGTTAGAAACACCTTGAATAAATTTCGCACTTTCTTCTGTACCGATGTTTGGCGCACTGTCAATTTCTGAACTGCGTAAGTAAACTACTTCGGCAACGCTATCAACCAAAATACCAATCACTTGTTTTTCTGCTTCAATAATCACAATACGTGAATTATCGGTAACTTCAGCACTGTTTAAGCCAAAACGTGTGCGTGTATCAATAACCGTTACAACGTTACCGCGTAAGTTGATAATACCCAGTACATAAACAGGAGCACCCGGTACCGGAGCAATTTCACTATAACGAAGCACTTCTTGTACTTGCATTACATTGATACCGTACGTTTCATCTCCTAAGTGAAACGTCACCCATTGCAAAACTTCATCATTCACGTCGGCTGCATTTGACGAAAGAACTCTTTCTTCACTCATTTTTTAGCTCCTATCCAATGTGGATATGTGTTAACTGCGACTAACTTAACGATATTGCATTACGCATTATCGTCTTGGCTATCTAAACCTTGATCTAACAATTCAGTCATTGCCGATACATTAATTAAAGCACACATTTTCTCTTTAATTAATCCGGCAAGCCATGGCCTGCGGCCAGCTTTATCACGCCATTTAATATCTTGGTGCGATAAACTAACATTATCGATTAAACGCTCGGCTAACAGCCCCCAGTTAGATTCACCTAACATTATAAGATACTGATAGTTTAGCGCTTCTTCTAACTTTTTGTTATATTTTTCTGGCATTACCCAACGCGCTGAATCAACAACATTGAGTTTTTCTTCACGGTGTAACATTACACCTTTAAACCAGACTGGCTTGCCAAACAGTTGATTTATTTCACCTAATTGATAAATTCCACCAAGAGATTTAAGTGGAACCGCAAGTGTTAGGCCTGCAACTTCAAAATAAAGTGCTTGGAATTCATCGGCATTAAAGCTCTCATCTTGAGTACGAAGTGGTGGTAATGCGACTTCAACCGCTTCGACGAATTCGCTACTAGTAACTTCTTCAATAATGGGCTTAGCAGGTGCTACCGGTGCTTTAATAGGTTGCGCAATTGACTTTTGATGCTCTGCCGCTTTAACTTCAACATCGCTCAATAGATTTTCAACAGGGCTTACAATATTTTCAGATGACTCTTCTTGTAACAGCGCATCTAAATATTGTTTCATGACCTTTTCATTAGCAAATAACTGCTTAGTCATCCCTTGCCCCTTCTAAGTGCTCAAGCAATGACGTGTATGCAAATACCCCTCGAGATTTAGGGCAGTATTGATGCGGCGCTTGCATAGCAAGACTTGCATCTCTTAACTTAGTATCTACTGGCACAACACCAGGCCAGACTTTCTCACCATATAAGGCGCGTAACTTTTTATACGCTTCTAAGGAAGCTTTTGTGCGTTTATCATACATGGTTGGCACAATGGTGAAGTTATAAGATTTATTCTGCGAACTTTGCATTAACTCCATGGTTCGCATCATGCGATCTAAGCCTTTAAGGGCTAAAAACTCTGTTTGCACAGGAATTAAAACGCGATTACATGCAGCAAGGGCATTCACCATCAGCACCCCAAGCACAGGCGGGCAATCGAGAATTGCAATATCATATTCATCACTTATTTTATCAAGGGCATTGCGTAAAATAAGCCCCATACCGCTTTTTTTACCAAGGCTTCTATCGAGAGTGGCAATGGCCATTGTCGCTGGAAGAATATCTAAGTTATCAACGCCTGAAGGACATAAAGACTGCAAAATTTCTTCCCGAGCCATTGCTTTGCCACGTGTAAAAATATCAAATACGCTAACTTCTAGCTCTTCAGAATCAATACCGAAATAATAGGTCAAGGATGCATGTGGGTCGGTATCTATCAGCAAAACACGCTTTCCTCGCGAAGCAAGTAAGCCTCCCAAGGTCACTGTTGTGGTGGTTTTACCTACACCACCTTTTTGGTTTGCTACCGTCCAAATTTTCAATTCAGTACCTATTGTTGTTCTTGTTCTCTGGTTGTAATGCGGATCCCGCCATTTGGCAATTGGATTACCTTAAGTGTATCGTCTTGAGTTGCTTGTTGCTTTAATTTTTCAATTTGTAATTCTGTATTCTTAGCCGATGCATTTTGTGATTCAGCTTCATCATTTTCTGGCAGCGCATATTTCGAAATAGCAATCACAACCTTACGGTTTTGCTGACGACCCTCTTCTGTCTCATTATCACTAAACGGTGAATGCTGCCCATACCCTTCAATTGCCATTCTTGCAGAAGTCACTCCGAGGTATTCCAACCACACAAGTACCTCAGTTGCTCTTGCAACAGACAAATGCCAATTAGAGCGAAAAATTTCATTGTTTATAGGTAAGTTATCGGTATAGCCACGAATTCTTAAGTAGTTACGATTAGCTGTTAAAATTGGTAACAATGACCTTAGAACATCTCTAGCACGCTCAGTAGCAACTGCGCTACCACTAGCAAATAATAAACTTGAGCTTAATTCTATTGTAAGCCAATCCATATCTTTTTCTAAAAGGGCTTGCCCTGTTTCTAACTCATCAGATATGGCCTTTTTAAGTTCATCTTCTAATGAATCAAGTGGCTGACCTAAATATTTTTGTGTTAGGTTGCTTAGTTCTCCACGCCCATCGACAATTTCAGGTCCTTTTTCTTCATTTACAATACTAATGCCATGCAAATTACTATCAACATTCGGTTCGTTACCATTTAATAACCCTTCGCCTGTTACACCCGTACCATCAGCTTTGACAAATTTGTCGTTAGATTTAAAAACATGAGAAATGGTATCGGATAACACTGAGAACTTTTCTTCTTCAATTATCGCCATTGCATACATTACCACAAACAAGGCAAACATCAGCGTCATATAATCGGCATACGAGACTAACCATCTGTGGCTGCTATCGTTGTGCTCTGGCTTTTTTAATTGCTTAAACCGCGCCATAAAGATTACCGAAACAATGAACTATTATTTTTTTCTATTAAATACGCCGATAACTTTTGTTCAATCAAATTAGGCGAATCGCCTTGTAAAATACAATACATCCCCTCTGCAAGCATTTGGTGGTAACGACAATGCTCATCAACTAAATTTGCCAGTTTATTGGCTATCGGAATATAAATTAGGTTTGCAAAACCAACACCATAAATTGTCGCCACAAATGCTGTTGCAATGCCTGCACCTAACATATCCGGCTGCTGTATAAAATTCATAGCCTGAATTAAACCAAGTACAGCACCTAATATTCCGAGTGTCGGGCTATATCCACCCATTGCATGATAAACTTGACTGGATTCGTGAAGAGCATGGCGTCTTTGCAAAATTTCATTTTCCATAGTGTCAAAAAACTGTTGCTCTTCACTGCCATCAACAAGAAGGTTCAAACCTTTAGAGACAAAATAATCTTTCTCATCTATGGCTAAATTCTCAAGAGAAAGATAGCCATCATGACGGACTTTAGCCGCCCAACTTTTTACCTGTTCAATGCCTTTTTGAAAATCATGCATTGGCGGTTTAAACACCCAAGGTAACATTTTAATAGCAGTGGAAAATTGGTATTTCGTAGCTTGTAGCATCACTGCGCCAATCGTACCACCAAATACTATGATAAACGCTGAAAGATCAAATAAATTACCCAGTACACCACCTTCAATAGTGTACCCAAGCGCAATTGCTACAAACGCTAAAATTGCGCCAAAAATGGCGAGTTTATCCACAACTTATTTCCGTATTGATGTGTTTTGCAACGTCTTCAAGCGCAATACTTTTCTCGCTTAAGCCAGCACTGGCTACCGCTTGAGGCATACCATAAACAACACAACTTGCTTCATCTTGCGCCCAAATTTTTGAGCCTGCCTGTTTAAGTAAACGTGCACCGTCCCTGCCGTCTGCCCCCATACCAGTAAGTACAATAGCAAGCACAGCATCGCCAAAAATTTTTGCAGCACTTGCAAAAGTTATATCCACACTTGGCTTGTAAGTTACGCGAGCACTGTCATCTTCATAAATTCGAAGCTTTTGACTAAAGCGACTCCAGGTTTCAGTAAATCACCATTTTCAGCTTCTTTTACACTTATTTTACACAATGTATCTAAACGCTGTGCAAACGCAGGGGTAAACGCGCCCGGCATATGTTGTATTAACAATATTGGGTGAGGAAAATTAGCGGGTAATTGAGTAAGTACTTTTTGTAAAGCGACAGGCCCGCCTGTAGAGGTGCCAATTGCCATTAATTTATATTTTTTACCAGACGCTTTAGGCCTTTCTGATGACGTTGTAGCCCGTGCATCTGCAACAGGCGTTCTTGCCGAGAAAGTTCTATCTGGCTGGCGAAGTGTCGAGGATGTTGTTCTTACAGCAGACGGTCTCGTTGTGCTACCACTCGGCGTTATTGCTCTTTGAGCTCGAAAGCCACCTACTCGACGACGACCAATTTCTTTAACTTTTTGTTGTAAAACTTGAGTTGCTTCTTCTTTATCGCGTGCAATATCTTCAAACTTTTTTGGTAAAAAATCCAAAGCACCGGCATCTAAGGCATCAAGGGTTGCACTAGCACCATCGTGTGTTAATGAAGAAAACATTAAAATTGGCGTTGGTGTTTGCTGCATAATCTGTTTAACAGCGCTAATACCATCCAGTACCGGCATTTCAATGTCCATTGTAATGACCGATGGCATTAATTCAGCGGCCTTTTCAACCGCTTCTTTACCATTATTTGCAGTACCAATCACTTCAATGTTGGGATCTTGATTCAAAATTTCGCTAACGCGACGGCGAAAGAAACTTGAATCATCTACAACTAATACCCTAATTGTCATTAAATGCTCACTTACTTTTTATTGCGACCTTGGCCTGCATAGTGCTTTAACAAGCTCGGAACATCCAGAATTAGCGCTATACCACCGTCTGAAGTAATCGTTGCTCCGGCCATACCAGGCGTGCCTTGTAGAAGCGCATCTAATGGCTTAATAACCACTTCTTCCTGACCAATCAGTGAATCTACCACAAAGCCCATTTGTTGAGTGCCAAGTTGCACAATAACAACATGTCCTTGTGAGCGTTTTTGCTCAGTACGGGGATTACGAAGTAACCATTTTTCTAGGTAAAATAACGGTATCGCTTTATCGCGAACGATAATAGTTAGTTGACCGTCAACTAAGTTCGTTTTTGTTAAATCTAAGTGGAAAATTTCATTCACACCAGCAAGTGGTAATGCGAAGGTCTGTTGACCAACCACCACCATTAACGTTGGTAGAATTGCTAGGGTTAGTGGTACTTTAATTTCAAGTACAGTGCCTTTACCTTTCTCAGATTCAATATTCACAGTACCGTTAAGTTGGGTGATCTTGGTCTTAACCACATCCATTCCCACACCACGGCCTGAAATATCTGAAATTTCTTCTTTTGTTGAGAAGCCTGGGGCAAAAATTAAGTTATAAGCTTCATTGTTAGAAAGTCTTGCCGCCTGATCAGCGTCAATCACACCTTTGCTAATAGCAATGCTCTTTAATTTTTCCGCATCCATACCTGCACCATCATCTTCGATGGTTAGTAGAATATGATCGCCTTCTTGTGATGCTGAAAGAGTCACTGTACCTGTTCTTGGTTTTCCTGCAGCTTCACGGTCATCCGGCATTTCAATGCCGTGATCTACTGAATTTCGAACTAAATGCACAAGTGGATCTGCAAGTGCTTCCACTAAGTTTTTATCAAGGTCTGTTTCTTCACCAACTAATTGTAAATTGATTTCTTTTTTCAAGCTTCGAGCTAAGTCACGCACAACGCGAGGAAAACGACCAAATACCTTTTTAATTGGTTGCATGCGCGTTTTCATTACTGCGCCTTGCAAATCTGCAGTAACCACATCCAAGTTAGAAATCGCTTTGCCCATGCTCTCGTTGCTAACATTAGCACCTAAGCTAACTAAACGATTACGCACAAGTACCAGTTCACCGACCATATTCATTATCTGGTCAAGACGTTTGGTATCGACTCGAACAGTGGTTTCAGCTGGCGGAGCTGCTGGTTTTGCAGGCGCTTTTGGTATCGACTCGAACAGTGGTTTCAGCTGGCGGAGCTGCTGGTTTTGCAGGCGCTTTATTCGCAGCTGGTGCAGGAGCACTTGCTGCCGATTTTGCTGGTGCAGCAGGCGCTGGCGCGGCAACAGACTTAGCTGGTTCTGGTTTTGCTTTCTGAGGTGGAGCTGTTGGTTTTGACTCAACAGGTGTTGCTACAGCCTCAGTATTGAAGGAATTTTCACTGGCTTTTGGTGCACTACCTTTGCCATGCAGTTCATCAAGTAATGCTTCAAACTCATCTTCGGTGATGTCTTCATCATCACCACTCGCGGCAACCGGTGCAGGTGAAGCTGGCGTTTCAACTTGATTAGTTGGCGCAGAGCTAGATGCTTCTTCTGCAGCACCTCCAAACGAACCTGCACCGTGCAGCTCATCTAAAAGGCTTTCAAATTCATCGTCTGTGATTTCATCAGAATCTGAACTTGGTGAATCCGGGTTTGATGTAGCTGCTGGGCCATTTCCTGAACCATGAAGCTCATCAAGCAAACTCTCAAATTCTTCTTCAGTAATGTCATCAACACTGCCTGAACCATCTAATGAACTTGTGTCATCAGCATCAAATAAAATATCATCAAAGGGATCTTCTTCGATTGCCTCAGGTGCAGATTCTTCTACGACTGGAACAGGCTCTTCTGCTACAACAGCTTGCGCTTCATCAGCACTTTCTGGCTGGCTTAAACGGTGCAATTCGGCAAGTAACTGAGGATCTGCAGGGTCCGGTTGAGCACGATTTTGAATGTGAGCAAACATTTCATTAATAGTGTCAAGTGCTTGCAAAATCACATCCATTAATTCAGGAGTAACTCTGCGTTTGCCTTGGCGTAATACATCGAAAATATTTTCCGCACCGTGACAGGCATCAACCAATTCTGTCATTGAGAGGAAACCTGCCCCCCCTTTAACGGTATGAAAGCCCCTAAATATTGCATTCAGTAGGTCAGCATCTTCTGGATTATTTTCCAATTCAACCAACTGTTCTGAGAGCAACTCTAAGATTTCACCGGCTTCGACTAAAAAGTCTTGTAAAATATCTTCATCGACATCAAAGCTCATGCATTTTTCTCCGATTAGAAGCCCAAACTAGATAATAGATCGTCTACTTCATCTTGACCTGAAACCACATCTTCACGGGTTTCAGCATTTATAATTGGGCCTTCAGCTACTTGGTCTAATTCACCATCAGCAACCATTTGTTGTTCTTGTTGTAATGTCGTCTCAGGTGATTCTGTATGTTCAACAGGTGAACCAAACACCGTCAACATATGAATCAGACTATCTTCGACTTCGCGCACTAGCTCTATTACGCGACGAATAACTTGACCAGTTAAATCCTGATACCCTTGAGCCATCAGTACTTCGGTCATTAAACTATTCAATTCATCCGAGTTAGACTTTGCTTCTTCCATAAAGCCATTTAACTCATGACACAATACCTTAAACTCACCTACTTTGAGGTCTCGAGTCATTAATTTATCCCATTTGGGTTTAATGTTATTGAGGCCAGTTTGGAGTTTATCGGCAATTGGCAGAGAAGCTTCAACTGCATCCATAGTTGTGTTTGCAGCTTGTTCTGTCATTTCCATCACATAATTAAGACGCTCTTTAGCATCAGGGATGGACTCGTTTGTTAACGCCGACAACGTAGTATCTAATTGAAAGTTTTTTAATGAATCATGAAGTTGACGAGTTAGCTTTCCTACCTCACCAAATAATTCATCTTGCTCAATTGCCGTAACTTGCTTTAACAGCTCTTGCGCTTGTTGTTGTTCACCATTTTCAAGAAACGCAACGAGCTGTTTAGCTTGTTCTAAGGTAATTTGAGGCGCAGCACTTGCTGACATGAACCTCTCCTTCCCAATTAGCCTAAACGCTCAAAAACTTTATCAAGCTTAGTTTTTAGCGTTGCTGCAGTGAATGGTTTAACAATGTACCCGTTAACACCGGCTTGTGCGGCAGCAATAATTTGTTCTTTCTTAGCTTCTGCTGTCACCATTAACACAGGAATATGTTTAAGGCTGTCGTCCGCGCGAATTGCACGTAACAAGTCAATACCTTGCATACCTGGCATGTTCCAATCCGTAACTACAAAGTCAAATTCTTGATTTTGTAACATCGGCAACGCAGTGCTTCCATCGTCCGCCTCTTGTACGTTTGTGAAACCAAGATCTCTTAACAGGTTTTTAATGATTCTTCTCATCGTTGAAAAGTCGTCAACTACAAGAATTTTCATGTTTTTATCCAAAATATCCTCCAGTGAGGTATGCACCTAATTGTTTACTTACTACTTTTATTCTATATCCAGTCATGGATTTTTGCTTTAAGGCGCACCATGGCCTGACTATGTATTTGGCTAACTCTTGATTCACTCACCTCAAGAATCAAACCGATTTCTTTTAAATTCATTTCGTCATTGTAGTAAAGCGACAGCACTAACGCTTCTCTTTCTGGTAAGGTTTGTATTGCCGTTACCAATGCTTTATTAAATTTATCTTGTTGAATATCAACTAATGGATTTTGCTCATTGTTACCAAGGCCAGCATCGATTACATCTTCATCAACACCTAAGTCCTCGATGCCAATAATCTTACCATTACTTATATCCCTAAGAATATGATGGTACTCATCTATCGTAATATCAAGTTTTTCAGCAACTTCACTATCTTTTGGTTCACGACCTAGTTCGGCTTCTAACTTATTAATGGCTGCAGCAACCTCTCGAGCATTTTTATGCACAGAGCGCGGCACCCAGTCCCCTTTACGGGTTTCATCTATAATTGCACCGCGAATGCGAATACCAGCATAGGTTTCAAAGCTTGCACCCTTAGTGCCGTCAAAATTCTTTGCAGCTTCTATCAGGCCTATCATGCCAGCTTGAATTAAGTCTTCAACAATCACACTCGCAGGTAAGCGCGCAAGAATATGATAGGCAATGCGTTTAACCAACGGCGTATGCTGTTCAACAAGATGAGATAATTGATTCTGGCTAGCATAGGCAGTGGTTCGTTTCATAGGCATTCCTAGTTGCTAACCAGTTTCTCGATAAAAAACTCAAGATGTCCCGACGGCTGATTCGGAACTGGCCAAGTCGCAGCCTTGCTTGCTAATGCTTTAAAAGCAATTGCCGCAGGTGATTTAGGAAATACATCTACAATGGTTTTTTGTTTACGAATCGCTTTACGAATATTTTCATCAAATGGCACTGTTGCCACTAATTCAAGTGAGACATCTAAAAATCTATCAGTGACTTTTGATAACTTGGCAAACAGTTCCTGGCCTTCCTTCAAGCTGCGCACCATATTTGCTACAATTTTAAACTTGTAAACGCCATGCTCACGGCTTAAGACTTTAATCAATGCGTAGGCATCCGTAATCGAAGTTGGTTCATCACACACAACAACAAGCACATCTTGAGATGCACGCGAAAAGCTAAGCACCATATCTGAAATACCTGCAGCTGTATCAACTACCAGCACATCGTAGTGAGAGTCTAATTCACCAAATGCACGAATAAGTCCTGCATGTTCAGAAGGTGTTAGTTCAACCATATTTTGTGAACCTGAAGTAGCAGGCACAATTTTTACGCCATAAGGACCTTCTACTAAGATGTCTTCAAGGTCACATTCACCAGATAACACGTGTGATAAGTTTCGCTCTACACGTAAGCCAAGCATCACATCGCAGTTTGCTAAACCCAAATCGGCATCCAGTACCAGTACTTTTTGGCCTTGCTGAGACATGGCGATTGCCATGTTTAGAGAAACATTGGTTTTACCAACTCCCCCTTTACCTCCAGTTACCGCAATTACTTTTACAGCCTTGTTATTGTTTGTCATTTTCCGCAGGCCACTAGCTTGATCTAATTCTGGGTTAATCATACATTCCTACTGCTTGATGCGCCATGCCTGATGCACGTCTTGCTTGCGCGTTTGTTCGTTTTGCATACAACTGCTGAGCTTTGCTGACCAATTTTTCCGCATTTGCTACACGGATGTCCTCTGGTACACGTTGACCATTGGTAAGATAGCCTATTGGCAGTCGATTTTGAATGGCTACACTGATAATTTCACCTAAACTTAGACATTCATCAAGTTTTGTGAAGATACAACCACTTAACTGTACCTGTTTGAACTGCTTAATAGCTTCCTGCTGTACCTCTAATTGTGCCGTAGCACTTAAAACAAGGTAGCTTCTAATATCAACTCGACTATTTCGCATTAATGTATTCAGTTGCTCAGTCAAACGCAAGTCCCGTTGGCTCATTCCTGCTGTATCAATTAATACTAGACGTTTATTTCTTAAATGATAAAGAATTTCAGTGAGTTCTTCTGCATTTTTAACCTGTTTAACAGGACAGCCAATAATGCGACCATAAGTCGATAATTGTTCATATGCACCAATACGATAGGTATCCGTTGTGATCAATGCAATATTATTGGCGCCAAACTTTTGCGCGCCAAGCGCTGCAAGTTTTGCCACTGTCGTTGTTTTACCAACACCCGTTGGGCCAACCAAGGCATACACACCACCGCGACGTAAAATTTCATTATTTGCGGTGTAAAGTTGCTTACTTAGCATATTGAGTGTTTCTTGCCATGCTTGACGCGGTGCAACGTCATCGGGAATAAAACACGCTAATTGGTCTGCAACAGCTTCACTAATACCCATCCCTTTTAGACGATCAAGTAATAACGCTCTAGTTGGGTCGCGACGTGCCATATCTTCATTCATCAAGCCAGAAAGCTGGTGCTCTAGTAACTGTCTAATAGAGGCCATTTCATCACGCATTGCTTGCATTTCGTGTGCAGCTTGTGGCTCTGAATTCATCGTTGCAGGTTGTTTTGTTTGATTAAACCCATTAAATGACTCTTCTTGAGCAGAAGTAAGTTTATCTTCATCAAACCAATTATGAGGTTGCTTTGGTTCAGGTGCTTTATCAAATTGAGGTGATTTTTTCGCTTGGCGTTCAAGTAGTGCCGATAAACTATCTGCTACCACTGCTTGCTTTTCAGGCTTTGCCATTTGCGGTTTAGGTTTTACAAACTGACTGTTAAATCTCGGCTTTTCTTCCGAAAGTTTTGGTGAAACAGGTGCACTTTGTACCGTTTTTTCATAATCAACAGCAGCCACAATTTCAATGCCATCAGCCATACGTTTGTTTGACATGATCACCGCATCTGGGCCTAATTCATGCTTTACTTCATTTAATGCTGTACGCATATCTTTTGCAAAAAAACGTTTAATTTTCATGTCAAACCTCACCTTGTCTTATTACTGTTGACCAACCGAGCAAACTATTTTTATTTGTTTTTCTTCAGGTACTTCCTGATATGACATCACACGCAGTCCTGGTAGGCTGTGTTTCACAAATCGTGATAACACACTGCGCAGCATACCCGATGTCAACAGTATTGAAGGTTCACCAGCCATTTCTTGGTTTTGATGGGCATCGCCGAGAGAGTTTTGAAGTCTTTCTGCAAGCCCTGGCTCAATGCCAGCACCTTCATCACCTGCACTTTGAAGTGACTGATGCAACATCTGTTCCAACTCAGGCGCCAATGTAATGACAGGAATTTCAGGGGCGTTGCCAGCAACGTCTTGAACAATTAAACGACGTAGCGAAATACGCACTGCAGCCGTTAATACATCTGGGTCTTGGCTGCGCGGTCCATACTCAACCAAGGTTTGAACAATAGAGCGCATATCGCGAATTGGCACACCTTCGTTCAACAAGTTTTGCAGCACTTTTACAATGGTAGTAAGCGGTAAAATGTCTGGTACAAGCCCTTCAATTAGACGTGGGTGAGATTTGCCCAACATATCTAATAAGTTTTGCACTTCTTCATGCCCAATTAATAATGCGGCGTGGTTGTGAAGCAGTTGAGAAATGTGAGTAGCAACCACGGTTGCAGCATCAACTACAGTGTAACCTAATGATTGCGCTTCATCTTTTTGCTCTGGTGCAATCCATACTGCATCTAAACCAAACGCAGGATCTTTTGTCGCAACACCTTTAACTTCGCCAAAAACTTGTCCCGGATTAATTGCTAATTCATTGTTATGCTTTAACTCACCATGACCGCTCGATACGCCCATTAAGGTTATGCGGTATTCATTTGGATCAAGCTCTAGGTTGTCACGAATATGCACAGGAGGTACTAAAAAGCCTAATTCTTGCGATAGTTTTTTACGCACACCCTTAATTCGACTAAGTAGCTCACCACCTTGAGATTGGTCAACTAACGGAATTAAGCGGTATCCAACTTCAAGACCAATTACATCTACTTGCTGTACATCATCCCAACCAAGTTCTTTTTGTTCAATTTGCGCTTGTTCTTGATTCGGCGATTTACCTTTGGCTTGTTGCTGTGCTTCATCTTCTGCTTTTTGCGTTTTAATGCGTTGATTCCAGTAGGCGATACCGCCAATTAAAAATCCTAAACCTAAGAATGCCACTTTTGGCATACCTGGCACTAACCCCATTACGATTAAAATACCAGCCGAAATATAAAGCGCTTTATCATTACCAAGTTGAGCATGGAATTGTTCGCCCATATTTTGAGATTCATTTTGACGTGTCACTACAATCGCGGTACCAATTGATAATAGTAACGAAGGTAATTGAGCAACAAGACCGTCACCAATGGTCAACAGTGTATAAACTTCCATTGCACGGCTAAAAGATAAGTCGTGTTGGATCATGCCTATAAACAAGCCACCAATAATATTGATCACCAAGATGATGATACCTGCGATAGCATCACCTTTAACGAATTTACTCGCACCATCCATCGAACCGTAGAAATCAGCCTCTCGGGTCACTTCGGTGCGACGTTCACGCGCTTGTTCAGCTGTGATAAAGCCCGCATTCAAATCCGCGTCAATTGCCATTTGTTTACCAGGCATTGCATCTAATGTAAAACGTGCTGAAACTTCTGAAATACGGCCTGCACCTTTGGTTATTACCACAAAGTTGATAATAATTAGAATTAAAAACACCACTAAACCAACAGCGTAATTACCACCGATAACTACCGAGCCGAATGCTTCAATCACTTTACCTGCAGCATCACCGCCCTCATGACCTTCAAGTAAAACCACCCGCGTACTTGCCACATTAAGCGCTAGGCGCAATATAGTTGCTATCAGCAGCACGGTTGGGAAAATACCAAAATCGAGAGGCTTAAGTGTGTACAAAGTTATGAGTAGTACTACTAACGAGAGTGCAATATTAAATGAGAATAAAATATCGAGCAGAAATGCAGGCATAGGCAAAACGACCATACCGAGAGCCGCAAGAACAAGAATAGGTGTTCCTATACCTTTTAAGTAATCTGATTTATTCGCATTAAGTTGATTTAACGTGGCTTTGAAGTCCATACAACAGCTATTCAAAATATTGACACTGGTATAGCTAAAGCAAATTATGTTCCAACTAACTTAAAATTATAACTTATTGATTAGTATTTAAAATCTTCAGGTATAGGTAGGTTTTTAGCTAATTTCTCAGGGCGTTTACCACGGCCCTTATTAAATTGTTTTAATTGATATACATAAGCAAGTACTTGTGCCACGGCAACAAATAACTGCTCAGGTATTTGCTGTCCAATTTCGCCTGTATGGTAAAGCGAACGCGCAAGTAGAGGGGATTCAACTATTGGCACTTCATAACGGTCTGCAATTTTACGAATTTGTAGCGCGATTTCGTCACCACCAATAGCAATCACAATTGGCGCACCAGCCTTTTCAGTATCATATTTAAGTGCGACTGCGTAATGAGTTGGGTTGGTGACAACAACATCTGCATCTGGCACATCTTGCATCATTCTGCGCTGTGACATTTCACGTTGAGTACGGCGAATACGCGCCTTAATTTGCGGATCACCTTCGCTGTTTTTGTATTCGTCCTTCACCTCTTGCAAAGTCATTTTTAGCTGTTCGTTATGGTTCCACTTCTGAAAGGGGGCATCTATTGCAGCAATTATAATTAACGTCATTGCTAATGCAAAAAACATCCAGGCAAGGATCCATAGAGCATGTTCAATATTTCCGGGGACAGCTTCTAAACTCAGCGTTAAAATCTCTGGGAAATACCCTTTAATTAAATAAACAGCAACCGTTGCAATAAGGCCAAACTTGAGTAATGCTTTTACAAGTTCAATGGCTGCCTGTTTACCAAACATCCTTGCAAAACCCTTGATTGGCGACATTTTACTAGCTTTAGGAGCAGCAGCCTCCCAGCTAAAATTAAAGCCTCCCAAAAAGGTGTTACCAATTACACCAGCGACTAATAAACATAACACAAACATCGTCATGCCATACCAAAGCTCACTGGCAATTTCGCCCCAAACTGAGAACATTTTTGTAGTGTCATACACTTCATTACGGTTAAGCGATAGTAATCGCCCCATCACATTATAAAGGCCAACAGCTATGTCTTTACCGAAGAGTAAAAAGCTAACAGCTGCAGTTACCAATACAAATGTGGTACCTGTTTCTTTTGAACGTGCCACCTGCCCTTTTTTAGCTGCATCAGCTAATTTTTTGGCGGTCGGTTCTTCGGTGCGTTCTTGATCTGAGCCTTCTGCCATAATAACTCTCTATACTTGGCAACCAACAAGGTCGCACATTAGCTCAATCATCTTTAACCATTGAAACTCAAACTGTGCAATAAAATTAGTCATAGTTGCCCAAATAATCACAAGCCCAGCTAAAAGGGTAAAAGGAAAACCAATTGTAAAAATATTAAGTTGCGGCGCTGCACGTGTCATAACACCAAATGAAAAGTTTATCACTAGCATGGCAGTTAAAGGCGCTAACGACAACACTAAAGCAGTTGCAAACATCCAGCTGCCCCACAAAGCAATTTTTTGAAAGTTTGCAACGGGCCACCATGTTCCATCAATTGGTAGCGCAGTAAAACTGTGTACCAACATCTGAATCATCATTAAATGACCGTCATAAACCCAAAAAAGTAAGGTCGCTAAAATCAAATAGAATTGACCAACTGCAGGCACATTTTGCCCATTGGCAGGGTCAACAATCGATGCAAAACCTAAACCTGTTTGCATTGCTAGAATTTGACCTGCCAAAATAAAGGTATTCAGCATCATTACTGAAGCAAGCCCCATCGCTGCACCAATGAGTATTTGTTGCAGCACTACTAGTACCATTGGAAAACTAAATAATTCGTTAAATTGGCTCGGTGGCAAGATAGGCATTACAAGTAAGGTAACTAAGACGGAAAGTCCGAGCTTTACGCGCGTTGGCACGGTTTTAACACCAATACCAACCATCACCATAAACATCGCAGAGATACGTGCTAACGGTAATAAAAAATCTGATAAATATTGTACAAGCTGGCTAAATAATATTTCCATAAATAGCCCAGCTAGCCGGCAATTTGCGGAATAATCTCCACCATTTGATGGAAATAGTCAGTGAGTTTTTGTGTAATCCAGTGAGCACCGTAGATAAGCGCCAACAGCGTCACAACTAAACGTGGTAGAAAGCTTAATGTTTGTTCGTTAATTGAGGTTGCGGCTTGAAATATAGCCACAACCAAGCCCACAATTAAACTAGGTACGATAATCGCAGCAACAAGCTTTATAACAAGAAAGAGCGCATCACTCAGAACTTCAACAAATATTTCCGGTTGCATCTAACCTCCCGACATTTTGGTCTGGTTAAACATTGCTTTAGGTTCCTAAGCCATAACTACGGGCTAATGTTCCCATCACTAATGACCAGCCGTCGACTAATACAAACAGCATAATTTTAAAAGGCAGCGACACAATCATTGGCGATAGCATCATCATACCCATGGCCATCAAGACACTTGCAACCACTAAATCAACAATCAAAAAGGGAATAAAGAACATAAAACCAATAATAAATGCGGTTTGTAACTCGCTGGTAATGAACGCCGGGATAACAACAATAAACGGGGTATCTTCAGGTGCATCGAGTTTTTCATAGCCAGCTATCTTGGCAAATGTTTCTAAATCTGAAATACGGGTTTGCGACAACATAAATGCTTTAAGCGGCTCTTTTGCCTGGTCGAGCGCTTGAATAGATGTTAGCTCTTCTTTTAAATAAGGTTGAATAGCACGGTCATCAATTTGCTTATAGATAGGCGCCATAATAAATATGCTCATAAATAGAGCCATACCTACCAACAGCTGACTAGAAGGTGTTTGTTGTAAACCAATCGCTTGACGCAGTATTGCTAACACCACAATGATACGTGTAAACGACGTCATCATAATCACAGCTGCTGGAATAAAACTCAGCGCTGTCATCATTATCAATACTTGTAATGTGACTGAATACTCTTGCGCGCCATCTGCTGTGGTTTTAACAGTTAAAGCCTGTAAACCATCATTCGCAAACGCCATTTCTGGAAGGATAAAAAACAGCGCGACAACGAATAATTTAAGACACATTCGGTTCATATTATTTCTTATTTTTAGGATTCATAAAATGCGCCAATTGCTTGGCAAATTCTGGCATTTGCTGTTCTGCAAGAGGTGATTCTAACTGGTATAAATAGTTTATCGAACCTGATGTTACACCGAGTACATGGTGCTTATTATCCATCTCAACTACCAGTAACCTTTCTTTACTGCCCAAATTAATGGTTCGAATAACTTTAAAATCGTCGCTTTGTGTTATTTGTGGATTAAAGCGTTTAATTAACAGCCCCAAGATAACAATGCACACAACCACCAAGATTAAAGACAATAACATTGAAGCCAACTGTTGAAAACCCGCTGGCTCGGCTGCTAACACGTTAAATGGTAATAATAAAAGTGCAAGGCGTTTTATCATCGTAGCTTTTTGATCCGCTCAATTTGGCTGATAACATCCGTTAAACGAATACCAAATTTATCATTAACTACAACAACTTCACCATGCGCAATAAGTGTACCATTGACCAGTACATCTAACGGCTCACCAGCAACACGGTCAAGTTCAACCACTGAACCTTGGTTAAGCTGAAGTAAGTTACGAATACTAATTTTAGAACGCCCTACTTCCATCGAAATAGTGACTGGAATATCTAAGATTGTATCCAGCTTACGTTTTTCTTCTGTGGTTAAATCCGCTTTTGAATCTTCAGACAACTCTTCGAGTTCAGCAACTTCAGCTTCACCACCGTCTTCACCTTCTGCTTCAGCTAGGGCTGCAGCCCATTCGTCCATTGTATCTTGATCATCGCTCATACTAAATTTCTCTCAATTAATTACCAGTCGAGGTCTACACCATCTGATAAATGTAAATCTTCTTCTAATTGCTCTAATTCAGCATCTGAATCGAGCTTTTTACCACCTTTGGTAAATACATGCAGTTCTGACTTAACCGATTCAGGACGTTTAATCTTTTCGCTAATTTGTACTGCAACATTGTCGCGCGAACGTCCCATTTTAGCGCGATAAGTTGGTAAGTCTTCAATAAATACGGTGATATGCTCAGGCATTTCAACAGGAATGATATCGCCTTCTTTTAAGTCCATAATTTGCTGCAAACTTAAATCGACTTCAAGCATACGAGTACTCAAATCGACTTCCACATCCATGATTTCATCACGCAATGCCTTAGACCAACGTAAGTCTGTATCTTCAGTATCAGATTGAACACCTGCATCGAGTAATTCACGAATTGGCTCAAGCATTGAATACGGCAGTGCAATATGGAAGTCACCACCGCCACCATCAAGCTCAATATGAAATGAACTAATAACCACCACTTCAGTAGGGCTTACAATATTAGCCATTGCAGGGTTCACTTCTGAATCAAGGTATTCAAAAGAAACATCCATTACCGGCGCCCATGCTTCTTTATAATCTTCAAAGATAATTTTCAGCAGCATTTGTACAATTCGGCGTTCGGTGGGTGTGAATTCTCGACCTTCAATTTTTGCGTGGTAACGCCCGTCGCCACCAAAGAAGTTATCTACCAAAATGAAAACTAAGCGCGCTTCCATGGTGATTAAGCCGGTGCCTTTTAATGGTCTAAAGCGCACCATATTTAAACTGGTTGGTACAAATAAGGTGTGAATGTACTCACCGAATTTAATCATTTGAACGCCATTAATTGATACTTCGGCCGTGCGACGCATCATGTTAAACAGCGAAATCCGCATATGGCGAGCAAATCGTTCATTAACGATTTCAAGCGTAGGCATACGACCACGTACAATACGGTCCTGCGACGAGAAATCGTATTGCAGCGCGGAGGCATCGCTATCGCCGCCTTCGTCTATCTCTTCTTCATCAACATCATCAACGCCGTGTAAGAGCGCGTCAATTTCGTCTTGAGATAATAAATCGCTCACCTAAACTCCTAATTATTGCATTACAAAGCCAGTAAACAGAACACGTTCAACAACTTTGCTGTCTTCAATTTCAACTAATGCATTTTGCACTTCCGTCAGTGCGTTATAACGCAGCGCTTCTTTGCCTGCGGTTGTACCTAAATCGTCTGCGTTACTTGCTGAGAAAACGCGAAGAAGCGTATTTTCAATAAGTGGAATATGGCGCTTTGCGGTTTCTTCATTTACATCACCGCGCACTAAAAGTTGTACTTTAATTTGCACAAGGCGGTCTTTCGTGGCGCCTGGCACATTAAAAACAAACGGTCTTGGCATACCAACATACAGTGCACTACCCATTTCAGCGCTACTGCCTTTTGGTTGTCCTTCGCCACCTTCAGTCGAAGCGGTCTCTTCAGAAAGCGTTTCAGCAGGTGGACTGTCGTCACCGCCTAAAAAGAAAAAGGCACCGCCGCCACCTGCGAGTAAGACAACAACAGCAATGATGATAATCATCATCTTATTGCCTTTTTTCTCTCCACCTTCTTCTATTTCAAGATCTTTTTCTTCTGCCATTGTGACATTTCCATAGCTGCTATTTGTTATTTTATATAATAGTGCGTTTATTTCGGTTTAATAGCAATTAGTGTTATGCGTAAAAATCGATTCCATCTTGCTGTTTGCTGAGAATTTGTTCAGATACTTCACTACTGCTCTCAACGTTACCCTCATTCGGTAAAGAAGACCCTGAATTTTCTGCAGTTTGCTGCTCGCTCTGGCCTTGTTCAGAGACATTACTTTCACCTAAATTAATACCTTGCTCTGCAAGCATTTCTCGTAAGCGCCCCATCGACTGCTCGAGCATTTCTTTTGCTTGCTGACTTTGTACAACAAAGTTAATTTGCGCTTGCTCGGCATCTGATCGAATACGAATTTGCATTGAGCCAAGCTCTGGTGGATCAAGCCTAATCTCTGCTTCTTTGAGGTTCAGATTTAACAGCATATTTGCCTTATCGAACAATGCTTTTGCCGCATCACTTCGAGCGATATTAACAGGCTGCTGTAATGCTTGCTCAGCACTGGCGTGGGTTTGTTTTGTATTTTGGATTACCTGCGCTGTTTGCAACGCAATATGCTGTTGATTAACATCTCGTAATTCAGCTTGTTGTAACTGGCTAGATTGAATTTGCGCTACGAGCTGTGATAACACAGGTGTATTTGCATTATTTTTTAAAGAGTTAAGTAATTTACTAAAGCTAAGTGGTTGCTCATTATCTTGCTTTGCTAAATCAGTATCGATTTCAGCATCAAGTTTTTCACCGTCTGAAACCACTTGCTTTGTAATGCTACTTAATTCTACACGCGCTTGTTGTTTATGTTTATTGTCTTGAGTAATCGAAGCTGTTTGCGCTTGCGAAGTAACTTGCTGATTTAATAAATCAGAAGATTTTTGGTTAACGTTAGATGCATTCTCTGTATCATTCGATACCGCTTGTGCTACCGCACTGCCAACACTAGTGAGCGTATGTGGCATTTGTTTATCAGGATGCGTTATTGTGCCTACCTTATCAGCTGGAATAATAGTTTTGCCATTTTCGATTAATTGGCTAAGTGCATTTTGCGTTTTCTCATTCATCTTGATTGCATCATTATTTTTGATATCACTCTTGCTATCAACAGCTTCAGGTTCAACGCCTTCTTTTGAAGATTTAGCTAATACGGATTGCAGTGTCACGTTTTGTTGTAATGGTTTAGAATCAAGACGTTCAAGCACAATGTTAATTTTTTCAATAAGTTGACGTAGATCTTGTTTTGATAACCCAAGCTGCTCGCTACTTTCGTCGTCAAGTGTTGCAAAGAATTGCTTCAGTGTTGCTAAGTCAGCTTTATCTAATTTAGCGAATTCTTTTTCTAACGTAATTATGTTCTGGCTAAGCTTAATATCGCCTTCTTGCTCAATACTATTAATGGTATTTTCTGATACTTTAGCAATTAGTTTGCTATCGGTATTTTGCTCACTTACCGTCTTGGATAAACCTACATTCAGTGATTGGCTTTTAGTTAATTGATCAAGAAAGGCTGATGCATCTTCAGTTTCTGGCGCTGAATTATTCGCGTCAGTCAAAGCTGAGCGAGTTGTATTCGCAAATTCGTTAACGTGAGTACTTACTTTACGTTCTGAATTTTCAATCTCTGTGATGCCACTCTTATTTATTTCAATTTGACCTGTATCTTCTTCGTTCAAATCTTCTTTATTCTGATTTACGCTAGAATTAACTAACTGCTGATATTCCTTAGAGCGTGTAATTGAGACATCATCTTGACTAGGTAGTTTATCTGGCATGTCAGAAACTGGTTGTAGAATTTTCTCAGAGTTATCTTCACCATTATTCTGTTGAGAATCATCTTGAGTGCTTACTTTTTCTACCACATCAATATCTGATGCATCTGCTTCCTTAACTTCATCACTTTCGTTAGCTGCTTCTTGCGCAAACAAATTCAATTTATCTTTCGCGGCATCCAAGTGCTTTGTTTCGGACTCAGTTTGAACAGATTCGAATACGGCTAAAAAACTGCTTTTATTTTCAGCTTCTGAAGTAGAGGAAGTTAATCCCACATCAAGGTTTGTAACGCTTAACTGTGAATCAATTATTGCCATAACACGCTTCTCGTCTTGTTAAAGTTTGCCGCTTTTCGCTGGTATAGAAATAAAAGCAAGAACTAAGCCAGTGTTTTTCTATTTCTTACAAAAATATTGGTGGCAAATTCATCAAGTTGTTTTTGTTCAGCTTTTGCAAGTATTGCTTGCTGTTTTAACTGTTTTCGCTGCTTTAATTTTTCTATAGCTTCAAGCTTTGCTTTTTGCGCTAACCAAAGTTCCTCACGTTGTTTGAGGACTTTATTTGCCGTATTTATCGCATTCAATTGATGTTTTAAAGCATCATCTAGTTTGCCTATAAACTGCTGAAATTGATTATAATAACTGCCACCAACCCCCTGAGTTGCACGGTTTTGCAACTGCGCTAGGTAGTCAGAACGAAAAGTTTCGATACCAGTTAACTGACGCTGTAAATTAGCGAGGTGCTGCTGTGCACCGATAAAATCCATGCGTAACTTTTCTTCTTTATCTGATTCAAGCTTAATCAATAATGCAAGTTGATCGCGTGCCATTAACCTTGTCCTAGTATGCGTGATAAACTAATTAACCCTTCATCATAAGGGATTACATCTGTCATACCTTGCTGTAAAAAGTGATTAATACCCGGCATCATTTCAATGGTTTTATCTAACATCGGGTCACTGCCTTTTTGATATGCACCCAATGTGATTAAATCCTTATTCTGTTGATAAAGCGAATAGATTTGTTTTAATACTCTTGCCTGCTGCAGATGTGCTTCACTAATCACTTGCGGCATTACACGGCTGATTGATTTTTCGATATCGATGGCGGGGTAATGGCCTGAATCTGCTAACTCTCGGGATAACACAATATGACCATCAAGAATCGCACGAGCAGCATCAGCAATTGGATCTTGCATATCATCGCCTTCGGATAAAACAGTAAAAAACGCGGTGATACTGCCTTGCCCTTCCCCCCCATTACCAGCCCGTTCCACCAGCGCAGGTAATTTTGCAAACACCGAAGGTGGGTAGCCTTTCGTTGCTGGCGGTTCACCTACAGCAAGGGCTATCTCACGCTGTGCCATGGCATAACGTGTTACTGAATCCAATAACAATAAAACGTTCAATCCTTGATCTCGAAAATACTCAGCAATGGTAACTGCTGTTTCACAGCCTTTTAAGCGCATTAAGGGGGATGCATCAGCAGGAGCTGCAACCACCACTGAGCGTGCACGCCCTTCTGGCCCTAGTATTTCTTCAATAAACTCTTTTACTTCTCGACCACGTTCACCCACTAAACCAACCACAATAACATCCGCATTAGCGCCCCGGGTCATCATGCCAAGTAATACCGACTTACCCACACCACTTCCGGCAAATAAGCCCATGCGTTGGCCTTGACCAACTGTTAGTACTGAATTAATCGCACGTACGCCAACATCCATTGGTTGTTTAATAGGGCGTCTGGCAAGAGGATTGATTGGCTTAGCGGCAAATTTGAGTTTTGTTTCAGCCTGAATTGGTCCGAGCCCATCGAGCGGGCGACCTAGTCCATCAACGACACGGCCTAATAAACTCATGCCTACTGGTAGGCCAGCATCAGAGTGTTGTGGGATTACGCGCGCTCCTGGTAACACGCCAGAAATTGCATCATTGGGCATCAAATAAAGCGTGTCACCACTAAAACCAACTACTTCAGCCTCAACCAAACCGTGTTGCGTTTCGATTTTGCAGCTGCTGCCGACAGGTGCTTTTAAACCTTCCGCCTCCAGTGTTAAACCGACAACGCGTTTTAAACTGCCAGCAACCGCTGGACGATGTGTTTTGATTTTAGTTTGGTAACTGGCGAGACGCTCAGCAAGCCCTTGGCTCATAATTAACTGTCGTGATTTTGACTATCGATACCAGCTTCTTGCAAAAAGCTTTCCAGTATTTCTTTGAGGCGTAATTCTACCGAGTAATCAATTGATGAATTGTCAGAATTGATGTGAAGGCCTCCCTTAGTGATACTCGGCTCAACTACTAGCTTCCAATTTCTATCTGATAACTGTTCAGCGGGGATCGCTTGATTTACCAGTTCAAAATCTTCAGGGTTTAATAATATTTCAAGGGCATGATGCTGGTTTTTAAGTGCATCCGTTGCCACTTTCATTGCATTGAATATTGCTTTTTCATTAACGGTGAGTTCGCCATGAACAACCGCTTTAGCAAGCTCAGTTGCCAACAATACAACTTGCTTTTCAACTTCATTACTGACCTGCTCAAAAGGGGTTGCCAACTCATCAAGTAACTTGGTCAATTGCGCAATTTTTTCCGCAATTTCTGGTTTAGCGCTTTCTAAGCCTTCTTGCTTACCTTGCTCAAGCCCTTCTTCATAGCCTTTTTGTGCACCTTCCAACTTGCCTTGTTCAAACCCTTCTTGATAACCGGCTTCTTTGCCCTCAGCGTGGCCTTCTTGATAGGCCTCTTCACGGATCTGTTCGATTTCTTGTATGCTTAATGGGGTAAACTCTTCTTCCTGCTCAAGGGCTTGTTCTACCTGTTTTTTTTGATAAAGCTCTTCGAGCGATTTGCCCATTGCGGTAGAGCGGCCCTTGAGATTTCGTCGCTCATCCTTAACATCAGGGATAGGCCAACTTTCCAATAAGGTTTCAATGGCCTCTGCATTTTCAATTTTTTGACCTGAGCGGTACTTTCCTAGCTTCATAAATTAGAGGAACTCCTCACCACCGCCGCCACCAAGCATAATTTCGCCTGAGTCAGCAAGACGACGTGCCACACTGAGGATTTCTTTTTGCGCAGCTTCTACTTCACTAATACGAACCGGCCCCATAGCTTCAAGGTCATCAACCATCATTTCAGCGGCACGTTTAGACATATTATTAAGAATTTTATCTTTAAGTCCTTCATCAGCCCCTTTAATCGCTTTCATCAGTACATCTTGTTGTACCTCACGAAGAATCGCTTGAATACCGCGGTCATCCACATCGATTAAATTATCAAAGACAAACATTAAGTCTTGGATTTGTTGCGACATTTCTTCATCATGCTCGCGAATTGCATCCATTAGCTGACCTTCTACATTGGTATCGAGGTAGTTCATAATGTCTGCCGCAGCTTTCAAGCCACCCATTTTCGCAGCTTGCGCACCCGCTTGACCGGCAAATTGTTTCTCCATGATTTCATTTAATTCTTGTAATGCCGCTGGTTGAACTTCTTCAAGGTTGGCAATACGCATGGTTAAATCAAGGCGAACTTTTTCAGGAAACTGATTAATAATTTCCGCTGACTGTTCAGGCTCTAAGTAGGCAAGAACAATGGTTTGGATCTGCGGGTGTTCATTACGAATAATATTTGCTACCTGCTTCGAGTCCATCCATTTCAGTGAATCAAGACCTTTAGCTCCCGAGCCCATAATAATTTGGTCAATCAAATTCGCCGCTTTTTCTTCACCAAGTGCCGCAGTAAGTGCTTTCTTAATAAAGTCTTCTGATTGGAAGCCAATCGTACTAAAACTTTGAATTTGGTCTATAAACAACTTGTGTACAGCTGCTATTTTCGATTGACTTAAATCATCGAGACCCGCCATTGCCATACCCACTTTTTGCACTTGTTTTGGCTCTAAGTGCTTTAAAATTTGTGCAGCATCTTCTTCTGATAAGCTCAATAAAAGAATCGAGGCTTTTTCAACACCATCAAGCTTATCAACATCAAAACTAGCGTTCGATTGTTCTGCTACTTGGTTCTCTTGATCAGTCATCTTCGGTTAACCACGCTTTAACTACTTGAGAAGAAAGTTCCGGCTCATTTGCTACAAGTGCTCTTACAGCTTTCAGTAGGTCTTCATCGCCATGTAAATCTGGTAACTGAAGCGTACCATCAGGGCTAAAGCCTACCGCGGACTCGTCAAATTCTTGACTCAGCATATCAATTGTATCATCACCTAAGTCTACACCTGCAGATAGGCTTGCGTCATCATAATCCTCAGTTGTGTCTTCTGGACTAATTAGTTTGCGTAACATCGGACGTACAACAGCCAGAATCAGAACAATAATGACAAGCGCACCCAGTGCTAAACGAACAACTTTAAAGAACCACGGTTGCTCCCAAAGTGGTAACTCAATGACTTCACCCAGCTCTTCTTGCACAAATGGAATGGTTACGACTTCTAACGCATCCCCACGTTGCATATCAAAGCCAATACCGCCTTGCAGTAAACGACGAATATTTGCAAGTTCCTGTTGTGTACGAGGATCACGAGTGGCCTCACCGCCTTCTGCCACACCATTTTTATAGTTGACAGCAACAGATACACTAATACGACGAATTACACCCGTTTGTTGGCGCTTGTGCGAAATAGTGGTATCCAATTCATAGTTGCGTGTCGCTTCTTTACTGTTGCGACTTGGCATAGTGCTTTGCGATGAATCCGAGCCCGCTTGTTCAGGAATTTGAGAATTCACTGGTGGCTGGTTGGTAAGTGCACCAGGAATGCCCACTGCCAGACCGCCAATATTGGTATCTTCACGGGTCATCTCACTGCGCACTGCAGGTAAATCTGGGTTGAAACGTTTTTGTGTTTCTTCGATTGAACTAAAGTCCATCACTAAATCAACTTGAGCTGTGTAGTTCCCAAGACCAACCACAGGGATCATGATAGAGTCGATTTTTTCTAAATATTCTTGTTCACGTTTACGCTCAATTTCATACTCTTTGCGCGAACGGGCGGTCAGGGAGTTTTGCGAACCTGAATTCAGTAAGCGGCCATTTTGATCGGTTACAGTAACACGACTTGGCTCAAGTCCTTGTACCGCAGACGCTACCATATCCACCACCGAATCCACTTCTTCGCCATCAAGTGTACGACCGCGTCTTACTGTTAAAACTACTGTTGCACTAGGTTTTTTCTCTCTGCGTGCAAATACGTTTTCTTTTGGGATTGCAAGTAGCACTTTTGCACGGGCAACTTTGCTCAACTCTTCAATTGTTCGCGCAAGTTGTTGTTCGCGAGAGTGCTTTAAGCGTTCTCGCTCTAACCGCTGACTCACACCAAAACCCATATCTTGCATCAAAATTTCAGTGCCAGATGAAGGTGTTTGCTCTAATCCTTCTTTTGCCATTAATAGCTTAATGTTCTGATAGGCTTCTACCGGCACCATCACCACATTGCCATCAAGTTTATACTCAACTTTTTGCGCATCAAGGAATTCAAGGGTTTGGATAAGCTCATCCATTGGCATCTTGCCAAGTGGGCGCATATCAGGCTCTTTAGCCCAAATCATGATAAACACTGCAATTGCAACACAAATGGTTAATGCAATGATTAACGTCACTTGACGCATTACATCAACACCACTCAAGCTGCCAAGGAAACCCGATTTTTGTTCTTGATTGTCACTTTCCATGTCAGTGACAGCTAAGTCATTGGTGTCCATTGTTGTTAAATCTGTTGATGAATTAGCCACAACCCTACTCCACTATCGCTTAAACTGGCATGTTCATGATGTCTTTATAAGCTTCAACAAGCTTATTTCGCACCTGAACCGTTGCCTCAAAGGCCACTGATGATTTTTGTGAAGCGATCATCACTTCCGCAAGAGAAACATTGCGGTCACCCATTTCTAAAGCAGTTGCTTTTGCTTTTGAATCTGCTTGCAAACCGCTAACGGTATCTAACGCATCTTTAAGTAAGTTATTGAACTCAACTTGCGAGCTACCTTGAATGGTTTCAATCGGCTGTTTTGGTTTTGAGAAATTACTTGCTTCAACTGCAAGCGACTGCATTTCCTGATAAAGATTGTTTGCTGAAATATTCATGCTGACAAACCGTACTAAATAAACTTACCAATATGAATGCAAACTTAATGCCAGAAATAAAACCCTATTTATCAGTTATTTACAAAGCCATTATTTTGACAAGGTAGAATATTTAAACAACAAGAAGCCCTCAGAACGAGGGCTTAAGAAGAGTGAAACGCTTTCTTATGCAGGCAGCTCGATGCCCATTTCACGCATTTTTGCTAACTTGTAACGTAATGTACGAGGACTTATGCCAAGTTTATCCGCGACATCTTTACGTTTACCATTGCACGCTTTGAGCATATCAAGAATTATCGAGTTTTCTTTGTCTTTCAACTCTTGTTTGTATCCAAGTGACTCATCATGAATGGGGTCTTTGCTTTGTAACGTTGCAATATCAGGTATGATTTCACTTTTTTCTGCAGCATTCGCTGTAACTTTAGTCGATTGCAAACTAGCAACTGAGCCTAAGAAAATATCATCCGCATGAATGGTTTTATCACTTTGTAAAATCAACGCGCGTTGCACCACGTTTTCAAGTTCACGTACATTACCCGGCCAGGCATGACTTAATAATTTTGCTTTTGCAGCCTCATCAAATTGCACTGGCATGTCATTATTATGACGCTGAATTAAATGTTCTGCTAACGGGATAATATCCCCTGGGCGCTCTGCTAGCGGTAACCATTCAAGTGGAAACACATTTAAACGGTAATATAAATCTTCACGGAACACCCCTTCTGCAACCGCCTCTCGCAAGTCGCGGTTTGACGTTGCAAGAACGCGTACATCAAGTTTAATGGTTTTACGTGAGCCTAATCGCTCTACTTCACGCTCTTGCAGTACGCGTAGCAGTTTTGCCTGTAGACTTAAATCCATCTCAGTGATTTCATCAAGTAAAATGGTGCCACCTTGCGCCTGTTCAAACTTACCTGGGCAGGCTTGAATTGCGCCTGTAAATGCCCCCTTTTCATAACCAAACAATGTGGCTTCAAGCATGTTTTCAGGAATGGCTGCGCAGTTGATAGCAACAAAATTTTCTTCTGAGCGTAATGACTTGTCGTGGATATAGCGGGCCATAACTTCTTTACCCGAACCACTTGGACCCAGCACCATCACAGATGCATCTGACTTCGCTACTTTCTCAGCAAGTTTCATTAATGCTTTACTGGCAGGATCTTCTACAATAGGACCATCTTTAATCGATTCTTTTTCAGGTAGATAACGACTTACCATATTTAGCAATACTTCTGGCGCAAATGGCTTCGCCATATAATCAATAGCACCAAGACGCATCGCTTCAACTGCATCATCTATAGTGGCATATGCAGTCATCATTAATACTGGTAGATCTGGGTAATTTAGCTTGATGCTTTTAAGTAAATCGATGCCTGACATAGCCCCCATTTGCACGTCACTCACCACCAGTGAAATACCACCTTGTTTTAATTTGATAATGGCTTGTTCGGCACTATCGGCTTCAATGCAGCTAATATCTGCCAATGCTAAGGTATCAACTAAAGCTTCGCGTAAACCAGAATCATCTTCTACTACTAATACTTTTGCATCGCTCATAATGTCTCCTAACACGCTTTTTTGCCAATAATAGGAAGGTATAAATTAAATTCGGCACCACCGAGTTCACCATTGCCCGCTTTAACAAACCCTTGATGGCTGTTTGCAACCGACTGCACAACTGCAAGACCTAAACCTGTACCATGTGACTTGGTAGTAAAAAACGGTTCAAAAATTTGCTGAGCGGCATTTTCACTGAGACCTGGCCCATTATCTTGCACCGAAATTTTGACATGTTCCGCAAATCGCTCTGAACGCGTTGCGCTTAAAATAATTTTGCCACCTTGCCCAGATGCCTGCACTGCATTATGAACCAAGTTACTAATAGCGCTGCTAAGCGCCACTTTATTGGCAATTATCTCAATATCCGGCTCTGGTAACTTCAAATCAAGTTCACACTGCTGGCGCATTATCATGGCTTCAGACGCATTGGTAACATCTGTTAGTAATGCCTGCATTGATACGGGTGCTAACACTTGCTGTTCACCACTTTTAGCAAATAGCAGCATGTCATTAACTTGGCTTTCTAAATCTTGTAAACGCGACATCAGCTTTTCATGAAAATTGGTGCGCGCTGTCGGGTTTAATTTTTCAGACGATAAATTGGCGGCATATAACATTGCAGCAGAAAGTGGCGTACGCACTTGGTGTGCAAGCGAGGCGACCATTTTGCCTAATGCACTCAGGCGTTGCATATGTGCAATACGCGATTGTAACTGCCTTGTTTGGGTTAAATCTGTCATTAAGATCAACTGACCCGGCTCAGGTGTCAGTGGCGAGATATCAAGCTTTACTAAACGACCATCGCGTAATGTCACTTCATGACCATCACTACCGTTAGGTGCAAACGAGCGCTGAATAATCGTAAACCAACGTTCCCCCTCAAGCGGCTCTCCCAGTAAATCAATAGCGATTTGGTTTGCTTTCGCTACCATTCCTTTACCATCAAGCACAATCACACCGGCAGGCATGGTATCAACTAAATGACTCAACCAACTTGCTTGTTTTCTCAGTTCACTAAGTTCACCCACGTACTTTTCCTGCATCAAACATGGGTTATATACCTCGTGAAATTGTTGGGGTATGATTTGCGCTAATGCCATAATGGTACACCAATTAATTACTCTAACTAATGAGTACTTATACACGAAGTGTGCCAATTTTTATTTTTATATAATACAATAACTTAAAGCACAAAAAAGACGTCAATTATTTGTCTAAGGGATTTATATGTGCCAACGATGTGAGTGGCTCGATACCACAAAAGCGGATTATATTGCCTACCATGATACCGAGTGGGGCGTGCCATTATTTGATGACCATTTGTTGTTTGAGTTTCTTACACTTGAGTCAGCCCAAGCAGGATTAAGTTGGTATACCATTTTAAAAAAACGCGATAATTATCGAAAAGCCTTTGCTAATTTCGACCCAAATCAAGTCGCACAGTTTGATGAAAGTAAGAAGCTTGAGTTAATGGAAGACAGTGGCATTATTCGCAATCGACTTAAAATTAACGCCGCGGTAAATAATGCACAACAGTTTTTAGCGATTCAAAAGGAGTTTGGCAGTTTTGCCAACTATCAGTGGCAGTTTGTAAATAACAAACCAATAATTAACGACATCAACAGCAAAGGTGATTATCAAGCCACCACCAAAGAATCCGAAGCCTTTGCTAAAGACCTCAAGAAAAGAGGTTTTAAATTTTTAGGACCAACCACAGTTTATGCACATATGCAGGCTTGTGGCATGGTAAACGACCATCATAATCACTGTTTTCGCAAACAAGAAGTTATTGCACTCTACCCTTCTCTTTTTTCTTAACGAACCGCTTCCTAATCCTGCTTATTGATAGTCAAAAGTGAATAATGAATTCACTTTTGAACTATTAAAATTCAAATGAAGCTCAATTAAAGTGTGCCTATCTAATTAAGGAAATGATTATGGTTTTCGATAACGAAACTAAGTTCGGTACAGTTAGCAAAGTATTCCATTGGCTGAGTGCCATAGTAATTCTCGGACTATTTGCCGTCGGTTTCTGGATGGTCGATTTAAACTACTACAGCGAATGGTACCGCACAGCACCATATTGGCATAAGAGTATTGGTATTCTTTTACTTGGGTTTACGCTGGCTAGATTACTGTGGAAATTTATAACGCCATCACCAAAAACATTAACAACGCATACAAAGCTAACCCAATTAGCAACAAAATTAGGACATTTAGCGCTGTACAGCATTTTATTAGTGATCCTCATTAGCGGTTATCTCATTTCAACTGCAGATGGGCGTGCAATTGAAGTATTCACTTGGTTTGAAGTTATGAGCCTTGGTGAACTGATTGCAAACCAAGAAGACGTTGCTGGCAGCATTCATAAATATGCAGCTTACAGTTTAATGGCAATAGTATTAATACATATTTTAGCGGCGCTAAAGCATCACTTTATCGATAAAGATGACACCTTGCGCCGTATGATTAAGTAAATTTATAAGGAAAATGACGATGAAGAAAACACTATTAGCATCAGCTCTTGCACTTAGCAGTTTGGCTATGCCTGTAATGGCCGCAGACTATGTGATTGATACTAAAGGCGCCCATGCTTCGATTAATTTTAAGGTTAAACACTTAGGTTACAGCTGGCTAACAGGTCGTTTTAATACTTTTTCTGGAGAGTTCAACTACGATGAAAAACAACCTGAAGCGAGCAAAATTTCAGTAAACATTGATACAACCAGTGTTGATTCCAATCATGCAGAGCGCGACAAGCACTTACGTGACAGTGATTTTCTAGATGTTAAGAAGTTTTCAACCGCAACCTTCAACAGTACTAAAGTGACTGATTTAGGCAATGGTAAACTTGCTATAACAGGTATTTTATCACTGCAAGGGATTGAAAAAGAAATCACTATCGACGCTAAAAAAATTGGTGAAGGTAAAGACCCATGGGGTGGTTATCGCGCAGGTTTTGCTGGCACAACATCGATTCAAATGAAAGACTTTGGCTACAAAATGGACTTTGGTCAAATTGACTTTGACCTTCATATTGAAGGCATAAAAAAGTAAAAAGTTGATAAGATGAGCAGTTAAATCTCTGCTCATCTAAATCAAATAGTTACTTTCAATATCACATACGGAACTAAATTAAAGAAAACAATAAGTACTTTATAAAACGCAAAATACTGCACATAAAGTAAGTTGAGTGCTTTATGCTCTACATTAAAAAGCTGACTGTGAATTGTTACTATTGATTGGCGAAAAAGTAATAAAAGCACTGCGCTGACGCTTAAAATAACCATATTAACAATCGTTGACCATCCTAAAAAACTCACAATTTGTTCAATCGCCATAATATTTATTCCCTTCTAATTCATTACGCTAGATTAATCCAACCAACTAGTCATCGCAATGCTATCATGGCGTTTCTCTATAAACAGTGGTATTAATTTATAAAAAAGGAATTGGGATCAACAAAGACACTTTATTTTTTCATGGTTACTGATATAGTACTGTATAAAACAACAGTTGAAAAGGTGCGATATGGCCGTTGAGGTATGTTACAAAGTAGTTAGAGATGGGGTGGAACGAATGACATTTACATCAAAAAAAGATGCGGACGCATATGACAAAATGTTAGACATCGCGGAAGCACTTGAAGCCATGTTAGGCGAAGTCGATGTACCACTGAGTGATCAACAAAATGAAGCGCTAGCATTAGAAATGGCTAAACGCAAAGATCAGTTTATTGCAGCTCTCAAAGGCGGAAAGCCCACCCCGCCAAACAACAAAGCAAAAGTAACTGACATTAAAAAAGTCAGCTAAATAAAAAAGCCACCTAAGCGGTGGCTTTTTTAATAGCAATAATCTTACTTGATTACAGTCGCAACGGCATCTGCAAAGTAATCGATGTTTGCTTTACTTACACCTGCAACATTCACACGACTTGAACCAACGATGTAAATTGAATACTCTTTTTGTAAACGCTCAATTTGCTCAGGCGTAATACTTAAGAAAGAAAACATACCGTGTTGCTTTTCAATAAATGAAAAATCTTGTGCAACACCACGGCTGTGAAGCGCTTCTACAATGGTGCTACGTAAACCGTTAATACGATTACGCATTTCAGCTAATTCCTGATGCCACTCAGCAGTTAGTTCTTCACTGCCTAAAATAGTATCAACAATAGTTGCACCGTGTGCAGGTGGCATCGAGTAAATACTACGAACCACACTTAACAGTACTGAGTTGGCAATATCAGCAACAGCACTTGATTCTGAGATAATTGAACATGCACCAATACGCTCACGGTATAGACCAAAGTTTTTCGAACAAGATGAGCAGATAATCATCTCATCAACTGTAGCTGCTAATAAACGAAGACCTGCAGCGTCTTCATCTAAACTTGTGCCGAAGCCTTGGTATGCAATATCAACTAACGGAGTAAAACCAACCTCTTTAGCAAGATCAGCAACTTGTTGCCATTGTTCTGCATTTAAGTCCATACCACTTGGGTTATGACAACATGCGTGAAGTAAAACAATATCGCCTTTTGGAACAGTTTTAAGTGTCGCCATCATTTCGTCAAACAATAGGCCTTTATTCGCATAGTCGTAATAAGGATATTCTTTAACGGTTAAACCTGCAGCGGAAAACAAACCAATGTGGTTTGCCCATGTCGGCGTCGTTACCCAAACACTTGCATTTGGATTTGCTTTAGCAATAAATTCTGCCGCAACACGAAGTGCGCCTGTGCCACCTGGAGCTTGTGCTGTTCTTACACGATTTCCTAAAAGTGCTGGATGCTCACCAAGTAAAAGAGTTTCCATTTTTGCACAAAAACCTAAGTCGCCAGCTAAGCCAATGTAAGACTTGCTAGTTTCATTATCTAAGCGGAATTTTTCTGCTTTTTTTACACAGCTTAGAATTGGCGTATCGCCTTCTTCAGTTTTATAAACACCTACGCCTAGGTCGATTTTATTTGGATTTGTATCTTGGCGGTATTTAGCCATCAAACCTAAAATTGGATCCGTTGGTAATGGCTTTAAGTTTGCAAACATAGTTATCTCTTAAATTGATTTTTTGCTATGGGATGAAGCCTTAGCTTATCACACTCTTAGTTTTGAAGAAGTATCTAAAGAAAATTTCATGACATGATTGTATAGAACTTTTTGCTTTAGATTATTCAGGTAAGTAATTGGGCACAACCTCGCATATAGCTTGTAAAAGCGCTAATGCATCCTGATTAAAAACGTCATTATCAAATGCTTCAGCGTCTATGATGCCTAACACCTCACCTGAATCTGAAAAATACGGTAAACACACTTCTGATTTAACCGCAGGATCGCAGGTATAATATTCACCGCCATTAGCCACATATTGCTTAACGTTATTAATCACTCGGCCTTTTCCATGTAATGCAACAAACGCATTATTGCTTATACGCGCATAGTTCTCATCTACTGGAAATAATGGACGGCTTGGATTACCAAAATAACTTAATTTAAGTAGCTGTGTTTGACCTTCAATCTGACGCGATTGGTAAATTCCAAACCAATCAATAAGCTTTTGTTTCTCAACAAAAGAAACAACACTTGTTAGTGCTGCTAAAGCTTGAGTATTTGACTCGTTTGCTGCAATGTATTGGGTTAACTCAAAGGGAGCTTCTTGTAACTGACCAAATAAACTGCAACTGCCACCTTCACCAAGCTCTGGAATTAAATACTGCCATACAATTTGTTGTTCATTTGATTGCTGAATTTCGGTTTCAAGTTGCTGACGAAAATCCGCCACTTTAGCTGGGTCGATTACATAATCAGTAAAATCTATTGAATTAGCCATCTAAACATCTACACTTCTTAATTTAAAGTTAGAGTTTATATTTCTTTTATGTTGTTATGCAAGCAAAGTTTAACTGTGAATTAACGAGTAAGTTACCGTAATTTTATTGCCACATTCATTTAAGTTAACAGACTCAGCAATTTCCTTAATTAAGCTAAGGCCTCTGCCATGAAAGTTACTGTCATCATGCGCATCTGTTTTAATAAACCCACTGCCAGAATCTGCGATAGTAAAACTGATTTTAGGAGTATCAGGGGTATAACTGATATCTAATTTAATTTCACCGTCAGTCAAATCAGCTAAACGTTCAGCACGCAATTCGTAGTACTGACAAAAACCATCATCGCTATCTTTGAGGCTCGATTCTAACCCCAATACGCCATGCTCTAATGCATTATTAAAGGTTTCTGAAATAAGTAAAAATAAATTTGAACGATGATCTGAACATCCTTTAATGGCACAAATCATTTCGACCACGTCGAGTACAGGATCAGTGCTTTTTAAACGTTCTGCATCAAGTGCCATTGAAACATTAAGCGGTGTACTCATGTATTCATCACTTAGCTTCGGCTTTATTGGTGATGGCAAACACTTTATAAGGGCTAAACTGAGATCATCTTGTTGATCTTGCTTGCCTGTAAAACGCTTAACTGATTCAACAATAGAGCCGAGCTCAGTAAACGAAGGGGCAGATACTTTGCGTAACAAACGCTCTTCACCAAAAAACTCGCCTCGGTTGTTTTCGGCCTCAATTACACCATCCGTGTACAAGATAATTTTGTCATTTAAATCAGTCTCAACATACACAGTGTCACGCTCAAATTCATATTCATCTAGAATCCCTAACGCCATGTGTCTTGATGTCAGTTTTTGTTTTATTTTTCCATCTTTACTTAGTAAAAAGCCATCGGGCAAACCACCTAACCAAGCAGAAAAAGAGCGACCCGAGCTATTCAATTCAAGAATTGTCGCAGCACAAAACATGTTACCCGGCAATAAATCATACAAGGTGTGGTTTAACTCAGCGGCAATATCACCAACAGATAACCCTTTTTGAGTCATAGAATAGAAAATTTTTGACGCAGGAAGAGCGCCCATTGCAGCAGCTAACCCATGCCCTGTGAAATCCCCCATCAGCACATATACCCCACCTGTACAGCTGGGCGCCATTAAAAATAAATCACCATTAAACATTGAGGCAGGTGAGAGATTAAATTCGATAAGTTCAGGTAATAAAAAGCGGTTTTCTAGTGCGTTATCAAAAATATGTTCGACTAACTCGTGCTCTCGTTCGGTATGAAGTTGATAATACGCAAGCTCGCGATTTTGTTTATACGTTTTTTTGCTTAATTCACGAGTACGCGCATGAGCTTTAATTTTTGCTGACAGTATAACTTTGTCAAACGGCTTGTTGAGAAAGTCATCACCACCAACTTGCAAACACTTTTCAAGGCTGCTTTTGTCATCAAGTGCAGTAATAAAGATGATGGGTAAATAAACTTCTGCAGATTTTGCCTTAAGCAATGGCGCAACCTCAAAACCATCCATTTTGGGCATCACAACATCGAGTAAAACAAGATCGGGGGCAAATTCATCAAAGACGGTTAGCGCTTCCTCTCCGTCCACTGCAAGAGCAACTTGATGCTGCTCCTGCTCGAGCATAAAACGCAAAAGATTGCGGTTTAGCTCCTGATCATCAACAACCAATATTTTCATTGGTTAATCAATCAATATCAAATTTCTTATCAAAACGCGAAATTTGCAAAATCTTTTTAATTTGTGGTCTGCAATTTGTTATATGAATGCCACTAACCGAATCACCAAGTGACTTTTTCATATTGAGCAACATGCCTAAAGCAGAGCTGTCCATATACTCGGTTTCACGTAAATCGATAATGACTTTTGGGGTACTACTGCCAACATCTGCATAAGCACTTCTAAATGATTGAACTAGGTTAAAATCAAACTTGCCCTTAATTTCAATCGTAAATAATTTGCCATCTGGCGAAAGAGCCTTATTCAAACTCATTTAATTCTCCTTGGAATGTCCAAATGCATTGCTAAAATCACGCCATTCGCTTTATTTAAATTAAGTATCTAACCCGCTAATTTGCAAATAATAACTGAAAAAAAACTAAAATAGATAGGACAAATAGTATATTTAAAAAATATGTTAAACTTGCGACATTAGTAATTACTTGGATTTTGTATGTCTGATTCAAATTTAGTTTACTCCACTGAAACCGGAAGAATAAAACAACCCAAAGAAGCACCTGAGTTTGAGGTCAAGTTATTTAAAGATGGCGCTGTGCGCATTGAAAGGCAAACAAAAGGACGCAAAGGCAAAGGCGTAATGCTAGTTGTCGGTATCAACCCAGAAGAGCACGATATCAAGAAGTTGGCAAAATCCCTTAAATCTAAAATGGGACAAGGCGGCGCAGTGAAAGATGGCGTAATTGAAATCCAGGGTGATGACCGAGAAAAGTTAAAAGGACTGTTAGAACAACAAGGCTTTAAGGTAAAAATTGCTGGCGGATAATATAATTGGGAGATAACCTCGGTTATCTCCCAACCTCAAATCACGGCTAAAACTTGTGGCCTTGAATTTTATCAATCATCAATGAAATTTCATGTTCTGGTACAGGCTTGCTATAGAAATAGCCCTGCACTACATCACAATTATTCAATTTCAAAAACTCAACTTGCTCGTCACTTTCTACACCTTCAGCAACTAACTCAAGATTAAGTTTCTGTGCCATTGCAATAATCGCGGCAGTAATTTCCATATCATTGCTGTCTTCTGGTATATCTTTAATGAAAGAGCGGTCAATTTTAAGAATATCGAGAGGAAAACGTTTTAAATAACTTAAAGACGAATAACCGGTACCAAAATCATCAATCGACAATGACACCCCCAGCGCTTTAAGTTGATGCATCTGCTTAATTGAACCCTCAACATCACCCATTAGCATACTTTCTGTCAGCTCTAAGTGAATTCGCGCAGCATCTATTCCTGTTTTGGCGATTACTTTTTCTAGCAATGGAATCAGGCTCGTATCTTTAAATTGGCGTGCCGATAAGTTAATTGAAATATTACTGCCGTGATCTTTCAAGGCCATACGCTGTGCGAAGGCACACGATTCCCACAATACCCACTCACCTAATTCAACAATTAAGCCTGTTGTTTCGGCGATTGGAATAAACTTGTCAGGGGCAATATAACCTAACGTTGGATGATGCCATCGAATAAGCGCTTCAAAACCAACAATTTGATCATTATTAATGTTGATTTGAGGCTGATAATAAAGCTCAAACTGCTGCTCTTTAATACCAATTCTAAGTTCATTTTCAATGAACAAGCGCTCTTTTGCTGCAGCATCTAAGGTGTCATTGTAGAAATAATAGGTGTTTTTACCGAGCGCTTTTGCTTCATACATTGCAAGATCAGCATGCTTAAGCAAGACATCTTCTTCAGGACTTTGTTCCGACGCCATAGTAATACCAATACTGGCACTTACAATAACCTCATTACTACCTAAGCGAATTGGTTGGCTTAAGGTATTTTGAATCGTTAAAGCGACATCAGCAGCCTGCTCTCTGTCATCTATACCGCTAAGTAAAACAGCAAATTCATCACCACCTAAACGTGCAATGGTATCTTCAGCGCGAAGGCGCTTTTGTAGACGTTGTGCCACTTCTAGAAGCAATTGGTCACCAGCGTCATGACCTAGCGTATCATTGATACGTTTAAACTCATCTAAGTCAAAATAAAAGAGCGCAAAAGAATAGTGACCACGCAAAGCTAAAGCTAAAGATTTCTTTAATTGCATACGGAATAACGCACGGTTAGCAAGCCCGGTTAATGTGTCATAGTAGGCCAGCTGTTCCATTTTGCGCTGACTTTCTTTAACAAACGAAATATCCTGCGCTGATGCCACATAGCTATACACTTTGTGATTATCGTCACGGATAGGTGAAACCGATAATGAGACCCAAAGCGCACGTTTATCCGTATTGTGTAATAGTGTGTCACCCTTCCAGTGATGACGAGCTAGTAAGTCCTGTACGATGTCTTCTACTAAGATCATCATATCAGGCTCCATTAGCACCAATAATGGCTGACCAATAAAATGACTTTTCTCAAACCCTGTCATTTCAATCAATTTCGGGTTTACATATTCAATATTCAAATGCTCATCAGTAATGACAACTGCTGAGCCCGAGAATTCAACGGCTTTAGAAAGACGACGAGCACGCTGCTCTGCTTGTTCTTTTTCAGCAAGCTCTAGGCGTAAATCACCCATAGTTTTTTCAAGCTTGCCAGCCATTGCACCAAACTCAAAATTCAAAAGGCCAATTTCATCTTTATTTACTGCCAATTTTTGCGCTGTTTCAAACTGCCCTCTTGCTACTTCACGAGAGCTTGCAACCAGTGCTTTAATGCGTTTAATAACTAAGTGTGACAGTGTTTGATGAAGTAATAATACGACCAAAACAGCATATAAGATAAACAGACCAAAGAACTTAACTTCAATTTCATCTATTGCTGAAAGCGCTTCTGAATGGGTTTTATAAACGCCAATATACCAATCAAAATCACTAAACTTCTTGATACTAAAAATGTGTTTACTGTCATCAATAGCGAACTCGCCCTGCAACTCATGGCGTTTATTAACCAATAAATTATCTACTTGCGAGCGCAACTCTTCTGGCAACTGTTTTTTTGTATTCAGTGTGTCGTTCATGCTGCCACTGATACGGGTAATAATGTCTGTTTTACCTTCAAACTGAATTATTTGCCCTGCACTGTTAAGCACAAACAGTTTTGCATCACCCACTTTATCTGGAAACATTGCCTGTAATTTGGGCAACTCAATATCACTACCAGTTACACCTTTAAATTCGCCACCATAATGCAAAGGCACAATCAGGCTTATCACCCAACGTTCCCAAATATCGTCATAATAAATGGGAGTCCAAGAAGCCTCTAGATTAGGGTTAGATTTCGGAGTACCGATTTCATAAAACACATCTTGTCTAAAATCGTGGCTTGCAGGCACGTTAAGTGCCCAATTAGGTGGAGAAATGCGAATAAAGCGATCTTGGCTTATAAAGTAGAAATTAAAGAAGGTTTCATCTGTTAAAATGGGTGCTAGTTGCGACCACACCTTTTCAGTTTGGGCAAAAATACGTTTGTATTCGTGACTATAACTTTGCTGGGGTAAGAATGCAGCAGAACGCACACCGGCCACATTCGTGCTAGAGGAGCTACGAATACTACCATCTTTTCCAAATACTAATTTGCTTGGTACTATTTTTTCAGCAAGTGCCGACTCTGAATATAACGCTTCAGTCACAATCGTATTAGCGTCAATCGCTATTCGTTTTTTTTCGTTAAGAAGACTTTCAAAACGCTCTACAAAAGGCTTTGAAAGCTCGGTAAGCACACCATACTCTTCAAAAAGTAACTGCTTTCGCTCAGATTTTACCATCAAGTAGGCAGCGGTTAATCCAGCGATTAAACAAATCGCCGATATTAGTATGGATAACTTAGCACTTAGCGCGTTGATACCAAAACTCGCATCCAAATGTTTAGAGTTCACAATGTAACCTTACTTCTGCTGCAACTCGTTTTTATTATGCTTTGAACTATAAAAGAATCTAATCAATTTCTACACCTTTTTTTAGGTTTAATGCAAAAAAGCCATAATAAATAATGATAAATTTTATTCTCAAGCAAGATACAACCATTTAACAGTTGACTTTGCCACCACTTCTTCCTACATTCGAACTATGAACAGATTAATTTTTAACTTTAGCTTCTTTTTTCACCATCCGTAACTCGGGAGGCGA
>NZ_JAPEHW010000060.1 GCF_028875915.1 Pseudoalteromonas sp. G4
TGCGGGCACACTGCGTGTGTGCAAAAGTGTTCCATACACTTTTGTCGAACAAAGGCCTCGCTTCACACACCATAAAGCAAAAAACCCCACAACAATTATGAGAGGTTTTAATTTATGTTTTGGAATAGAGAGAAATAGGGATTAGCGCTTGTGCATCCTGCACTCGCCCACTTCGTGGCGCTTTCGCGGCTCAAATTGTTCCTGACAATTTGTCGAACAAAGGGTTCGAACCAAAGCCTCGCTTCACACACCATAAAGCAAAAAACCCCACAACAAGTTGCGGGGTTTTTTGCTTTATACATGGCGGAGAAGGAGGGATTCGAACCCTCGATAGGGCTACAAACCCTATACTCCCTTAGCAGGGGAGCGCCTTCGGCCACTCGGCCACCTCTCCAGCGCAAATACTTATAAAATGGCGGAGAGATAGGGATTTGAACCCTAGATAGGCTATTAACCTATGCCGGTTTTCAAGACCGGTGCTTTCAACCACTCAGCCATCTCTCCATGCGCAAAATAATACTCAGCCAAATCTTAACTGTAAATAGCAAAAAGTTTGTTTGCTCAAATAAACATCAAAATATTAACATTTTTATTAAATCTCTATGGAAATTTCAATTTATCACGCCCATTAACCACCAATCACTTCGAATTACCGTTATTCACTTTCGCACATTACCTTCAAAAAATATTCGTAATATAGATACCAACAAAACGAATTATCCCAAACACCACGAGGGAATGAGACATGAAAAAATCAATCACAGCAGTTATCGCAGCAGCAAGTATTTTATCGTTCAACGCAGCAGCAAAAGTAGTTCCATCTGACAACAGTCTGGCATCGCAAATTTGTGCCGCGGCTGCAAACGAACAAGCCAGTAAAGTGCGCCGTTTACTTAAACAAGAAAACAAGCATATCCGTAAAGCTGCACAAAACATTCAGTGCGATGGCAAGTCACTTGAACAATTTGTTCAAGATATGAACGCGGCTAAAGTTGTAAAAAATATTTATCCACAAAGCGACAAAACTAGTTAAATCGCGAAACGCTAATATCTAAATTACCTGAAGTTAAAAGGGCGAGATACTTGAGTAACTCGCCCTTTTTCTTTGTAATTTTTTGGTTAGTTCAACAATACTATTACAAATTTAACGACTCTTTCGACTTAGAGAAATTTAATACGTTTTTTTTAGAAGATAACACCTTAATCACCGATATTCGCCACCAATCACCTCATATTACCGTCATTCACTTTCGCACATTACCTGCAAAAAATATTCGTAATATAGATACCAACAAAACGAATTAACTGAAACACCACGAGGGAATGAGACATGAAAAAATCAATCACAGCAGTTATCGCAGCAGCAAGTATTTTATCGTTCAACGCAGCAGCAAAAGTAGTTCCATCTGATAACAGTCTGGCATCACAAATTTGTGCCGCGGCTGCAAACGACCAGGCCAGCAAAGTGCGCCGTTTGCTTAAGCAAGAAAACAAGCACATCCGTAAAGCTGCACAAAATATTCAGTGCGATGGCAAATCACTTGAGCAGTTTGTTCAAGATATGAACGCGGCTAAAGTTGTAAAAAACCTTTATCCACAAAGCGATAAAACTAGCTACATCGCAAAACGTTAATACCTAGATTACCTGAAGTAAAAAGGGCGAACTCATTTAACTGAGTTCGCCCTTTTTAATTGATACCGATAAAAGCTTATTCTGGTGACACTAAGCGATAGCCAATACCGCGCTTGGTTTCAATCATACTTTCATCATTATTTGGCAGCATCAGTTTTTTACGTAGTTTACCAATGTACACATCAACAACATTAGTCATGGGATCCATCTCCATACCCCACACATTACTTAAAATGCGCTCACGACTTAAATACTTTCCAGGGTTTGTCATTAACAATTCAAGAATCGCCATTTCTTTTACAGTTAAAGAAACCTCTTGTTCTGCAAGCGTCACAATGTAGCTGTCACGGTCAAAGCTTAATGGACCAAACTCGAGTGTGTTAGAGCGGTTTTTTTGTGATGGTTTGCGACGAGTTACAGCCTCAATGCGCGCTAAAAGCTCTTCATAAGCAAACGGCTTTGTTACATAGTCATCTGCACCAAGGCGAAGACCATGAACTATATCTTGCGATGCATCCATTGCCGTCAGCATAATAATTGGAATTTCGAAGTTTTTAATACGCAATGCTTGGCACACTTCCAAACCATTTAAGCCTGGTAACATGATATCAAGCAAAATTAAATTGAAGTCACCTTCAAGGGCAAGATCTAACCCTTCTTTACCGTCACTGGCGCGAACAACAAAATACCCTTCAGCGCGCAAGCCTCGTTCAAGAAAACTTGCAACACGATCATCATCTTCAACTAATAAAATTCTCATTACGTTCCTCACCATTTAACGGTAACAGTATAGTTGCTACAGAGCCTTCACCTGAAGTATTTGATTTTAAACTAATATGGCCACCATGAGCATCAACAATTGCTTTGGCCACAGGTAAACCTAAGCCAGAGCCCGGCGTATTAGAGCGGTTGCTTCGATAGAAACGCTCAAAAATATACTCTTGTTCTTGCTTTGTAATACCTTGCCCTGAGTCTATCACCTTAATAACGACAACCTGCTGGCGACGCATTAATTTCACTTCGGTTACTGCATCTGGCGCAGAGTAGCTGAGCGCATTTTCAAGTAAAATCATCAATACTTGGCGGATACGGCGCTCGTCTAACTCTAAACTAATTTCTTCATTTAGCTCAAAACTAAGCTGCTGGTTACGCTCTTGTGCTTTTCGGCCATAAATATAACAAAGATCTTGTACCAACTTGGTTAAATTTACCTCACTACACGATAACCTTAACTCACCGGCACTCGAGCGAGCCACTAGCATTAAATCATCAATCAGCGCTGTGGTATGACTTACTTGATCCACCACCGCAACTAAGGTTGCTAAATAATCATCCACATTGTCAGAATGGCTACGCAATAATATTTCCGATTCACCACGAATAATCGTCAGCGGTGTGCGCAACTCATGAGAAATGTCCGCCAAGAACTGTCTTCTTTGCTTATCAACATGAGCAAGTTTCTCATTGCTCAATGCCAATGCTTTTGTCCGCTCTTGTACTTTTTCTTCAAGTTGTAACTTAGCTTCACCCAACTCACTGTGCTTGGTTTTTAATTCGCTTGCCATAAAATTCAGCGCATCTGCCAGCTTGGCAAATTCGGTGTCTTTTAATTTAGGAATGCGATGTTCTAACTTACCTGCTGTAAATTGACTAGCCGCAAACTGCAATTGCTTTGTCGCTTTTGAAATTCGCTGCCAAAAAAACCAAATAGTTAGCATCATAAATAAGCTCGAAAGCCCAAGAGCAATCGCTAAATAGCGATTATTGCGTTCAGACATTACCTTGGTATTATCGCGTATCGCCTCAGCTTGCAGATTTTCTTGTTTTACAGCTTCACTGATCAAAGCGTTAAACTCTGCATGTACTCCTTGCTGCTGTAATAAGCGATATAAGCTTTGTGCTTCTGAAAGCTCCCCTTTACTAATTAAAAAGCGAATTTCTTGTGACGTTGTAATTATACGCTCAACTTTTTGCGTCACTTTATCCAGCACAGCCAAATCATTTCTGGTACTTAGCTCAGGCGCTAATGTGAGTTTTTTTAACAAGGAGTCTCGTACTTCAACAATTGATGTACGTAATTTGTTTTCGTTTTCTTCTCGCAACTCTGGTGTAAGCACAATGCCATTTCGCGACATCTCGCCAATTGCCACCAGCTTTTCAAAGGTATAAAGCGCAATACTTGAATATTGGTTAAGAATTTTATGAACTAGCTCAGATTTTTGAGCATTTTGTTTAAAGCGGTTAGAACTATCAAAATACAAACCAGCCATTGCCAAACTGAACAAAGAAATAATCACTAAAGCAATAAGCAGCTTATGCGTGAGGCGGCTTTGAATTTGATAAGGAAGGTGATTCAACTGCTTTTCCATTCAATGGGTTAACAACTAATTAAGTGTTTATACTAAGTTAGCTGTAAATATGCGAGTTTACTATATTGTGAGTTGTAAAAAGAGCTAATAATTCACCAACCTATTAACTCTGACAACAACAATATTGGGATTGCGTTCCTGTCCCCTGAAAATACCATCGACTATAATATTCTTGCGTCAATTAAAGCCGACGGTAATACAGGAACGCGGGACATATAATAATTACCACGGCTAAATTAAGCCTGTTGAAACAATTAAACTTACCTAAGCCATGTTTAAAATTTAGTTAAACAACATTAAGAGCTATAAAACATTAGATAATTAAATAAAAAAAGGCCGTAATTTATCATTACAGCCTTTTTAAACAGGTGCGATTGGTCGCAAATAAATCATAGTTTATTTGTATGCAACAGCGCCTGCTAATGCGAGTTTTTTACCATAGCGATTCAATTTAGCTAGTAAACTTTTTTTACCATTATTTGAATGAGTTAGTTGACCTTGAGACTGGCCACCTTGGTTTAACGCTTGTTTAGTCATGTGATTGCTCCTGTTGTTTAACTAAGTGTTATTTTGCGTTCAAATATGGTTAAAATCCAATCAATAAAATTACAATTTTCGCATAAATTTTTTTAATGCGAATAGGTAATCAAAAAAGTTGCATATAAAGTGCATAATTGTGCAGCATCACACCCTATGCATTTGACCTAAAAGCCTTTAACGGGCAAGCTTAGCGATAACACTGTCATTATCACCATTTCATGAATAAACATTATTTAATTGTTTTAAACCCGCTGCCAAATAAGCAAAAAAAATATTGGCTAACCTGGCTTGTGAGCTATTTGAAGCAACATCAACAGTCGTATTACGTGTTTACTACTTCACCAATATTGGCTGACAACCAGCTTTTTTTTCAACAACACCTCAATGAATATGATGAAGTGATCATGTTAGGTGGTGATGGTACCCTGCATCTGTTAGCTAATTGCATGGCTTTTTCATCGCGCCCAATCACTGTTTTACCCTGTGGAACAGGTAATGACTTTGTACGCAACTTTGATTACAGCAATGCCGAGCTGAAACAACTCATACTGAGTGAAAACACGCTACGCATTGATTTAGGAAAGGTAAATGAGCGTTACTTTATAAACAGTGCCGGTGTTGGTTTTGATGCTGAAATTGTTGAAAAAACTAAAGGCAATAAAGGATGGCTTGCGCGTTTTAGTTATTTATACCATGCATTTACTTGTCTTTTTTTCTTCAAAGAGTCACTCTTAACACTGAAACAAGGACGTCATAACATAAACTATAAAAACTTTCTTACTGTGTTTGCCAATGGTAAGTACTTTGGCGGAGGGATGAAGATTGCCCCTAATGCCGAGCTTAATTCATCAAACTTAATGCGCTATAGCGTTGAAAAAACACACCTTGTAAAGAAGTTATGGGCACTGCCAAAACTCTACCAAGGCACACACACAAAGTTGTCCGAAGTGAAGGAACACGCATTTACACAACTTGAAGTCTTAACCCCGGGGCTGCCAATTCAAGCGGATGGTGAGTCAGCAGGTTATACTCCAGCGGTTATTGAAGTGGCAGAAAATGCGTTAACTATAAAAATTTTATAATTGTAGTGAGCCAACTATGCCAAAACTGAGCATTATCAAATTTTCAACGATTGCCGTTTTGATCTCATGCACGCTAATTAGCAGCACATTTATTTATCTTAATTACCAAAGCCGATTAGAGTTCGCGACAGCGCAAGCACTCAGTAATCATCAACAAGCATTGAAAGATGTGTTAACGCGTATTCGCACTGATTATAGCAATGCGCAAAAAGTCATTAACAGTCTGATTTATCGTTACAAAAACAAACAAGAACTGCTAAACGAGTTTCCCTCCTTGTTACTAAAAGAACTTAGTATGTTCTTGCATAGCGATAACCATGTTGATGCCATTACACTCACTACAAATAACGATATTCTTTGGGCGCTACATCAAATAAACACCCCTGAATCAGAGCAATTATTTAGCACGCCAAACGACACCTATTTTGTATTACAGAAAATCCATCACAACACTGAAATTCGCTATTTTTTCAATCAATCATTAGCATTACTTAAACAACAAAAACTCGCAGCCAGTCTCAACATTAAACAGCGCCCTTGGTACCAACAGGCACAAAAATCAAATGCGCTCACATTGGTTGAACCCTATAAAGATAACTATAGCCAAAGCAAAGTTTTTTCATTGGTTAGGCAATCAAACCAGTTGACTGTAAGTGTCGATCTTAATTCGCATTCTTTGTATGCAACCATGTATCACGATGAGTTAAAGTTTAATACTTGGTTGTTTTTAATGAACAGCAACAACAAAATTCTCGCGCTACAAGATGGTAAAGACATTCAATTGGAAGATGACCAAATTGCGCCTTGGCAATCATGGTTAACTCATTCAGCCACCATAGTACGCTCAACAGATATTAATCAACTTACAGAAGTTATTGCGAATAATAACAAGTGGTACCTAAATGCCACGCAAATCGAACCAAATAGACAAAGTGGTGTAATGCTTGTGGCTGCCACCAAAGCAGATATCATTTTGCGCCCTATTTATTCGCAACTTTATACTTGGTTACTAATTTTACTTGGCTTATGCTTATTAGCACTGCCATTAAGCTATTTGGTTGCACATGTTATTACACGACCAATTCGACAATTGCATCACTATGCATCTCAATTAGCTAACTTCGAAAAACCTGGTGCATTTAATTGTTACATCGATGTTGTTGAAATCGAACAGCTAGCAGAGAGCTTACAACACCTTCACGGTAATTTAAGTGAGTTTTTTAGCTTACTCAGCACATTATCAAAAGAGCAAAACTTACAACACTTAATAGATAAAATTACGATTAAATCTACACGCATGATGAAGGCCGAGGGATGCCTAGTATTACTAGCGCAGAATCAAAGCTTAAACGCAGAATTTTTACATTATGACAATCAGCAATACTCAATAAACAATCTGCCAACCATACACTGGCACACTTTATACAGCCTTAGCGATATAACAGAAGTTAGCGATGTACCAAATGCTTTGAAGCAGTGGTTATCTCTTGAAAATAAAGAATGTTACCAAGTACAAGTGCCGCTAAAAAACCGAGAGCAACAAGTAATTGGTTTACAGGTTTATTTTTACCTAGCAAACACCCCGAAAGGCAGTATTAGTTTAAAACTCGCTGAGCAAGTGGCGGCATTTTTTGGTGTGGCAATTGAAGGGCGAAAACTAGTTAATAAACAAGAGAAGTTACTCGATTCCTTTATTCAAGTCATTGCTGGCGCAATAGATACTAAATCTCACTACACGGGTAAACATTGTCAACGGGTGCCAGAGCTTGCAACACAGATTGCTGAAGCAGCTAGCAAGTCAAACCAATTTCCTGATTTTGATTTTGATGAAAATGCTAAGCGCCAGCTCTCCATTGCGGCGTGGTTACATGATTGTGGAAAAGTCACTACACCTGAGTACATAGTTGATAAAGCAACCCGACTAGAAACCATTTACAACCGTATTCATGAAATTAGAACACGCTTTGAAGTTCTAAAACGAGACTTAGAAATTGCTGCGCTTAAAGCAAAACTCGCAGGAGAAGATAAAAACACCATAGACAATAAACTTGCAAAGCAAATCATGCAGTTGGAACATGATTTTGCGCATGTGGCGTACTGCAATAACGCTGAGTTTGTATCAAACAATGATAGAGACAAGTTAAATGAAATAGCACAGCTAAAATGGCAGCCACACTTTGATGAACGCTTAGGATTATCTCAAGAAGAGTTAACTCAATATTCAGGTTCTTCTGAGGTTTCTGAGCTAAGTGTCTTAGCCGATAGACCATGCCATCTACTTCATAATCAGAATTTACGCTGCGATAGCGCAAAGTATAATTTGCAACAACCTGAGCTTAGAAATAACCTTGGTGAGCTATACAACCTGAGCATTAGCGCAGGCACAATTAATCAAGAAGAACGTTATGCAATTAACCATCATATTGTGCAAACAATTGAAATTCTTGAAAAGCTTCCATTCCCGAAACACCTTAGCAGAGTCCCTGAGATTGCTGGCGCTCATCATGAGAAACTTAATGGTAAAGGCTACCCCAAAGGGCTGTGCGGTGATGAAATTAGCTTTGAAGCACGCATCTTAGCCATTGCCGATATTTTTGAAGCGCTGACAGCCTCAGATCGGCCATATAAACAAGCTAAAACCCTGTCACAAGCAATCAATATAATGCAGCAACTCGCAACAAAAGGTGAATTAGACCAGACTATACTTAACTTTTTTATTGCCGAGAAAATCCCCGAACACTATGCAAAAACCCATCTAAAAGCGGGGCAATTAAATAAAAAAAGGGAGCAACTGCTCCCTAAATGATGACTGACGCTATAACTAATGTTTACCTACATTAGATTGATGATTTTTTAGTTTCCACTTTAAACACATCGTAATTTGCTAGTGCTGGAATACGCGCTTGTAGCTCATCTTCTTGCATTGCAAGCTCTTTGAAATCGAAGCACATTTTATCTGCTTTTTGCTCGATGTTCTTAGCTTGCAGCTCTACTTTCTCTTCGATTTGTTCGCCCATACGCTCCATGCGCTGCTCGAAGTCACTCATATTACCACCCGAGCTAAGCATTTCGCTGCCAAGGGTAATTAGTAAGCTGCCGATGGATTCCATCATCATTTCTTCCATCGCTTGTTCCATTTTTTCGTCAAATTTATTGTCGAATGTGTCGCCAATGTTATCAAAGCGACCTTGGTCCATTACAAAAGTGCCACCATCATAAAATGCATGCTGAATCTCTTCACCGATTTCCGACATAATCTCTTCCATCGCGCTCATATTTTCAAGACCAAACGCGTTACCCACTTCGCTCAGTGCAACACCTGCAAGTGCAACACCTTCCATTGCGATTTCGGCAACTTGAGGTACTTGACCGCGTACATCTTCCGAATAGCGCGCCAATAGCGTTTGGTCACTCGCTGATAAAGACTGCGATTCACCATTAATTTTTAAATTACCATCTTGGTCAATTGCTACTACACCTGATGGCGCTTCAATATTGAGCGTATCTGGGGTAATCGAAAGTTTATTATTAAACTTTAAATTACAGCTATCAGATGAAAAGTTGATGTTGTTATCGTGGTCATCTTGGTGTGCCATTGCACTTGCTGAAAGACCCATACATGCTGCTACTGCTGTTGTGATAAGTAATTTTTTCATAATGATTCCCGTATCTGTCGCGTTTTAATTTTTTCTCTAAGTGTTATAGCTTTATCAAACTCAGTGCCAAAATTACAAAAGCAAAAAAATCAAACAGATACAGAATAATTAATATAAATCACAGCATGAAAATAAAAATCAAAAACCAATAAATGGTTTTTTTAACCACCACATTCGTTTTTTTGACCAACCAAAATTTTTATACATTACTTGCGCTAACTGCAATATGGGTTTTTACTGATTATGAGTGCTTTAAAATGCAATGTTGAGGGTGATCATGAAAGACAATTACCAAGACATCAATAATCAAGAGCCGCTGAATTCAGAACTGGAAAACAGCGAAGATACCCAACATAAACGTGAAGTAAAAAAACGTTTAGAAGATATTTTAGAACAAAAGCGGCTGCGTAAATCCATCGGCATGGATGATACGCATAACTATTGGGATGAGCTTTAAACCTGATCGTTTAGCTTATCCATTAAATCGCCAAGCAATGCCTTTAACTGCTTTGCTTTTTCTAGATCTAACCCTACTTTATCAACTAGTTGAGAAGGCAAACACGAAAGTGATTGCTGTAGTGAATGACCTTGTTGCGTTAAATAAATACGCACCTTGCGCTCATCCCACTCATCGCGCCGACGTTCTATTAAATCACTTTGTTCCATGCGTTTTAAAATTGGCGTTAGCGTGTTGTTATTTAGAATTGCCTGCTGACCTATCTCACCTACTGTCACTCCATCTTGCTGCCACAAAATAAGTAAAATCACGTACTGGGGATAGGTCAACTTATGCTTATCCAACTCAGGCTGATATAGCCGCGTCACCAAGCGTGATGCAGCATAAATCGGAAAACAAAGTTGGTTTTCTAATAATTGGTCAGCATTACTTGCCATGGCTACTGCGCCAACGCTTGTTCAATGTATTTTTCCAGCGCTTCTGGTTTTGTAGTTGGTGCAAAACGCTTTAACGGCTTACCATCACGGCCAATCAGAAATTTAGTGAAATTCCATTTAATTTTATTGCCCAAAATGCCTGTTAACTCATTACGTAAGTATTTATAAAGCGGATGACTATTTTCCCCATTTACATCGATCTTTTCAGTCATCGTAAAATCAACGCCATAATTAATTAAACACTCGCCTTGAATTTGTTCTGCGCTACCTGGTTCTTGTTGTCCAAATTGATTACACGGGCAGCCAATAATAACTAAGCCTTGATCTGCATATTTTTTGTGAAGTGCTTGCAGCCCTTCATATTGCGGCGTTAAACCACATTTACTGGCCGTATTAACTACTAATACAGCTTTGCCTTGATAGTCTGAAAAATCGATTTTTTGCCCTTGCAGGCTATTAATACTTAATTGATAAAACGGTGTCATGGTCTTTCTCCTCTATTGTCAGCAAATATATCGCGCACGATATAATCGCGCAATAATAGTTCAAAAATTGAAGTATTAATTTTGATTAAACTCTGCAATTAAAAAATCGATGAGTAAGCGCACTCGCAGCGGCATTAGATCGCGATTTGGGTAAACTAACCACGAGGCGTTATCAGCTACTTGATAGGGCGCTAGTAAACTTACCAACCGCCCGTTTGCCACATACTCTTCGACAATATCCTGAGCAAGATGCGCGATACCCAACCCCGACAAGCACGCTTGCAGTAGCGCCTCACCATTGTTACTGCGCCATCGGCCAGAAATTTTGTATTCTTTGATGGTGCCATCAACTTTAAAGCGCCAGCGATTAGTTACCGCATACAAACAATTATGCTCTATAAGCTGCTCAGGATGGGTCGGTGCGCCAAACTTTGCTAGGTATTCAGGAGAAGCAACTAAAGTCATTACTCGTGTGGTTAAAGGACGAGCGATTAAATTGGAATCTGCCATACGGCCAAAGCGAATCGCTAAATCAACACCTTCTGCAATTAAGTCTACATTGCGGTTATTGAAGTCCATCACCATAGATACCTGAGTATAACGCTGACAAAACTGTGCTAATTTAGGCGCAACTTGTTTTGCCGCAAAATCGCCAGCACACGACACACGAATTGTACCTTTAGGTTCTTGCTGTTCACCTTGCAGTGCTAAGTTAGCCTCTTCCATCGCAGATTGGATGGAATGAAGTGATGCTGCATATTGTTGTCCAGCTTCCGTTAAATTCAGTGAACGGGTGGTACGCTTTAACAGTGCAACCCCCAAACGAGACTCTAACTGAGCAACACTACGACTGACGTGAGAAGTTGAAACATCTAAAATTTTTGCCGCACGGGTAAAGCTGCCGCTTTCAACAACCGCTAAGAATTCATTAATACCTTGCCAATCCATACCCTCTCCACAACAAAAATAAAGACACTAACACACTTATTATTGCACATATGCAAAAGTTATTTGTCAATTAGGGGGATTATCCCTGTGCAGTTACACGCTAAACTGGCATTAATTACCGTACCTAATTGAGGCAATATCATGGAATTTAGTTTTGTAAATCCAACTAAAATTATTTTTGGCCAGGGCCAAATCGCGACAATTCAACAGGAAATCCCAACATCAGCAAAAGTGATGATCATTTATGGTGGTGGCAGCATTAAACAAAATGGCATTTATCAGCAAGTAGTAGATGCGCTAAGCGATCATCAGGTGTTTGAGTTTTCAGGTATTGAGCCAAATCCAAGCTATGAAACCGCAATGCGCGCTGTTGCACAAATTAAAGAACATAACGTTGATTATTTACTTGCTGTGGGTGGTGGCTCTGTAATTGATGGCACTAAGTTTATTGCTGCTGCAGCAAGATTTGATGGCGAGCCATGGGATATTCTGGCAAAAGCAGCAGAGGTATCAGACGCTTTACCTATCGGTGTAGTACTTACACTGCCGGCAACAGGTTCAGAGTCAAATAGCTACTCAGTTGTTTCGAAACTCGACAGTAACGACAAACTGCCGTTCTTTAGCGAAAAAGTACAACCTAAATTTGCTGTGCTAGATGCGCAAGTAACAAAAACACTACCAGAAAGGCAACTAGCTAACGGTATTGTTGATGCATTTGTGCATGTAATGGAGCAATATCTCACGTTTGACCACGGTGCCAAAGTACAAGATCGTTTCGCTGAAGGTTTATTGCATACACTCATCGAAGAAGGTCCGCGCGTGTTTGCTGAGCCTGACAATATGGACGTTCGCGAAAACTTAATGTGGTCTGCAACCATGGCATTAAACGGCCTAATTGGTGCCGGTGTACCACAAGATTGGTCGACTCATATGTTAGGTCATGAAATTACTGCGCTTTATGGTTTAGATCATGCACAAACATTGGCTATTGTGTTGCCACGTATGATGCATGCAATGCGCCAGCAAAAAGAAGCTAAATTACTGCAATATGCTGAACGTATTTGGGGTATTTCAGAGCAAGATAATGACACAATCATTAATCTAGCAATCGAAAAAACCGAGGCATTTTTCCACTCTGTAAACATGCCAACTCGCTTTAGCGATTACCAATTAGGCGAAGAAATTGTGGATGCAATTGTTGAGCAACTTGAACGACATGGCATGACTGCTCTAGGTGAAAACCAACAAGTCACTCTCGATATTAGCCGTGATGTACTTAAGGCATCACTCTAAAGACACGACAAGCTCTAACTGAAAACCCAGTTAGAGCTTTAATAAAAAGAACACCGCTAAACTTACAACCGTAGTGATGTATAAATTCTTAAAGCGATATGCCAGCAACACCGCCACACAGGCAGCGATTAAATAGGGATTATTAAGAGAAATTGCCAGCTTGCCTTCTTGCACAAACACAATCGGCACCCAAATTGCAGTTAATACACAAGGTGCACTAAAGCTTAAAAAGCGTTGCATTCTCGGGCCGATGCTAAAAGGTAGGCGTTTAGATAAAAATAAAAAGCGCGTTGTAAAAGTAACACATGCCATCAGCAAAATAATTTTTATCACTTTTCACCTCGCTTGCTTTCAAACACATAACCTACACTCATACCAAGCAAGGCCGCAAAAATCAGCCCTAATTCAAAATGCCATAACTTAAAAACCACAATGCTAATTGCCGAAGTTAAACATGCTAATAACGTTGGCCAGTTAGTAATGCTCGGTATCACTAAAGCAATAAAAATGGATGCTATAGCAAAATCTAAGCCCAGCTGGGTTAAGTCAGGCAGCATCGCGCCTGCAACAACACCTATCAAAGTCCAAATATTCCACGCAATATAAAAACTACCACCAGCAACTAACGCATATACTAAACGAATTTTGCCTTGGTACGCGCGCCTGTGATGCGAAAACGCAAACAGCTCATCAGTTAATAAAAAACCTAAGCTTAATCGCCATTTTAGCGGTTTATCTATCAGCTTGTGACGCACACTTAAACCATACAAAAAATGACGCGCGCTTATAATAAAGGTGGTAACTAAAATGGTGATAAGTGACGCATTGCCAACAATCAACTCAATTGCCACTAACTGCGCTGAGCCTGCAAAAACTAACAGCGACATTAACTGTGCTTCTAATGGGCTGAACCCCGATTGCACGGCGAGTGAGCCACACAAAATTCCCCATGGAATGACCGCCAGATTGAGCGGTAACATGTCCCAAAAACCTTTCGCGATTGCTGTTTTCATACACTTACGGCCTTACAATATAGTTTAGGCGTTAACCCCATATTCTTTTTAAAATAACGATGAAAATGACTTTGATCGTAAAAACCAACCGCCAATGCAACCTCATTAATAGCAAGCCCAGAGCGTAACATTTGCTTTGCCCGATTAACACGAAATTGCGTTTGATAAACATGAGGGGTCATGCCCGTTTCGGCTTTAAATTGTCGAATAAAGTGAAAGGGGCTCATATTGGCAATCGCCGCAAGCTCCGTAAGACTTATATTTTCGAAATAATAATCTCGCAAGTAATCAAGCGCTGTGACTAATTGTGGTTTCCGCGATGTAGCACGCAAGCAAAATGAACGCTTATTGTGGCGAGTTATTAAATTAATCAGTAACTGATAAAGCGCAGACTGTTTGGCTAATATGCTTTTTTCGCTTGTGAGTAAGTCAAAGGTAAATGCCATTTGCTTTGCTAACATTGGGTCGAATACCACCGCCTTCTCAAAATAAGGGGCACCTAGTTGCGTTTCGCCAATGCCATCAGTCAAGCTTTCAAATAATTCAGGCGTTGGGTACATAGCACGGTAACCCCAACCTTGTTCAGTAGCCGTTTGGCCATTATGCACTTGGTCGGCGTTAACTAAAATAATGCTGCTTGTTGGCGCCACATGGTTGGCACCACTTCTAAAAAAACGCTGGGCGCCGTTTTCAATTAATCCAATGGTGTAACCTTCATGACTATGGCGAGCAAAGTTTTGCTGCTTATATTGAGCATGCAGTACTTCTAAGCCATTTAGTTCATGATGATATTGAAAAACCGTCTTTTCCATTGGTGCCGCTTGTTATGAATCTACTCTATGTTTTCAAAGGTGCTTTAGCACCTCAAAGGACGTTACTAAAAGCCCAGTATAGCTAACTAGATTTTTAAAAATTGTACAAAATTGCTCGATAGCATTTTTATTGGTGTTTAACGTATTTACTTACCGAATCTATCTGATTTATGGCAACATATCTTTATTCTTATGTAAGTTATTGAAGAATATTGTCAGGGGGCGATATGCAAAAAACACAAGTATGGGATGGATTTATCCGCTTTTTCCATTGGAGTATGGTCGCACTGATCGCACTACTTTATTACTCGGCTGAAAATAGCCTTATGGAATTACATTTTGTAGCGGGTTTTAGTTTGCTTTCGTTATTAGCAACACGTCTTATTTGGGGCTTTATTGGTAGTGATACAGCAAAATTATCTGCATTAATTCACTCACCTAAAAACACGCTTGCAGCCATCAAAGGTGCAACCCAAGAAACCCCTGGCCATAATGCGGCCGGCAGTTATATGGTGATCGCATTCCTCATTCTATTAGTAACACAAGCAGTCACAGGGCTGATGACCACCGACGACATTATGTATGACGGCCCTTTAGTCGCAATGGTTAGCGGTGATTTATCGTCTCTTGCTGGCAGTTTGCATCATCAAATATTCGACTGGATATTAATTGCAATTGCGCTACATATTACAGCGATTGTGGTGTATAAACTGAAAGGTAAAGCGCTCGTTCCGCCGATGATCACAGGCAAAACAACAGAAAGTTACAAACAAAATGCCAAAATGAAAAGTGGATGGGTAGGTTTTGCGATTTTTTGTGTGTTATTAACCGCTCTACTTACGACTTGGGGTGCTGAGTCAGTTAAAACATTACTAAGCTAACTGTTAACATTAACAGATATAGAGTTGCATTAAAAAGGTCAGCACTTGCTGACCTTTTGTATATTTGAGCATTAATACGCAGCAATTAGTCTTTAAATGACTTATGACAATCTTTACAACCTTTTGCCCATGCACCAAATGCTGGCTTAATTACAGCAGGATCACCCGATTGTGCTGCAACGGCTAGCTTATCTGCATAATCAGCAAACGCATTAGCTTTTTGCATAAAGGTTTCATTATCAGACCATACTGCTGGTAATGCTGATGTGTCACCTTTCTCAGTGCCCGCATAAAACGCTTCCCATGGCATTTTCGATAATGCAGCAGCATTATTTGCACGCATTTGGAATGTTTCAGCGTTGAATTCAACTTTACCCTTCAACATATCGCCCATATTTGCAATTTGTGCACGGATCAATTGAAACGCATGTTGACGGTATTCGATAGCATCCTCTGCTTCTTTGAATGCAGGGTTCGCGTTTGCAAGCGCTGGTGCAGCAATCGCAGCAGCAAGAACTAATGTTCTTAATTTCATAGTTTGCCCCTAATATTATAAACTTATCAATTATTACAGCATCATACTTAATGCTGCAACTGGAAGCGACCAATCCGCTAATTTACGCGTTATAAGTTTAGATTTACTGTTTTCGTTTTACCAAAGCACTTTTTCAATGGTGTTTGGTGCTTCGCCTATCAAGGTCGATACCACACGATTTTGCTTATCTAACAAGATGATGCGTGGCACTCCCGCATTTGCAAATTGACTGTAAATTTGACGATTTGGATCGGCCACCATGGTGAAGTTAGTGGCAAATTTTTCAGAAAAGTTCACTAAGCTTTGATCATCTTCCTCACGCCCTATCGCAATAATTTGTAAATCTGGATCAGCAATTAAAGGTGATGCCATTAATTGTTTTACAAATCGCTGCGAATCACTGCACCAAGTGGCAAACAGTAACACTAACTTACGTTTGTCTTCAGCTAATGCCACAACTTCACCTTGTGTATTAGTAAACTGAGTAATTGGAAAGGCCTGTCCTTGCGAAATATAAGTTTCATAAGTTGGTTTTTGGTATGTAGCTTGGTTATTTTGCGTTTGTGCACAACCAAAAAGTGTTGCCACTAGGGCAAGAGGTAAGAGCTTTTTCATTTATATTCCATATAATTTTTGCGCTGGACTCAGTGTTAAAAATTTAGCATCATGCGTCAAGTTATCGCCTAACAATTATTGAAATATCTTCTTGAGTTACCTTTCTTTATTTTTCACCGCGTTTATTGCCGCTACCTTGCTGCCCACAGCATCCGAAGGCATGCTTGCATATCTTACTCAGCAACAACACAACATTGCTCTATTGTGGTTTAGTGCCACTTTAGGTAACACACTTGGTAGCTGTGTTAATTGGTGGCTAGGAAAGGAATTAAACCGCTTTAAAGATAGAAAATGGTTTGCCGTATCTGAGCAACAATTAGAAAAAGCGCAAAAGAGTTTTAATCGTTACGGCAGAGCAAGTTTATTACTCGCTTGGTTACCAATTATTGGTGATCCTTTAACATTTGTTGCGGGCATTATGCGGGTGCCTTTTAGCATTTTTGTATTGCTAGTGGCGATTGGAAAAGCGCTGCGTTACGCCATAGTCATCGCTATGGCGCTACAGTTTTTTTAGTGTTGTTTTTGCCAAGCAAGCGTGAGAGAAACTGAGTCTGCAAATCGCAACGCATGGGGCTTATCAACGGAAACTTTTGCAAAGGTCACACTCGGGTGACGATGACACTCTTCAAGTACATCTGCCACCAACTTTTCAAGTAATAAAAAGTGACCGTTTTCAACTAATTCAATCACCGCTTTGGTAATCACTTTATAGTTAACCGCTTGGTCAACTTGATCGGTAACACAAGCCATATCAGCTGGGTAATGCACCTCAATATTGATGATCACATCTTGCTTTTTCTCACGCTCTTCAGGATTAAACCCGATATAGGTGCGCAGGCGTAAATTGGTAATGTTTATAATCGCATTTAGCATAGTTACCCCTTAACTAACTGCAAAAATTCATTGCGGGTTTTTGGATCTTCACGGAAATTACCTAACATTACAGACGTACGCATTTTGGAATTTTGTTTTTCCACTCCGCGCATCATCATACACATGTGTTTCGCTTCAACAATCACGCCAACCCCTTTTGCACCTGTAACTTCTTGCACAGCTTCAGCAATTTGATGGGTAAGTTGCTCTTGAATTTGAAAACGGCGTGCAAACATATCAACGATACGCGCAAACTTTGATAAACCCAATACTTTACCGTTAGGAATATAAGCAATATGGCAGCGCCCTACAAACGGTAGTAGATGGTGTTCACACATTGAATACAGTTCAATATCCTGCACCAGTACCATGTCATCTGCATCTGAACTAAAAACCGCATTATTGGTAATTTCTTCCAGTGTTTGTCGATACCCTTTAGTCAAATACTCCATGGCTTTCGCAGCTCTTTTTGGCGTGTCTAGTAAGCCTTCTCGGTTTGGGTCTTCGCCAACCGCTTCAATAATATTCAAATAATTTTCAGCTAGTTTCTTTTCCATAATTCTGTCCTATTTGAGGTGGCGACCACCATCGAGTTGTAGTGTGCGTCCCGTCATATAATTGCTGTTAAGTATCATCTTGATACCGTTAATTACTTCTGCAGTACCTGGCTCTAGCGCCATAATTGACTTTTTCAGGGTTTTTGCACGATAAGCATCATCATCATGATCGTTAAATATAATCAATGACGGCGCGATTGAATTTACTTTTACTTTAGGTGCAAGTTTTGCAGCAAAAGAACGGGTGAGATTATCAAGCGCAGCTTTACTTGCCGCATAAGCTATGTGTTTGGGGCTACCCTTTTCGACTACGTAATCCGTGATATGAATAATATCGCTATGCTCTTCGCTGGTATTTTGTAACAGCGGGGTTAGCGCCAAATTAAGCAAATATGGCACCTTTGCATGAATGTTCATCATGCTATCAAATAAGCCATTAAAGTCAGGGTTTTTGCTTTCACAATCCCAACTTGATGCATTGTGAATAATGGCACTAAGCTCAGAGGTATATGATTTAACTTGCTCTACCAGCACATCTACCGCATCAGGTTGCTCAAAGTCGCACGATAAACATATCGCACCTAGTTGCTCAAGTTCAGTCACTGAAGCATGTTTGGTACGGTAGGTAACTATCAACTGGTAACCTTTACCAAGAAAATGTTTTGCTACATCTAAACCTATGCGCTGAGCCGCACCTGTAATTAATATTGTTGCCATATAATTTTGATAATTTATTTTGGGGTTTGTTCGGTTATATCTTTAACTATAAACCTAACATCTTGATTTATTAAGTAGTTGAGTAAATTAAACGGGTTAACCTAAGTTTTATACTGGTATTAAAGTGTTTTAGATCGCAAAATTTTACGTTTCAAGCACTTTTCGGCAAATATTGTTTGTTGATTTGTATTTGCAGCAAAGATAGTAATACTAGCCTTGCTTATAAAAGTTTGTATTATCTTAAGTGCAAATTTATTCAATTGTCATTCTTTCACACTTTTTGCTATTTTTGTCACCTCGTCAGAATGACAACGCTGTTCATGAATTATAAAAAGCAAAACTATCGTCAATACATTCCTCTTTTATGCATCGCATGCGTGTATATTTGCTGGCTTTCACTTCAAGGGGTTCACTCTGCATTTGCTAACTTTATGTCGCAAATCAGTATTGCAATTACTATGGTGTTTGGCTCATTTGTCGCAGGTGGCACAGCCCTTGGTGGGGGGGCAGTTGCTTTTCCGGTGATGACTAAAGTGCTTAGTATTGAGCCCGCTACCGCGAAAGTGTTTTCACTCGCAATTCAAAGCTTTGGTATGACAGCAGCTAGCATAACCATCATTTTTGGCGGCATAAGGTACTACCGTTCGGTAGTGCTGCTAGCACTGATGGGGGCACTGCCTGGAGTTGCAATCAGCCTATTATTTATTGCCGATTTAGTACCACGGCTTGTTACAAAATCCTTATTTAGTGTGTTCTTGCTGATTTTTGCGGTTACCTTGTTACGCGCTCATTGGCGCGGCAAAGAGCGTTTAACCATTGATCTTACCTGCAAGCGACAAAATTTTTTCGTAGTTTTGGTCGCTTTCCTAGGTGGCATAGTGAGTGGGTTAATAGGCTCAGGTGCCGATATCGCCATATTTGCCTTACTCATGCTCTATTTTAAAGCGGATCTGAAAATTGCGACGGCGAGTTCAGTTCTAATCATGGCTGCCACCTCTGTATTTGCGAGTTTAATTAATTACTTTTATTTAGAGACTATTACACTTGAAATATCAGAGTTTGTACTCGCGGCGATTCCTGTGGTGGTGGTTGGTGCACCGCTTGGGGCATATTGTTGCGCGAAAGTACCTAAATCAGTTTTGTTGAGTTTTTTACTTACGCTGATAGGGCTAGAAATTGGTTTCACGCTGTTTGAAGTCGCCAGCGTTTAAGCCACAACAGCTATAAATAAAAAATGCCGTATTCAACGGCATTTTTTAGTCTTCATAGCTATTTAATTGATCATCAAACAGTACATCATTATCTGCCACATCAAGTCCCATATAACCCCGCAACGCTTCAAAGCAATCAATGTTAGCTTGTGCCCACATGATGTCATCTGCAGTCACTTTTAAGCGACCTTCACTTTGCGCTTTTTGCATTGCCAGCATTTCAATTAATGTGGTCATCATCTTTCCTAAGCAACAATAATACAGTTTCTACCCGCTTCCTTCGCTTTGTAGAGTGCTTGATCAGCTCGTTCAATAAACATCTCACAGGATTCTCCATCAAATTCAGCTAAGCCAAAACTTGCTGAAATACTGCGTAGCGCTTTACCCGTTTTGCCATCTTTAAGCGCCAATTTTTCAATATCAACGCGAATTTTTTCTAGGTAATTAACCGCATCTCGTTTGTCTTTAAACTGACTCAAAATACAAAATTCTTCGCCACCATAACGGTAGACAGCATTAAGTTGATCTGCATGTTTTCTTAATCTGTCAGCGACAACCTTCAATACCATGTCACCTTTTTGATGACCAAAATCGTCATTAAATTTTTTAAAGTGGTCAATATCTACAAATGTCAGGTAAAGCTTTAATATGCTGTGATGACTATTACACAGCAGCTCTAAATCTTCATCGAACGATTTACGGTTATTAAGTCCTGTTAAGGCATCCTTTGACGCTGCTTTTTTCGATTCTTTAAGCTCGCTTCGCAAGCTGGATATTTCTTTATATGCTGCACGTAATTGTTGCTGAAAACGTTCAGCCGTTTGCTGCATGCTTTTTGATTCTTCAGACAGTTTGTTCACAACTTCCAGAATATCTTTTTCTGATGAATCATCGATAGTAAAGCCATCTAGTTCTTGATTACACGAACTGAGCACCTCACTAAAATCAATTGCTGAATCAAGCGTTTGCCCAACATTTTTTTCAACCGATGCAACCACAGCACTAATATTTCCTGCAACTGAATCAAATAGCTCAAGATCTTTATCAGAGAGAAACTCTTCAAATAAATCGCGAGATAATGCCGGGGGGCAAGTGCCGTATGTTTTAAGAGCTGAATCTAGCTTTTGGTTTAATTTTGGGTGATTGCCCGACACATAGCTATACCAAAGGGCGTAGTTAGCAGGCGTCACCGCTATATTGTATTTAACCATTAAAGGTACGGCTTTTCGCAAACACTCCGCTGAGTGAGACATGGTATTTTTCAAACTAAACTCCACTTTGCATTCCTTATGCGATCCTTAGCCTTTGCGCGCTGATAAGCCGCAATTTAGATGTTCTAAAAAAAGTGTAGTCGAGGAAAATTGATTTGCTAGCAACAGAGATGATTATTAAACATTTTCATTAGGTTAAAAAAAAGCCCTAGCAATTAGGGCTTTATTAAGGATTTTATTAGCTTAGCGAACTCACTTTAGCCCTGCTTTTTCCTCGCAGCTTGTTCAAAAGTGCCGCAAATACATTACCAATATCTTGTAAAATTAGGTACATACAAGGGACAAGCACCAAGGTTACTAAGGTGGCAAAAAGCACCGAGAAACCAAGCGCAACAGCCATCGGAATAACAAAGCGCGCCTGCAGGCTAGTTTCAAACATAATCGGTAATACACCAACAAAAGTGGTAATTGATGTTAGTGTTATGGCACGAAAACGTGCGCAACCAGCTTTAGTCACCGCATCTTTAATTGAGGCGCCTTGGGCACGCATTTGATTAACAAAGTCGGTCATAACCAAAGAGTCATTAATCACAACCCCCGCCGCGGCAATTAAACCAAAGGTCGACATTAATGAAATATCTAAACCAAATGAAAAGTGTCCCCAGATTGCACCAACCATACTAAACGGAATCACCGACATAATAATCAATGGTTGGAAATAACTCTTCAACGGTACCGCCAGTAATATATAAACAATAAACATGCCTGCAATAAAAAACAGCTTTTGCTCATTTGCTTGTGCTTGCTGCTCTTCAATTGAACCGCCAAGTTCTGATTTCACCGTTGGGAAAAGTTCTTTAAGTTTTGGTAGCAGCTCTTCTTTTACCGATTTAACCACAGCATCAGGCTCAACGACTTCTTCATCAATTGCCCCCCAAATATATACGCTGCGATACCCACCCTCACGACGAATATAACTGATACCTGGCTTCTCAACGAGATCAACTACATCTCCTAGCATTACTTCTTTACCATTAGGAGTGGTAATTACAGTGTATTTAAGCGATGAATAGGCCTCTCGTGTTAATTTAGGGTAACGCACCATTACACGTACTTCTTCGCCATTACGAATAACACGCTGCGCTTCACCGCCATAAAAACTCGCGCCCACCTGATTTGCGATATTGGCAAGATTAAGTCCTAAATCGTACGCCACTGGTTTTAGGCTAATTTGTACTTCTTTACTGGCGGGATCGATAGTAGAGCTAATATCAAACAAGCCTTTTTGCTGTTGTAGCATCGCAATAAACTGACGTCCTGCGACATTTAATGTTTCGATATCAGGGCCAAATAGCAAGTAACCAAACTCACCATCATTACCGCCACCATTCACATCATCTTGAATGTTAATTGATTTAAGCCCAGGAATTTCTGGTAGCGTTTCACGCCAGCGACGAGAAAGCTCAAACGTGTTGTAAGGTCTTAACTCTTCATCTACTAAAGGCACAACCAGCTGCCCTTCAGTGCGTCCTTGGTTGAACACTAGCATATCGCGGATCATCGTTTGCCCGCTATCTGCTTGAGTTTGCTTATCTATTTGCATAATCACAGACTCTATCGACTGTAATGCTGAAATAGTCTGCGTATCTGACACATTATCGTTCATTTCAATACGAATTGTCGGGAAGTCATGGGGCACTTTTGGCGTTGGTACTACACGAACATAATTACCGGCTAGCAAGCCAACACTAATCATCAATAGCGCGAAGAACACGGCAAATACTGCGTAACGCCATTCAACACATTTCAAAATAAAACGCTGATAAGGTCCGTTCACAAAACCAAAGAAACGCTCATTAAATTTCGCTCTAAAACCATTTGGTTTTACATCACTAAAATGAGTATAACGCTCATTAAATTTCGCTCTAAAACCATTTGGTTTTACATCACTAAAATGAGTATGTGCTAAGTGCGCAGGTAAAATTAGTTTTGACTCAATTAAGCTGAAAACTAAACATAAAATAGACACAGCCGCGATACTGACAAAAAACGCGCTCTCAGGGCCACTAGATAAGGTAAATGGCGCAAAGACCGCTATTGTTGTTAACACCCCAAAGGTGGCAGGTGTAGCAACTCGCTGTGCCCCGCGCACTACACTGTTCACTCCGGGGCCAGAACGCTCTATTTCGCTGGCAGCACTTTCACCGATAACAATGGCATCATCGACCACGATGCCTAGTACCATGATAAACGCAAATAACGACACAATATTGATACTAACGCCAACCATCGGCATCATCATCATCGCACCTAAGAAACACACTGGTAGACCCACCATAACCCACAGTGCTAACTTAAAGCGCAAGAATAAGCTCAGCATTAAGGCGACGAGTACCGCCCCTTGGAACAGGTTTTTCAACATCATATCCAAACGTGCGTTTAAGTAGTACGTCATATCAACGATGGTTTCGAGTTTTACACCAGGCGGCAGTGTTTTATTGCGCTCAGCAATAAATTTTTTCACTGATTCGGCCACTGGAATCATGTTTTGATCTTTGGTAGCTTTTACTGACAATGAAATTGCATTGGCGCCCGACATTTTGAAATAGCGCTCGCCTTCAACAAATTGATCTTTTATCTCCGCTATATCGCCGAGCAAAACCTTAGCGCCATTACTGCCAACTTTGACTGGTATTTGGCGGAACTCATCGCCTTTGTAAAATTGGTTTTCTACACGAACGGAAATAACACCAGAATCCGTTTTCAACTGACCTGCAGAAATATTGGCAGAATAACGGCGAATAGCATCACTTACTTGATTTAAAGTGAGGTTATATTTACGCAGTTGATCTGGCTGGATCTCAACCGCTATTTCATCATCGGGTGTGCTCAGATTAACTAACGACACATTTTTTAATTGTAGTAATTCAGTTTCTATTTGACGGGCAATTGGTTTTAATTGCGTAAGCGGTAAATCGCCTACCAACGCCATATTAATAACGTCTTGTTGAAACTCAATCTGCGATACAGTCACTGGCTCCATGCCTGCTGGGAAAGTTGCTATCCCGTCTACGCGCAGCTTTACTTTATCAAGCACTTCAGCCAAGTTTTTATCTGGGTCAATTTCCAGGGTAAGGCTACCGCCATTACGAAAGGCACGAGAAATCCCCTTTTCCACTTCGGTGATATCTTTAATCGCTTCTTCAATTTTGATTAAAATGCCTTCTTCAATTTCCTGCGGCGAGGCCCCTGGATAATTTGCATTGACGGTAATGTAGTTAATTTCAATGCTTGGAAACATTTGGCGCTGAATCGTTAAATAACTCACGAAGCCCATTAAAATAATGAAAAACATCATTAAGTTGGCAGCAACGGAGTTATTGGCAAAGTAAGCAATTAGGCCTGATTGTTGTTTATCTGTCATGGCGAATCCTTACTTTAGCCCATCACTTGCATTGCTAGCGGCTAATTTCACTTCCATGCCTACTTGCGGATATTCAGGTAGCGTCAGAACCAATTGCTCATCGTTTGCTAACCCCTTATCAATTAAGAAATAGGCTCCTTCACTGCGCAGTACATTTACTTCTTTTGCCTGTAATTTTTGCTCATTGTCAACTACCCACACCGTGCGATTGTTAACGAGTTCTTGTGGCAATTTGAACACTTCCGATAGTTGTTTCCCAGCAAACGATACTTCAACGTATTTGCCAAATTTTAAGTCACTACCGCTGCTTTTAAGGTTGTAAGGATCATCGACTTGCACCACGATATGGCTCATGCGAGTTGCACTATCAATCACCCCTAAATCACGAGAAATTTTGCCTTGGCGAACAAAACTGTTAATACCTTTGTAAGAAATATTAACCGGCGTTTCAGCCAAAGGTGTTGGTAAAAATAAGCTATCAAAGCCCGCTATCGGTAAAATAATTTCCGCTGTTTCAATGTTATTAAGTTGCGCCACTTGCGTGCCTTTATTTACAAACTGGCCTACACCTATTTCGCGCGAAATGATAAGTGCATCATACGGTGCTTTAACAGCGCAATCTTCTAGGTCGCGCTGTGCGCGCATTAACGCCGCCTGTGCAGATTTAACTTGGGCTTGGGCGCTTAATACTTGCGGCTTTCTTAAAAATAAATCGGTACGCGGTTTGTTTGGAAAACGCTTTGCTTCATCTTCGGCAACTTGTGCTTTTGCTTGCTCTTCAATTAGTACCGCTTGTGCGCTAGTCAACGCAGCTTCGGCTTGCAGTAACGCAGCTAAGTAGTTGTCTTTTTCAATCGTAAACAATACTTCGCCCCGTTTAACTAAACCACCTGCCACAAAGTTTTTGTGCCAGCTGATAACTTCACCAGATACTTGTGCCGCCAAACGCGTGGTTTCGAGCGGCTTTACCTCGCCAAAACTGGTAAGTACTACTTGGTGCTCAACGGCTTTTAATGCTTTAACACTGACTGTTGGGCGGGTATCAACAGGTTTCTTGTCACCATCATCTGCTGCACTTGCCTTTATTAGGCTAAATCCAACCATTCCAAAAATAATAATACCTATGGGTATAAAAATTTTGACAAGTAACGCTTTCATTTATGACTTCCTGTTGATTTTATACACGTTAAATATAACGCAAAATTATTCTTAATTTTAGCTCTATACCCAAGTCACCTGAAGATGCTTTATTTCAGCAAGAGATAAAAAGCATTTAGACAAGGCATTGATTGCAGAGAATGGTGTTCCCTTTTCAAAATCAATAACGCGGTATAAATGCTTTTTAATCTTGCCCTTTAGGAGCTTCACAGCACATTCAATCCTACGTTGTGTTAATTTGAAAGGTACCTACATTCCTTCATTAACACGCCTTGACTTGAAAGCGCTGTGATAGCTCTGAAACATGCATCTTCAGGTGGCTTGGGTATATATTCTTGATGTTACGTTTATATTTCGCAAAAAGATTTTTAAATGTGTTAATTATCGCGTTTTTCTTCACTATTTATTATTGCTGTGGGATAACACTAAAAAATCAGCAGGAGTTTAAAAAAAATGTATAAACGCTCACTTATTGCATTAGCGACACTTTGTAGCTTTTCAGCCAGCGCAGCCCAACTAGTGCTTAATGCCGATGCCGCACTTGATGTCACTACGGGTAAATTAATCAAACCAGCAACCGTAGTAATTGAAGATAATAAAATCATCAGTGTTGGTAAAACTAATCGCAAAGGCTATGCCAGTGATGCCAAAGTTATGGATTTAAAGGGCTACACTTTACTGCCAGGCCTTTTTGATATGCATGTGCATCTAACAAGTGATGCGCATGTACATGGTTATAAACGCCTTCAACGTACAACGCAACGCTCGGCAATTACCGGCGTAAGAAACGCAAAACGCACTTTACAAGCTGGCTTTACGTCAGTACGCAACTTAGGTGCACCCGGTTATGCTGACATTGCTCTTAAAGATGCGATTCGTGATGGTGATGTACCAGGCCCGCGTATTTTTGCTGCAGGCCCAAGCTTAGGTGTTACAGGCGGTCATTGTGATAATAATTTACTTACCCATGAACATGCTGTCACCAGCCAAGGTGTGGCTGACGGCCCTTGGGCAGTACGTGCAAAAGTGCGTGAAAATATTAAGTATGGCGCTGATGTAATTAAGTTCTGTGCAACTGGTGGCGTGCTTTCAAAAGGCACAAAAGTGGGTGCTCAGCAGTATTCACAAGAAGAAATGAACGCCATTGTTGAAGAAGCACATTTACGTGGTTTAACGGTAGCAGCGCATGCCCATGGCACTGAGGGTATTAAATCAGCAATTAAAGCAGGTGTAAATTCAGTTGAGCATGTGAGCTTTGTTGACGATGAAGCGATTTCGCTGGCGCTTGAAAAAGGCACTTATTTTTCAATGGATATTTACAACACCGAGTACATTCTTAGCGAAGGTAAAAAGGCCGGTATTTTAGAAGAAAGCCTAGATAAAGAGCGTACAGTTGG
>NZ_JAPEHW010000061.1 GCF_028875915.1 Pseudoalteromonas sp. G4
CATTGGTTGCACTGTAGGCACTAATAAGCGCTTCGCAAATATGCATATTGGCATTTTGACCGCGGTATTCACATAACTCGCCGTTGGCGTACATGGTATCGGCGTAAATGCCTTCATTGGCTTGCCAAAAACGCGATTCGAGCAGTTCAAAGGTTTCATTTATCTTTCTATCAGATGAAATCACACCTGCTTTGTAACAGTGGGCGTAGCAAAGTAACACAAAGGCATAACCATAGGCTTGCTGAGTCATATCGAGTGGTTGGTTATCTTCAAGTGTCCACGCGTATTGCTTGGTCTTTGCAATCCAATGATGGGTTTCAATGTAATCAAGGCCATGCTTAGCAAAGTTTAAATACTCGTTGTTTTTAAAATGCTTAGCGGCGCGACAAAAGTTGATTACCATGCGTGTGCTGCTTACTAATTGACGAAACCCTGTATTAAACAAGGTGCCATCGTCTAAATAGTTTTGGTAATAGCCGCCAAGCTCGTTATCGACAGCGCGCTCGGTATAAAAGTTAACAATTGACTGGCTGTGATGTGTTAAAAAATCAGCGTTATAAAAGTTCACGTGCGTTCTCTAAAAAAATGCGCCGGTGAGGGCGCCAAATTGCTGGTTAAAAAGGGTGTCTACCTCGTTTAACGAGGGCAGTGCAGGGAATGCGCCTTGACGACTCACGGCTAGCGCACCGGCACAACTGGCAAATGCAATGGCACTTTTAAGCGCGTTTTCATCGTTTAAAAGTGCGCCTAGGGTGATGCGCTCACTTAATAAATACAAAATTGCACCGATAAAACCGTCACCACCTGCGGTGGTATCAACCACCTTTGCTTTGGCTGGGCTAATACTGCCTCGGTAGTGTTTGGTTATGTATTCAATGTCATCACCACCATTTGTGATAAGTAGCAGCTCACAATTGCCGTTAAAGCAGCGGTTTATATAATCTTCTGGCTTATTCTGACAAAGCAGTTCGAACTCTTCGCGGGCAAATTTCACCACCTGCCCCTTTTCAACAAATTCATTAATAAGTGCGATATTAAGTGCTGAATTTGGCCATAGATTAGCGCGTAAATTGACATCAAAACAGATGGTTAAATTGTTTGCGCTTGCGTGTTCCAGTACCGTTTGTGTGGTGTTTACAGCGCCTTTTTCGGTGAGCGTATTACTGCAAAAATGAAGTAATGAAGCGTGTTTAAACCACTGTGATTTGATTTCCTCTGGGCGAAGTTTTAAATCAGCGCTGTCTTTTCGCATAAAGGTAAAACTGCGTTCACCGTGCTCATCTAAATGCACAAACGCAAGTGGTGTAGGGGCACATTTGTGAATAAGCGTACAGTCGGTATTTACACCATAATGACGAAGGCTGTTTATTAAAAAATGGCCAAATTGATCATCACCTACTTGCCCAACAAAATGCGATTTGCCACCGAGTTTAGCAAGGGCAACTGCTGCGTTTGCTGGTGCACCGCCTGGAAACTGGCGGTAATCCGATAAACTAATGCCATCTTGTGATTGTTGATTAATTTGTAGAAAATCAATCAAGGCTTCACCGTAACAGATCACCTTGCTCATGCTGGTAACTCCTTTTGAGCGCGAACGCGGTGCTGGCTAATGGCGAAAAACACAATATACAGATACGCCAATACGGGCACTAAAAAGCTAAGCTGCACTGACAATGCATCGGCAACAACCGCTTGGATTAACGGGAACACCGCACCACCCACAATCGCTTGGCACAGTAGCCCCGAACCTTTTGCAGTAAACTGCCCTAAACCGCGAATAGCTAAACTAAAGATGGTTGGGAACATAATCGAATTAAAAAAGCCAACAGCCAGTACGCTCCACATTGCGATTCTACCGCTGCTAAATACCGTAACAATTAACAGCACAACCGCCATAATGGCATTGAAGGCGAGCACATAACTTGGTGAGAATTGGCGCATTAACGCAGAGCCAATAAAGCGGCCAATCATCGCGCCACCCCAATAATAGGCCACCATGTGACCTGCCTGTGCGGTGGTTAATCCGCCAATTTCAGGTGATTCAAAATAGTTTACTAAAAAGCCCCCAATCGACACTTCAGCACCTACATATAAAAAGATACCAAGTGCGCCCAAAACAAGGTGCTTATGCTGCCAAATCGAATCTTTAGCTTGAGCAGAAGTTTGCTCTTCAAAATCAAGTTTTGGTAATTCAATAAACTTAAAGGAGCAGGCTATAGTTATCGCTGCAAGGGCGATTAAAAAATACGGCAGTTGTACTTGTTCGGCCCCTGCATTTTGTGATGTTGCCGACAAAATAAAGTAAGTACCAAACAATGGCCCTGCAGTATGCCCAAGGGAGTTAATTGCTTGTGCCAGATTTAAGCGACTTGCAGCATGTTTTTCCTCACCCAAACAGTTCACATAAGGGTTTGCCGATACTTGCAGCACGGTAATACCGCCTGCAAGTACAAACAATGCCGCTAAAAATAGCGCATATTCTTTAATGCTGGCTGCCGGAATAAACAGCAGACAGCCAAGTGCAAGGGTTGATAAGCCAATAAATACACCATTGCGATAGCCAAACTGTGCAACCACGCGCCCAGCAAGCGGTGACACTAAAAAGTAAGCGCCAAAGAAGCAAAACTGCACTAACATGGCTTGAGTATAACTAAGCGAAAACTCGGCTTTTAAAAACGGGATTAAAATATCGTTAAGTGCGGTAATAAAACCCCAGATAAAAAACAAGCTGGTCATGGCGTAAAACGCCATGGTTTGATTAATTTGCTTGGTCATTATGGTTTATCTCCAACAAGCTTAGTTGCAACTGTTGATGATGTTGAAAACGACGGTGGACGATGCACTTCAGCTTGGCCAAACGCTTTATTTGGCGTTGTGCTCAGGGTAAATTCAAGGTGCTGTGGCGCGTTTACATGGTTTTCGTTAATCCAGCTTTGCATTGACGGTTGGCCGTTTACTTTTAACGTATCAATGTAAATGTGATCCGCGCTTGCGTTTGGTGCGCTAATGCTAATATTGCCAATTTTTGCTTTTTCAAACGCTGGGCTTGAAAGCACCATATCGGCGCGACCTGGATAAAACGGATACATGCCAAGTGCTGAGAACACATACCATGACGACATTTGCCCTAAATCGTCTTGCCCTGGAATACCAGATACCGTGTTGTGCCAAAGTTGCTTCATGGTTTCGCGCACAGTTTGCTGCGTTTTATAGGCTTTACCGGTATATAAATACATCCACGGAGTAGCAATTGATGGCTGGTTTGAAACATCAGCATATTCGGCTGAATCGCGATACAGCACCCAACTACCATCGGGTTTACGGAAGTGGTTATCTAAACGTGATGCCATTACCTCATCGCCACCCAATAATTCGTTTAGGCCTTGGCCGTCAAAAGGTAGCATCCATAAATACTGCGCTGGGCTGCCTTCAACAAACAGGTGGCCGCTAAATGGGTCGAATTTGTCTTTCCAGCTACCGTCTTGATTGCGCCCTTGAATATAACCAAGTTGCTCTGTGGCTTTAGGGTTGTAAAGGTTTTTCCAGTAACTTGAACGTTCAAGCAGTTTTTGGCTGTGTTTAGTTTTACCAAGGCGTACAGCCAGCTGCGAAAGTGCAAAATCAGCAGATACTTGCTCTAGTGTTTCGCTGGCACCTTCCCACGAATTAGATTGATCTGATAAGTAATTAAGGCTTAACCATTCATCAAGCGATGGTTTTTGACCACGACAAAATACCGGGCAGCCAATGTTTGATAAATCATATTCGGTTGGCTCTGTGGCTGCTTTATAAAGCGATTGATAAGCACCAGCCACATCAAATTTATCGGCGCCAAAGGCTTTAAAGTTGGCAATTGCAATGGTTGATGGGTCACCGCTCATTACCCCTGTTGGACCATTGTTGTGCGTCCATCTATCCCAAATGCCGTTAAACTGATTGGCTTGATTAAACAGCGATTGGGCAATATCACTTGCCACATTTGGGTGGGTTAAGCTAATTAACTGCAACTGCGAGCGATAGACATCCCAGCCAGAAAAATTGGCATATTGCGCCGTTTGGTTAGCGCTAACAGTATGCACTTGTTGGTCAAAACCGCGGTACTCACCGTTTACATCACTAAAGATATTAGGGTGGAATTGGCTGTGAAATAGCGCCGTATAAAAGGTGGTTAACAAATCGCTATCGTTTGATTTTACCTTTACGCGGCCAAGGGCATCATTCCATGCGGCATAGGCGTTGTCTTTTAGTTGTGAAAAGCTTTGGCTTGCTTGCTCTTTTTCTAGGTTTTCACGGGCATTTTCAAGACTCACGTAAGATATGCCCACGCGCATGGTGACTGGCTGGTTCGCGTTTACGTCTAAATCTACCCAAAGGCCAGAGCCTTTGCCCCATTCTGGCACGCCCATATCGCCATAACCCATACCGCCTTTACTTGAGGTCGCATTTGGTGAGACTGTATCGTCGACATACGCGCCACTACCGGTAATGGGTGCATCAATTTTGGCAACAAAATGCAGTGTATAGTAATCGCGGCGATTGTATTCGCCAAGGTAGCCACAGAAGTTACCACTTGTGACATAACCTGATACTTCGCCCTTGTCGGCATCTACTTTGGTAAATGCATCGCCACTGCCCAGTTGCGAGTAAGCTGTTCTAAATATCAGTTTTGCCTGCTCTTTTGACGCAAAAGTAAATTCAGCAATACCGCTGCGGTCGGTAGCCGCTAAACGCACATCTATTCCTGAATCTAGCCCTACTTGGTAATAACCAGGAATAGCCGTTTCATCGTCGTGGCTAAAATTAGCGCCATAGTAGGCATTAATTTTATCGCTGGCAGGGGAGTGTTTAATCGCTTGATTAAAAGGCAGCACTGGCACATCACCTGATGCACCTAAACAGCCTGTGCCCGATAAACGAGTAAATGAAAAGCCTTTTAAGCGTGTTGCTTGCCAGTTATAGCCACCGGGCGAAACGGGAATGCGCACATTGTCTTCGTTGATACGTTTACTAATGCCTTCACTTTCAGCCATCAGCTCTTTGGTATACGCGTGCTCCGGGCCAAAGTTAAACATACCAAACGGCTTAACCGCACCTGGTACCACGTTTGCGGCTTGGCGATGGTTAAATGGGCCTTTGGTGCCAATAAACGGGTTCACAAATTGCGCTGGGTTTTGCACATAATCGGTTTGTGTTGTGGCGCGTCTTAGCGCCAGCAGCGGGGTTAATAGCATCAATGAACGAAAGAGAATCTGTTTCATAGTTGTTTCTTATTAAAATTTTAATGCAATGTATTTGGATTTTTCGGATTGCTCAGTGACGGTGGACGCGACGATAACGCATTACCAAAGGTTTTGTTTGGTTTTGCAGACATGGTGAATTCAAGGATGCCACCTGAGATAATATCGTCGTGTGTAATGTAACTGCGGTTTAATGGTTTGCCATTCAGTGATACTTGGCTGACAAATTTGTTATCTGCTGATAGGTGCTTTGCAAGCACAGTAAATTGCTTTTTATTGGCTAGTTTTAAGGTAATTTTTGGCAGTTGTGGTGCACCGAGTGCATAACTTAAATCACCCGGAGCAACAGGGTAAAAACCCATCGCCGAGAAGATATACCATGCTGACATTTGCCCAACGTCGTCATTTCCTGCAAGGCCATCAGGTTTGTCTGATGATAGGGTATCCATAATTTGGCGAATACGTGCCTGTGTACGCCATGGCTCACCTGCGTAATTGTATAAATAAGCAATATGATGGCTTGGCTCGTTACCGTGAGCGTATTGGCCAATTAAACCAGCAATATCTTCATGCTCTTTGATTTTTTCATAGGCAAGCTCAGTTTCAAAAAGCTCATCAAGGCGTGCAATAAAGGCTTTGTCGCCACCTTTTAAGTTAATTAAACCGTGCACATCTTGTGGCACATAAAAGCTGTATTGGTAGCTGTTGCCTTCGGTAAATGCGCCCATGTATTTCGCTTCTTGCGGGTCAAAATCGGGGTTCCAAGAACCATCTTTCATGCGCCCGCGCATAAATTTAACGCTTGGGTCAAAGACATTTTGATAATACGTTGCACGCTCATAGTATTCAGCCGCAAGTTCACTCTCGCCAAGTGCTGTTAAAAACTGGCCAATGGCATAATCGTCGTAAGCGTATTCAAGGGTGATCGAGGTGGATTCTGGCAATACATCAAGCGGTACATAGCCATAGTGTTTGTATTCAGGAATGGCATCGTAATGCGGGTGGTTTGCGGTTGCTAAAATCGCTTCTTTAGCAAGGGCAACATCAAAATCACGAATCCCTTTTAGGTAGGCGTCAGCAATAACCGACACCGCATGATAGCCGATCATGGTCCAAGTTTCGTGGCCATGGAATGACCAAATAGGTAGCATTTTGTCATAACTTTGCTGGTAATGATCAAGCATCGAGGCAATCATGTCAGATACCTTGTCTGGCTCGATATACGTTAAGAGCGGATGAAGTGCGCGGTAGGTATCCCAAAGCGAAAACAAGGTGTAATGGGTGTGATCTTTTGCTTGGTGAATTTCACCATCAACACCACGGTACTGGCCGTTGACGTCTTGATACACACTTGGTGCTTGCAGCGCATGATAAACCGAAGTGAAAAACTGACGTTTTTGTGAAAGCGATCCTTCAATGTCAAATTTATCGAGGGATTTATGCCAAACATCGTCTGCTTGCTTTACCACTTTATCGAAATTCCAATGGGGAATTTCGCTGTTTAAATTTTCTAGGGCATTGGATTTGCTCACCGCAGAAATACCCACCTTAACCAATAGCGGGTTGCCTTTTAAATTATCAAAATCAGCGACGACTTTAAGGGCTTTACCTGCGGCTTCTGGAATTTTGTAATTAACAATGGTTGATGGCTTTTTACCGCTTCCTTCACTTAAACAACCATTACAGCGATAACGGCTGTTATCGAGGTTAATCAGTTCAATGTCTTTAAAGGGCTTTGAAAACTCGATAGCAAAGTACATTTGACGATTGTTCGCCCAACCATTGGTTGCACGGTAAGCCAAGATAGTGCGGTCGTTGATAACGCGCACATCACTCCAAATTACTTTGTTTTTAAAGTTATAAATGCCATGGGTTAAATCGAGTAATACGCTGCCTTTATCATGTTCTTTAAAGGTGTATTTATGCATGCCTACACGTGTGGTGGCGGTTAGCTCAGCATTAATCTTGTAGTCTTCAAGCAATACTTGGTAATAGCCTGGTTTGGCACTTTCGTTTTGATGGCTAAAGCGCGAGCGGTATCCTGCATCGGGGTTTTTGGCTGTGCCTGCGTCTAATTTGACCTCTCCTGTAATAGGCATCATCAGTAAATCACCTAAATCAGAATGCCCTGTGCCACTAAAATGAGTGTGAGAGAAGCCAACAATGGTGGTGTCATCATAGTGATAACCTGCACAGCGTTTGTAAATTTCGGGTTGAGGGTCGATACCGCGAAACACCGAATCGGTATCAGGACTTAACTGCACCATGCCAAATGGTACAACGGCTCCTGGAAATGTATGGCCGTCACCACCGGTGCCAATAAAGGGGTCTACATATTGGGTATTTGCCGATACAACAGGGATTGTCAGCATCATTGCACCGCTTGCAAACAGGGAAAAAGCGGTGTTTTTTGTTCGTTGCCAGTGCTGGCTTATTGTTTTCATTGTGTGCCTCATGCCGAAATAAAACAAAAATGGAACGTTCCAATTTTAATTTGAATATACTGATCAGTTTGTTAGAATACAAGCCATAATAACGAAATTTATAGCTGGTAAGCTGAGTGGTAAATCACACCTCCTCATTAAATAAATCACTAAAAGCGTCCCCTCAACAGGATAAAAAATCCGTTACAGTTCATGATGTTGCCCGCGTTGCTGGGGTGTCCAAATCAACTGTATCGTTAGTTTTACGCGGCAGTGAAAAAGCAAGTACGAAAGCAAAAGACAAAGTACTAAAGGCGATTGAAGAAACCGGTTACGTGTATAACCGAGATGCTGCAGCCATGCGCAGTAAATCATCGGACTTAGTAGCCATTGTTATAAACGATTTAACCAACCCCTATTCGGCCAAATTGGCGGTGGCGCTTGAAAAACATGTACGCCAGCTGGGGCTAATGGCAACGCTAGTTAACACCAGTGAAGATGTTGAAACACAAACGCAAATTGTTGCCAAGCTAAAAGAATATCGCGTTAAAGCCTTTATAATTTGTCCTGCGCCAAATACTGAAGCACAGTGGCTTGAAGAGCTGCAAACTATGCAAACCCAAGTGGTGAGTATTATGCGTCAAGTAAGCGGCAGCACAATACCCTGCGTACTTCCTGACAATGAAAAGGGGGTTTACACCGCCACCAAAGCACTAATAAAACGCGGCCATAAACAAATTGCCTTTATTGGAGGTGATGATGCGATTTCGGATTATCATCAACGATTATTAGGTTTTAACAACGCCATAAATGAGCACCCAGATGTAAGCTCTTGGGTATTTAATAGTGCGACTAACCGCCAAGGCGGACGATTGGCGATGTCGATGTGCTTAGAAAAAGTGCCTTCAATTGAATCGGTTATGTGTTTTAACGATATTGTGGCTTATGGCGTGATGGAATATTTAGCCGAGCAAAATATTAAACCGGGAAGTGATATTGGCGTCATTGGATTTGATGATTTGGACGACTCAAAACTAATGAGTGTGCCATTAAGTACAGTAAAAATTGACGCGGACGATATAGCCAAAGCGGTGTGCGAAATTTTAAAAGGCGATAAGCCTGAAAGTTTAAAACAAGTACCTGTTAGCTTAATTGAGCGTAGCTCTTAAGTTTTAGCGTGTTAAGCATCAGCCGAGAGTGTCTCGGCTGATGCTTAATGCTCATTAGTTGTTATTAAGTAGTTTACTTAGCTGCAACGCATTTTGTGAATTTAGCTCAACACGGGTGCTAACCGATTTTCGTGTTGCAACGGCTTGTCGACTGACAAAATAGTCATAGCTTTGCCCGTCATTGGTTGAAACAAAATTAAAGGTTAACTGTTGATCATTTAGTTTTAACGCAAACATATTGGCAGAGATGGGAGTAAGTGTTTCACTGTAGCTTATCCCTTGTGCATCAAGTGCAGGCATGGATACCTGTAGTTTGCCCGAAACATTTGAAATGGTTAAATCCAAACCATAAATGGTGTATTCACCAGCGAATTTATCAAATAACTCAGTGTTAACGGCTGGTAATTCAAACAGCTCTGCTTCTGGCAGCACATTTACATGTTTAAGCGCAGCAATCAATGTACCTGATAAATTATCTGATTCACCGCTGCTGAGCACTGAAATGGCTAAATCATGATCTGGGAATACATAAAACAAGCTGGTGTAGGCATTCGCATTACCGCCGTGTTCAAAATGCCTAATTGGATACCATTTGTTGTCATACATAAAACCATCGCTTACAAACATGCCATAGCCATAATGAACAGGAAGCGGATTGGGTATTAACACGTGTTTGCCGGTAAGTGTTTGCGAGGATGCCTGTGTTAGCACGTTCTCATTACCTTTAAGTAAGAGCTTTGCCAAATTAAGCATCTCTGTTGGTGTTGACCAGGTATTGCCACCTGCAGGTAATACTACTTCTGAGCTAAGTAATTCATCAATACTGGTGTGCTTTTTAATTTGATCATTGGCGTCATTAATACTGAGTGCAAAATTACCATCGGCTTTTACTTTGTCATTTGAAAATGTTGAGCGTGTCATAGCAAGGGGTGTAAACACTTCTTGCTCAACATAGCCTGCATAATCAAGCCCACTTTCTAACGCGATAACGGCACCTAAATATGAATAGTTAGGGTTAGAATAGTTGTAGAAAAGACCAGGTTGGTTAAGCACGCCGTTATCAATGGTGTATTCATCTCGCATAAACGAAATTAAATCTGAATCTGAGCTAATACCTTCATAGTCATCTTCAAATGCACCCTTGTGAGTCATTAACCATTCAAGCTCAATTGCTTGCCAAAAAGCACCGTGCTCAGTAGGAAAGTTTATATTGGGTAGGTGATCAACAAGTTTATCGTCTAGCGCTAAACGGTTTTGTTCAACAAGTTGAAGTGTGGCAATGCTGGTAAGAACTTTGGTGGTAGAGCCAATTTGAAAAAGGGTGTTTTTATCAGCCTTTTCGGTACTATTTGGCTGCTTATTGCCAACGGCATCAGCGAAAACGACTTCGCCTTTATGGTAAATAGCAACTGAAATTGCACCAGCATTATTGCTAATACGATCTTGTTCTGCTTGTTGCATTAATGCTGAAGGTGGGGTTACTACAACAACATCATCGTCTTTTTTTGACGAGCCGCCACAGCCAGTAACTAACAGTGCAAATGTGATTAAAGATAGCGTGTGTTTCATTCTATATTCCTTGATAAAAAGTAACAGCAAATAGACTATAAAATGCGCAAGGGCTGTTTTCTGTAAGTGTTAGTGAGGCTTTGTGAGAAACTGTTGATTTGTGTAAGTGTGTTGTTGCACTTCAAGGCTGGAGTAATAATCCTTATTGATAACATTGGTGGTAATGTTATGTTGTAACATTGTTTATTATGAGAACCATTTTGTGCAACAACATCTAGATAAATTAGCCATCAGTATTTCTTCATTGTGTATCGTGCACTGCTTATTATTGCCCATTGGTATTGTGCTTATCCCTTCAATTGGTTTACAAACGCTTGCTGACGAAGCATTTCATCAAATGCTTGTTGTGGCAGTGTTATTAACCAGTTGCAGTGCTTTATTTATGGGCTGTAGACGACATAAAGTGTGGCGAGTTTTAACTTGGGGCTTGAGCGGCTTATTACTCTTAATTGCTGCTGTATTGTTTGGCCACGATTTTGGCGAGCTGTTTGAAAAAGGGTTAACCTTGGTTGGATCGCTCTTTGTGATTATTGGGCATGTTCAAAATTATCGTTTGTGTAAACAGGTTGCATGCGCTCACGAACATGATGAATAAACTTTAATTTTTAGCCCCAACAAGTGTTAGGGCTAGTTAAATTACATTAAATTAAGTTGATATTACCTGTTTGCACTAAGGTTACATTTGCTGCGCTATCTGTTTTAACAAGCACATGGCAGTTTTTTAAACCTTTGGTTGAAAAGGCGATAGTGTTATTAGCGGTGCTCAAGTCTTCTACTTTGTCGTCGCAACGTAGCTGTGCGTTTGACACTTTACCTTGGTTTACTGTAATTTCACCTTCAGATAAAAACACCTTTCTAAAAAACGGCGCATCATTAGCGATTTGTTTTTGAGTAGCTTGTGTTTTATTCGACACAATACCGTGTTGAATATCGCTAACGTATTGCTCATGTAGCTCATCGGTATTAATCGCGTTTTGCTTTAAAATAGTTTCTAGTTTATTTAATGCAAAGCTTGCCATTTGGTAATTCTGATCACGGTTAAACCAGTTAATAGCACTTTTTAACGCAGCAGCTGAAAGCTCTGCTGGTAAGTTTTGTGCGGTATTAAACACACCCATCATAGCCGTATCGTAATCTGTCCACTCTTTGTGTTTGTAAAACACACGGCTTTTAATCCAATAATATAAGGCTTGCTCTGCATCGGTTTTCACTAGCGGCTTTAACTGGCTAGCAATTGCTGTCTTAAGTTTTGCTACAGAGCTTGTTGCAATGTTTTGTTCAATTTGTGCATAGCTTTGATAAAACGATTTACTGGCATGTAAGTTTGATGACTTATTTGCAGCAATAAACACGGTATTACTTACATGAGATGCAGGCTGTTTACGTAATTGTTTTTCGATTTGCTTGCTTAGGTTTTTTGATACATCGCTAAATTCAGACTGATCTAAAATATCAATGTTGGTGATATTACCTGATGCATCCACTACATAATTTACATAAGCCCAACCCTGGCTGTTATTTTGTTTGGTTTGTGTGGTTTTTGCTAAAACACCATTTGCACTTAAGCAAATTACCGCAAGAAAAATCGATTTTAACGTTGTCATAATAAAATCCAGGGGTGATTAATTTTTGCGCAATATAATGGTGTTCAGACCAGTTTAAAAGGACAAATATGCCGGCTGTTTACAAATTGATACATTAGTAACTATTTCTAATACTAAAGTTGGTGCTGGTTATAATTTGAGCGCTTCCGAGAAGGTTGTTGATGCGTTTATTGCAATAAAGGTGGATCTGGCATAGAAACATGAGTAGGGCTATTAAATAGCCCTTTTAGTTAAGCTGGGTTATTTGCTAAACGCTGTTTTGCCAAATGTGGGTTAATAAACTGACTCAATACTAGTGAACAAAACGCAAGCACAGCACCAAAGTAAAAGACCAGTGAATTATCGTAAAGCCACACTAAGCCAAAGCTGGCAGGAATAATGACTGCAGCAATATGGTTGATGGTGAAACTTACACCAGCCGTTGCGGCAATGTCTTCAGGTCGAGCGATTTTCTGGAAATAGGTTTTTATCGCAATTGCCATTGCAAAAAAGATATGGTCAATCACATATAACACAGCAGCGCCGGTTGCACTTTCGACAATAGCATAACCAATAAATACAAAAATTAATCCTATATATTCGATTGATAATGCGCGCTGTTCGCCGATTTTACCGATCATTTTGCCAATTTTTGGTGCAATAAATATATTCAGTAAATGGTTGAGCATATAAAGTGCAGAGATTTCAGCAACGCCATAACCAAACTTTTCGACCATTAAAAAACCAGCAAATACCATAAAAATTTGACGTCTTGCACCTGAGAAAAATGTCAGTAAATAGAAGAGGGTATACTCTTTTCTTAAAATCAGCTTTTTATGCTGCGAGGTGTGTTGTTGAAATGAAGGGTGAGATAACCACAACCACACAGTGGCAAGTAAGCCAATGCTGCCAACAAACAAATAAACAAACTGATATGAAGTTGCCATAAAGGTAAATAAGAACCAAATAATGGCAAACGCACACAGTGATGCAATTGATTTGATAGACATTAATTTTCCGAGCTTTTCAGGCGCTTCGTCTTTACTAAACCACTGTAAGCTAAGTGATTGATTAATCGTTTCATAATAATGGAATCCAATCGACATAAGCACTGTGGTTGCGTACAAACCGTAAACAGTAGGGAATAGTCCAGTCAATGCTACTCCAATTACCAAAAGTGCGAGTGAGATAAGTGCAAAGGTTTGCTCTTTTAACACCAGTAATACAAACACTGCAGTAAAGGCAAGAAACCCCGGTATCTCCCGAAGTGATTGCAACATACCAATGTTAGCGCCGTTAAAATTAGCTGCTTCTATTGCAAAGTTGTTTAACAGCGCATTCCATGCTGAAAAGGTAAAGGCCATTACTGCACCGGCAATAGCTAAAAAGCTAAAGGGGCTGGCTTTATAAGATTTAATAGCGTTAAGCAAAGTGACGCTCCTGTCGGTTTTGGATAAGAACGCTAAAAGTGTAAAACAGTAACACATTGTCATGTTATCGAATATATGACATTCTATTTATAAAATCAGACAAGATTAAAATGCTCGTTCATGAACCAATGGCGCTCAACCCCATCACGATTTACAAAGAAAACGCTTGGCAGGCCTGTATTACCAAGAGCGACCAATATGCCGCCTTGGGAGCATGTAAAAACGCACCAACATACCTGGGGGCAGCTAGCGTATACCAGTAATGGGGTACTTACAATTCTCACGCCAGAGGGAAAATTTATCATTCCACCGCAACAGGCACTTTGGCTACCACCAGGGCTTGATCATGAAAGTTTTTGTCGTTATGGCGGAAAGTTTCGCAGTGTCTATATCGATGAAAAATACACAAAACGGTTAGGCAATGTTGCGAAATCAATTGAAGTAGACAGTGTGCTCCGTGCGCTTATTTTAGAGATCTGTTCGTGGCAAGATGACTATCTGTTAGATGATAAAACTCAGCGCTTTATTGATGTGTTTATTGACCGTATAGAAATTGCCAAAGAAACTAACTTTGTGATGCCGCTAAGTGAAGATGTACGCTTAATGCCAATTATTAGTGAGCTTTTAGCCAATCCGGGAAACAAACTGACCATTGAAGAGTGGGGTGAAAAAGTGGGTGCATCAAGCCGTACCCTCAGTCGTTTGTTCAATAAGCAAATGAATATGGGCTTTTCGCAGTGGAAACAAAAGCTCAAGGCATTTAAAGCGGTTGAGTTACTGGAAGCAGGATATCGTCAGCAAGATATTGCACATGAACTCGGCTTTGAATCGGTGTCGGCATTTAATACTGCGTTTAAACATTATTTTGGTGTCGCACCCAACGTGTATGTTAAAGCGCAACATAAATAATTTCATTGAATACCTGCAAATGGTTTAGATAGCTGGGCAAGACTAGACGCTGGAGAAAAGGCTTGAATAACAGGATTACGTGTGTAATCCTAACTCTGGGAATTACATTTGTAATTAAACGGATATATATGAAATACCTTGTACTTTTATCTTTGTTGTTATTAACTGCTTGCACAAATACACAACTGCATTTAGTGACAAAAGGGTATTCGAAAAGTGAAGTTGCTGCGCTTAAAACAAGCTTAAGTGAACAGTTTGAAGGTGAAAAAATAGATGTGGTGTTAAGTGAAATTGCGATCCCCGCGAATTTTCCGAATGCGACGCTGGCCTTAAACCCTACTTATAATCAACCAGAGATAATTGCTCGCCTTGATAATTGGCTCGTTGCTAACGGGCATAAAACATCACAAGAATTTCGCTTTAGTGAAGGCAACCATTATTATTCAAAAGCCCATTTAGGGCTGTACTTACGTAAACCAGGTACCGAGAGACAAGTTGACCTGCCACCTTATTTACGCACACAGTATTGCGATGTTGCTGATGGAACACTCGCGCTTAATAAAGATGGTCAAGCGGTTTTAGAATACGAACTAATTGGCGATGGCAGCGATAAAATCGACACACTAAGCGGCAGGTGGTTTTTTGCTGATAATCATCTTACAGTCGATTTTAAAAATTTACGCCAAACTTTTAAGTTGGCAAAGGAAGAAAAACAAACACATTTAGGACCACGCCCTGCAGATGTGTATAACCCCACAAAACAACTTGCGCAAAAGCACATTTTAAACTGTGAATTCTTGATTATTTATATGAATTAACTTTACTTTGGCAATTATTTTAATGCCATGCTTGCACTTGCTAAAAAGATATCGACCTTTTTACATCTCCTATCACAGTTTCTTATAAATAAAAGTGTCCGCTGCGGACACTTTTTATGTCCGCGGACAGGCTGTTACTTTTCTAAAATTAAATAAATAATTGAAATTATTAACTTTTAAAAATTGGCACACAACTGGTATTTATTCTAGGTAATTCACTATTAAGGAATAAAACAATGGTTTTAGTGTCCAGTTTTTTTATTGTACCGATGCTGATGTTAGCAGCGTCGTTATTGATCCGTGTTTTTGAACACAACCATCGTATTTAAGGAAGTAAGATGATCAGAGATACCAGCGCACAAGATCAGGTTGTTAAACAAAAGCCGAATTTTATGAAACCAGCATTACTGCTAACGGGCGTACTTGCAGTTATTACATGGACAGGGTTTGCAATGATCAACTCTGATACTGCCACCGTGTCGGTAAATAAAGCACAGTTAAAAATAGCCACAGTCATCAAAGGTGATTTGGTGCGCGACATATCTGCAACCGGTAAAATTGTTGCGGCCAATGCACCAAAAGCGTATAGCCCGGAGCAAGGCTTTGTAACCTTGAATGTTAAAGCTGGTGATACAGTGGAAAAAGGCCAAGTGATTGCTGAAGTTGAAAGCCCAGAGCTTAATAATAACCTGAAACAGCAAGAATCTGAGCTAGCTAGATTAAAAGGCGAACTTGCAAGAAGCGAACTCGATGCTCGTCGTCAAGCGCTAGCGCTGGCAAAAACCTTAGACTTAGCACAAGTTGAACTTAACGCAGCTGAAAGAGAAAATCGCCGCGCTAAAATTTCGATTGAAAAACGCTTAATTAGCCAAATTGATTTAGAAAAAGCAGTCGATGACCTTGCTAAAGCAGAGCTCACCTTTAAACATGCAGAGCAAGAAGTCGCACTTGCAAAAGACACCTTAGCGTTTGAGCTGCAATCTGCAAAAAGTCAGGTGGTGCGTCAACAATTGGTTGTTGATGAATTGATGCGTCAGGTAACTAACCTTAGTGTAAAAGCCAGTGTATCAGGGATTGTGGGTAACTTACTGGTGCAGCCAAAAGCACTGGTCAATAAGAACCAAGCATTACTTACCTTAGTTGATTTGTCTGCGTTTGAAGCTGAGCTGCAAGTACCTGAAAGTTATGCCAATGACTTAGGCATTGGCATGGAGGTCGAACTTAAAATTGGCTCTGAGCAAATTAAAGGCACGCTGTCTGCGATTTCGCCGGAGGTTAATAACCGAGAAGTGACTACGCGTGTACGTTTTGCCAAAAGCGATATTAGTAACATTCGTCAAAATCAGCGTTTATCTGGCCGTATCTTACTTGAAAACCGTGATGATGTGCTGATGGTAAAACGTGGCAGCTTTCTAAATGCGGGTGGTTATGTGGCTTACAAAGTAAATGAAGACGTGGCTGAGCGCGTTGAAATTAATACCGGTGTTACCAGCATCAACAGCGTAGAAATTCTGGCAGGCCTAAAAACCGGTGATCAAATCATCATTTCAAATTACGACACATTTAAAAATGCAGATGCAATATTACTGCGCTAAGCGGTGCATCAAGACAACGGGATAAAAAGGAAAATAACATGTTAAAAATGAATAATATTAGCAAGGTGTATCAAACAGAAATGGTACAAACGCATGCGCTTAGAGACTTTAATTTAAACGTAGAAGAAGGCGAGTTTATTGCGGTTACTGGGCCATCGGGCTCAGGTAAAACAACCTTTTTAAATATTGCAGGAATGTTAGAGCCGTTCTCAAGTGGTGAATATTTACTGGATGGCATTGATGTAGGCAAGCTTAACGATAACCAACGTGCCGACTTACGCAACCAAAAAATTGGTTTTATCTTTCAGGGTTTTAACTTAATTCCAGACCTTAATTTATACGAAAATGTTGAAGTGCCACTGCGCTATCGAGGCATTAAAGCGGCTGAACGCAAGCGTCGTATTGAACAATGTTTAGAGCAAGTTGGCCTTGCAAGCCGGGCTAAGCACTTACCACAACAACTCTCTGGTGGTCAGCAACAGCGTGTTGCTATTGCGCGCGCATTGGCTGGCGAACCCCGTTTTTTACTTGCCGATGAACCAACAGGTAATTTAGATAGTTTAATGGCACGTCAAGTGATGGAGTTACTTGAACAAATTAACCGTGATGGCGCAACTATTGTGATGGTGACGCACGATGCCGAACTGGCGCGACGTGCACCGCGCAATATCCAAGTGGTTGATGGTCAACTGGCTGATTTTACCTTGTATCAGGGTAAGCCAAATGTGGCTGTGGGAGCGTAACCATGTTTAGCCATTATATTGATTTAAGTTGGCGTAGCTTTAAGCGCACGCCACTGGTAAGTGTGCTGATGGTAATGGCAATAGCCATTGGTATTGGTGTTACCATGACTAGTTTGTCGGTTTACCACATGATGTCGATGGATCCCATCCCAAACAAAAGCAGTCAACTGTTTGCAGTGCAATTACAAAGCATGGATGAAGGCGAAACCTGGTTTTCACCTGACAGTATTCCGTATCAGTTAACTTATAAAGATACTGACCATCTATTGAACGCTGATTTGCCATATAAACGTGCAGCACTAATGAAAACAGGTTTTTCGGTGCATTTAAATTCTGACAAAATTAAGCCTTTTTTAGAAACTGCACGGGTTACATCACGTGACGCCTTTGAGATGTTTAATTTAACGTTTTTGCATGGCGGTGTTTGGAGCCTTGAGCAAGAGCAAAATGCGGCGCCGGTAGTAGTTATCTCAGAAACAATGAGTAAAAAGTTGTTTGGTACAGAAAATGGCGTAGGCCAAACATTGTATCTTGATGACTTAAGTATGCGAGTTGTTGGGGTGATTCAAGATTGGCAGTTACACGTAAAATATTATGATCCAAACAATGGCGCATTTAACGACCCTGAACAAATTTTTATTCCGTTTAGTTTGATTAAAGCACACGAAATAAATACTTGGGGTAACACCAATGGCTGGAAGCATGAGCCTGTAAAAGTGTTTAACGATAAGTTGGAATCAGAAAAAGTATGGTTACAGTTTTGGGTTCAGCTGAATAATGAGAGCGAAAAACAAGCGTATTCTGACTACATCACAAACTATATTCAGGACCAGAAAAAGCTTGGTCGCTTCAACCGTGAGCAACCAGAATTCAAACTGCGCGATGTGAATGAGTGGATTATTTACCGCCAAGTAGTTAACGAAGATAATAAAATTATGGTAGCGCTAAGCTTTATGTTTTTAGCTGTATGCCTTGCTAATATTTTGGGTTTGTTACTGGCGAAGTTTTTACGCCGTGCACCTGAAGTGGGTGTGCGCCGCGCTCTAGGGGCAAGTAAACGCCAAGTATTCTATCAACACATTGTTGAAGTTGGCATGTTAGGTTTATTTGGTGGTGTGCTTGGTATTTTGGTTGCGCAATTAGGCTTACTGGGTATTCGCCAAAGTTATAGCTACTACGAAAGCCTCGCAAATATGGACATTAGCATGCTGATGACGGCACCCATTATTGCCATTTCAGCCTGTATTCTTGCTGGTATCTACCCAGCGTGGTTGGTGTGTAGAACGACACCGTCAACTTACTTAAAAACCCAATAAGGAGCGTATCATGTTAGAAATTAAACCAATAATCAATGCGCTACTTCGTTCAAAAGTGGGGGCGGTGCTGCTGCTAATTCAAATTGCAATTACCACAGCGATTGTCAGTAATGCAGCATTTATTATTAACGATCGCATTAACTATTTAAATCAACCAACCGGTTATGAAGAAGAAAACATATTTAAATTCAATGTAATGACTTTTGGTACCGGTGTTGACTTAATTCAACAGATAGAACTCGATGAAGACCGTATTCGTCAATTACCAGGTGTGGTTGATGCTGTGCAAATTAGTGCAATCCCGCTCTCGGGTGGCGGTTCTTCAACTAGTTTTAGGCTAAAACCTGTGCCTGAAAAGTCAAAGTCTGTGAACGCTAGTTATTTTGAAACCGATGAACACGGTCTCAATACCTTAGGTGTTAACCTTATCGCTGGTCGCAATTTTACCCAAGAAGAAGTGGTTATAAACCGAGATTTTACAAAGTACCCAAATGTTGCACTGGCAACTAAGGCGTTGATGGATGAACTTTACCCAGACGGTGATGGGCTAGGTAAGACCATTTATACGGGCGATAAACCCCTTACCATAGTTGGTATTATTGGCATGATGAAGGGACCTTGGATGAAACTGGAAGAGCGTAAAGATAAATCTGTGATTATCCCAATGCTGGACCCAAGCAAGTTACATCAGTTTTTAGTTCGCACTGAAAGCGGTCGTCGCGCGGAAGTGATGACGCAAATTGAAGACCTAATGCACGAAAGTTACGACAAGCGTGTTATTCAAGACTTAACTGGGCTTGATAAGAAAAAAGCAGACTATGTTGCGGAAGACTTACTAATGATGCGCATGTTAGTGATTTTAATAAGCGTATTGGTACTGGTAACAGCACTTGGTATCTTTGGTTTAACGCTGTTTAATATTAATAAGCGCACGAAACAAATTGGAACTCGCCGTGCATTGGGTGCGCGTAAGTCTGCCATTATTAAATACTTTGTGGTTGAAAACAGCCTGATCTGCATTGCTGGTTTAGTTCTTGGAGTGTGTGGCGCGGTATTTTTAGGGCAGCAGTTAATGGCGCACTATTCTGTACCAGCGCTATCTTATTGGTATGTGGCAGTGACTGCAGTAGCTGTGTTTGCAATGAGTTTGCTTGCCGTGATTGGGCCTGCAAAGCGCGCTGCGAATATTGCCCCAAGTATTGCAACACGAACGATTTAACGCTTACTTAAAAGTTCATGCTACACTGGCAAACGTTGGTGTAGCATGAACAATAAAAAGAAAAATAAATGGATAAAATTCTCGTCATTGATGATAACCCCGCTGTACTTGAAGCATTGTCACTTATTTTAGAGATCCATGGTTACGATGTGGTCACCGCGTCAACGCCTTTTGAAGCCGAGCAAATTGTACGTTATCAACGTATTAGTTTGGCAATTCAAGATATGAACTTTACCGCCGACACCACTTCAGGCGAGGAAGGGCGTACTTTATTTTATGCACTAAGAGCGCTAAATCCGCATTTACCTATTATTTTAATTACCGCATGGACAGAGCTTGAAACTGCCATTGAATTAGTCAAAGCGGGCGCAGCAGATTACATTGCAAAACCGTGGGATGACAGCAAGCTGTTAACCAGTATTGCCAATCTCATTGAACTTGGTAAAGCCAAGCAAGACAACGCGACCTTTACACGCCAGAAAGATGAGCGCGAATCACATCATCAAGATGCCAATCTAGCAGGCCTTATTTTTGCCAGTACCGCAATGGAGCGAGTGGTGGATATGGCATTACAACTGGCCAAATCCGATGTGTCGGTATTAATTACCGGCCCAAATGGCAGTGGTAAAGAGCGCATTGCAGAGATTATGCAACTGAACTCCAATTTAGCCGCACAGCCATTTGTCAAAGTTAACGCAGGGGCGTTGCCAAGCGATTTGATTGAAGCAGAATTATTTGGCGCAGAAGCAGGTGCGTACACAGGGGCAAATAAACAACGAATAGGGCGGTTCGAAGCGGCAGACGGCGGCACCTTGTTTTTAGATGAAATTGGTAATTTACCCCCCTCAGGGCAAATGAAACTGCTGCGTGTGTTGCAAAGTGGCGAATTTGAACGCTTGGGCTCAGTTGCAACGCAAAAAGTGCAAGTACGGGTTATTTCAGCAACCAATGCAGATTTACTGTCTGATATTAAAGCGGGGCGCTTTCGCGAAGACTTGTATTATCGCCTTAATGTTATTGAACTGCGCTTGCCACCGCTTTGTGAACGTAAAGATGATATCGTGCCGCTGATTAAACACTTTTTGCCAGCGCGAGAAATCGGCATTGCAACAGAGCAAGCACTGCTTGATTATTCATGGCCTGGCAATGTGCGCGAACTAGAAAACGCCTGTAAACGTGCCGCGGTGTTAAACCCCAATGGCCCGTTAGTGTTTAACGACTTTGGCTTATTGGAAAGCCAAGCTAAAGCGCAGGTAAAAGAGAATAAAGAACCAAATAAAGCTGAGATTGAAGATGCAATGCGTGAATATCAGGGCGTTATTGCTAAGGTTGCGCGCCATTTTGGTTTGTCTCGCCAAGCACTTTATCGCCGCCTGCAAAAATTCGATATAGATTATTAGCCACTATGAAAAAATACCTATCAAAGCTTACAACCCGCACTAAATTACAATTGGCCGTTGTAATGAGTATTGCATTGGTATTAGTGCCCGTTTTGGTATTACTTGATGCAACAAGCACGCAAAGCATAGTGGCGTTAATTATTGCACTGCCAGTTGGCTGGGTTGTAAGTGGGCTATTAACGCAATCGGTTAACTCAGGCATACAAGCGTTAGAGACAGGTTTACTTAATTTTAAAGACGGTGAATTCTCAAGTTTACTTGCCTATAGCGCACAGGATGAACTAGGTCATTTATGCCAAATATATAACCAAACAGCGGAGCAACTTAGGCAAGAAAAACAGTGGATCTATCAACGGGAATTGATGCTAGATAAAGTACTGCAATCGTCACCCCAAGCATTAGTGTTAATTGATAGTACAGATCATGTGGTGTTTAGCAACTTAAGTGCAAACCGTTTATTTGCCAGTGACTTAAGACTTGAAGGGCTGACACGTGATGCGCTTTACCAAACGGCACATGAGCAAATTAAACAAGCAATGGAGTCAGGTCGTGATGGTTTATTTCATTTAAAACACGATTCGGATGAAGTACAAACGTGGCATCTTTCTACCGGCCAGTTCTTGCTTAACAATCACCAGCATCACTTATACATTTTTAAGCAATTAACCCGCGAGTTAAGCCGACAAGAAGTGGCGGTTTGGAAAAAAGTAATTCGTATTATTAGCCATGAATTAAATAACTCACTTGGCCCTATGTCGTCGTTGCTACACAGCGGTCAGTTGTTGTCTCAAAACTTAGAAGAGCCAAGGCTTGGAAGGGTATTTTCGACAATGCAAGAACGCATCAGCCACTTAAACGAGTTTGTGCAAGGCTATGGTAAATTTGCCAAGTTACCTCAACCTAAACTTGAAAAGTTAGCGTGGCAAACGTTACTTGAAAGTGTTGAGCAAGAGTGGCCATTTGAGCTTGAAGGGCACTTACCAAAAACTCCCTGTTATGCAGATAAAATTCAACTGTCGCAGTTGCTGATTAATTTACTTAAAAATGCCCATGAATCTGGCTCTGAGTTATCCGATATAACGATACAAATTGAAACGAAACAGTCAGGTACGCAAGCAGGAACCTTAATTAGTGTTAGTGATGCAGGGCGCGGAATGAGCGAAACCGTGATGGCCAATGCCTTAGTGCCATTTTATTCCACCAAAGCAAGTGGTAGTGGCTTAGGGCTAGCGTTATGCCGCGAAATTGCAGAAGCGCATCACGGGCAACTGAGTTTACATAACCGTGGTGATGGTCAATCGGGCTTAGTGGTTAAAGTGTTTATTCCAAGCTAACAATAGTTTTATATGAATTAAGGCTAACCTATGGGTGCAGGGTTAGCCTTTTTGTTTTGTACTAAAGCTTTATTACCACACGGCCTGTAACCTGGCCGTTGGTAATGTCTTCTGCATACTTAACTGCGTCATCTAATGTAATTTCGGTGCATGCTTGTTCAAAGAAGCTATTTGGTAATAACTCAACCAGTTTTTGCCATGCACTTATGCGTTTTTCGGTTGGGCACATTACCGAATCAATGCCTTGTAAGCGGACATTGCGCAAAATAAATGGCATTACTGTGGTTGGTAAGTCAAATCCACCGGCAAGTCCGCAAGCTGCAACTGCGCCATTGTAGTCCATTTGTGCTAGCACTTTGGCAAGCACTTTACTGCCTACAGTATCGATTGCACCAGCCCACAGTTGTTTTTCAAGTGGGCGAGCAGGTTCTTCAAATTCGCTGCGCTCGATAATGCGACTCGCCCCAAGCGCTTCTAACAGTGGGCCATTTTGTTCAATGCGACCTGTTACGGCAGCAACTTTAAAGCCCAACGTGGCAAGCAGCGATACGGCAACCGAGCCCACACCACCACTTGCACCTGTGACTAAAATTTCGCCTGAATCTGGTGTTAAGCCAGCATCTAAAAGTGCTTGAACACAGAGCATAGAGGTTAAACCGGCGGTGCCTACCATCATGGCTTGTTTGCTGTTTAAGCCGATTGGTAACGGAACAAGCCAATCGGCTTTTAAACGCGCGCGTTCGGCCATGCCACCCCAGTGGTTTTCGCCCACACCCCAACCAGTAAGTACTACATTATCTCCTGCTTTATATTGCGAATCTTGCGAGCTAATAACTGTGCCTGCCAAGTCAATGCCCGGCACCATTGGGAAGTTTCGGATGATTTTACCTTTACCGGTAATTGCCAAACCGTCTTTATAGTTAAGTGAGGAGTAATCAACATTGATTAACACATCACCTTCGGGCAGTTGCGTTTCATCAATTTGCTGAACGGTTGCAATTGTTTGCTTATCTTGTTGATTTAGAACGAGTGCATTAAACATTGTTAGTCTCCATTAAATGGCAGAGTATAAAAAGCTTAACTCAGTCTAGACCTAAATCATGCATGACTAAAATGACACTTTAGCAGTACAAAAGGAGGCTTAACTAAAACAATAAGCGCGCTATTGCACTTATAAAAAACGCTAGATGAAATAAAAAGGCTAACCTCGCGGCTAGCCTTTTAAATTAGCCAACATTACCTAGCGTAACAGGTGCAGAGCTATACCCTTTAATTTCATTTAACAAATGCACTAAGGTGTTATGTGTGCTTTCTTTATCTGCAGTAACTGAAATCGCTGTAATCTCGCCATTGGCATCAAGGCGAGCCAAATTTATAGCAATTGATTGTGAGTCAATTTGCTTATTATTTAGCAGTACACGATTATCTTTGGTGATATGAAATTGCGGTGTAATTGTTTGCGTAAGTGCTGGTTTGTTTTCTGTAGCTCGGTTTAAATCAAGCGTAGTTGGCCGATTAAAGCTGGTGGTTACAATAAAAAAGATAAGCAGGATAAACACAATATCCAGCATAGGGTTCATATCTACTTCTGTGTTTTGCGTATGAGCGTTTTGTTTGGCCATAATTGACTCCTCATTGATTGTTATTCTTCCATCAACTTAAGCCTAGACGAGGGTTGTAACTTAATATTTAACTCATTGTTAATATTAATGTTTGCTTACATTTTTAGTTGTTTTATTGGTTACGCCTTATAAAAGGGAAAAGAAAAAGCGGCAGAATAGGGGACTGTTAAACCGAAAGACGGATACAAAGAGATAAGTGGCAATGTTTAACATCAGCGAAACTGATGGTGCTAAGTTTTATCGGCAAAGCCTCAGCAGTTTCGCTTAAAATAATTCAAGGTTAGACAATTACTTTTGCATAGCTGGCGCGGTGAATATCTTGCACTTCCACTGAGATTGAGCAGTTTGTAAGTGAAAGGCCGCTCAATTTATCTAAAACGGTATTAGATAGCATTGCTTTTTGTTCGCTTGTGCGACCGGATAAAATTTTAAGTGTGACATGCACAAATTTAAGGTCAACAACGCCAGTTTTGTACTGTGAAAATGCTGTTGCTCTGACTTTAATATCGCTACCCGTCGGTTCAAATAATTCAGACGCTAACGCCCCTTTATGAACGGCTTCAATTAACATATTGCCATCAATATCATCTGAATGCTCAATTACGCAATGTGGCATTAGATTCTCCTGTATGTGCTTTTTTCATGGGTTTAAAGGGCTTGTTATATGTAATTGATTACAAGCCAAAATCTCTTTTTATTGATGTAGCTAAGCCGTCTAGATCTGGAAACAGAAACTGATGTGTTACTCCTAATTTTTTTAGTTGCTTTCTTAGAGCAGGTTTATTTTCTTTAGGGATATCACACCTCCCAAGGTAATCCAGAGATATATTATCAACTTCGACTTTCATAAAATCACCCCATTTATCTGGCAAGGGGCTTACCGTAAAGCAACCTTCTTGAGCCGTCACTCTCTTATTTAAACTTGAAGAATGGAAGCCTATAATTTTATCGTGTTGATCAATTTCAACATATTTGTCCATTACAAAATTTGTAACGACTGAAGCACCAAAAACTACGCCGTCTAAATGATCATGCTCGGGGTTCTCAACAGCAAAGAATAAAGCCTTTAACGGGTTTGAACTCCAATCAAGTAGCCTCGTTGGTAAACCATGATGCTGTGCATGAATCATCCATTCAAGTGAACTTTTAGGAGGTGTATCAATAATTGAACATCCATGCTTTTCAAAAGCACGTAAAATTTCACTTTCTAAATCTGACCAGTTCGAACATTTCCATACATCAATTGAAGATACTTTTGTCCTAGCAAGCGAAGGAAGTAAATCCCAGCTAATATCTGCGTGACCACGATAATAGTTAACGTAACCAAAACTATCTATTTTTTTTAAAAACTCACTGATTTCACGCATAATGATCCGAAATTACATTTAACAGCTTATTAGTGCGCATTTCGATTTAAGGAAGTTATCCACATCCATAAAAATCCCGACTAATAAGTTTTTTATTTAATGATTTCCGTAGGTTATCAATAGTTTTTGATTTGGGCAATGTAAAGTTGGTTTGGAATAGATGTAGGGCAAGCACATTCAAAAGGCTAACACACGTTAGCCTTTATTAGTTTGATGATATTAAGCCGCTTCTAATGCTAATTTTGCTTTTCGTAAGCGGTAGTTTTGCCAGCGACGCCATGAAAGCATAATGCCTGTATAAACGAGTAAACACGCAAGTAGCGAGGCAAGGCCTGCGATGGTTTGACCGATGATGCCGTATGCTTCGCCCGTGTGTAAAAAGCGAATGTAACTGCGCGCTTTGCGGTAGGTTGATAAATCATCAAAGGTGAGTATTTGTAATACAGCGCCTGTTTGTGTATCTATCGTTACCGTTAAGCGTTTTTGTGGCTCGCCACCTGTGCCAGTATCAAGGGTAAATGCCAGTTTATCCATTGGCGT
>NZ_JAPEHW010000062.1 GCF_028875915.1 Pseudoalteromonas sp. G4
GCAAAAACGAACTTGAAAGGTCAACAGACCCTAAGACTACTTATTAATTCAGATCCCAACCCTTTCTGAATAAAAGGAAATCTTCATGATTTCCTTTTTCTTTCAGTGACAAAGCACTGGTTATTATGCAAAATCAATATCGAGTGCAAGGGTTGCCCGAGGTGTTGTTGTGCCAATCCTGAAACTCTTATAAGCCCCTGTTAGCAAAATAAGAGTAAACGATATGACAATTATGCAAAAAGTCTATTGGTTAATTTTAACCTTTGGCAACTTAATTACCTTCTCACTGTGGCAATACCACGCCGACGATTTCACTTTTATTCTTTTTATTTTTACCCTGATTTATAGTGTGATTGGCTTCTATGATGTGTTTTTTTCAAAGCGGAATTTGAATCGTTTATACCCTGTTGTTGCTTATATACGTTACTTTTTAGAGTCATTTCGTGTTGAAATTCAACAATACTTTATTGCTAACGACACAGAAGAAAAGCCCTTTAATCGCGAGCAGCGCTCGCTGGTTTACCAACGCTCTAAGTCTGTAAGAGATACCATTGCATTTGGCACACAGCAAGATTTGCATGAAGAAAACTATTTAAGCTTGTGGCATTCATTGGCACCGTGTGAAGTGAAAGATGAGCATAAACGCACCTTGATTGGTGGCGCTGATTGTAAACAACCCTACTCGGCATCACGACTAAATATATCAGCAATGAGTTTTGGCTCGCTTAGCAGTAACGCAATTGAAGCGCTTAATCTTGGCGCGAAAAAAGGCGGTTTTAGCCATAATACCGGTGAAGGCGGCCTTAGCCCTTACCACCTAAAACACGGTGGTGATGTTGTATGGCAAATTGGCTCTGGCTTATTTGCCTGTCGCACGCCTGAGGGCGACTTTGACCCAAACGTATTTCGTGAAAAAAGCGCACTACCACAAGTAAAAATGATCGAAATAAAACTGTCGCAAGGAGCAAAGCCTGGCCATGGTGGTGTATTGCCTAAAGCAAAAATTACCGAAGAAATTGCCCGTATTCGCCTAGTTGAGCAAGGTAAAGACTGTATTTCGCCTGCGGCGCACCCGAAATGTAAAACACCAAAAGAATTACTCAATTTTGTTGCAGAGCTTCGCGAGCTGAGCCAAGGTAAACCGATTGGTTTTAAACTGTGTTTAGGTAATCCTGCAGAGTTTTTAGCAATCTGCAAAGCCATGTTAGAGATGGATATTTACCCTGATTTTATCACCATTGATGGCGCAGAAGGCGGCACAGGTGCAGCTCCAGTGGAATTTTCTAATCGCTTAGGTATGACCTGTTTAGAAAGTGTATATATGGTACATAATGCGCTTATTGGGCTTGGTATTCGCGATAAAATAACGTTAATTGCATCAGGCAAAACGGCATCTGCATTTGATTTACTTGCCAAATTGGCAATGGGGGCTGACACCGTAAATGCTGCGCGCACCATGATGATGGCACTAGGCTGCATTCAATCACGTCACTGTAATACCAATGAATGCCCAACCGGCATTGCCACGCAAGACCCAGCAAGAGCCAAAGCAATTGATATTGAAAGCAAGAGTGAACGGGTTAAAAACTTCCATAAAAACACCTTGCATGCATTTTACGAACTGCTTGGTAGCATGGGGTTAGATGACCCAGATAAACTGCTGCCACAAATGGTTAAACGCCGCACGCCTTATGGGTTATTAATGTCGGTAGGCAGTTTAATTAAGCCATTACGTGAAGGTGAAATTTTGGAAAATAAGCCACTTGGCAACTGGAGCATTTGGTGGCAGCAAGCATCAAGTGATCACTTTTATGTATACGACGACAGTATTTTAAAACCACAGGAGCTTGCCCGTGACACCATCTAGCCTTACCAATTTAAAAGATAAAACCCTCGTTAAAAACAGCAGTTTTATCAATGGCAGTTGGCACACAGGCAGCGCCACTTTTGATGTGGTAAACCCATTTGATAACAGTGTGCTGACAAAAGTAGCTGACATTGACCCAAGCGATGTTGAACATGCGGTTAATGCAGCAAAAAATGCGCAGCAAGATTGGCAAAACACCACCGCAAATGAACGTGCAAATTACCTAAAAAACTGGGCAAATTTACTCACTGAAAATTTAGAAGATTTAGCCTTATTACTCACTTTAGAGCAAGGTAAACCACTTGCAGAAGCGCGCGGTGAAATTAACTACGGCATTAGCTACATTGAATGGTTTAGTGAAGAAGCTAAACGCGTATACGGTGATACCATTCCTGCACTGAGTAATTCACAGCAAATTATTGTCACAAAGCAACCGGTGGGAGTAGTTGCAGCCATCACCCCATGGAATTTCCCAAATGCCATGATCACCCGCAAAGCAGCTGCGGCAATTGCTGCAGGCTGTTGTTTTATTGTTAAACCATCCGAGCTTACACCTTTAAGTGCACTTGCTATGGCAGAACTTGCAAATCGTGCGGGGTTACCTAACGGCGTTTTTAATGTAGTTGTAGGTACCAACGCCAAAGCCATTGGCGAAGTATTAACAACACACCCAGATATCGCTAAGTTTAGTTTTACCGGTTCTACAGCAGTGGGGAAATTATTAACCAAGCAAGCAGCATCAACGGTAAAACGCGTATCAATGGAGCTTGGTGGCAACGCGCCGTTTATTGTATTTGATGATGCGAATTTAGATGCTGCTGCTACTGGCTTAATTGCAGCGAAATTTAGAAATGCCGGGCAAACCTGTGTATGTGCTAATCGCATTTATCTTGCTGAATCGATTCAACACGCATTTTTAGAAATTTTCACAGAGAAATTAAAGTTTTTAAAACAAGGTAATGGCCTAGAAGATGTGCAACTTGGCCCGCTTATTAATAAAGCTGCAATTGATAAAGTCTCAACGTTAGTCAATAACGCCATTAGCCAAGGTGCAACTATTCACTATCAAGGTGAAGCAAGTGCAACAGGCTATCCTGCAACTATTTTAACCAACTGCAACAACACCATGGAGATTGCACAGAACGAGATATTTGGCCCTGTTGTAACCATCTTTACTTTTACAAATGAGCAAGAAGTTATTAAACAAGCCAATGATACTGAGTATGGCCTCGCCGCTTATTTTTATAGCCAAAACATCAACCGAATTATGCGTACAGCGCAACAATTAAAGTTTGGTATGGTAGGCATTAATGAAGGCATTATCTCAAATGCCGCCGCTCCATTTGGTGGCGTAAAACAATCCGGTTACGGCCGTGAGGGATCAAAATATGGCCTTGAAGATTACTTAGAAACAAAGTATTTGTGCCTAGGAAATTTATCTGATTAGTAATCAATAGTTTACAAAAACACATAAAAAGCGACTTTTTACAGTCGCTTTTTGTTTTCAATTCAGAAACACTCTACTACACTGTTTTTTGTTAACAAAAAGTTAACCAAACTAATAACAATAAAACAGGATACATGATGAATAAAAAAACTCTCACGCTTGCTATCTCATTTGCCCTTTCATCTAGCTATGCACTTGCAAATCAACCAACCAGTAATGGTGCATCCGATGATATGGAAATTGCCAATACCTGTATTGTGCGCTTTAACGATTCAATTTCTAAGTTTGATGTTGAAGGTAAAGCGCGCGGCATGGTGGCTAGTGCAAACGCGAAAGCAAAACACATTTACAGCAACTCTATAAAAGGCATGGCTGTAAATATGAATTGTGATAAAGCAAAGCAGATGTTTGCAGGTAACAGTGATGTAATGCGTTTTACGCCTGATGGCAAAGTATATGCGAATCCGAAAGGTGGAAAGCCTGGCGGCGGTGGCTCTGATAGCCAAACAACACCATGGAGTGTAAGCCGTGTTGGTGGGCCTGTGGATGGCACTGGTTACAGCGCTTGGGTACTTGATTCGGGTATTGATTTAGACCACCCAGATCTTAATGTGGATGCCAGCAGAGGTTATACGGCATTTACTTCAGGCCGTGATGCCGGTATGGATGATAAAAATGGCCATGGTACGCACGTAGCAGGCACCATAGCGGCAATTAACAATAATATTGATGTTGTAGGTGTAGCTGCTGGGGCAACGGTTATTCCTGTTAAAGTATTAAATGCACGCGGCTCTGGCAGTTGGTCAGGCGTATTAGCGGGTATTGACCATGTTGGCGCCAACGCGAGTGCAGGTGATTGTGCCAATATGAGTTTAGGCGGTGGTTTTAATCAAGAACTCAACGATGCCGTTGAAGCAGCAGCACAGCAATCAGGTGCATTTTTTGTAGTAGCAGCTGGTAACGAAAGCCAGCATGCAGGTAACGTATCGCCTGCAAGTGCATCGGGTAACCGCGTTTATACAATTTCTGCAACAGATTCAAACGATCGCTTTGCGAGCTTTTCTAATTACGGTAACCCACCAGTTGATTATGCAGCTCCAGGTGTAAGTATTTTATCAACTAAAGCAGGTGGCGGTACAACCACGATGTCTGGTACTTCAATGGCATCACCTGCGGCATGTGCAGTAATAATGATGCGTAACGGTAACCCTGGCACTGATGGGCGTGCATCGGGTGATCCTGATGGCAACGCAGATAGCATCATTCACCTATAAATAAGTAACCTATAATTTCCCACCAAAGCCACCAAATACGGTGGCTTTTTTATTATTAAGCTTACTCGAAACCTACAATGATTTAATCTATAAGTGCTTTGCTAAAGTTAGATATGTGGCAGTAACCTCAATCAACATATTGTCACTTTTATAAAAAGCTTAATCCTTGTTTAAGCAATTCCGCCTCTTTACTATAGCCATTTTGCGCGAGATAACCTGTTAGCGAGCCTATAAGCATAGGTGCTTGCTCTTTTGGAATACCAATACTTTCAAATGCACTGTCTAAATAGCCCAAGCTTAATGCCTTCTTTCCTGAGTTTTCACTACTGCCTAGCATCGAAGAAAGTGATGATGTTGACGACTTAGGTGCAGCCTCTAAATATGAATTCATATCAGGAAGAGCTTTACTGATTAAACCAAAGTCATCACCACTGACATGATCTTTTGCTACTTTTAACAGTGCACCAAGACCCGCATTAACTTGCTCTTCTGATAAACCAAGTTGCTCTGCAGCAAAACCTGCCAAAACACTTGATGATGGCTGAACCGTTTTCTGTTTAGTTGTTGGGTCCTTCACAATACTTGATAGATCTACTGCAGCAACTTGCGTTGAACAAACAGCCACCGCAATTGAAGCTAATAACATACATTTTTTCATCTTATTCCCTTATAAATTTATTGATCTTGGGTACAAATCAAAATACTACCAAGTTAATAACTGTTTAGGAAATTGCTTTTTCAAAAACAAAAAAGGCCACCGAAGTGACCTTTTCTTTTAAGCTAGTTGAGGCAGTACAGACTAATTCGTCCTGAAGCTGCGGCCCGGCTTTTCTTCCCTGAAAAGCGTTCGACTAACTGCGAAACTTCGATGACTTCAGGCATCCTGCCTTTCGCCCTTCGGGCCAGCTTCGCTGTTCAAAAATATTCCCGATATTTTTGTCGGTCTCAACTTACAGATACAAAAAAGGCCACCGAAGTGACCTTTTCTAACGAGTTATAAATTAACTCAATTAACCCACGTTTTTACGTGCGTTACGGAACATGCGCATCCACGGGCTATCCTCTTTCCACTCATCTGGGTGCCAAGAGTTAGCAACTGCACGGAATACACGCTCTGGGTGTGGCATCATTACTGTTGCACGACCGTCCGTTGATGTAATACCTGTAATACCTTCTGGTGAACCATTCGGGTTGTTCGGGTATTGCGTTGTTGGCTTACCAAAGTTATCAACGTACTGAACTGCTACAGTGCCAGATTCAAGTGCTGCTTTCACCGCTGCGTCGTTTGCAAACTCAGCATGACCTTCACCGTGAGATACTGCGATTGGCATACGAGAGCCAGCCATACCTTGGAAGAATACTGACGGGCTTTCTTGTACTTCAACAAGGCTAAAACGTGCTTCAAAACGCTCTGACTTGTTAGTTACAAAACGTGGCCAGTGCTCAGTACCTGGGATAAGCTCTTTCAGAGTTGATAGCATCTGACAGCCGTTACACACACCTAAGCTGAACGTGTCTTGACGCTCAAAGAATGTTTGGAACTGGTCGCGTGCCATGTCATTGAATAAAATCGACTTAGCCCAACCTTCACCAGCACCTAGTACGTCACCGTAAGAGAAACCACCACATGCTACAAGGCCTTTGAACTCTTCTAGCGTTAGGCGACCTTCAAGGATATCACTCATGTGTACGTCTACTGCTGCAAAGCCTGCACGGTTAAATGCCGCTGCCATTTCAACGTGTGAGTTAACACCTTGCTCACGTAGGATAGCCATCTTAGGCTTAGCGCCAGTTGCAATATAAGGTGCAGCTACGTCTTCGTTTAGGTCGAAGCTTAGTTTTACGTTAAGACCTGGATCTTTTTCGTCAAATTTCGCATCAAACTCTTGCTTTGCACACTCTGGGTTATCACGAAGTGCTTGCATCTTATAAGTCGTTTCAGCCCAAATAGTACGTAGTTCAGTACGCGTATTTGCTAGAACTGCTTCGCCGCCACGGTTGAAGATAACTTTGTCTTCAGTGTTTAGTGCACCAATAGTGTGGCTGATTGCTGCTAGACCGTTATCAGCTAACACAGCTTCAACTGCTGCAAGGTCGTCATTGCGAACCTGAATTACCGCACCTAGCTCTTCGTTATAAAGTGCTTCGATGTCTGAACCTGTTAAGCTATCAAGGTTTACAGTCACACCTGTGCGACCAGCAAATGCCATTTCAGCCACAGTAGTGAATAAACCACCGTCTGAACGGTCATGGTAAGCAAGTAGCTTCTCGTCTGCTACAAGTGCTTGCATCGCTTCATAGAAACCTTTTAATAGCTCTGGGCTATCAACGTCAGGCGTCTTGTCACCAAGCTGCTTGTAAACCTGTGCAAGGCTTGATGCACCCAGTCGGTTTTGACCTGCACCTAAATCAACTAGAATTAGGCTTGAATCACCTTTATCTGTGCGAAGCTGAGGTGTAACTGTTTTACGAATATCTTCTACACGGCCAAATGCAGTGATTACTAGAGAAAGTGGTGCTGTAACCGCTTTGTCTTCACCGTCGTCCTGCCATGTTGTTTTCATAGACATTGAGTCTTTACCAACTGGAATCGTTAGACCAAGTGCTGGACATAACTCTTCGCCTACTGCTTTTACTGCTTCGTAAAGACCTGCGTCTTCACCTGGGTGACCCGCTGCTGCCATCCAGTTTGCAGATAGCTTGATGTTCTCAAGGCCACCAATGTTTGCGCCAGCAATGTTAGTTAACGCTTCTGCTACTGCTAAACGTGCTGATGCACCATAGTTTAGAAGTGCCGCAGGTGTACGCTCACCCATTGACATAGCTTCACCGTGATAAGTGTCAAACGCAGCTGCCGTTACAGCACAGTTTGCTACTGGTACCTGCCAAGGGCCAACCATTTGGTCACGTGCCACTAGGCCTGTTACCGTACGGTCACCAATGGTGATAAGGAATGTTTTCTCAGCAATCGTTGGTAGACGAAGTAAACGCTTAGCCGCTTCTTCAACGTCGATGCTGTCAGTGTTAAGTGCTTCACCAGATACCTTTTTTGACTCAACGTCACGGTGCATCTTAGGTGCTTTACCAAGTAGTACTTCAAGTGGAAGGTCTACTGGGTTGTTATCGAAGTGACTATCTGCAACTGTTAAGTGACGCTCTTCTGTTGCTTCACCAATTACAGCGTACTGTGCGCGCTCACGCTTACAGATTTCTTCAAAACGTGCGAAGTCTTCTGCTGCTACTGCAAGTACGTAACGCTCTTGTGATTCATTACACCAAATTTCGTGTGGTGCCATACCCGGCTCATCGTTCGGGATGTTACGTAGTTGGAATTTACCACCACGGCCACCGTCGTCTACAAGCTCAGGGAATGCGTTTGAAAGACCACCCGCGCCCACATCGTGGATAAATGCGATTGGGTTTTCGTCGCCAAGCTGCCAACACTTATCGATAACTTCCTGACAACGACGTTCCATTTCTGGGTTTTCACGCTGTACAGAAGCAAAGTCTAAATCTTCGTTTGACTGACCTGACGCCATTGATGATGCAGCACCACCACCCAGACCAATGTTCATCGCAGGGCCACCTAGTGCGATTAGCTTAGCACCAACTGGGATTTCACCTTTTTGAACATGCTCAGTACGGATGTTACCAAGACCACCTGCAAGCATAATTGGCTTGTGGTAACCACGCACCTCTTCACCGTTATGGCTGTTAACTTTTTCTTCGTAAGTACGGAAGTAACCAAGTAGATTAGGACGACCAAATTCGTTGTTGAACGCCGCACCACCTAGTGGGCCGTCGATCATGATGTCTAATGCATCAACGATACGGCCAGGCTTACCAAAGTTAGTTTCCCACGGCTGTTCAAAACCTGGAATACGAAGGTTAGATACAGTAAAACCAACTAAACCTGCTTTTGGCTTAGAACCGCGACCAGTTGCGCCTTCGTCACGAATTTCACCACCAGAACCAGTTGAAGCGCCAGAGAATGGTGCAATCGCCGTTGGGTGGTTGTGCGTTTCAACCTTCATCAAGATTTCAATGTTCTCTTGATTGTAGCTGTACTCGCCATCTTTATTTGGGAAGAAACGACCCGCTTTAGAACCCTTCATTACTGCTGCGTTATCTTTATAAGCAGACAGTACGTTTTCTGGGTGCGTTTCGTAAGTATTCTTGATCATTTTGAACAGCGATTTAGGCTGTTCTACGCCGTCGATTGTCCAATCAGCGTTGAAAATTTTGTGACGACAGTGCTCAGAGTTCGCCTGTGCGAACATGAATAATTCGATGTCGTTCGGATTACGACCTAGTTTTGTGAAGTTTTCTACTAGGTAATCAATTTCGTCATCCGCTAATGCGAAACCTTGCTCAACGTTTGCAGTCACAAGCGCTTCACGGCCACCACCAAGAATGTCTACAGATGACATTGGGCGCGGCTCTTCAACGCGGAATAATTGACCTGCGTCTTCAAGGCTATTGTGCACAGACTCTGTCATACGGTCATGAACTAGTTTTGCAACTTCATTTAACTGCTCAGCGTTTAGCTCGCCTTCAACATAGTAAGCAATACCACGCTCAACACGGTGTACTTTGTCTAAACCACAGTTGTTAGCAATATCAGTTGCCTTTGATGCCCATGGAGAAATGGTACCAATGCGCGGTGTCACTAAAATGAGCGCACCTTCAGGCGTATGTTCAGTAATGGTCGGGCCATACTTTAATAGCTTATTTAGTTTGTCTAACTCAGACTCTGAAAGTTCTGCTGTTAAATCAGCAAAATGCATAAACTCAGCGTAAACACCAGTCACTGGTAAATCGGCGTCAGCGCAGGTTTTAAGGATCTTTTGAACTTTAAAATCAGAAAGTGCAGGTGCACCACGTAGGATCAACATAGGTATTTTCATCCGGGGTTAAGGATTGAACGAAGATTTATGGGCGCACATTATAGTGGAAAATGACATGAGATTTAAATAAAAATCAAAAAATAGACAAAAATAGGCAAATTCGATTTTTATGTATAGGACATTAGTCCTCGTGACGATCTATACTTAATCTGTTATAACAAGCTTGTAGGGGCAATTTATTTTAGGATTCGAGTGCTTAAACGCGTTGTAATTACACTGGTTATTTTTTTGCTGGCAGCATGCTCAGAGCCTGTCGCAGAAACTCACCTAGGTCAAATTAAACAAAAAGATAAAGTTCGAATCGGCACTCTTGCTGGCGAAAGCACTTATTATATCAGTGCCAATGGTGAGCTAGGTTTTGAATATGAGCTCGCCAAAGCATTCGCAGATTTTATTGATGCTGAACTTGAAATTATTCCTTTTTTCTCAATTAAAGACATGCTTAACAAGCTAGAAAAAGGGCAAATTGATATTCTCGCCTCTGGCCTCACTCTAAATAAATCGCGTTTAAATAAATACCGCTTTGCACCGCAATATCGCTCTATTAGCCAAAAACTAGTTTATAAACAAGGTCGCAAAAGACCACGTAATTTTTCACAACTAGATGCTCCGGTTACCGTTATAGCCAAAAGCGCCCATGCAACCAGCTTATTAAAAGCGAAAGCAAATTTTGAAAGTTTACAATGGGTTGAAACCGAAGAGTTTGACGAAGCCGAATTATTACAAGGTATTATTGATGGCAAATTTGACTACACCATCGCCGACTCGCATACCTTAGCGCTATTTCGTCGCTACCACCCTGAGCTGAGCATTGCTTTTTCGGTAACCCATGAAGAACCCGTTGCTTGGATGCTACAACAAAACGATGACGACAGTTTATATGCACTTGCTATCGAGTTTTTTGGCTACGCTCGCTCAACAGGCCTTTTGCAAAATCTGGAAGAAAAATATTTTGGCCATGTTCGCCAATTCAATTACATCAACACACTCGCCTATATAGAAGCCGTTCGTGATATTTTGCCAAAATATAAAGACTGGTTTAAACAGTACTCCCTTAGTCTAGACTGGCGATTATTGGCCGCAGTGAGTTACCAAGAGTCAATGTGGGATCCAAAAGCAAAATCACCTACTGGTGTGCGCGGCATTATGATGTTGACCTTACCTACTGCTAAGTCAGTTGGCGTTACAAATCGCCTCGAACCCGAACAAAATATTCGCGGAGGCGCAATTTATTTAGAAAAACTAATAAAAAGAGTACCTGAGCGTATTCAAGAGCCAGATAGAACATGGCTCGCGTTAGCCGCATATAATGTAGGTTTTGGTCATATGGAAGACGCCCGTGTACTCACCGAAAAAGCCGGTGGCGACCCAGATAAATGGGCTGATGTAAAAAAACATTTACCGTTACTGATTAAAAAGCGCTACTATCGACAAACTCGATACGGCTTTGCCCGTGGCGATGTTGCGGCAAAATACGTTGATAATATTCGCCGCTACTACGATACACTTGTATGGCTCGATGAGAATCAAGACGAGTAATATAGTTAACCTGATACAATTTAAAGTGACCGAAGACTTCAATAGGTTTATAAGTGCGCCAATATTGAAGTGTTTGCAAAACACTTCAATAAGTCACTTGAAAAATGACCTTTCAATTCGCATTGTCATAGTAGTGTCATACTTTATAAATAAAATTATTGTGAGAAGATTGCTTTGCTAATGACCTTTCTCCACTCTCACCTTTCTAAGGAGAAACTATGCTAAGAACGCGTAGAAAATTTAAAATAAAACGTAACACAGTTAATGCATGTGCGACTCGTCGCCGTATTGCAAGACGTAACACCCACCGTAAGATTTCAGAGCGTCGCAGAGCATTTAATTTGCTTGTTGAGGCTGAAAGCGCTTAACCTTGCTCACGAGCTGCTTTCTTAGCAGCTTTGATTTCTGCTCGACGTTTTTTAAAAAATGCCGAAAGTTTATCGCCACATTCTTCAGCTAACACGCCACTAGTTACATCAATTTGGTGATTTAGTTTTTCATGGCGAGTTAAATCCATAATACTGCCCGCACAGCCCGTTTTTTCATCACTTGCACCAAATACTAAGCGCTTAATACGACTGTGAACCAGTAACCCCGCACACATAGGACATGGCTCCAAAGTGACATACAAGGTGCAATCGAGCATGCGATAGTTTTCGATTTGCTTGCCGGCTTGGCGAATAGCAATCATTTCAGCATGCGCAGAAGGGTCATGCTGTGTAATTGATAAATTATATCCTTCTGCAATGATTTGGTTATCCTTAACAACAATCGCCCCAACCGGTATTTCACCGTGTTGTTCAGCAATATCAGCTCGCTTTAACGCCTCAGCCATCCAATACTCATCGCTATATTCAGGGTACATAATTTCTCAGATTAATTTATAAACGTCGCTAATATTTTACCAAGTTAAAAAGATTCCTGCATTGTTAACTCATTTTCTTAGAATTTTTTAAAATAAAGGGCTAATGTCATAGTTATTCAATTATTTTTTAGGCTATAATCCGCCGCCATTTTGCACGACGCCAAAGCAATGTAGAAACAAGATGAAATTTCCTGGACGACGCAGACATAAACACTACTTTCCAGTGGAAGAAAAAGATCCGCTAACAAACGTGATCTCGCAAGACCTTAAACTTGCACGTAACTATATAGTGGGAATAGACCAAATCGTGGTCGATATTGAAGCCAAAGTTGATCAAGCTTTTCTTGATGAATTTGGTTTACGTCGCGGTATGTCGCAAGTAATGGATGACGATACCACTAATGCACTGTATGCACGCCTTAAAGATCATAATATGATCGATTACGAGTTTGCAGGCGGTACTATTGGTAATACAATGCATAACTACTCAGTACTGTCTGACGACCGTTCAGTATTACTTGGTGTAATGTGCGAAAACATCAAAATTGGTAGCTATGCTTACCGTTTTGTTAGTAAAACTTCAACGCGTGTTGACCTAGAACACCTACAACCAGTGGATGGCCCAATTGGTCGCTGCTTTACGTTGATTGATGAAAGCGGTGAGCGTACATTTGCTATCAGTCCAGGTTTAATGAACCGCCTTCGCCCTGAGTCTATCTCACAAGAGCTTATTGCCAATTCTTCTGCATTAGTTATTTCTGCCTACTTAATGCGTACAGAAGGTGAAGACACCATGACTGAAGCAGCATTAAAAGCCGTTGAGTACGCAAATGCTGCAAACGTGCCTGTAGTACTTAGCCTTGGTACAAAATTCCTTATTGAACAAGACCCAGAGTGGTGGCAAAACTTCGTTAAAGATCATGTTGATATTCTTGCCATGAATGAAGAAGAAGGCCTTGCCATTACCGGCTTTGAAGACCCGCTATTAGCTGCCGACAAAGCGCTTGATTGGGTCGATATGGTAATTTGCACTGCCGGTGCGCAAGGTATGTTCCTAGCAAGCTACATTGATGACTGCTGGAAACGTCAAACAGAGCATCAATTGATGCCTGGTAGCATTCCTGATTTTAATAAGTATGAATACTCACGAGCGATGCGTCGAAAAGACTGTGAAAATCCAGTGAAAATATATACTCATACAGCACCTTATATGGGTGGTCCTGACAACATTAAAAATACCAATGGTGCTGGTGATGGCGCGCTTGCTGCGGTACTTCATGATATTAGCGCTAATGTTTATCACCAGCTTAATGTGCCTAGTTCAAGTAAGCATAAAATCCACGCGCTTACTTACTCTTCGCTATCACAAATCAGTAAATACGCTAACCGTGTAAGTTATGAAGTGTTAGTACAGCACTCACCAAGGCTGACACGTGGTTTGCCAGAGCGAGAAGACAGCTTACAACAAGCTTACTGGGAACAGTAAAAGTTAATAATAAAAAAGCCCGCACCAGCGGGCTTTTTTTATGCTTTAACAAAGCAACAAGGAGATTGGAAACTGTCTCTAGTTTACCCGATGAACATTAATATATGCTTAATTTATAATCACAGATTATTAGTCCCATCACAAACACCGTGATAAATGACACTCACCAGAACAACAAGATTCAACAAACGCTAGGCAAAAAAAAGCTCGCAAGGTTGCGAGCTCAAATGTTTGACGATTAATTCAAACAATAAGGAAAAAAATCCAAGGGAGATTGGAAATCTTGTTAAGCACTATACCCTCAATTAACTTAACCAACCCTTAACTAACTTACTATTTAACCTGAACTAGAGAAAACTAGATGTTAGTTATTTAGACATAAAAAAACCCGCTATAGAGATAGCGGGCAAAATGTTGTAATTATCAACAAGGGAAATCAAGTCCAAGGGAGATTGGAACTTGTAACTAATTTAATATTTCTAAGCTTAACGCAAACTTAATTAGCTTACTTTTTTAACGCTTGGGCCAAACTTTTACCATCACTGTCCACAGGAGAAAGTAATTTAAGCCCCATCACTTTTGCAATCGTTGGGTAAACATCCAAGTTTGGAATTTCACTCAATGTTATATTTTGCTTAAATGCTGGGCCCTTAGCGATAAATAACGCGCCCATTTCTTGGGTATACGCATAGCCATGAGTACCTAAATATTCAGATTCACCCTCAAATGCAAACGTTTTTGGTGCGACCGTTTCAATAATAATATCAGCATCGCGAGAACCAAATTTAATTCCACGCTCTGCTAAAGTTGCTTTATCAAGTACGGTATAGCGCCCTTTTGCTTGCTTTGCTAAATGCTTTTCAATATCTGAAATAGCAACTTGGGATTCTGGCTTTTTATAAAACTGCACACGGGTATACGAGTTTTTAATAACAAAATCATTTTTAGAAATACCAAGCTGGTTAATCTCGATTGTTTGTTTTGGGTCCACTTGCGACATGCCATGATCAGAGACTAAAACGAGATTGATATTTAGTTCTTTAAATTCAGCTAAACGCTTATCAAGCTGGGCAATTAACGCATCCATTTGCTGAACAGCATCAAAGGTTTGCTTGGCATTTGGCCCATATTCATGACCCATAGAATCTACAATCGAAAAATAACTCGCAATAAATCGTGGTCGCTGTGATTTTGGTAAACTTAACCATTCTACAATTTGATCAATGCGGCGCTGATAATCACTGTGTTGCGAATAGTGATAAAAATAGCTTGGCGTACGGCCATTAAATCGTGCATCAGACTCAGGCCAAAAATAGGTGGCAGCTTTAACACCTTGCATTTCAGCCAAGTTCCAAAGCGGCATGCCATTTAACCAAGTGCTGTCTTTGCCCCCTTTACCCATGCTGTAACATTCATCACGCTTTTTATCACAAAACTTATTATCAATAATGCCATGATTGGCTGGCTGTAAACCGGTAATAATCGAAATATGATTTGGAAACGTTTTAGTTGGGTAAACAGGTATCATACGCTCAGCACGAACACCTGCTTTGGCTATTTTTGCTAAATTTTTAGCTTGATGTTTTTCAATGTAATCCCAACGAAACCCATCAAGTGAAATTAAGATAACTGTTTGCTCTTTAGCAAACGTGGGCATACTTAGCGCGCTAAACATAACCAGAAAGAAGGCGACAATTTTTTTCATATACTTTACTTAAAAAAAGATTTGTGACATCTAAACGTCTTGAAATACAAATGTCTAGGTTATATGTCCGAAAAGAAGAAATACCTTATTTTAGTGACAGCCTATTGCATTAAAGTGTGATCTTAACCTCCTAACATTTCGTAATGTGGGCAATTTTACAAAAAGATTTGATACAATCTTGTTAATTAAGCAACTTAAGTAAGGGATACCGTGTCTCGATTTACTGCCGTCACAGAAGAACCGCACAAACGATTTCATAAAAAAACAGCCGTGTTGTTAACTAACCTAGGTAGCCCTGATGCACCTACAGCTAAAGCGCTGAGGACTTATTTGGCTGAATTTTTATCTGATCCGCGCATTGTTGAAATTCCTCGCGTGCTTTGGAAAATTATTCTGCACGGCATTATTTTACGTATTCGCCCAAAACGTTCGGCAAAGCTTTATGCAGGCATTTGGACTGAGCAAGGTTCACCATTATTGGTTTACAGTAAAAAGCAGCAAGCGAAGCTAGCAACTTTACTTAAAGACAAAGGCCTAGATCACGCCGAAGTATTTTTAGCGATGCGCTACGGTAACCCTTCGATGAAATCGGTACTTGAAGATATTCGTGAAAAAGGCTATCAAAAAATTGTCGTGCTGCCTTTGTACCCTCAATACAGTGGCTCAACTACGGGCTCAACCTTTGACGCTATTAGCCGTGAGCTAATCAATTGGCGCTGGGTGCCTGAACTGCATTTTATTAATGGTTATCAAGATAATCCGCATTACATTGATGCCCTTGCAGCAAGCATTAAAGAAGATTTAGATAAGCATGGCATGCCTGAAAAACTAGTGCTTAGCTATCATGGCACCCCTAAATTTTTCCTAGAAAAAGGTGACCCATATTATTGTTTTTGCCAGATGACGACACGTTTAGTGGTTGAAAAACTTGGCCTTAACAAAGACGATGTAATTACCACCTTCCAAAGTCGTTTTGGTAAAGCGGAATGGTTAAAACCTTACACAGATGAAACCCTTGAAAAGCTAGCCAAAGAAGATGGCATTAAGAATATTGCTATCGCCAGTCCAGCATTTAGCTCTGACTGTTTAGAAACACTTGAAGAGTTAGAAGAAGAAAACCGCGAAGTATTTGAGCATGCAGGTGGTGAACACTATCGTTATATTCCGGCATTAAATGACCGTGACGATCACATCGAAGCCTTCTATGAAATTATTAAGCAGCATTTGTAATTTACCGCTTTATAAACAACAAAAAACCCAGCACTTGCTGGGTTTTTTCGTTTAGTACGATTCGCTTAGAACTTGTATTCCATACCGATTGCTAGGTAATCGTTATCTGTTGTTTCGTCTTTCTCTTGCTTAGTGTAGAAAGCAAATAACTTAGCATTTTTGTTAAGTTTGTAATCAACACCAACTGATGTTGCAACTTTGTCATCTTTATCTGCGTCATACTCAAGTACTTGGTATTGCGCTTTTAACGTGTAATCGTTAATTTTGTATGCTGCATTTACTAAGAAACCATCTGCAGATTCAGAGCCATCAACCTTTTCTTGTGTTTGATACATTGCACCAAGTTTTACACCTGCTACTTTGCCCTGAATTGAACCACGAACAACATCATAGCCTTTAACTTCGCTGTCCATCGCAACTGACGCATAAAATGCAGATTTTTTAAGACCTTTGTCACCATAAGTTACTGCCGCTGAGTAACCGTTATCAGCATCAGCTGAGTCTTCAGCAATTAAAGAGCCAATTACTTGGAAGCCACTGAACTTAGGTGTTTTATAAGTGATTGAATCACCCATACGGTTTTCACCTTTGAAAACGTTTTTGATATCGCCTTCAAGGTCATTGAATTGGTCAAGTTTACCTTGAGATTGCTTTAATGCAGTATCATTACGACCGATTAATACTTCACCAAAACCGCCTTGTAAACCAACGTATTGATTACGTGATTTTAAATGGTCATCACTGCTGTTAGCTGCATCTGACATATCAACTTGCCATTCAAGCTTGTAAACAACTTTTAGACCTGACTCTTCGCTGATAGTCTCACTACCTTTTACACCAAAACGAGACGCGTTACTTTTGATTTCAGTGAATGAACCTTCGCCTTCATCACTGTTTTGAACTGTAACATTTGCCTTACCATATACGTTTACATCTGCCATTGCAGGTGCTGATAATGCTGCTAGTAAAGATAAAGCAAGGGGAGCCTTAACATTTTTCATGTGAAAACCTCTAAAGAGAAAATTAAATTTGTAATCAATTTGAACGAAGCGAAGTTTGTCATCACTAAGTGACAGAAATATTACACTTGACACTTTTTTTTCATTTTTCTGTATTTAAATTGTCACTATTCTCGAATTTACTGAGTTTAAAGGTGATATTCACATTAAAAAAAATGACATTTAGCTGTCATGTTTCTGTATAGGTACAATAAATTGGCAAAATATCTTCACAGAGTGTATTTCTACAACTAAACTAATCGCTAGAACTAAAATAAACATATCGATGTACAGTGCTCCCTAAACTATTGTTAATTGAAGACAATCCTTCTATTTCGAAAATACAACGTCACGTTGCTCTACGTATTGGCTATCAAGTTGATGTTGCTGATTGTCTTGCTTCAGCAATAGATTTAATTGAAGTAAACGATTACTTTTGTGCTGTAGTAGATTATGTTTTACCTGATGCACCAAACGGTGAAGCAATTCCTCTGACAATTGGCGCTTCTATTCCAACCATTGTTATGACAGGTAAACTCGATGATAAAACACGAGATACCGTAATGCGCTACCCAGTGGTTGACTACATCACAAAAGAAAGTCGCCAAGCATATCTTTACTTAGAGACACAGCTAAAACGCTTACCTCGCAATGAAGATGTGCGCGTTTTAATTGTTGATGACTCAAAAAACACCCGAAATCACATTAAGAATCTGTTATTGCGCCATAAATATTTAATCGCTCAGGCAAGTGATGGCGTGATGGCATTAGAGCAAATCGAGAAATTCGACGATATCAAAGTCATTATTACTGATAACGAAATGCCGAATATGGATGGCGTTACTTTAACCAGTAAAATTCGCGAAAAGTTTAACTCAGAAGACAAAGTTATTATTGGTATTTCAGGCACCGATGATAACCGTGTATCGGCTAACTTTCTAAAAAATGGTGCCGACGATTACTTACGAAAACCATTTTACCCTGAAGAATTTTATTGTCGGGTAAGCCAAAACTTAGATATGCAAGAAAACATCGCGACCATTCGTCGCCAAGCTAATTCAGATTATTTAACAGGGCTACCAAATCGCCGCTACTTCTTTGAGCAAGCGAATAACCTACTAAAACGACAAAAGTTTGCGCACCAAGTTGCTATGCTTGATATCGATTTTTTCAAATCAGTAAACGACAACTATGGTCATGATGCAGGTGATTTAGTGCTTAAAGAAGTTTCGCGCTTATTCGATACCATGTTTGGTAAAGAGCACTTAATTGCACGTTTGGGTGGTGAAGAGTTTGCCGTTTTATTTAGCGATGACCAGCATCAGCACAACCAAGCATTGTTAGAACAGTTTAGAGATACCGTTAGCCAACTGGAAATAAACCACCAGCAGCAAACCTTAAAAGTAACGATTTCAATTGGTGCAATTGTTGAAGATACGCAAAGCACCGATGAACTGCTTAAGCAAGCCGATATCTACCTTTATCAAGCAAAAGAACAAGGCAGAAACCGGCTTATTATTGGTCAATAATTTATTGTTTACTGCGTTTAGCGTTGCGATACGAATCAAAGCTAAAGAGTGCTAATGCAGACCAAATAAAACCGAAAGTGATCATGCGATCAACACTGAAGGTTTCACCGTAAAACAGTACCGCTAATATAAACATTAAGCTTGGACCAATATATTGGAAAAAGCCGAGAGTTGAATACTGAATACGGCGCGCTGCAGCGGTAAAACACAAAAGCGGTAAAGTAGTTACAATACCTGCACTCACTAACAATAAATTAAGAGATAAGCTATTACTGGTTAAATCACTGGTTGGTGTTGCTAGTCCCCACCAATAAATTAGTGCCACAGGCAACATAAATAACGACTCAATTAATAAACCTGGCAAAGTGTCTACAGGCAGTTTTTTTCGAATTAAGCCATAAAGCGCAAACGAACTTGCCAAACTAAACGCAATAACCGGAAACGAACCAAAGCTTACAAGCTGAATGACCACACCTGTTACCGCAAGCACTACTGCAAAAAGTTGTAATTTTCTTAATCGCTCAGATAAAAATACCACACCCAATAGCACATTCAGCAATGGGTTGATGTAATACCCTAAACTGGCATCTAAAATATGATTATTATTTACTGCCCAAATAAATAACCCCCAATTAAAGCCGAGTAACGCGGCGCTTACCAGCAACCAAGCTGCGGTTTTCATATTAAAAAGCGCAGCGCGTACAGCATGCCATTTTTTTACAGCGGTCAAGATCACCAAAAGAAATAATACTGACCAAACAACACGATGTAGTAATATTTCCATCGCGGCAACATGATCTATTGCCTTAAAATAAATTGGGGCGAGCCCCCACATTAAAAATGCAGCGATGGCAAACATCACACCTTGCTTTTGACTTTGCATATCAAGAACTCATCAATTCAGGGAGCGCCAGTTTAGGGATCTGCTCTATTTAAGTAAAGACAGCGCGACAAAAAGACTTTAGAATTAGCGCTCGTTACACGTGCAAGTTTGCCAAGTAAACGCAGATAACATAATGCCAATCAAATACATCTTAATGTAATGGATAATCAACTAGCGACCCAACATATTACCGAACACAATAACCCTCACACGGTGTTGAATTCCGTTTTCGGTTACAAACAGTTTCGAGCAGGACAAGAGCAAGTTATTGAGGCCATTCTTGCGGGTCAAGATTGCTTGGTATTAATGCCAACGGGTGGTGGTAAATCATTATGTTATCAAGTGCCAGCATTGCTACTTCCCGGTATTACCATTGTAGTGTCACCGCTTATCTCACTAATGCAAGATCAGGTTGCGCAACTGAAAGCGCAAGGTGTCGCTGCAGCGTATATCAATCAAAGCCAATCGCGAGAAGAACAACAGCAAATCTATCAAGGTTTACACCAAGGGCAGATTAAAATCCTGTATGTCGCGCCAGAACGCTTGTTAACTGATGATTTTCTCACGCGTTTGCAGCATTTACAGGTCAGCTTATTTGCGATAGATGAGGCACACTGTGTGTCACACTGGGGTCATGACTTTCGGCCACACTATTACCGTTTAGGACAGCTAAAACAGCACTTTAACCATATCCCTGTAATGGCGCTTACCGCAACTGCAGATATTGCTACGCGCAACGATATTGTGATGCAGCTAGGCCTTGCTAACGCGCATATCTATACGGGCAGCTTTGACCGGCCAAATATTCGCTACACCATTGAAGAAAAATTTAAACCGCTTAGTCAGTTAATGCGCTTTTTGAAAGAGCAAAAAGGACAAAGCGGTATTATCTATTGCTCAAGCCGTAAACGTGTTGATGATATTGCTGAGAAGCTGGTTGATGCAGGCTATAACGCAGCCTCTTACCACGCTGGGCTTGAAAATGAACAGCGTTCATTTGTGCAAAATGCATTTGCACGCGATGATATTCATATTGTGGTAGCGACCGTTGCCTTTGGCATGGGAATTAATAAGCCCAATGTGCGTTTTGTAATTCACTACGATATTCCTAAAAACATCGAGTCGTATTATCAAGAAACCGGTCGTGCTGGGCGTGATGGCCTCTCAGCAGAAGCTATAATGTATTTTGACCCTGCCGATGTACCGCGCGTAAAACGCTTTTTTGATGATATTCCCGATGAGCAACGCCGTAAGGTAGAAGAGCAGCGCTTTAATGCCATGGCAAGTTTTGCTGAAGCACAAACTTGTCGTCGCCAAATACTGCTTAACTATTTTTCAGAATACCAAGGCAAGCCTTGTGGCAACTGCGATATTTGCTTAAACCCACCAAAACAGTTTGACGGTACTGAGCTTGCTCAAAAAGCCTTAAGTTGTGTTTATCGGGTAGAACAAAAATTTGGCCTCGGTTATGTAATTGAAGTATTGCGCGGCGCCAACACCATTCGTATTCGCGAAAACCAGCACGATCAACTATCAACGTTTGGCCTAGGTAAAGATAAATCCGTTGAATATTGGCTGAGCATTTTGCGCCAACTTATTCATCATGGATTACTGCATCAAGACATTACTCAATCATCTAGCTTACGTTTAACCGAAGCGGCTCGCCCGGTGCTTAAAGGTGAATTCAAATTGCAACTTGCCGAACCACGACTTGAAGTTAAACACGTTTATAAAGACAAACTTGCTCGCTTTAATTACGACAAACAATTGTTTGCCAAATTGCGTGGTCTACGTAAAGAATTAGCAGATGCAGAAGATGTACCACCGTACGTGGTATTCAGTGATGCAACCCTTGCCGAAATGGCGCAGCAAATGCCAACTAACGATGCTGAATTCTTAAAAGTCTCAGGTGTCGGATTTACTAAGCTGAGCAAATATGGCGCCTACTTTATGAATGCCATTCGTAATCATTTAACCAGTTAATAGGCAACGTTCAAATGACAACTAAATCACTGTTTTCTGATCATATTTTAATTACCCCGACTGAGCTTCCAGATGATGAAGAGTTTGAGTTGTGGGCAACTATATATTTACATAATGACGCCATTTCTTCCCTAGAATTTGAACAAGGTGCTGACCGCCACTTAATGCGCTTTAAATTTAAAAACACCTCATTTAATTTAAATTTTGAGCACTACAGCCAAAGTATTTGGATTAATAGCGACAGCCAACAAGACCTCGATTTATTACCTGAGCTCTATTCGTCGCTTTAGTTTTGACATTACTTTTCACCATGCTAGCGTGAGGTAAAACTAAACAATAAGAAGAAATGTCATGCTTAAAAAATCTTTGCTCACACTAGCCTTATTTATCACACCAAGTTGCTTTGCAGCACAAACCCTTATTCACGCTGGCGAATTACTTTACCACGCCGACAAAGCGCCCCTTGCTAAGCAAACCATTATTATCGAAGGCGATAAAATTGTAGGTGTGCAAGCTGGATTTCAAAAAGCAACTAAAGACCAAACGGTTATCGATTTATCAGATAGTTTTGTTATGCCAGGCTTAATGGATATGCACGTCCATTTGCAGTTTGAATTAGGCCCTGAAAATGATGTTGAAATTGCCAAAGTGTCACCAGAACTTGTCGGCATGCGTAGTGCTTATTACGCTAAAAAAACCTTAGAAGCAGGATTTACAACTGTGCGCGATCTCGGTTCCGATCCGCAATATATGTATGCGCTGCGTGATGCAATAAATAATGGTTGGCTTGAAGGGCCTCGTATTATTGCGGCAGGCGGTGTAGCAATAACCGGTGGCCACCTTGATAGCAGTGGCGTACACCATGAAATGCTTGATAAGTTTGCCTCAAAGACCACCTGCGATGGCCCATATGATTGCCGCAGAGCAACCCGTCATGCAATTAAGTACGGTGCCGATTGGATTAAAGTTGCCGCTACCGGTGGAGTACTCACTGATCGTGCCACTGGAACCGGTCAACAAATGGAAGACGATGAACTTAACCAAGTGGTAAAGGCCGCAAGGACCATGGGCAGAAAAGTCGCTGCACACGCGCACCAAGAAGATGGCATTATCGCAGCTCTTGAAGCCGGTGTTGCTAGCATCGAACACGGCTCTTATGCAGGGAAAAAAGCATACAAACTCTTTAAGAAAACCGGCGCTTATTTAGTACCTACACTACTAGCAGGTGAAACTGTGGTAGAGATGGCAAATAACTCAAACTTTATGAGTGATGCAATAAAAGATAAAGCCATTCGTGTGGGCAACGATATGAAAGGTAACTTTTTTAATGCCTATAAAGCGGGCATAAACATCGCTTACGGCACCGACAGCGGTGTATCAAAACACGGCACTAACGCAAGAGAAGCTGTGCTGATGGTTAGCGCCGGCATGCCAGCGCAACAAGTAATAAAATCAGCCACTATCAACAGTGCAAAATTGCTTGGTCTAGAAAAAAAATTAGGCACCATTGAAAGTGGCAAATTTGCCGATATTATTGCGACCAAAGCCTCGCCATTAAAGGACATTGAGCAACTTATGGACGTTACATTCGTAATGCGTTCAGGTCACAAAATAAAATAATAAATTATTATATTTTAATTAGTTAGAAGCAGCCTTTGGCTGCTTCTTATTTGCTTTAATTTCTGCAAGAGTAAAATTAATGGTATAGAATTAAACTAAACCCAAGTAAAAAGGAGCGTTATGTCAGCATTAAAAATAAGTCGATTTAGCGCGCTTTTTTGCCTATTTTCAGTCTCATTTTATGGCTTTGCCGCAGCACAGCCAGAAGCTGCAGCTAAGTCTGATATTTTTTCGTTAAGTCAGTGCCAATGGCTTGGCGATAAGCAAAGAAATAGCAAAAATAACTTTAATATTGAGAGCATCGATAACTCGCAACTACCTGACGCACCTAATGCCATCATCAGCAATATTCGTCTCGTGCGTCATAATATTTTTGATACCGACAACCCCAAAGAAGATAACTTTTTATTTCGTGGTTTAAACACCCTTAACATTATCACTAAAGAACATGTTATTTTGCAGCAGTTATTGTTCCAACAAGGGGACAAATACGACAAACAACTGCTGCGTGAATCTGAACGTATTTTGCGCGATGCTCGCTACTTGTATGATGCAAAAATTGAAGCTGAACTTGATTGTGATGACAATATCGTTGTCACTATCACTACCAAAGAGCTGTGGACACTCACTCCAGAAGTTAGCTATAGCCGCAGTGGTGGTGCAAATAAAACACGCCTTGGCTTTCGTGATACCAACCTACTTGGTTTAGGCAAACGCGTTTCGCTTTCATGGCGCAGCGATGCTGATCGCACTGGTTATACCTTTATTTATGAAGATCCCAACATTTGGGGAAGCCGCTACCGTAGCCGCTTAGAGTTTAGCGATAATGACGATGGCGAGCGCATTTACTTTGATTTTAAACTACCGTTTTATTCATTGGCTTCACAGCAAAGCTATGGTGCTGTCACGTTAGACGATACTAAAGAGTCTCCGCTTTATTATCGCGGCGATGTGATCTCTGAATTTAAACAAGAAAACCAAATTAATCAGCTGTTTTATGGGCAAGGTGATAAATATGGTAATTGGACAAATCGTTGGCTAGTTGGCTGGCAACAAGAAGACTTTAAGTTTGAACAAATTGCCGAAACCACTTTGCCAATAGCCAAAGATCGTTCGCTTAATTACCCATGGGTTGGCTACCAACTAATTGAAGACAAATACATTACATTAAGTAACTTTGACTCGATTGGCCGCACTGAAGATTTAAACTTAGGTTGGAATTTATTTGCGCGCTTGGGTTACTCTGACGAAAGTCTTGCCGATGACGACAGCCGGGTTGTACTTGAAGCCAGCGCAGCAAAAGCATTTCACCTGAATGACAGCATGCTATGGCGTTTATATACCGGTTTACATGGCTATTGGAATACTGAACAGCAAAAAAGCGAAAATTTACACGCCTACTTAGATACGAATTTTCTCTATAACAGCAATAGTTATCGCGCATGGTTTGCCAATCTTTCACTTCGCTATGGTGGCAATCTAACAGCTGACCAGCAACTGACTTTAGGCGGTGATACTGGCCTTAGAGGTTACCCACTGCACTATCAAGTAGGTGAGCGCTCGGTATTACTCAACCTTGAGAAACGCTTTTATTGGGAATACCACTTATTACAACTGTTTAAAGTAGGTGGCGCCGTGTTTTTTGATGCAGGCCGCGCCTGGTTCCCCGGCGAAAATAACGGCGAGAATGGCCAATTTCTAAAAGACGCGGGCATTGGCCTTCGCCTTGCACCAAGCCGCGCAACAGCTAAAACAGTCATTCATATCGACCTTGCCTTCCCGCTCGATAAAGATGACGAAATAGATACAGTACAATGGGTGATTAAAGTAAAAAACCGTTTTTGACCTTCCACCAGCATGATTTTTATCTAGCAAATAGAGTTTAATCAATCACTTGCGGATAAATTAATTTCGCCATGAAAGAATTAGAAATGTTGACTATTATTTTAACATTCAATGTGCTGGAGAAACATCTTGGTTAAAGGTCAAGCTAACAAACTTTTTTGCTGTATCTCTTCCGCATTATTGGCACTTTATTTAAATATTGCGCATGCTTCATCCAATCACAAAGTAAAGTTAACAGCTTTTGAATCATGCCCTTACGTTTGTAGCAACAGCAATCAAAAAGGTATTCTGGTTGACCTTGTAGAATCAATATTTGAAGCTGATAAACGTGAAGTTGAGATTGATATTATGCCTCACTCTCGCGCCTTAAAAATGGTACAAAAAGGGTCTTATGATGGTGTTATAGGCATTTTACAACGAGAGGACTTCTCTTTAGTTTACCCATCCAAAAGTATAGGAAGATATCAATATAACTTTTATAGCTTAAAAGAAGATACTTGGATCTATACCGGCCTAAAATCGCTTTATAACAGACGAATAGGCGTTGAAAAAGGCACCTCCTATGGCGTTTTCGACTCTTATATAAATAGATACAGTCATTCATCAAAAGAAATCCAACTAATTCATGGTAAAGACGTGAATAACCGTATGATGGAGCTGCTAAAGCTTAATCGCATTGACTCTTTTTTAGCCGACAAAAACACCATTGAATGGCACTCAAATCAACACCCCGTAATAAAAATGCGCGAGTCTGGCTCAATTCCAATGGATGATATTTATATTGGTTTTCATGCAAATAACGGCGCTCATCTTGCTGAATTTGTCGCTAAGCAGATAAAACAATTACGAGAGTCGGGCAAGCTCTCTGAATTATTATCGCCTTATGGGCTAACTGACTGGGAAAAGTGGACAATAGGTGACTACTCAATATTTGAAAAAGACTACCTTGATAACCTGATTAAAAGTAACCCAACAACCTTAATTAAACATTTACCTAAAAGAGTATTAAGACTTAAAGCGTCGGTAAATAAAGACTCAGGTTATTGGGAATATGCGCAAAAATTTA
>NZ_JAPEHW010000063.1 GCF_028875915.1 Pseudoalteromonas sp. G4
ATTTTTTGCCAATATCTCTAATGTTTCGGCTAGTGCACCCAGTTGATCTGCGCCATAAGAGCGGGCACAACTTTTAAGGCTATGACTCAAACGTATGCACTCTTCATCAAGTGACGTACAGGCCAATAATTGCTCGGTGAGTTTTGTGGCTTCTTTAGCAAAAACGGCAAATAGTTGGGCAAGCACCTCTTTGCCAACATCAGCTTCCAGTTGTTTTATGGTTGTTTGATTAAACATAGTGTTCCTTGTCGAGGAGATAAATATGCGAAATCTAGTACTCTTTTTAGATTCTAGCCTATTTGGCGGCATTGAATCGCACATTGTTGAATTAGTTAAATTGATGCAGTCACAAAAGGTGCCCGTGTCGGTGCTTTTTTACCAAGATCACCAAAATCGCCAGCTTTATGATTTATTAAACTCGCTTAACTGCCCTTTTCAATGTTTAAATGGCAAAGCACTCGATTTATTTCACTACCTCAAACAAAACGATACTTGTGTTGTGCATACCCATGGCTACAAAGCGGGCATAATTGGCAGGCTGACATGTAAAATCACCGGTCATACTTGTATCTCCACCTACCATGCTGGTGAAAAAGGCGCAGGCAGAATACGGGTGTATAATTGGCTTGATCACATCACGAGTCGTTTTTCACAAAATTTGGTTGTCGCAGAGCAGCTCACAAATAAAGTTGAAAACAGTCAGTTTCTTGCAAACTTTATTGTGCCTAACAACCCGCAACAAAAATTACCTGAAAAGCAGCTCAACATTGCGTTTGTTGGTCGCTTATCGTATGAAAAAGCACCGGATCGTTTTATAAAACTAGCAACACATTTTCAACATCAAGAACGGCTGACATTTCACCTATACGGTGATGGCCCAATGGCGACAGAATTAAAAAAATCAGCCGCTAGCAACACCATTTTCCATGGTCATCAAACCAACAATGCACTTTGGCAAGAAATTGATATTTTAGTTATTTGCTCGCGCGAAGAAGGGCTGCCTATGGTATTACTTGAAGCAATTGATAATAAAATTCTTTGTGTTGCCAATACTGTGGGCGCAATTGGGACAGTTATCAATAATAATCAAACGGGATTATTAACCGATGATCAGTCGCATAATGCATTAGTTACTAAGATTAAAACCGTATTATTTATGAGCCAACAAGAACGTAATTATCTGGTGAAAAATGCCACCAGCCAATTGCATCGTTTTTACGCAGGCAAAGCGCAATACGCGCAATTGAGCAAGCTCTATTTTAGCTAATTTAATACGCTTGCTCGGCCATTTGCTCCCACGTTTTCATTTTGCGGTAAATGGTTGAAGGGCTGATATCTAATAGCGCTGCTGCCTTGGGCACATTGTCATTACAAGCCGCAATGGCTTTTTCAATATAGCGTTTTTCCACAATCCATAGCGGCTCTATATCAGAGCTACGCAATAAATTAGTTGTCTCAATACTAGGCGAAGCGCTATACAAAGGCGTTGCTGCTTGTGTTGCCATTACCGGCTCATGGGGCATATTACTTTGCGGAAACGGCGGAAACATCTGCTTTTCAATCCAAGGCGTATTGTTAAGTACAACGGTATTGCGGATCATATTTTCTAATTGGCGCACATTTCCAGGCCAGCTGTATGTCATTAGATGGTGTTTTGCATCTTCGCTTAATCCATCAAACGTTTGCCCTTCTTCGTTAGCAATACGCGAGAACAGCGCTTCTGCAATTTGGATTACATCGCGACCACGTTGGCGAAGCGGCGGCAACTGTACTGGGATCACATATAAGCGGTAGTATAAATCTTCTCTAAAACGCCCTGCTTGCACTTCTAACCAAGGATCGCGATTAGTAGCACAAACAAAACGCACATCAACTTGTTGTTGTTGCTCACTACCTACTTTTTGAAAACACCCAGTTTGAATAAAGCGCAGTAATTTGCTTTGCAGATTTAAATCCATTTCACACAGTTCATCAAGAAACAGCGTACCACCATCGGCCATGCCTGCAGCCCCTTCACGGCTATTGGTTGCACCCGTAAATGCCCCTTTTACATGACCAAAAATTTCACTTTCAATTAAATCTTTAGGAATGGCAGCGCAGTTAATGGCAATAAATGGTTTTTTGTTGCGATCACTACATTGGTGGATTGCCCGTGCACAAAGTTCTTTACCTGTGCCACTTTCCCCAGTAATAAACACCGTCGCTTTGCTGTTTGCTGCGTTACTAATGATTTGATAGACCGACTGCATGGGTGCCGAGCTGCCTATTAGCTCGCAAAAACGGCCATTCTCGTAGCGAGATTGGTATTTTTCGACCGTTTCACTCAGAGAGTTAAGCTTTAATGCGTTATTAACTGTAATGCGAAATCGCTCAGCATCAACAGGCTTTTCGATAAAATCAGCTGCACCATAACGAATGGCATCCACCGCCATTTCTTTACTCGCATGGGCTGTTAGTACCACCACTTTAGGGCGATCATTGACAGGCAACTGAGCCAAAATGTCCATGCCACTCATATCTGGTAGCATTACATCAAGCATGATCAGATCAGGTTTGTTGTTTGCCAAATAATCAAGTGCCTCTTGCCCTGTAAAGGCAATATCACTGTGCATACCTGTTGGGATCAGGTATGACTGATACAAAAGTGCAAGTGATTCGGTATCTTCAACAATTAAGATCTTATTCGGCATAGGCAACCTCCTGATCACATTTAACAATTTCCTTATTCTAATTAAGTACCAGGAGAGACGAATCGTCAATTTCTTTTGACAATCTTGGTAAACATTTATGCCAAAGTTGGCCACCATCAAATACTGTTTTGCTATCTGGGCAACTAGATATCATGCGCAGCAACTGAGTTAACTCGTCACATTCATCATGATTTTCAAATAACCCATCCGTTGCTAACAACAAGGTTTCATCTACATTTAAAGTGATTTGTTCACTCTGGTAATCGGTGTGAGATGCCAAACCTAATAAAGCTTGTGCAGAGCCAATAGTGCGCGGCGGATGCTTGGCTGATATCACAAGCGGCAGCGGGTGCCCAGCATTAATAAAACGAATTGTGCGCCCACTCACTTCTAACACAATAAAAGTGACTAAGCTTTTTTGCATAAAGTCTTGCTGCATTAAGGTTGTGGCAAAATGATTAACAAACTGTTCAAGCGAAACATAAGGCGCTTGAAATAAGCCCTTTAAAAATCCTTTAAGTTGAAGCGCAACCCGATTTGCTGTTTCGCCGTGCCCCATCACATCACCAAAAAATAAAAGTGTGCGCTCACCTTGTTGAAAATGCACAAGCACATCGCCCCCTCTGCCTGTTGCAACATTGCCAAAAGCGCATGCAGTAAGCGAGTGATTTGCAAAAACCTTATTTTGGTAGTCGTTATGATTATTTGTCTGTGGCAAAGCGCGCGTCACACAACGGCTTTTTACTCGCTCACAAACGATTTCTAGCTGCTGCTTACTGACGGGTTTTACCAAATAATCATCAACCCCGCTCAAATGTGCCTTTAGCATGGTTTCGCGGCTACCATCACCGGAAATCACTACTATGCCAATATTATTGAGATGATCTAATTGCTTTATGTTAGAGATAAATTCATCTGCCAACATGACATTTAAGTTCATATCAATCAGTAACAAATCCACATTATGACCGGTTAAGTATTGATACGCTTGGTGTTCGTCAACAAATGCATGGCATTCATAGTCGTGCTCTAGATACGCTTTAACAAGCTGTAAACTGGCATTGTCATCATCAATGATCACTACGCGGTTTTTTACTTTTTTAAGAGGTAAAGCAAAACTAAAATGGTTTTTTCCATCTTTCGTAAAATAACGAAACCCCGGAAAATAATGAGCAATTAAGGCCAGCCCCATACCACCTTCTCGTAATTGGCCGTCGGCTAAATCAGTATTACGATCACTTGAAAGGGTTGGGTGGAAATAGTTTGTTGGGTCAACTAATTCAATATTGATATCGTTTAAGGTACGTCCGATTACTAATGTGACTGCTTCATCTTCCCCTTCGCTGTGGCGAATTAAATTAGTAAGGTATTCAGTGACAACTAATCCAGTATTGTCGATGGCGTCGCTTTCGACATCTAACTTAGCAAGCAAGGTTAATAGAATTTCCCTTACCGAATGTAAGGAAGACCACATTAGATTAAAGCGACGATAAAACAAGACATTCATAGTTACACTCCATGAAACAACCAATGCTGCTTATTCACAAAATTTATCAAACGATGTTTTAGTTTTGGCAATTTAAAACACCGTTTGTTTATGCTCTCGATTAATCGCTCGCCTAGCGGTGGCATAAACATTTGACTAACCACAATTTCGTAGCGTTTACAGTTTGCCTGTTTTAGCTCGCTTACCACTGTATCGAGTGTTTCTTGCGTGGTTTTGCCAAGCGCAATATCGAGTAAGAGTAAATCCGTCACTGAGAGCAATAAATGCAATGGAAAATTCGCATGATTCTTTTTACAAATTGGCGACATATCAAACAAAATATAGTCGAATTCTTGCTTCAGCATCAAAATCGCCATGCCAAACACGTCTTTTTCTCGCACTAGTGCCAAATCTTGTAGTTGGGTAATACTTAAAAAGTAAAAATCATCAATGGCTTGCGCATTAAGTTGGCAGCTAATATCACCAAAAGACCATTTAGCTAGTGCATTAGGCATACTCACCAAATCATTGCCTGACATTGGATTACAGGTATTTAAATCAATCACCAGTACGCGTTCATTGCGACCACTTAGACGCTTTGCCACACTAATAGCTAAAGAAGTCGCCCCTGAATGCCCGTTAGGTGAAGCAAACGCTATACAGCGTGAGTTTTCACTATTGATTGCTTCAAATATCACTTCAAGCTCTTGATACTGTTTAGGAATAATTTTCATAAGCTTATCGCCAGTGCAATTACAGTTAAGATATCAACCAATGAGCTTTTTGCACGTTGGGTAAAGTCTTGACCTTGGTCTGGAATGTATACCGTATCGCCCGCACGCAATAACGGAATGTTGGCTGAGTTTGGCTGCTTGATAAATTTTTCTAAATCAAAGCGGCGTGATTGCTCTTTGCAACAACCGTGATTAATCACCACAATTTTGCTGATCAGCGCTTCGGATGTTGGTCCACCGGCTTCTGCTAATACATCTAGCAGTGTCATTGAATCATCAAAGCTGTAACGACCAGGTTGTTTAATTGCCCCCATAATCCGCACTACTTGCTCTTTTGGTTGGCGTAACCAATCTTTACTTTTCTCTGGCACAAAAATGGTATCGCCCGGTAAAACGCGTGGGAACATTGTTTCGTCGCCTGTTTCAAAATACAGCGCTAAGTTCAGTTTGCTCACACGAGACTGCGTGCCATTACGATGTGTAATACGAATATTACGTAAGTCTGCATCATCTGTTGGGCCATCAGCCGCTGAAATAATGTCTAAGAAATGAAGCGACTTATCAAATGCATAGCGACCTGGCGCACCGACTTGACCAAGCACATATATCGAGCTTTTTGCATCTTGGCGCACCCATTGTGATTTATTATCTTTCGGGTCGTGAGGTAGCTCTTCAACAATAATGGTATCGCCTGCGATAATTGTCGGTAATGGGTAGTTATCGCCATCACTATTAGCATATTCATCTAAACTAAAACGCTGTAATAACTGACCTTGACGAATAATCTTAATATCGTTGACATTAGCGCCTTTAGTTGGACCACCGGCATGTGCAAATAAGTCAGTAAAATCCATCTCATCGCTCCACTCGTAGCGGCCAGGATGATGAATCGCCCCCATAATTTTAACCGCACGCGTTGGCGCGACTTTCAGCCAGCTTTTTTCGTTTAAATCGGTTTTCTCTGGCACAAAAATCACATCGCCAGGGGCAATTTTAGGAATTGAAACAGTGCTATAACCTTCACTGTAAGCTTGTAGGTCAAATAGTACGTTGCTGCCAGCAGGCGTTAAAATTTTAATTTGACGTGTTTCTGCAAAACGCGTTGGGCCGCCTGCATTAGCCAAAATATCGAGAAAACCAATTTCATTGCTTGCTTCATAGGCGCCCGGCTTTTGCACTTCGCCCATGATATAAATGGTTCTCGCTGTGGTATTTACATCATCCACCATAATCGGCACAAAAATTGTGGTACCAGCACCAATTTTCGGTAGTAAGCTGGTATCACCAGAATCTAAATACTGTTTTAAATCAAAGATGGTAGGCTGGTTATTTTGGATAACGCGAATTTTAGTTACATCAGCATAACGGGTAACTCCCTCTGCGCGCATAAGGGCGTCGATAATGTTCATATCAGGTTTGTATGAAAAACTGCCTGGACTGTGTAATTCACCAAATAATGTAACTGCTTGGCCTTGGCCGTCTGCATCGCCTGCACTTGAGAGTGTCTGTGCATCAAAATCAATTTGCACATTGCCAAGTAACGGTGACACTGGCACAAACACGGTGTCGCCAGAGCGCAATTGCGGTAATAAACTGACATCACCACTATCGAGGTACGCTTTGTAGTCAAACGTAGTAATGGTGTTGTCACGACGGATCTGTAGCTTATTAAGCTGCGCACCAGGTTTAATTCCGTCAGCTTTTGCAATCACCATTTGAATATTACCATTGGCCGGAATACTGACCTGTGACGGATTATTCACATAACCAAGAACAGTCACCAGTAAATCACGCGAACGCACTTCTAAGTAAAATTTGCCAAGCGCTTTATAAACCCCTGCCAACTTCATTTTCACTTCGGCTTCAGCGCGTTTTGGTGTTTTGCCCGCCAATTTTACTTTGCCGATTTCAGGCAGTTCTACAAAGCCTTTGTCATCTACTTCAAATGTGTTTTCAAATTCGGCTTCACCTGGCACATTAAAAAAGACTTTATTACCCACTTCAATCACCGCGTCATCAACGCTATCGTTGGCAAAGCTTGCGCTAATAAATAGTAAGAATGTAAGGAAAATTATGTGTTTCATGATGCTTACTCCTTATCTTCCAGTGCACTTGTCCACTCACTCAGCGGTTTTACTTTTGTAAGCTCAGCTGCTTTTGATGAGGTAGCTAAGATATAGGCATTTACGCGGCGATCTGAAAGCTGTTTTGGTGCACTTTCAGCTTCATTCGAAAATGGGATTTGCGCGCCTTGCGCTAACGTGTTTACTTGTTCAGGATTTACGCCATAGAGCGTCAACCAACTTTTAACACTTTCCGCCCGTTTGTAAGCCAGTTCAAAGTTACTGATTTTGTCACCTTTAATGTCAGTATGACCGACAAGTAACACCTGAGTTTGTGGCGACATTTTAAGTAGCTCTGCACTTTGCGCTAAACGTACGCGATACTTAGGCGTAACTTCAAAGCTATCAAAGGCAAACTGATTATCGCTATTAAGCAAGTTTTCAAGCTTGCCTACCAATTTCGAATCATCAGTTTTGTCTTCCGTGCCGCAATGTGTGGTACGTATCACCCGTTCAAAATGATTCTCTAGCTGATGTAGCTGATGGTAAAAAGTACGCAGATCGAGTTGTGCTTCTGAGTACATTTCTGCCGATATCGTGCGATTAATACGGGTAAGCATTAACTCCGCTTGGTAAAGTTGTCCTGGCATACAATGCTTAATACCACGACTTTTCAACCAGTCGAGTTTTAGCGATAAATGTTCAAATTCGTTCATAACTTGAAAAGGCGCAGCATTTTCAAACCCATTGGTGGTTCGGGGAGCTTCAGGGTGATACAACTCTGCCCAGCCGCCACGGCCTTCTTCAGGCCAAGTAGAACAACCAGTACAGATGCTAATCACACATGCGAGGGGCAGTAACTTTTCCATGGCGGCGATTCCTTATTTAAGCTGCAGGTTCTGACTGCACAAATGGAATGGTGGCATCAACGCGAAGTAGCTTCATTAACTTTTCAGGTTGACCAGCAACATCTAACAGCAGCATAGATACACCGCGCTGTTCAATGCGTTTAAATAAGAACACCATGGCACCAATACCAGAGGAATCGATAAATTCGGTATTACTAAAATCCAGTACCACCGAATCGTGTTGGGTAGCGGCAAAGCATTCAAAATGTTCGCGATATTTATCGACATTTAAGCCAGAAAAATCATGAGGAAGCTCAACAATTAGTGTGTTGTTTTGCTCTTTTGTAGGTAGTAGGTTGTTCATAATCCAATCCTCTTTTGAGACTATGACTAATAACAACCAAATACGATGCCAAAATTAAATAGCCTTAATTTCAGAGGGTTAAGTTTTAACAAAAACAAAAAGTAGCAAAATGCAACAAACCTTTAGCGACTTGTTGCATTTTGCAATGCTATTGCCCTTTACCTAAAACGACCACTTTGATGGTTTTAAATACGATATCAAACTCCATCGCAAGCCAAGTTGAAAAACGTGTCATTGACAGTACATAAGAATAATCCCAAGCAATTTTATTTCTTACGTCTTCCACACTTTCATCATAGCCATTCATTACCTGAGCGAGGCCAGAAATGCCTGGTTTAATACCGTAAGTACGTTGAATAAAATAGGGAATTTCACTTTCTAGTTTACTGTAAAAACTAGGGCGTTCTGGTCGTGGACCAATCAACGACATATCACCCCAAAGCACATTCCAAAACTGAGGTAGTTCATCAATGCGTGTTTTTCTTAAAAAGCGGCCAACTCTAGTAATACGCGGGTCATCACCTTGTGCCCAAACCGCTCCTGTGGCTTTTTCAGCATCAAAACGCATCGTACGCAGTTTATAAACATAAATAAGTTCGGTTTTATCTTCGTTAATGCGACCAACACGTAATTGCTTATAAATCACAGCACCTTTCGAATCGAGTTTAATCGCAATCGCAGCCACGAGCATTATGGGACTAAACAGTACAAGTCCCACCAGCGCACCAACAAAGTCCACACAACGTTTGCAAATCGCAATATAAGGAATGTGGGCTTTTACATGAGCAACGCGACGCCAAGGTGTGTTGTAGCGAGACAGTGTTAAAATTCCTATCAATGCAGCAAAATAGCTCGAAACAAGATAGTTAACCCCATCAATGATTGGCAATTTTAAACGCCATTTAAAAACCGCTTTAACAATACCAATGAGATTAATACTAAGTGCGCTCGCGATAAGCACTTGCGCTAATAAATCCCCTTTCACAGCGAGTAACATCAGGGCACAAAAACCAACAAACAGCAGTATTGGCATGACCCCACGTAGCACCTTATTTGATATAAAACATAACCACTGACCTTTGTTAAAGCCTTTTGCTGCTGTAAAAATAGTATTGAGTTGTTGCCAGTTACCAGCCCCAATACGCACTCGACGTTTAAAGTCTTGCTGTGAGCTATCCGCTTCGCGCTCTATAATTGAAATAGATTCGTTAAAGCCTGCGTAATGGCCTTTATCGATTGCAGATACGACTTGCACAAAGTCATCATTGATGGTTTTAGCTGCCAGTTTTATTACTGCTTCAGAGCGCATCGCAAACATAGCGCCAGCAAAGCCGTTAACTGCGCCTAATTGTCCTTCAAGTTTGCGAATAGCATTTTGATATTGCCAGTACTTATCAAGGCTTTCATGGGCATCACTGTTTGGCAGGTAATTACCAGAAACAGCAACTATTTCCTTATTTTGCATAGACATAGCCACTTGTTCTAAGCAATCTACGCTCATTAATGCACTGACATCGGTAAATACCACAATGTCATACTCACTGCGGTATTTTGCAATCAGGTAATTAAGTGCGTTCACTTTGCCTGCATTCACTTTGATTTCGTCATAAGTGCAGTAGATAAATTGCTCATGCAAATGGCGACTTACCCGTTTAACAACCAAAGAGGTGCTATCGGTGCAGCCGTCGCCAACAATATGAATACCCATTTTGTCGTTCGGATAAAGCTGCGAAGCTAAGTTATGTAACTTTTCCTCTATAAATTCAGCTTCATTGTAAGCTGCGATAAACACCCCAATAGACGGCATTTCACGATGACTGAGCTTAGTCTCTGGAACTGCTTTTACAGGCTGTTTTGCCGCAATAAATGCCAATAATCGCGGGTACAGCAAGTGATGATAAATAAATACAATTGCAATCGAGATAAAAATAAACCAAAGCATAATCAACTCCTACACCAATGCATGTTGATAGATTTTGTTGTAGCGTTCCGCCATTACTTTGAGCGTTGCTTGTGCTAGCGCGTAATGACGAATATCCATGCCATAATTCAGTTTTAATGCTTTTATTAAGCTGGGCGCCAACAAACATTCGTCTTCTAGTGGTAATACAAAGCCAAGTTTGTCGTTAACTACTTCTCTAATGCCACCAACATCGCTTGCCACCACAGGACGGTTACATGCCATTGCTTCTAAAATGGATAATGGCAAACCTTCGCGCTCTGAATATAAACAAAACACATCAATTGCGGAGTAAAACGTTGGCATATGGTTGACACAGCCTAACCAGTGAACCCTATCTGAAACACCTAATTGCGCCGCATACGCTTTCATTCCTGCAAGCTGACTGCCGCTCCCTGCAAATACCATATGTATTTTATAGGGTAAGGTGGTTAACGTACGCAGCATGGCTTTATGGCCTTTGCCATCCTCCACTCTTGCTGCACAGCCAACCAAGGTGCAGTTATTAGGTAACCCCAATTTAATACGCGCTAAATAACGGGATGATGGTGTAAAGTAATCTGTATCAATACCATTATGAACAACATGCTTTGGCGTCACATTCGCTTTTGCTTTTGCTACTTGCGCAACAGCCTTGGCATCAGCAACAATAGTGATCGGGGTTAATTTATCTATTAACTTTGTGAACATGCGATATTTAAAATCAGTTAAGTACCACGCATCATGTAAGGTATGGATATGCTGTATTTTGGGACGCATCATTTTCACCAAGCTACCGTAAAGCATCGGCCCAATATGATGACTATGAATAACTTTTATGTGGTAGCGATCTATAAGCGCCACCAGTTTTCTTACTATTTTCCAGTCCATGCCATTGGATTTGTTTAAACAGTAAAAGTTATCTAGCTCAGAAAGCTCTGGCCATGACCGAATAGCGCCTTTTTTAGTTCCCTCTAACGCCACCAAAAACATTTTTGAATCTTCCAATTCACTGCAACATAGGCCAAACGCCATCTTCTCGAGTCCGCCAATAAATGGGTGCTGAATTAGCTGTATGATGTTATTCATAGTGCCTCCGATGAGTCGATGTGATGTACAGGTACATCATTCACAATAGGTAATTTTGTCAGTACACGTTGCCCCGAAATGGCTTCAATAGTGCCTTCATCGCGAACGCGCATGTCGGTGATCATGGCTACAAATGTCAGTGCCGCCGCGCTAAATAAACCAAGTACAATACCAAGTAAAATGCTCACACCAAGCGATTGGTTAATTGGCGTGGTCGGGCTGTAAGCACGTTCAATGGTTTTAACTTTGTCTGGTCCTTCATAACGTACTAATTGCCCAGTGACTTTCGACATCTCATAACGTTCTAACATTTCAGAGTAGAGTGTTTGTTTCACCTGGTAGTCACGTTGTAATTGGCGCAGCGCCTTATCAATTTCGCTGGAACTAGACAAACGGGTAGACACCACCGAGAGCTGCTCACTGAGCATTTCTAGCTCATTATTAAATTGCGCAACGCGATTTTCGGCTTCTTCTAACGTGATAAGCTGGGCGACCAGTAGTGCGCTGTCTTTTGCATTTGCGCCAAGTGGTAAACTGTTAGCTATCTGCCAAAGCGAATCTAGATCAGCTTCTTCAAAAGGCTGCGATTGCGATTCCATTTCAGCTTTTTGCGTTTTAAGGGTTTCTAGTTCGCGAAGTTTTGCCTGCACTTTACTGTGTTGATCGGTGTAGCGAGTTCGCAGTAATGCAATGTCTGACTCAATACGCATAATGCTGTCTACTAAACGCCCTTTAACTGGGTTGGCTTTCGCAAGTTGTTTTTTAAGCGTTGCAAGACGGGCTTTAGCACCACTTAAATCCACCACTTTTTGCTGTTTCTCTTGCTCTAAACGCGCCAAGGTATCTTGATTTACGTTGAGTAACTCTGGTAGTGCTGCACGATTATCGCGCTTAAATTTTGCCAGCTTGTCTTCAGCAAACTCTAACTGAACACGCATTTCTTCAAGCTGATTTTTCAAAAAGACTTCTGAGGTATCGAGTGAGGCTTTGGTTGGCGCAAGTAAGCGTTCTATAAATTTTTCTACCAAGGCTTCAAGCACAGGTTTCATTTCTTCACGCTTTGTCCATTTAAAATGAATACGCACTAACTCATCACCAACTAACGAAATTGAAATAGCACTTGCCAGCTTTTGCTGCATTTTTTCAACTTCAAGTTGGTTATTTAAATCTTTTACCAAACCCACCTCTTTCACGACTTCGGTTAAATTCTTACGGCTTAACACTAAGGTGCGTAACGCATCCATACGAGCAGACAGTTCGAACGAAAATTCCAATTCATCTAAAAACGGGTTAAGTAATGCCGATTCTTCAATCAAAATGGTGGCGTGGTTGGTGTATTGTTTTTCACTGTTAAGGGCAATGCCAATCACTGCAATCGGCACAATGATCATAGGAAGCGCAATCAGCTGCCAGCGCTCGTACATAGTGTACAATGCGAGGTAAATAAGCTTTTTAATTTGCGCAATCGTAAAAACCATTTCTAATCCTATTTTGCAAATTGCAACGCAATTTAGCGATTTTTGCTGTCAAAATGTGAAAAACACCGTTTTTTCACGCATCTAATAGGAATATCGCAAGTTCGAAGCCAACTCTTTCAAAACATAAAAAAAGCGCCATATGGCGCTTCGATACAATGAAAATTGGTAAACTATTTTAACTATGTATTAATAATTAATAGTTTGTATTCTCTTGTGATTAAGTTTTGCAAGAATTCAAGCTGTGTGAATTCATTAATTAATTATCCACAATTGCTTCTCTTGTGTTTCATTAAAAACCCACTCATAGCTAAGCGGCTCCAAACCGGTATCATAAAACCATATCTTTGCAGTCACTTTTTGCTCTTGATGCGGTACCATAAACGACATTTCTAAGCCATTTTTTGTAAGCGGTGACCTAACAAAGCAATTATCCGAATTTGTTAACACTGCATTAGTTTCACAGATATTAATAAATGCTCTTTCATTAACTAAGTTTTCAGCAACATTTACTGTCACGATAAAATCTGTTTTAAAATCAAATTCATGAGAGACGCTAAGTGCTGCCATTCCTTGTTTCTCTGAACCTGTAGAAACAGGTTCAGCCACTGTAGCTGTTGTAGGATTTGCATCACTCCCCCCACCGCCACATGCAGTTATCATTAATACTGAAAGTAAACTTAATATGTATTTCATAATTACCTCCTAATTCTGAACAGAATAACTGCTGACTGAATTATTAAACCAGGTAGTATTACTACTACCAGCGCTTTGCGCAAAACCTTCAAACTCTGGATAAGCCTTTAGCATATCTGTGCTTTCTTTAGGGTGATTCCAACTAGTACCAATAATTAATGCCCAAGGTAGCCCATTGCTCGTTTGAAAATTACCATTTGTGCTGGATGTATCGTCACCTTGATTAAAGTATGCTGAATTAAAAGCCTCTGTAGGTGAATGGTTTTTTAAGTGCACTTCCCATCCTCTTGCATTATTGATATCGACAAATGGGCCATGATCAAAACCATTCACAGCAAAAATGAAAGGGCTTATCTCATTAAACAATGACAAACTATCATTAACGCTATTAACTAATGGCAAAGTAACAGTAAATGACACTGGTGCTTGATCTAAGCAACCAGGTTCAGTTCTGAAGTAACGGCATCCAGATCGCGAATTCGCAATCACCTTTGTATCATCAAGGGCAACTAAAATTGCTTCACTGCGCCCTGATTCAAGGGCATTTTTATTTACCTGTTCGCCGTTGATAGTTAAACGTACTAACGCTTCATTAACGTCAGTTCTTCTAATACTGCCAAAGCGGAAAGCAAATGCATTGTGGTAGCTTGCCCCTACAGCCAATAACTCCCCCTGCACTTTAAACCGCACAACTTGGTTGCCTATTTGGCTTTTGAAAATACGGTATTTAACCACTACGTCATTAAAATCATAATCACCTTGTTGTGGCCACAAATCTTCAAACGCTGCGGTTTGCCATGCCGTGGCTGTTTCAGCCACACCACTTGCAACAATGGAAACATTTAAATCTTCGACCTCACCACTATCCACACCGCCGATAGCTGAGATTGAAACAGTATTTGATACTCTAAAACGCGCCCAAGTACTGCCTTCTGATGCATCAATTGGCACCTCAATTAGCAAACGATTTTCGCCAGCACTGGCTAAAAATTGTGAAATAATTTGTTCACTTTCATCAAATTGACCATTGCCGTTCCAGTCAACCCAAGCGTTAACATATCCAGGTGCTGATAAAGTGAAAGAAAGCAGTGTGTCTAGCCCCGTTTCGAGCGCCGTTAAAAAGTTTACACCATCATCTTCATCAACTGATTTGGGCGTGTACTCTGCAGATACACTCGTGCCAAAGTACAAGTTACTTAGCCCATGACGTGCACCATTAGCACTTATTGAAGTCGAATAACTGTCAGGTGCATCCCCAAAATCGAGTGTCGGTGGTTCGCTTTCATCGACGATAGGGGCTGTGGCACAGCGTGCACCATCGTTATTCCCAGAACTTGGGCCATAAGCAAATAAAGTCGTATTACTGAGATTACTTATATCAATACGGAAAATGTGTCCATCACTGTTGCGGCTAATGTATAAAAAACCTTCAACATCAAAATACACCGCGCCAAACGTACCAGTCACTCCAGTAAAACCTAAATTCGCACTGCTTCCAGTTTCAACATCAATGCTTCTAAGGTTGCCATTCCTATCAACACTGTAAGCAAGGTTTTGATCTGGGTGAAACGCTAAATCAAAAATATTAAGGTTTAAGCTAGAGCCATTCACGATTCGAGTAGCAGCAAGATAGTCATTGCTATCAGGGTCAAGAGAAACCCGATACAAACCGTAGTCGGCACCTTTACGATACGCATAATAGGCATTTTGTTGTACTGAAACATCACCAACGTAAAAATCAGTATTGGGAAAACCTGACGTCACTATAGGTTCTAATACATAATCTTTACCAATTCGAGCAATATCACGTCGACTATAATCCCAGCCATACAAATACCTGTCATGAACACTAAAGCCAAATCCGTTAACTTTTTGATTGGTACCAACGTTGTCAGCAAATCGATTATAGGCTCCAGACACTAAGTTCACACCAAAAATTGTCGCTGTAGTACCTTGCACTAGAAATGCTTTTGAAGGACATGTATCGAACGGAGCAGCTGTCGCCCATGAGGACAAAAAGAGAAAACTTAAAATACTAATACGCATTTTCCATACCTCTTCGTTAAGTTAGTACTTTGAAGGGAGCAATTTAAGGGCCAGATTTTTTTTATTGAATTTATTTTAAAAATTATTATGAAGAGCAATAAAGCGTTGCAATTTGCAACGCTTTAATTCAATTGCTCCATAACAAAGGCGGCTTTTTGCTGCCAACTGTGTTTTTCGACAAGCTGCTGAGAGTAAGTTCGCCAGTCTAAAAATGGATTTTTAGAAATCACCATGGCATGGTCGACCCTTGCAATAAAACCAACATGATCACGGGCAATTAATACCGCGTCTCTATAACGCTCTACTGCCGGAAAATGGCTAGACACAATGGGTTTACCTGCAGCTAAATATTCTTTTAATTTTAATGGATTACACGCCTTAATTTGGCCGTTAAATAAAAATGGTAACAGCGATACTTGCCAGTGCTGTGAAAAACTTGCCAGTTGATGATGTGCCATTTGTTCAATATAGGTAACGTTTGGTAAAGCAACTAAAGCGCTAATATCAATATGCGCCTTGCCAATCAGCACTAAATTATAATGCGGGCGTGCTTTGGCAAGTTTTATTAGTAAATCTACATCTAACCATTCAGATAACGAGCCATAAAAACCGACTATATTATCTAGCTGATTAAGCTGACTATTGCGTTTTTTTAACTCGCTAAAAAGAGCATAATCAACGCCATGTTCAAGCATTTGAGTTTTGTGTTTTGGCATTTTATCAAGCAGCACTTTACTGACGACAAAAATATTATGTGCTTGATGGATCAGACGAAGTTCACTTTCTTTGATCAAGTCAGGATCCACTCCTGCAAGGTTCGAAAAATCATCACCACAATAATAAATTAGGCTATCTTGTGGGCGCAGTTGGATCATATTGATAGCGGTTGGCACACTTACCCAATAAACAATGGGTTCAAATGAGGATAAATCGATTTGTTTAGCGATTTGCTGCTTATTAAATTGGCGCACCCAATTCCTATCATGCCAAGGTAAAATAAGCGGATTACGGGCATCTACTGGTGCTTTATCCTTTGGCGTTTTACTGCGATTTAACAGCATTAATTTCAACTTGCCAAACACACGTTTTACATCATTAAAATTAAATTTAGGTTTGCGCATGCCAACAGAATTAAACCAAGTGACATCGTATTGCTCGGCAATCACTTTAAAAATATGTTGGGTGCTACTTGGATGGCGACCCCAGTCTTCTGCGAATACGACAAATTTCATGTTGCCTCCCTAGCTTACTTGCTTGATGATTTTCGCAGGATTCCCTGCTACTAAAGAAAAATCGGGCACATCTTTGGTAACAACAGCATTTGCTGCCACAATTGCCCCTTGCCCTACTGTGACGCCAGCCAGTACGGTTGCCCCTGTACCTATCCAAGCGCCTTGTTTAATAATGATATCGCCGGCTTGCTCAGGTAAATCCGGTTTGCCTTTTGCGCGTTCAGCGCAGTTTAGTGGGTGCCCTGGAAAACCCGCTAAAAACACCTTTCCTGCAACGCGTACATCATCATGAAGTTCAATACGCGTGCCTACCGAAAAAGCATTTTGCCAACCAACATCAACATTATTGCCAATCACCAATTGCGCCATTTTTTCAGGGTTATAACGGGCACAAAATGTTGCAATGCCTGACATTCTTACATCATCGCCAACGGTTATTGCCAAAGCGCCGAGTACTTGCGGCATACCGCATTGCAGCGTTAAACGTTTTTTTGAGCCACTAACTTGGCTTTTAAACATGGGCGTGAAATAAAAAAACTGAAGCGCTTTTTGCCAGATATTTTTAATGCTGTGATGAATAAGAAACAGTATTTTGTAAAACACTGGGATCACCGGCATTTCGATATGTTTAAATGCATAAAAACTGCTACGGCAAAATTTACCAAATCCAGTGTCACTGCTTTTTACCCAATTTTTCATATCAGCTATCATGGTTCACCTCCACATGCGATTTACTGGTGAGTTGCAGCATTCGTTCCAACGCAATACTAAGCGAAAGCACAATATAAATTGGCCATGTAAAGGCTTGCGTTAAAAAGGTGCCAGAGACGACAAAGCCTATTAATCCAGCCTTTAAAGCTTGTACATTGACCAGCAGATTGGGCTCTATGCAATACTTAACAAGTGAGCCACTGCGTTTTAAGGTGCGATAAATCGTCGCGATAAGCGTTGCAAAAAGCGAAATTCCGACAAAGCCAGTTTCACCTAATACTTGAAACCAGGTACTGTGTACTGCGTGATTTTTGCCATCCCAATGTGGGCTATAAAAGAAATAATTTACATAGAAGTTATTAACGCCAACACCGGTGAGTGGATTTGAGAGCGCCATATTAATTGCGGCTTGCCAAGCATAAATCCGCCCCATTGCTGATTCATCAACCCCACTTTCGGCAGCGCCGCCACTTTGCCTATCGCTAATGCCAGCAGCCACCAGCAAAACACCTAGTCCCATTACTAAAATAGAAATCAACACCACAGGATTTTTAACAGTACGAGCAAGAAAATAAGCAGCAATCGCCATTACGCCTAACAATCCGCCTCTGCTTTGTGTCGCGATAATGCCGTACACCACTAAACACAAACCCAAAAATGCCAGTCCACGGAACAACGGTTTACTTTCTTTGTTAAATAATTCGGCACAGAAAAATGACACAGGGAACAGCAGTACTAAAGAGAGGTCGTTTGGGTCACCTATTTGCGACTGTAAATGACGTGAAATTGTAACTCTAGTACCTTCCACCAAGCCGATACCTTGCAATTTATTGGATACCGCAACAGAGGCTATTAGGGCACCACTGCACATGATCCCTACTCGAGCGATAGTAAAAGCACGAGGCGTATTTACCCACCAGCTGATAACAAATACCATAATCAACACTTTACTTAAGGTTGAACTCCAATACTCAATAGCCATGCCACGATTTGTCGCCATCATTACGCACAGTGTTAACCAGGCAAAAAAGAACAAAAATGCACTATGAGCAGGGTGCCAAAATGGTTTGAGTTTTTTGCTTAACACCAAGTGCCATACGATGCCAAACAAAGATGCCAAGGCCAGTAATTTAGGAATTTTTAATGGCATCAATACTGGAAAGGCTTCGTGAATACGAAAATAACTAAACAGAATAAATAAAATGACAAAAATCACGCTGTAACGCACTGTAAAAAAAAGTGCAAACGGTAACAGGAGTAGTGCAAACGGTGCCGCGGGGCCTGCAATCTTAAAAAGCGCAATCACAGTTATACTCACCAATAACCCAAACGTTGTCAGCTTAAACGGTGATAGAAAAGCATCTTGGCGTGGATTAAGAGTATTCATATTTACCTCCCGTTTTATTTAACTGGAGGTTAAAGAGCACCTTAACAGCACAAAGAGCAGCCACTCCTAATAACAATGCACTTTGCCAAACTGATTCTGCCAGCACTAGTTGCAGTAACACTAAACTAAACGCCACGACTACAAAGCTCAGTTGATAGGGTAAATCAGCAATACGTTGGCTGATCAGATAAAAACTAAAAAAGCGTAATGTATGCGCTAATAACAAGCCTGCAAACACCCCATTAATTCCCCACTTGGCAGTACCAAATGCAATGCTCACAAGTGCAATGAGCGCACACACGCCATTTATAAGTGGTACACAAACAGTATTTTTATCTAGGTAACACCCCAAATTAAGCAGCTCTGCATAAGTTTTGATCACCAAAATCACACACAAAATAGCAATATATTCACTGCTTGCATGGTAATTACTAGGTAATAACCACTGAATAATAAAGGGGGCAAATATCATCATGCACAATGCAAGTAACGTAATGATAAAGCACCCCATAACAGCCCCTCTCGCTGCTAATTCTGGATTGACATAAAAACGCTTAAATCGCAGCGGAAACCACCATAAACGAAAAGGCTCAAATGCCAGTGATAACGCTAATGAAAATTGCGTTGCAATAAAATAGTACGCAAGCTGAGACTCGCCTAGCGTACCGACAATAAACCAGTTCTCAGCACCACCTAAGCCATAAAGAAACAATGCGGAAAGTGCAATATAAGCGCCATAACGCAAGTGCTCACGTGAGAGAAAAGGTGCCTTGATTAACAACAAGTGGCTATGTAATACCACTAAACTTGAAGTCACCACAAAAGTGGTAATACACCCGCTGAGTAATACCCCAAAAATACCCAAGTTAAACGATAACAGCATATATGTGAGCACCGCTTGCGCTGTCCCTTGGCATAATGCCACCAGCATATAAGGCTTGGACTGCTGCAAAATCCGGTAACGGGTTAAGTAAATAGCTTGTACTGAACTGAGCGCTAAATTTGTCATCAGTACAATAAAATGGTGTTTTTCAATCGTTATTGGCAATAGGCTTAGCCATATATCAGCAGCCAATATCGCAAGCGCTAAAAAAACGCCACTTGCCAAAAAGGTAAACTTAATGCCTCGGGCAATAAATGATTCTAGTTGGGAACAAGGAATTTTAGCCGTAAATTGAAACAGCATTTCAGCCATACCAAAGCCAAGAAAAATACTTAGCATGGCGCCAATGCTGACAAGAAAATTTAAGGTACCGTAACTTTCTGGGGGTAGAAAGCGCGTTACTATTGGCAGCATCAGCAAGCTAATGCCCTTTAAGCCAGCAATCGCTAACGTGTAGTGAATAAATGGCGTATTAATTTTCATACGCCACCTGTTCAATTAAATAAGAGAGTTTCAAACCCTGCTTGCGAGCATTAAAGTGCGCTTGTACACGATTGCGAGCCGCCAAACGCATTTTACGGCGCTCAGCTTCTGGCAATTGGCAGAATGTTAAAATGGCCTTTTTTAGCGCTGCGCTGTCTTTACTCGGTACTGTGTAACCACAGCTTTCATCAACAATTTCGGTGCAGCCCATAATATTTGTAGTGATGGTTGGTAACCCCATCGCCATTGCTTCTTTTAGCACCACAGGGCCTGTATCTTTGTCACCATTCTCCGCAATGCAAAACGGCGCTATAAAGGCATCGTACTCTTTTGAAAGCGTTATAATTTCGTGAGAATCGCGTTGCCCTAAAAATCGTACCCATTTGTTAAGGTGTAAATAATTAACACTGGCAACTAAAGATGCAAGCTTAGGACCGCTGCCGACAATATCAAGCTGTGGCCTTTGTAGTGCAGGAATATCCGCTAATGCTTGAAGCGCAAATTCAATGCCCTTTTTATCCACTAACCTGCCTACAAACAATAATTTAACTTGATGATTGCCTGGTGATTTATGATGCGTAAACTTAGTTACATCGACACCACAGTGAAGCAAATGGACCGAGTGCGTTTTGATATTTTGCAGCAAGTGAAACATATCTTGGCAAACAGCCACATTAAAATCACAAAATGCCAGTTTAGCGTTAAGATCGTTGGCATTAACGTAAACATCGTGGCCATGGCCTACACTTGATACACCAATACCTGCGTATTTTGCAGCTACAATGCCATAGGCCAAACTACTGTGCATAAAATGGCAGTGAATATGTGAGATCTGCTGCTTTTTAATCAGGTAGTTAATTTGAAGACCAAAATAAAGCAGTGATAAGTTGCGTATTGCATGCTGACTTGATGCCGCCTTATAAGCATTTGCAACCCCTTGTAATGTGGTGCAACACAACCCTTTAAGTGTGGTTGTAATGCGCTCGCGTTTTAGTTCGAACACTTCGAAATCAAATTGGTTAGTATGAGCTAAGTGCTCCATCGTTATCACACTCACTTTGTGACCCGCAGCTCTAAGTGCTTCTATTTCAGTAATCACAAAGGTTTCAGATGGAACCGGAAACTGCGGGACATAAATTGCAATATGTTTCATGGTGCTCTCCTAACAAAGTCGATACACCTCTATCGCAATCTTTATGCCGACAAAATTCAGCATTGAATCACGCAATTTTTACCGATTTGCAATTGTTCCGTTGCATTTTGCAAAGCAAATTTGCTTTTTAACCCTTATTTTCTGCTTTTTGCCTCGGCATACACCTTGCGTATTTACTTTATCTCTCGGAGGAATTTGCTATGTGTAAAGAAGTTTCGATTATTATGCCCAATTACAACTGTTTGGCTTACTTGCCAAAAGCCATCGATAGTGTATTACAGCAACAAGATGTGCGTTTTGAATTAATTGTCGTCGACGATGGCTCTACCGATGGTTCGCTTGAATGGTTATTACAAGCTGAAAAAAAATACAATCAATTGCGAGTAATCACTCAGCCAAACTTAGGGGTGATTGCTGCGCGCAATCGTGCAATCAAAAAAGCGAATAGCCAGTTTATTGCTTTTCTTGATGCCGATGATTACTGGTATCCAAATAAATTACGTAAACAAGTAGACTTTATGTTGGCTAACCCCAATTGCGGCCTAACATTTACCAACTACCAGCATGTGGATATGCAGTATCGAAATATTATCGATTGCTTTTCTTATTGGCCCGAATTCAAAAAGTACCGCGATGCAAATAACACCAATTATCAACTGTTAGCAAACGCCCTTAATTTATTGCTGATTGCCAACGTTATCGGTACTTCCTGTGTGATGGTAAACAAAGAAATTATTGAACGTGCTGGCGGGTTTGATCCAAGCCTTCGCAGCGCCAGTGATTGGGATTGCTGGCTGCGCATTGCACTTATTAGTGAGATTGGTTTTTGTGAGGACATTACAATGGATTACCTAATGCGTCCAAATTCTATCACGGCAAATAAACAAAACCGTATTGATGCCATGGCCGAGATCACCGAACGCATTTGCACACTTGGTAATGTAGAGCCAACGACGCGTCGCAAAGCAAATGCACGACTGCTTGAATCTTATGGCGAGATGCACCGTGAAGATGGTGATTTATCTACAGCCATTTCATTTTCTTACAAAGCATTTAAAGAGTATCCGCATAAGCGCCACTTAAAGCATTTATGCTCTGATTTAAAACGGCTCGCCATTATGCGCGTAAATGCATTATGCCAAGTTTAAAAAAGTGTTTTATTATTAATAGGAAAGGAGTGATCTATGCAACATATTTTACTGGTTGATGATGAGCCAGAAGTAACTAACGCAATCGCTCGTTTACTGCGTAAGGACTATACCATTACAAAATGCAGTGAACCTGAAAACGCGCTTGAGATTGTAAAGCAAAATGACATTGATTTAGTACTGTCTGATATTCGCATGCCAGTAATGGATGGTGTTGAGTTGTTATCACAAATAAAAGGGTATGATCCGAGTATAGGGCGTGTATTACTCTCTGGTTACTCCGATATGGAGCTTTGCCAACGTGCAATTAGTGATGACATTGCAGCTATTATTTTAACCAAACCTTGGGATAATTTTGAACTTAAAAACGTACTGAAATTAGTACTTAATGTTAGGCAGTTACAAAAAGAAAACACCGAGCTTAAGCAAAAGTTTAATCAGCTTAGTTTTGAATCACAGTGAGCATTTTAAAGCTCACTGTGAATTTTATTTATTCAGGGCGTTCTATACCAAATGCTGACGTTATGCCCGAATATTCTCCGCCACCTAAACGCGCTAACGGGTTTACTTTATCGGCATTCACCTTAACACGATTTTTTGCATCAAGTGATACTACGTCATCACCGATATACAAGGTTTTAATTTCAACAAACACTAAAGTTTGCGGCACATCGCCAATTTCTTTGATCTCATAAAGCTCACAGCCATAAGCAATATTACACCCGGCCACACGCGGCATCGCAAAACCTTCAAAATCGCTTAATGCAATATTATTGATTGCAACTTCTGACTCGCCATGAGCAAGCGTCGCAGCCGTTTGCGTTACCAAATTAGCATCATCTTTAGATGCAATATGGATAACGCACTGGCGCGTCTCAATAATGTTTTTAACCGTATCTTTTACTTCACCTGATGGTTTTTTGCCGACTGAGAACATCATCAAAGGGGGGTTACTTGAAACCGCCGTAAAATAAGAAAATGGCGCTAAATTATAATTGGCTTCGCCAGAATCTGTCATAACCCAGGCTATTGGGCGCGGGATAATTGTTTGCGTCATTAAATGATAGATTTGCGTCGGTGAAAAATCAGAAAAATTAAGATTCATAAAAAGTTATTAGCAAAAGTCAGTTAAATCAAATAGTGCCACAAATTAGATATATTCAAAAGATCTTACATTGCTGACTTTAAACTTCACCCCAATTATCTGAAGCCTTTTATCTTCCTTTAGAAAACTGAGGTGAAATTTGTTATTTGAAAGCTTTGTTATCGATGGAAAAAGCTCTGACTTGGTATCTTGATTTGACGTAACCAGTTACAAACTATCAATATGATATCATTAAAAAAATCATATACAAAGAAGCTTCCTATGAGCATTATCAGTCATAACAGTGACTACGAAAATGGTAACATTGATTCAAACAAAACTTTTGAACTTAGTCATTGGTATGGACAGGTTCAATCTGACGCCGCCAAATTAATTTGTTCTATATACTAAAGAGAAAATTTTTATTATTTTTTTGTGTTTTATTACTAAACAATTAGATAATTTATGCTTAACTTACCTTATAGACATTTTTTGAGCATACTGAGTGAATACAGAGTATTATAAAAGCATCAGTGTTGATGACATTTTTAGCGTAATTCCCGATCTCATTTTTGTCCTTGATGCCAATTATATTATTAAAGAATATCGCGCTGGTAATTCAAGTGACCTCTACTTGCCACCCAATCAATTTTTAGAACAATCCATGTGCAGTGTGTTGCCCGAAGAAACAGCAACACTAATAAAAAACGCTTTAGACACTGCAAAACACAAAGATGGTATCACCAGCGTTGAATACCTTTTACCCGTTAATAACTGTGAAAAGTGGTTTGAGGCCCGAGTATGTAGCAGCAAACATGATCGCTTTATTTTATTAGTCCGTGATATTACACAGCGTAAAAATAAAGAAATAGAAATTAACTTTCAGGCTAACCACGACGACCTAACAGGGCTTTATAATAGAACATTTGCTTTTGACTTTTTAAATCAAAAGCTAAAAGAGTGTGACAGGCTCAAAACCACGCTCAGCATTTTGTTTATTGATATTGATAACTTTAAGAAAATAAATGACAAATACGGCCATTGTACAGGGGATTGCGTACTAAAAGCTGTTGCTTCCTCAATTAAAAACTCCGTGCGAGCGCAAGATGCTGTGTGTCGAATTGGTGGGGATGAGTTTATCGTAATAATGCATAACCAAATTGCTCATACTAAATTGTCTCAGATTGCTAATAATATCAATCAATCTTTGACTGAATTACCCATGGCAGCTGAACAACAAGACAATGTGTCTGTTAGTATTGGTATATCAGAGAGCGGCAAAGAAACTTGTAGTGCATCAGAGTTACTTAGAAGAGCGGATGTAGCTATGTTTCATACTAAGCATTGCGGTAAACATGGGTTTTCTGTTTACGAGCCGACAATGGAGAATGAATAAAAACCAAGTTAAAACTTGGTTTTTACAATGTAATAGATAATATATTAATGCGTTTTCTTTACGCCGTATCTAACCATGTCTTTACCGTTTTCATAAACTTCATCTGACACCCATCGGCCTAAAAGCAATTGATGTTTATCATCTAACACAGCAATAAACGGACGACCATTGCTATTGTTCGTGGCAAGTGCGACTCCTTCCACATTTTTAAGACCTAA
>NZ_JAPEHW010000064.1 GCF_028875915.1 Pseudoalteromonas sp. G4
TTTTTTTTGCAATTGGGAATGAGGAAAAGAAAATGTCCAATGCGCTTGAGTCCCTTCGACGGGATATCAATGAGATAGACTCAGAGTTACTTGTGTTACTTGCCAAAAGGCGCCGAGTAAGTCATGGGGTTGTTGAATACAAAATAGCTAATAACAAACCAATTCGAGATGAACAGCGCGAACAAGCACTACTTGAAAAGTTAATTAGTTATGGCAGTTCACTTGGTCTTGACGGTTATTATGTAAATCGCGTATTTCAAACCATTATTGAAGATTCGGTATTACACCAACAGGCCATGCTTCAGCAGAATCTAAATCCAGATCTGCACACAGAAACAAATCGTGTGGCTTATTTAGGTGGTCAAGGTTCATACAGCCAACTTGCTTGTCACAAGTACTTCAGCCGCCGTCCTGGCAAGCTAGTTGAACTTGGTTGTAGTAGCTTTAATGAAATCACCAATAAAGTAGAAACTGGTCAGGCTGATTTTGGTTTACTACCAATTGAAAACACTTGCTCAGGCAGTATTAACGAAGTGTATGATCTACTTCAGCATACTCAGGTATCAATTGTTGGTGAACTAACCCAAGCAGTTGAACATTGTTTAGTTGCAAGCCCTGGTGTCGCTATCGAAGATATTGACAAAATTTACGGCCATCCTCAGCCTTTTGCACAGTGTAGCCAGTTTATTAGCAATCTAAGTGGTGTTCAGTTAGCTTATAGCGATTCAACATCTAGCGCATTAAAACAAGCACTCGCTGACAACACAGGCGCTGCAATTGCATCTGAAGATGCTGCTCGTAAAGCTGGCCTTGTGGTGTTAGAGCCAAATCTAGCCAACCAAAGTCACAACCATAGCCGTTTTATTGTGGTTGCTCGTAAAGCCGTTAAAGTGTCAAAGCAAATTCCGACCAAAACAACACTGATCATGGCAACTAAGCAAACAGCAGGTGCGCTTGCTGATGCCCTAATGATTTTTAAACAACACAATATCAATTTAGTAAAGCTAGAGTCTCGTCCAGTACCTGGAAATCCATGGGAAGAAGTATTCTATGTAGATTTAGAAGCCAACATTGATATGCCAGATGTGAGAAATGCATTAGATGCATTAAAAGAGGTTACTGCCTACATTCGTATTTTAGGCTGCTATCAAAGTGAAACATTAAGCGCGGTTAATGTCGCAACAGAATAAAAAAGGGGGCTAACAGCCCCTTTTTTAATAATCTAACACCTTCGCATCATTCGCTTTACTCAATAATGCTTTACTCTGACTTAAGAAGGTACTCGCTGAATCAGAAAAAAACGTTTTTGCTTTTGCAAAATCATCGATTAACCCTGCTTTATCATTTTGTTTTAATTTTTCGAAGGTTTGCTGAAAAACTTCACAATACTCTTTCATCAATGGTGATACATCATCAAATTGCGCCAGCATAATATCGCTGTAAAGCTCTGGTGATTGAGCAAATAAGCGCCCTACCATCATTAATTCTAAATGGTAAATAGGCGACGAGCAGGATTCGATTTCTTCTAAACTGTGGCTTTGTTTTGCTAAAAACTGGCCATAAACAAATGTCGTTAAGTGGCGCATCACCTGTACGATTTGCATCGCTTCATCGTGTTTCTTAGCGTCCATTGCAACGAGATTACACCCCCACACCGTAAGCTGCTCTAGCAAAGAACTCGCTACTTCACAGGGCTTGTTTTGGCACACTACAACGGTTTGTTTAACCCAATGAGGAATGTCTGGACCAAACATAGGGTGCAGCGCCAAAATTGGTCCCTGATGATACTCTTCCATCGCACTCAAAGGCGCAGACTTGACACTCGTAATATCAACTAATAAACACTCAGAGTGCAGCTTAGGTAACTCTGAAATAACACTTTCGACCGCATGAATTGGCACCGAGATAATCACGCAACGTGCCTCAGATAATAAGTTGTCACGCTCACTTTGATTATCTTTATCAAGCACGTTTACTTGATAGCCTGAACGCTCCAACTGCTTTTTAAATAATTGGCCCATTGCCCCTTTACCACCGACAATAACAATGGGTGATAAGTGAGGCGCAGTACACGCTAAACCGAGCTGTTGATTTTGATATGATTCACGCATCAAACGGCGAAGAACATCTTCGATAAGCTCTGGGCTTACACCTGCTTTTTCAGCTTCTTTACGACGAGCTGCAATTAACTCCGTCTCTCTTGTAGGCACATATACAGGTTGCCCTTGTTGTTGTTTATAAGCACCTACTTGAGCGGTTATATAATTGCGTTTGGCAAGTAATTCAACAAGTTGCCTATCGCAATCATCTATTTGTTCTCTCAGGGTTTGTAGTGCACTCATTATCTTGTAAACCTATTTATACAGCAAGTAAATTTTTATATACAGAATGTTATCAAGCTTAGCTGCTCAAGAAAAGACTTAAAAAGCGATAGGTTATATAACTTTGCTATTAGCGACTCAACCACTGTTATAGTTAAAAGCGTTAGATAGAGAACATAAATTAATAGTGAAAAGCAAATTGAGCTAAAACGATCAGCTATTTCTGAGACTAGTTTTAACAGAGCACTCAATACGTCAGCTAATATATTAACTACTTGTTGAAACAAAAAATCTTAACTTTTATAAAGCTACTTTTATGAGAGTGTTACTTTCAAATTTTATTCGCAAACTAGATAAATGCGTTAGTTCATCTAAATGAGATTAGATGAAAGCCTGCGTGGCTTTTGAATTGAGAATTTTTAAGGTAGGGGTAAAACAAAACAGGCTGAGCAAAGCTCAGCCTGTTTAGATTCTGAAAGTTCAGACGTATTAGTTAAGTTTTTCTTTAATACGCGCAGACTTACCAGAACGCTCACGTAGGTAGTAAAGCTTAGCACGACGTACTGCACCGCGACGCTTGCGCTCGATGCTGTCGATTAGTGGGCTGTGTGTTTGGAAAACACGCTCTACACCTTCGCCGCTTGACATTTTACGTACTGTGAAAGAAGAGTGAAGACCACGGTTACGCTTAGCGATTACCACACCTTCAAACGCCTGTAGACGCTCTTTGTTACCTTCTTTAACACGTACTTTAACAACTACTGTATCACCAGGGCCGAACTCTGGTACGTCAGATTTAAGTTGCTCATCTTCAAGCACTTTAATAATATTTTGGTTTACTTTTGCCATTATATTTCTCACATTTCCTAGGAGTAACTGTCTTCTAGCCACAAACATCATGTTCTTGCTGAAATTCAGCAAGTAACGTTGCTTGCTCCTCAGTCAGAGCTAGGTTTCGCAACAAGTCCGGACGTCTAAGCCAAGTTCTACCCAACTGCTGCTTTAAGCGCCAGCGAGCGATTTCTTTATGGTTACCACTGAGTAAAACAGCGGGCACCTGCTTGCCATCCAAGTTTTCTGGCCGAGTATAATGAGGACAATCTAATAAGCCGTCAGAAAATGAATCCTGCTCAGCTGACTGATTATGGCCTAACACACCTGGCACTAATCGAGATACTGAATCGATTAATGTCATTGCAGCGAGTTCTCCACCGGATAATATAAAGTCACCAATTGACCATTCTTCGTCAATGTGTGATTCAATTAACCGCTCATCTATACCTTCATAACGACCTGCCACTAGAATCAACTTCTTGTGGTTCGCAAGTTCTTGCGCCCCTTGTTGATCTAGCTTTCTACCTTGTGGTGATAGATAGATTACCTTAGCCCCTTCACCCGCTGCAGCTTTTGCAACATCGATGGCATCTCGCAATGGTTGTACCATCATTAGCATACCAGGGCCACCGCCATATGGGCGGTCGTCTACCGTTTTATGCTTATCATAAGCATAATCCCGCGGACTCCAGCAATTAAAATCGATTAAACCGTTTTTAACTGCACGACCAGTAACACCTTGCTTTGTTACCGCATCAAACATTTCAGGGAACAGCGAAATAACACCGAACCACATGTGCGCTTGTTGCGACATTTAAAAACTAGGATCCCAGTCTACGGTAACTTCTTTTGCGTCTAAATCCACTTTTAACACTACGCTCTCGGTTAAATATGGAATTAAACGTTCACCTTTTCCAAATCCATCATTAGGGTTAGCTTTAACCACTAAAACATCATTAGAACCTGTTTCTAGCATGTCATCGACTTTACCTAAGTCGTAACCTTTGTTAGTTACAACAGATAAACCGATGAGGTCACGCCAATAAAACTCACCATCTGGTAAGTCTGGCAATTGTTCTTCAAACACAGCAATTTCAGCATTTGTTAGTACATTTGCTTGATCACGGTCTTCAACATTTGCCAACTTGGCGATAAAACCTTTGTTGTGACGACGCCAGTCGACCACTTCAACGGTTTGCCAGTTTCCTTGTTGCCCTATCAACCATGGGCTGAAATCAAAGATCCCTTCGGGATCATCAGTAAATGAATGAACCTTAAGCCAACCCTTAATGCCGTAAGGGGCGCCGAGTTTGCCTGCTATAAATTTGGCTTGCTCTTGACTCATGGTTACATTACGCCTATTAAGCCGCTTTACGAGCGTCTTTAACTAACTTAGCTACACGATCAGAAAGACCTGCACCTTGACCTACCCAGTGTTCAACACGAGCAAGATCTAGACGAAGTGATTCTTCTTGACCACGAGCTAGTGGGTTAAAGAAACCTACTTTCTCGATGAAACGACCATCACGCGAGAAACGGCTATCCGCAACCACGATTTGATAGAATGGACGCTTCTTAGCGCCGCCACGTTGCAAACGAATAGTTACCATACCGTCCTCTACATAGATTGATTGATTTCATTAACATAAAAACTAATTTTTACTTCCCTAACGGGAAGCCCGAGAATTGTACGAATTTTTACTCTGATTGCAAGTTAAAATGCACTCTTTTGACGAGTTTGTCGAAAGTAGTGAATTGCTAGTTAATAAAAAAGCACCAAATAAGGTGCTTTTTTAACAAATAAATGAAAAATTAAAACTTCGGACCACCCATCATGCCCGGTGGCATCATGCCTTTCATATTGCGCATCATTTTCATCATGCCGCCTTTGCCTTTCATTTTCTTCATCATTTTTTGCATCTGGGTAAATTGCTTAAGTAGCTTATTTACGTCCTGTACCTGAGTACCAGAACCGGCTGCAATACGCTTTTTGCGAGAACCTTTAATAATTTCAGGACGTTCACGCTCTTTCGGCGTCATCGAGTTGATAATTGCTTCCATTTGATTAAACGTCTTGTCACCAACTTGATCTTTCACCGCATCAGGTAGGTTTGACATGCCTGGCAACTTATCCAGCATACCCATCATGCCACCCATGTTTTTCATTTGACGAAGTTGGTCTGCAAAGTCTTCTAGCGTAAAGCCATCACCTTTCATTACCTTCTTAGCCATTTTTTCTGCTTTCTCTTTGTCGACTTTCATTTCGACTTCTTCAATAAGAGAAAGTACATCACCCATACCTAAAATACGTGATGCAACACGATCAGGGTGGAATGGCTCTAATGCGTCGGTTTTTTCACCTACACCAATAAATTTAATAGGCTTCCCTGTAATGTGGCGAATTGACAACGCAGCACCACCACGAGCATCACCATCTGTTTTGGTAAGTACAACACCCGTTAATGGTAGTGCTTCATCAAACGCTTTTGCCGTATTTGCAGCATCTTGACCTGTCATTGAATCAACAACAAATAGCGTTTCGATTGGCTTAATTGCACCATGTAGCTCAATGATTTCGTCCATCATTTCATTGTCTACGTGCAAACGACCAGCGGTATCGACAATTACTACATCAATAAATTTCTTTTTAGCATGGTCAATTGCGCCGTTGGCAATATCAATTGGCTTTTGCGAAATATCACTTGGGAAAAACTCAACACCAACTTCATTGGCAAGGGTTTCTAGCTGTTTAATCGCCGCTGGACGATAAACGTCAGCACTTACCACAAGTACTGATTTCTTTTTGCGCTCTTTTAAAAATTTAGACAGTTTACCAACACTGGTGGTCTTACCCGCACCTTGAAGACCTGCCATCATTACAACCGCTGGCGGTTGTGCCGCAAGGTTAAGCTCTTCATTTGCTTCACCCATGGCTTTTTCAAGTTCTTCACGAACAATCTTAATGAAAACCTGACCTGGGCTTAAACTTTTAGTGACTTCGACACCTACAGCACGTTCCTTAACTGTTTTCACAAATTCACGCACTACCGGTAAGGCTACGTCCGCTTCAAGTAGCGCCATACGCACTTCGCGCAGCGTATCTTTAATATTGTCTTCAGTTAATCGGCCTCGACCACTGATATTTTTCAGGGTTTTACCAAGGCGTTCCTGTAAGTTCTGAAACATTCACGTTAATCCAAACTAGTATTTTGCGAGAATTATACCTAAGAAACAGGAATAAAAAAGGCTTGCGCAGAGTTACATCAGTTATTTCACTCCTTGGGCTAGGCTTTTAGTGATTGATAAAATACAATGAGGTAAAAATTTTAATCAAAATCGATTTATAACAAAGTCATGAATTTAATTGTTTTAACTGTTATTGCGAGCCTTTTTTATAGCCTCTCCACAATGCATGTGGTGAGTAAGTTGTTTGACAAGCAAGGCCCAAACCAAAAGAAGACTTTGTTGCTAAGTACCGTTGCTATTTTGCTGCACTTAGCTGTGCTTGTTAATTCGATTTTTACCGAAGGCGGTCAAGATCTTAGTTTCGCTAATGTAGCATTACTCATTTGTTGGCTTATTGTTGTGTCGGTTACAACGGTATCACTGCGTTTTCCGGCAACCTTATTGTTACCTGTTGTGTATGGCTTTGCGGCGATTTTATTAATTGCCAGCTTATTTATCCCACATCATGTCATTTTACAATCCGTCAACTTTGAATTGGGATTGGTGTCGCATATTTCACTGGCATTTATGGCCTACTGCGTACTCATCATTGCGACTTTGTATGCGATTCAGTTTTATTTTATTAACCGCCGCTTGAAACAAAAAGACATGTCAATTGTAACAAGCCACCTACCACCACTTATGCTAGTTGAAAGGCAGCTCTTTCATTTAGTATCTATGGGTTCGTTATTGCTCACCTTTGCATTAGCCACCGGCTTCTTATTTATCGATGATATGTTTGCTAAAGGTTACGTGCACAAAACTGTTTTATCATTATTATCTTGGGTGCTATTTGTTGCTGTTGCATGGGGTCATAAATACCGCGGCTGGCGCGGTAAAAGCAGTGTAATCACCACTATTTGTGCTGCAACACTACTGACACTTGCCTATTTTGGAAGTCGCTTTGTGCAAGAAGTTATCCTAGGTAAATTCTAATCTCGTTGATTTTGCTATTATTGAACTAATAGATTACTTGACTAATAACGTTAACTAAGAGTTAATACCCTTTCGACAGTTTTTAAAGGATCCCTCATTGGACGCCATATCGACAAGTACGTTATTCATCATTCTTGGTGTATTAATATTACTTTCAGCTTATTTTTCTAGTTCCGAAACTGGCATGATGTCGCTAAACAAATACCGCTTGCGACACCTCGAAAAAGAGCATCACAAAGGCGCCAAACGGGTTAGTGAACTACTGCAACGACCAGATCGTCTTATCGGGCTTATTCTTATCGGTAACAACTTAGTTAATATCGCAGCGTCATCAGTTGCAACGATTATCGGTATTCGCTTATTTGGTGATGTTATTGGTATTGCCGTTGCCACCTTTGGTTTAACTTTTATTATTTTAATTTTTGCTGAGGTAACACCAAAAACCTTAGCCGCGCTATATCCTGAAAAAGTTGCATTTCCAAGCTCATTTATTCTCAATATTCTACTGAAGCTTCTGTTTCCATTAGTGATGTTAGTAAACTTTATCACCAATGGAATTTTAAAATTGTTTGGTATTAGCCCAGAACAAATTGAAGAGCACAGTTTAAGTAAGGAAGAATTAAAAACCGTGGTAAACGAATCCGCTGCGCTATTACCTGAACGTCATCAAAATATGTTGGTTTCAATTCTTGACCTTGAGCAAGTCAAAGTAGAAGACGTCATGGTGCCACGTAACGAAATCGTTGCAATTGATATCAATGATGATTGGAAGCTGATCATGCGCCAGCTAACTCACGCCCAACACACGCGTGTTTTGCTTTATCGTGAAAATATTGATGATACAGTCGGTTTTATTCATGCCCGAGATGCGCTTAGGCTTTTAACCAAGGAGCAATTCACCAAAGCCACATTGCTGCGTGCAGTTCGCGAAATCTATTACATTCCTGAAGGCACATCGCTTAATGTTCAACTACTTAAGTTCCAACAAGCAAAAGAGCGCATTGGTATTGTGGTTGACGAGTACGGTGATATTCAGGGGCTTGTAACACTTGAAGATATACTTGAGGAAGTAGTAGGTGATTTTACCACCAGCATGACACCAACACTAAGCGAAAACGTGCATCCACAACAAGACGGTTCATTCTTAGTTGATGGCAGTGCTAACGTTCGTGACCTTAACAAAGAAATGGATTGGGACTTTCCAATCGATGGACCAAAAACGCTTAGCGGTTTGATTATCGAGTACTTAGAAGATATTCCTAGCGAAAAAGTAAGTATGCGGATTGCTGGCTATCCGATTGAAATAGTCGAAGTGAATGAAAATACTATCAAATTAGCACGCATCATGCCTGAGTTTAAAGCATAGGTTTCAGGTTCAGGTTCAGGTTCAGGTTTTAGCAACCATCTAAAACCTGTTGTCTGAACGCTAAAATCTCTTATTAACTAAATAAACGCTGTAACCAATTCTTATCTAAGTCTTCTTCACACTTTTTAAGCTGCACACCATAATTACCTGTGCGCACTTTGACCTTTTGCGCAGTTTTCATTAGCCACGCTTTGTTTTTATAAGTACCACGGCGGTAACCACCCCACCCTTCATGGTAGTTCAAATACTGTCCATAAGCGTCCCATTTAGACACCCCATTAATCTTATGAGTGTTGTAAACAAACCAGCCCATAAAATCGATAGCATCACCAAAGTCATCTCTGTCTGCACCGCTGTTACCACTTTTTTTCACATAATCATTCCAAGTGGGTGTTTTGGCTTGAGAGTAGCCATAAGCAGAACTGGCTCGTCCAGTTGGGATGAAACCTAGAAAATACTCCATAGGTGGTGCTGCATCGTGTTTAAACGAGCTTTCTTGGAACATCATACTCATTAATAGGTGCTTCGGTGCACCCCACTTTTCTTGCGCGTCTTTAGCATCAAAATACCAATCGCGATGCTCAAAAAAGATATCGCAAATATTATTTGGATTCTGCGGTGGCGGTGTAGCACACCCGACCAAAGTACTAGCTAACACTAATGACAGTATTTTTTTCATATTCTTTTTGAACTTTACTAGCAAAAACATATCTCACTTATTAAGCAATAACACATTGTTTCATCCCTGAAAGTGAAACGCGGCCAACTAGCCGCGTTTTTTATTACTTAAAGTAATCATCTAAAAACTCAATAAAGCTTTTATCGTCACTTTCTTCTATTTCTTTTTGTTTCTTATGCGACTCAATCGCTTTATCTAAAAACAGGGCTTCATCAAACACCTGGTAATTACTTGCCAGTGTTTTTAATTTGTATTCATTCGCAAGCTTTAACGCATAATGACCATTATCTTCTTGGCTTTCTAATAGATTAGCTAAAAACTGTCCAGAATAAGTCAGTTCTGGGTGAGTAATTGCTTTGCAAAACTTTGCAATAACGTCACTATATTGCGTTGTCTCATATGCCTCATCAAATAAACTCGCAACTTTAGCAAGCTCGGCAAAGATTGATTCAGCCCATGAAGACAGGGTTTGTGCTTTACCTTTATTTGATAATTCAAGCCCTGGCAAACGCCCTTGATTAACCACTAAATCTAAGTTGGCCTGTGTTTCAATTTGCTCTTGCCATGGTAAATCTGCTGATGGTTTGATTGCACAATATAGCAAAAACACATCTAAAAACAGAATCTGCTCTTTACTAATCCCCATTTTGGAAAACGGATTAACATCGAGTGCGCGCACCTCAATGTACTCCACACCGCCATCCGCAAGAGCTTCGCTCGGAGTCTGCCCCGATTTAGCATTTCGCTTTGGCCTAATTGGTGAGTAGAACTCATTCTCTATTTGTAAGATGTTTTGGTTTAGTTGTTTTGCAGGCTCATCTTTATAACTACCAAATTGTTGATACAAGTCGGAGGTCATAGAAATAGCTTGCTTAAATCCTTCAAGGTATTCTTCTAGGCTATTGTAAGTCACTCGTAAGCTTGATTGCGCACTATTAGTGTAACCTAAATCACCTAAGCGGAGCGAGGTAGCATAAGGCAAGTAAAGCGTGCCCTTACCTAATGACTCGAATGGTAAATTGGTTTTGCGACCACCTAAAAACGAGCTACAGAGCGCAGGCGACGCGCCGAATAAGTAACTAATAAGCCACAGCTCACGTTTAAAGTTTCGAATTAAACCAAAATACTTGTCTGATATATAGTCACTTAATTGTGCCGTGTTCTCTTCAACTGTTTGTAACTTTTGCCAAAACTCAATTGGGAAAGACAAATTGAAATGCACACCCGCAATCGCTTGCATCATGCTACCGTAGCGGTTTTTTAGCCCTGTACGGTATAAGGTTTTCATTTGACCAATATTAGAAGTGCCGTAATCAGCTAGTTTGATTTCATCTTGATCTTCAATAAAACATGGCATGCTAAGCGGCCATAATTCTTCATTATCAATATTAGACAGAGTAAATTTATGAATATCTTCAAGTTGCGCAAGGGTCGTATCAATATCACTACACGCAGGCGTAATAAACTCTAATAACGATTCAGAAAAATCGGTTGTGATGTATGGATGCGTTAATGCACTACCAAGTGCACTTTGATGAGATGTTTGTGCTAAACGGTGTTTATTAATACGTAAACACTCTCTTTCAACACCGCGTTTGATACCTTTTAATGCACTTGCAGAACCTTGTTCAGATAAGGTGCTTAGTATCGAATCAATTGACGCTGTTTTCAAAAATTCAGTCCTCTCACAGCGAATCCTTACCAAGGTTGTCGCTTTTTCAATATCTTATCAATGTATGGTCAACATTGCGATACCTCAAGATGTAAGATCTAAATTAATCGTAACGAGATTTTAATGATAATAGTGCAACAATATTTACATAGGCTAAAAGGATAATGAGATTAATAGCTTAGCCAAAATAAATCAGCCTAAAAGGCAGTAGCCTTCAACAAAAGCTTAGGCTATAGTTAAAACATAATTAGTTTAAGGAAAGTAAAAACATGTACAGGTTTACTGTCATCACCCTACTATTTGCAATTGTAACATGCTTCGCGAGTAAAGCTGATGCCAAACAGTTAACTGTTTACAGCTGGGTAGACGAGAAAGGTGTCGCGCATTTTTCATATGTTGAGCCTTCACAGAAAAACGGTGTGCGTTCTTTCGAACTAAAAGATCACTCCTCTTTTGGTGCCGAAAAAAGAAAACTAGATGGCGAACAAGAAGCAGCTATTGACGATAACATAGATCCTTTATTAAGCCGCAAAAAAGAATACTGCGATAATGCGAAACACAATTTAAGTGTATTAGAAAACTATGCTCAAGTGACGCAAGTTGATGATAAAGGACAAGAGATCACCATCTCAGGCGATGAAAAAGAAAAATACAAAAAACAAGCCAAGCAGCGTATAAAAGCATTTTGTAACTAATAAAAAAACCACCCAATGGGTGGTTTTTTATTTTAGGTCTATCACTTTGCAGTGATTACCATCTCATCTTCTTTACAATCGACAATAAAACAACTACCTGCTTTAAAATCACCTAATAACAAGGTTTGTGCCAATGGATTTTCAATCGTCTGCTGAATTGCGCGTTTGAGCGGACGTGCACCAAATACGGGGTCGAACCCTGCTTCTGCAATTTTATCAAGCGCAGCATCTGTTAGCTCAAGCTGGTAGCCATTATCAATTAAACGTTGTTCAAGGCGTTGTAACTGAATTTGAGCAATATTCTTAATATGCGTTTGTGCCAACGGATGGAATACTACGGTTTCATCAATTCGGTTAATAAACTCTGGTCTAAAGTGCTGGCCAATCACTGACATTAAGGTATTTTTAAGACCCACATAGTCATTATTACCGGCCTGCTCCTGAATAACATCTGAGCCTAAGTTAGAGGTCATGATAATTACAGTATTCTTGAAGTCGATTGTACGCCCCTGACCATCCGTTAAACGGCCATCATCGAGTACTTGCAATAGAATGTTAAATACATCTGGGTGCGCTTTTTCAACTTCATCAAGTAAAACCACTGAATAAGGTTTACGACGAACCGCTTCAGTTAAGTAGCCACCCTCTTCATAGCCAACATAGCCTGGAGGTGCACCAACAAGTCGAGCCACCGAGTGTTTTTCCATAAACTCAGACATATCAATGCGTACCATGGCTTCTTCAGTATCAAACATAAAGTTCGCAAGCGCCTTAGTCAGCTCGGTTTTACCAACACCTGTTGGACCTAAGAATAAGAACGAACCAATTGGACGATTTGGATCTGCCAAGCCTGCGCGCGAACGTCGTATCGCATTTGAAACCGCAACCACAGCTTCGTCTTGACCAACCACTTTTTCGTGTAATTTGTCTTCCATTGAAAGCAGTTTGTCGCGTTCACCTTGCAACATTTTTGCCACCGGGATGCCTGTCCAGCGGGAGAGAATTTCAGCGATTTCATTCTCACCTACTTTGTTAACTAACAAGCTCATATCTTGCATTTCAGCTTGCGATGCTAAATCAAGTTTGCGCTCAAGCTCCGGAATACGGCCGTACTGTAACTCACTCATACGTTGTAAATCACCTGCACGCCTTGCAACTTCAAGGTCAAGTCGAGCTTGTTCAAGCTCAGTTTTAATTACTTGCGTACCTTGCAACGATGCTTTTTCAGCATTCCATACTTCATCCAGTTCATTGTATTGACTGTCGAGTAACTTTATCTGCGCTTGAATATCTGCCTGACGCGATTTAGAGGCTTCATCGGTTTCTTTCGCAAGGGCATTATCTTCAAGCTTAAGTTGAATGATCTTCCGCTCTAAACGATCCAGCTCTTCTGGCTTTGAATCGATTTGCATACGAATGTTTGAACCTGCTTCATCAATCAAATCAATGGCTTTATCCGGTAATTGACGGTCACTAATGTAACGATGTGAAAGCGTAGCTGCAGCAACAATTGCAGGATCTGTAATTTCTACACTATGGTGAAGCTCGTAGCGCTCTTTTAGCCCGCGCAAAATGGCAATGGTGTCTTCCACACTTGGTTCTTCAACAAGTACTTTTTGGAAACGTCGCTCAAGTGCAGCATCTTTTTCAATGTACTGACGATATTCATCAAGCGTTGTCGCGCCAACACAGTGAAGCTCACCACGAGCAAGCGCTGGCTTAAGCATATTCCCGGCATCCATTGCACCGTCGGTTTTGCCCGCACCAACCATAGTATGAATTTCATCAATAAATAGAATGATTTGCCCTTCTTCTTTGGCAAGTTCATTGAGTACCGATTTTAAACGCTCTTCAAATTCACCTCGGTATTTAGCGCCCGCAACAAGCGCCCCCATATCGAGCGATAAAACACGTTTGTTTTTTAAACCTTCCGGTACTTCCGCCGCGCCCCCATATCGAGCGATAAAACACGTTTGTTTTTTAAACCTTCCGGTACTTCGCCATTAATAATGCGCTGTGCTAAACCTTCAGCAATAGCGGTTTTACCCACCCCTGGTTCACCAATCAACACTGGGTTATTTTTGGTACGGCGTTGTAATACTTGAATCGTTCTGCGAATTTCTTCATCGCGACCGATAACAGGATCAAGTTTACCTAGCTCTGCACGTTCAGTTAAATCAACTGTAAATTTTTCAAGGGCTTGGCGTGTATCTTCCGCATTAGGACTATCCACTTTTTGGCCACCACGTATGGCACTAATAGCCGTTTCGATTTTATTTTGTGTGAGACCAAATTGCTTAAATAAAGCGCCAAGCGGGCCTTTATCTTCACAGGCAACTAAAATAAAAATTTCGCTTGAAATATAGGAATCTTTTCGCTTTTGAGCGTGTTTATCGCACAGGTTAAGCAAGTTAGCCATGTTGTGTGATAATTGAACATCACCACCTACACCGTCAACCTTAAATAACTTATCTATTTCGGCAGACACCTTTGTCATCATTTCGTCGGCGTTGACACCTGCTTGCGCAAGTAATGCACGAACACTTGAACCGGTTTGTGTTAGCAAACTGTACATTAAATGAACTGGCTCAATAAATTGATGGTCGCGACCAAGTGCTAATGATTGCGCATCAGCAAGGGCAGCTTGGAATTTACTGGTAAATCGATCTAAACGCATGCTAAATACCCTTATGAAAATAACTTCTATTGTAGTTATAAATGGGTATGAATATTTTTAAGATCAAGAGGAAAGAATAAATACGGCTTAATTTATTTACAGTAACATGGCTATTTATTGTTCAATATAAATAATGTGTGCATTGCGCCCTGTTTTGCCATCTCGGCGATAGGAAAAGAATAAATCTTTTTGATTAACAGTGCAGTATTCTCCACCTGTTACCTTGGTAACATTATTTTTTGCAAGTACAAGCCGCGCCAGTTGGTAAATGTCTGCTAAAAATTTATTCGGCTGGTTAAGGATAGGTTTAAAGCAACTGTTAGCTTCTGCATGTTTGTTACAAAATGCATCGCGTACTTCTTTGCCAACTTCAAATGCTGTTGGGCCAATTGCTGCGCCAAGGTAGGCGATTAAGTTTGTTGCTTCGAAACACGCTAAGGTATTTTCAATCACCCCATTTAATAACCCACGCCAACCAGCATGCACAACAGCTACTTCATCTCCGAATTCAGAACAAATAAATACAGGTAAGCAATCAGCCGTCATGATTGCAAGTGGCGTATTCGTTTGCCGTGTATAAAGTGCATCGGCTTCAATTAACAGGTCGGGTTCGCTTTTAGCATCAACCACAATAACCTTATTACTGTGAACTTGCGATAACCAAAATGCGGGCTTTGGTAATCGCTTTGTGAGAAGTGCTCTGTTTTCGATAACATATTCAGGGTTATCTTCAACATGAAATGCTAAATTGAGAGAATTAAAACAAAACGCCCCCATTTCGTGTGGTTGAAAAGGCAATTACCTTTGCTGGTGCTTGCCAATTTAACGCCAGTGTTTGCATTAATATCCGATACTCGGATTAGCCTTGGTGTCTTGGCGAAGGGCTTCTGTTAACAATTGCATATCTTCAGGGATCGGTGCTTGCCAACTCATCATTTCACCTGTAATTGGGTGCTCAAGTTCCAATTTAACTGCATGAAGCGCTTGGCGTTTAAAGTTACGAAGCACTTCAATAAATTCAGGGGATGCATTTTTTGGTGGACGTGGTCTACCATGATAGAGCGGATCACCAATAAGGGCATGATTTAAATGTGCCATATGCACACGGATTTGGTGCGTACGGCCGGTCTCTAAACGAAGACGTAAACGCGTATGTGCTCTAAATTTTTCAGCAACACGATAATGTGTTACGGCTGGTTTACCGAATTCAGTCACAGCCATATGTGTTCGTTTCGTATTATGGCGTCCAATTGGCGCATCAACCATACCACCCGCAGTCATTGTACCATTACAAATTGCTTCGTATTCACGCGTGAAGTTGCGTCTTGCTTGCAAGTTTGCGACTAAATGCGTTTGCGCAGGCACTGTTTTAGCTATCACCATAAGTCCAGTTGTGTCTTTATCAAGACGGTGGACAATACCTGCACGAGGCACTGAATCAATACCTGGGTAATCATGTAATAAAGCGTTTAACATTGTGCCATCAGGGTTACCTGCACCTGGGTGCACTACTAAGCCAGCAGGTTTGTTAACTACTAGAATATGGTCATCTTCATGCACTTTATCGAGATCAATTTTTTGTGCTTCAAAAACCACTTCGGTTTCAAGTTCAGCATTGATTTCAATGTGTTCGTAACCCATTAATTTTTCTCTTGGTACATTTCGTACCTCGCCATCGACCTTTACCATATTGTCGAGGATCCAGTTTTTAATTCGCGAACGCGAATAATCTGGGAACATTTGCGCCAAAATTTGGTCTAGACGTTTACCGCCTAGCTCAATTGGTACTTCAGCTGTTAGTGAAATTTGCTCTGCCATTGTGCCGCTTAATTATGTAAAATCCAATGCAAGCTATTGCTTACTCGGTTAGAATCGCTAATATGCATAGTTTACTCGGTTTTGCTGACTGAGCCTAGGGTGGAATCCCAAACAAGATAATAAAAAGGTGTATTTTAATGACAAACGTAGTTGGGAAGCGTTCGCTTAGTAAACGTTCTATTGCAATGTTTTTTGCAATCTCAGTGTTATCAGCATGTTCTTCAGCACCAGATGAAGAAGAAATTCAAAGAGTTCCGAATAAATCAGCACAAGCCCTTTATCAAGACGCTAAAGAAACGCTTGATTCAGGTTTATATGTTCGTGCAGTTGAATTATTAAGTGCTATTGACTCTCGCTACCCATTTGGTCCTTTGTCTAAGCAAGTTCAAATGGATTTAGTGTATGCGTATTATCAATCTAATAATACCGAGCAAGCGACTGCAACAATTGACCGTTTTATTAAATTAAACCCGAATCATAAAGATTTAGACTACATGTACTACATGCGTGGTTTAGTTAATATCAAAGCGCATGAAAACGCGTTCCAAGAGTATTTTGGCATCGACCGCGCAGATCGTGACACAAAACGCACACGCATTGCCTATGAAGACTTCGCAACATTGGTAAAAAACTACCCTGATAGCAAATATACCGATGAAGCAAAAAAGCGCATGGCGTGGCTTTTAAACAAAATGGCTCGTTATGAAATTAAGGTTGCGAATTACTATTATGAGCGCGAAGCATACCTAGCAGCAGCTAACCGCTGTAAATATGTTGTAGAGCATTTTTCAAAGAGTAGCTATACAACACAAGCGCTTGAATTAATGGTTAAAAGCTATGATAAACTCGGATTAAACGAGTTAAAAAATAATGCACAAGCAGTGCTTGATGCAAACAAATAAATACCATATTGATATATAAAAAAGGGGCTGTTGAGCCCCTTTTTTATTTTTGAATGCTCTGAAAAAATATTAAATCGCAGCTTCATCTTCTTCTTGTGTACGAATACGTATAACGCGTTCTACTTCTGACACAAAAATCTTACCATCACCAATTTTGCCTGTTTGTGCTGTTTCAACTATTACGTCGATGGCGCGATCAACATCTTCATCTGCTAACACAATATCCAGTTTTACCTTTGGTAAAAAATCAACCATGTATTCTGCTCCACGATACAGCTCGGTATGCCCTTTTTGACGACCAAAACCTTTCACTTCGCACACAGTCATGCCTGTAATACCTATCTCAGAAAGCGCTTCACGAACATCATCCAGTTTGAAGGGCTTAATAATTGCCTCTATTTTTTTCATCGAACCATTTCCAATTTGCTAGTTAACTCCATTTTATCGCGTTAACTCATCAATTCAAGGTATTTACTTATAGACAAAATGGCGAATATTAAAATCAATATAAACAACTGTTCTAAATGAATTAAATGGCCTACTGGCTTGTGATTTTTAAAAGCGTATAATAGCCAAAGGAGGTACAGAATATGAAATATGTACAACAAGGTATTACATTGCTGGAAATAATGGTTGCGGTGGCAATTCTAGGTATTGTTTCAGCAATTACACTACCTAATTTGAGTCCAATGCTTAAAGCTGAGCGAGCAGATAACTTTATCGATGAGTTAAGCAAAACTGTAAAATATGCACGAGCTAAAGCAACAACAACTGACGAATTTGTAGTTGTATGCCCTATTGCAACTCCTGAAGCTGGGGGTGCATGCTCATCTGACTGGGAAAATGATCCTATCGTTGCTTTTGTAGATAAAGGACAAGATTTAAATCTGAGTATAACAAATGATATGTTAATTAGAGTTATGTCACTACCGAACCGACAAGATACAGTAAGTCAAAATAAAGGCTCCACTGCAATTACTATAGATGGACAAGGGCGCGTTAACCAAGAACATCAATTTGTAATTTGCCCTAATGGAGAGAGTGACAATACTTCAGCTCTACAAATTAGTGTGTCAGGTAATACTTGGAAGCTCGGTCGAAATGTTCTTACTTGCGGATCTGTCTAATTAAACTAACCTTCAAAGTTAAAGTATAACTTTAGAAGAGGCTTCAAGGATGAAGCAAAAATTATTTGGCTTTACGCTCGTAGAAATTTTAGCTGTATTTTTATTGCTTGGCGTTTTATCAACTATTGTACTTCCCAACTTATCTAGGTTGTTAGCACAAAATAACTTAGACAACGCAATTTCAAAAATTTTTAAGTCCTTAAGTCTTGCTAGAGGATATGCTGTCACCCACTCTACAAATATAACCGTTTGCCCTCTAATCTCTGGAAGTTGCAGTGATGACTGGCAAAGTGATATTTATACCTTTGAAGATAACAACGCTAACCTTTCTCTTGATGATGAAGAGTATGTAGTCTCCATCATTGAGAGAATAAACCCCAGAAATGAGCTCTCATATCCTCGGAATGCAATAACATACAGAGCTGACGGTTCGATTAAATTTATGCAGTCTGGAAGCTTTCTTTATTGCCATCATAGCTATCTAGATTTAAAAGGAAATCAAATCACCGTTAGTCAAGTTGGTAGAGTACGTGTAAGGGATTCAAATAAATGCGAGACACCTAATTTATAAACTATTTTTCATAAAAAAAGCGCCTCTAAGGCGCTTTTATAAATTAGATTATTATCTATTCCAACATGTTCGATTTCCACCTGAGCCAGTTGCTGTTTTTTGACCTAGCTCGTCTATCTTAAAGCTTGTACAGTCTGGATCTTTGGTAGCAGGATGATCTAATGGATCTGCTACCAACGAAAACGAACTTCCATCAGAAGTCAGTGTTAATGTAAATAATCCCGAGTCACTTTTATTTTGTACACCCAAATCAGCTAATGATGAGGTATATTTATGATTATCGGCATAATACTGTTCTTGACGATTAGCAATATCCAGTAAAGAAGACATAGCCTCTGCACGCGAACTTTTATAAAGGTAATCTACGTATGACGGATATGCAATTGCGGTTAGAATACCAACAATTGCTACAACGGCCATTATTTCAATCAACGTAAAGCCTGATAATTTTCTCATTATTAGTTAACCCTATTTGTTGTTTCTTTGTACATATAACTGCGATGTGTCTTGAATCCTGCAAATCCACCAACGAGATTAATTTCGCAATTTTGTCCATTTTCATCACATTTTAACCCGGGAACAGCACTTTCATTGATCGATTTTGCTTTGATTATTCCTGAGTTATTTTCACCCGCACCGATACCTATAAGTAAGAACTGTGAATTTTGGTCTCCATCTTCAGAAAAGACTAATTCTGGTGTTGGTGGGATACTATCACCTGTTCGAGTGTAAGCGTTCTCGTAAATTTTAACCGCATAATGTAAATGAAACGCATAAAGGCGTCCTTCTCCACCTGTAAGAGAACATGTTGAACTACCGTTAGCGCCTGCTATAAAAGTAGGGAAGTAAGCTACCCCTCCAATTATTGCAGGTTTCCCTAAAGCCTTTTCACCACTTCCAGTTAAAGAGTATTGCCAGCCCTTGTACTGGGCATATTGAGACTCTTTTTCAGTAAATTTTTCTGCATCTTTGGTCAAGCTACCAAATGTGTTAGGCGTAACTGCCATAAGCTCAGATACTTTTATCGGTGCTGGAGCGTCTAATTTATATGACTTAGTTATAACGTTAACATCTCTCACCATATAAAGGCTGTCACTATCTGATTGATCAAGTGGACTTGTTCTATCTCCACTGCCAACCACAACTGCTTCAAAAGGAACTGTCATGCGCGTTGCATTAACAACCTCACCATCAAGCTTAAATGTTGTTACTTTACTGTAATATGTTCTCGCAACTTCTGGCTGATAAAAGAAATTCCCAGCAAGCGATGCAAATTCAAAAGCAGACCAATCTGACATACTTGTACCAGCTAAATCAATACGCCAAATCTTTCCTCCGGTATCCGCTGCATAAAGCCTATCTGTATAGCCATCATAATCAGAGTCTAACGTAGCAATCTGACCCGTTATACTATCAGCGCCTTCAAACGAAGTGTCATTAGTACTCCATACATAATCACCTGTTTTCGCATCAACTAAAAATACGGCAGCCCCAACTGTGTTTGCAGCTCCTTCCTCAAAATGCTTTTTATCAAAACCACCACCAAAGACCAGTAAAGGCTGTTGTGAATAAGACGGGTGATTAATGTATACAACCTTAGGTTGAGACCAAGTTTGGCCTAGTTTAGCGTAATCTGACGCATCTTTTTTCCAAAGTAACTCCATGGTGTCTGGGCTAGAAATATTGAATGCGTAATATGAACTACCACCACGTCGCATACCAAAAAATGCCCATGCATCCTCACCAGAGTTTACCTTACCATCTCCATTAGTATCATCATGATAAATTGTTGGAGTTAAATCCATACCATACTCTTTGCCAAGACCATTCTCTTTCAAACTTGCTTGTATGGAAAATAACTCAGATGGCACAAACGACCATTTTTCTGTTGCAGATGTCTCGCCAGAGTCTTCAAAGAAGTGCACAAAGCCCGCATTTGTACCGAAAATTAGATGAGTTTTATCCCCTTCATTAGTCTCGTAGGTAATTGCAGCAGGTTTAGAGTGAAGAGCATCACCTAGTATATGCTCGCGAACAATTGCATTTCCCTTAGCATCATAACCATTAATTCCGCGCATCCAACTAATCATCTCTATTGCTTCGGCAGTTGTTGCACTTCCCATAGCTTCCTGCATAGCTGTAACTACTGCACCATCGGTAGTCACAAGCTCATTTGTGCCTATGTCGGTATAGATAAGGCGCTTATCTGGATCGCCAATGTTGTCATCGAGCCCACCTAATGCCACATTGCTGCCATCAGCACCAGGTGTTACACCATCCTTCTCAGAAAAGTCTCGCCAATAAGTTCTTGCTTTTTCTCTAATACTACCATTGTCATCAATAGCATTAGCCCCATCTTGGTCAACAATATTATGCCCGTTAATTTTCAACTTTTTGATATTACCGTTCCATTTCGAAAAACCTGAAGGTGAAAATAACGAGTAATAAACATAATCTTTAGTACGTGTATTATCACTTTGACTCGCTGCGACAGAAGGTGATGTAAAATTTCCTACACGCTCTAAGATATCATTAATAGTAGCTTCCAATGATTCAGCAAGTTTGCTTGCATCTGTTGCATCTTGGTATTTACCCTTACCGTAAGCATCAGAAGCAATATTGGTAAGCATCTCAATTGAAGATGGTTTCATACCATTACCAAAACCAATTGTATAAGTATATGCGAAGTTGTCTTCAGGTGTATCAGGGTATAAATCATTATTTGCCATATACTTAGCTAGTTCAGGCAATAAGCTTTCTGTTGATGAATAAGTGGTGTCAGTTAAGCTTTGAATATTATAGGCAGAACTTGTACCACCATTAGGATCCCCATCGGTCATAAAAATAACATATGCATTGTTATCGCAGCGTAAAGTACCATCTGATGCTCGTCTAAACGGCGATATATAACTGCTGCCATTATCTACAGTTTTATCGCGACCACTGAAATTATCAGCCTCATACAAATTACCGTCACTTAAATAACGATAGATCTCAAAAGCACTATCCATCAATGGTGTTGCACCAGATGCAGGTAAACTGTTTACTTTTGCTTTAAGTTTTGTTTTATCAGTCTCAGTGCCAATACCAAGCACAAGATAACCCGACTTACCTCCACCAAATCGCGCTAGACCAAATTCAACATCTTTTGCAGAATCGATTAACCCATTAACTGCTTCTTTTGCAACTTGCATTCGGCTAGCATGGCACGTTTGCCAAGAACCATTTTCACTTCCTACTCTGCACTTATAAGGTGAACCATCTGAATAATTTTTTTTAACACACTGAATTTGGTTCCCATCCCAGTTGTAACAAGGTCTACCAGTCTGTGAAGACCGTTGCATACTACCTGAGGTATCAAATAACAACATTACTCGAGCTTTTTCAGTTTTATTAAGTAGTGACTGAACATAAATTTCAATGTCTTCAGCAAAAACCGATGGGCTATATGCAAAGAAGCTCACTACCACCAAAAAGGCTGACAATAGAGAATTTTTAGAATAATTTTTCATATTAAAGGCCTCCTATCATTTCTTGCTCGATGCCCGTATTCAATGTCATAGTATGCTTATCACCTTTACCATAGTCCCTTACAGTTCTCAGTTTTAGGTAGTTACATTTTATATTTGGCGTTGGTGCATAGCGTGGGGGGCACTCTAATAAATCAGCTACTGGACTCTTATTTTCGTTTGTCATAACAACTTTTGTGTCCCCTGTTGATAGAATAATTTCTTGCGTTTCAGGATATGCGCTTCTTTTAACAAGAAACTGATTATCTGCCTTTTTATCCAACTCACCTTTTATCACTTTTTCAGTATCACCACGTGCACTTGATTCTGTTCTATAAGACTCTTGAGTCGCATTCACCATTTTATTATCAAGACCGCTACCACTCATCACTGTAACAGCGATTCCAGAAACCATTAGTATCATTAACATGGCTGCTACAAGCACAATGCCATTTTGTTTATTTAAATTGCCCATTTATCACTCCCAACGTTCACAAGACGCACTGTAGATGTTATAAGCTTGCGGCGAAATCCATCATTCCGTGAAATAGTTCTTTGGTGCTCACCTTCACCACCTAAAATGAAGGTTTGCTCTTCAGGAGGGTTATTTCGATCTTCTTCCAATGTTCTAACCAATAGGAAGATTTGCACACTCGTGACAACAGCGCCTTGTTGATCCCAATCAGACATGCTCATTTGAGAAGAGCTTTTATAAGTATCTACTCGAGAGTCACCATCTGTGTCTAAGCCAAATAAGAAGCGAATATTTTCAATACCTTCCATAACGGTTTCTGAACGCATAGCGCCATTAGATAGTCTCATACGTCTCAATGTTGGCACTGAAACACTTTTTCCATTTAGTGTGTAACTCTGATTCTCGACGAAATAAACATTATGGCTATACTCCCATAACTTAGCGTTACCACCAGGAACAATCACGCCCCCTGTACCATTGATAAAACTCGCTGTTTGAGGAGTAGCAACAAAATAAGTATTGCTTGTACCTGTAGCGGAGGTAATTTCTTCCCCTAAAACACGTTTAACCTGCAAAATATCACTGCCAACTAATGCATTGCCTATACAGTTTAGCTCTGAGCCAGCCTCAGCCTCTTTTGCATAAATCACTTTAAACGCTTCGTTTACACCAGACTGTGGAAAAGTACGATTATTAACGCCTTCAAAACAATCGGGGGATGGATTACTCGGATTTGCCGCAGTCAAAACTGAATCACTTGGCGTGAGTACAAAGTTCCCCCAAAAGCCCGCTAATTCAATATCTTGCTTAAGAATATCCATAGCTAAACGTCCTGACTCTTGTAACTCACCAATATCCATAGTGTCTGAGGTAGTTATTTTCATACCAAGGTACGTAAACATAATACCACCAAGCATAAACGCACCAACGAAAAGCGAAATCATTAGCTCCAACATAGTGAAGCCATATTGCTTTAATGAAGTAACTTTTTTCATATCAAGCACTCCTCCTAAAAATATAACTATCAAGCACTACAGTTCTTCGGTTTGAAACATTGCCGCAATTAATAGATGCATTAGTCGACTCTGTCAGTTTTTGTCTACCTTGCCATGCAACAATAACACGTAAATTTACACCATTACCGTCTTCAGAAGGCGAAATACAAACCGTACCATTTGCTAGCGACCCTGTATTATCGCCAACACGAAGGGCTTTTTGCCATTGGTATAAATCATACTCAGCAATCCCCGAAGACGAGCAACGCGTGTTAAGGCATTGTTTTTCAGAAGGAGTGTCTAAATAACTAAATGTTTTAGTATAATTCGCAACTAAATCAGCTGAATCGTTAGCGCGAATTCGCTCAACAATATCATTTGCAAGCGCTAGTGCAGCACTACGCTGGTTTGCATCATAACTTGCTTGCTTGGCATTAGATTGCAGCGCAACAGTCCCCAACAGGCCAACTGTCAACACGATAAAAGCAATCAACACTTCAATGAGTGTGAAGCCTTTATTTTGAGGTTTATTCTTAAAAGAGGAAAAAA
>NZ_JAPEHW010000065.1 GCF_028875915.1 Pseudoalteromonas sp. G4
GCAACTTGCCTCTTAATAAACTGTTAGCAGTATTAAGAGGAAACAATGAAGTTCTCACATAGATTTGGGTTTGACCCAGAATACAAGAATGAACCTATCAGTCAAGATGCTCCAAATTGGCTGAAGAATATGTTTTTTCTTAAGGTGTTAGAGCCACTGCTGTATGTGGATGGCGATAGTCGCGTTAGCAATAATGAACAAAAGCCCCTAGGAGTTAAGTATCTTATAGAGCGTCTTTGTGCTGAAAATGGTCAGGAAACAGACCAAGAAGACTATGATTCTTGGACGTGCTGGGATGCTCTCAAATTTAGGATGGGTGCTCTAGAATGGTATCAATTCTATGATGCTGTTGAGATCATAGGTGAAATAATCAAAGCTAATGAATACTTGTACTCTGACATATTGGGCAGCAATGACTTTGAGTCATTTATGTATGCATCATATCGGCAGAAAGTGAATGACTTGTTCTCTCAGCATAAAGTGCAATGGAAATTAAGTGAGTCGGGTTGCCTAGAAAGCTCTTTACCAAAAGATCTAGAAATAAGAGTTCAGCAAACGGATAACCAGCTAAAAGACCAATTTGAACCAGCAAGAAAACATTATGCTAAGGCTAGAGCTTATATCCTTAGCCCATCAACAGATCCTGAAAATTCTATAAAAGAATCAGTAAGTGCTGTAGAAAGCGTGTGTAAGGCATTGTATCCAAAAACAGCAACGTTGGGTGATGCTCTGAAATCAATGAAAAAGGAGCAAGTGATTTCACCAATGCTAATTACAGTATTTGAAAAATTTTATGCATATACAAATTCAGAGCCTGCGGTCAGACATGGAAGTGATAAAGAGTCAAAGGTGCTCGAGTACGATGCAGAGCTTGCACTTCATATGTCGGCGGCTTTTATTCGTACAATAATACAGCGCAGACGTTAAAAAATACTGCCAACAAACTGTTTAAGAGTGATTCGCAACACGTGGCATTTTTACTATGCGTTACGTTTTGTGTTTAAGGTGGTATGCGGAAGCATCGGTATTGCGTTGCTCACACCTTAACAGGGCGTTACGAATGACAGTTGTTGGCACTAACCTGCTATTGAGTCAGGTGTTTAGGTTCACACCCTTACCTATTAATCAAGCCTGAAAACAGAATTTAAATGAATAATGCGAGATAGGGAGCATAGCGGTTGAGCAAGTCATGTAGGCATGGGTGAATAGCGTCTTGAGACGAACGAAGTTCGGCTAGCTATGAACGCGAGAAAAGGACTTCGAGCTGGAAAGCGAACAAGGATGTTTAGCGTGGTGATTCATGGCGTTTATGTTCACATTTAAATTATGTTTGAAGAATAGTTTGATTTTAGGGCGTCGGGGGAATCCAAAGGGGGGCCGGCGTTAGCCCCCTTTTGGCTGCTGTCACCAGCGCGACAAACAAAGTTTCAAGTTATGTTTTTTTGCCAAGTTAAAACATTGAAACACGATCAGTTTTAAACCGTTACAATTCCTAGTGGCTCTGCACTTTGCCATGCACCACGAGTAAAGTCAGGAATATCTACTGACTTCGCACGATTATTCAGTGACTCCGCACTGAGTGGGCTAATTACCGACCAAGCCGCGCCATCGTAAACATCTTGATCAAGTGGCTCGCCATTACGCAGGCAGTAAATCATGCGCCAGAACATTAAGAAGTCCATGCCGCCATGACCGCCATTGCGCTCCGCTTCTTTACCCATTTTCACCCACAATGGATGGTCAAATTTATCGTACCATGACTGCATATCGTAATCCCATTCGTGGAAATTACCACTGCCACCCTCTTCTAATGCAATGCGATTAGGGAAGCCTGCAAATACACCATTAGTGCCTTGAATAAGATTATGACGAGAATACGGGCGTGGCGTTGTTGTATCGTGCTGAACCATAATGGTGCGGCCTTTCACTGTTTTTATCAGTGTGGTACTCATATCACCGTTGATATAATTGAGTTGGTTGCGTTGATGACCTGCTGGGAACTCTTTTTGCGCGTAAAGTGCACGCCCAAGTGCCGGTGAACTCATTGAGGTTAGATAATCAAAACGGTCGCCACGGTTAATATTCATATATTGCGATACAGGGCCTAAACCGTGAGTTGGGTACAAATTACCATTGCGTTTTGCATGCCAACCTGTACGCCACGAACCAGTTTTAGTTTCAAGCTCTTTCATTTGCCAGCGCAGCTCATGAATATAAGCCGCTTCACCGTGCAGTAACTCACCAAACAGACCTTGGCGCACCATGTTGAGTACCATTAACTCATCTCGGCCGTAGTTCACATTTTCCATCATCATACAGTTCTTTTGCGTACGCTCGGCTGTATTAACAATGTCCCACATTTCTTCTACGGTAGTGGCTAGCGGTACTTCAACAAAAGCGTGTTTACCACTTTCCATCGATTCAATGGCCATCGGCGCATGCCATTTCCATGGCGTAGAAATAATTACAATATCAATATCTTGACGGTTCAGCATGTCACGGTAAGCATATTCGCCTGTACCGTAAAGTGCCGGCTGTTTATGACCATTATCAGTTAGGAATTTCGCTGAGCGCTCAAGCACTTCTTGGTGGTTATCACAAATTGCCACAATTTCAGCGCCTTCAATATGGCTCATGCGTTTAACATGGCCATAACCGCGTTGACCCACACCAATAAAACCAACACGTACCACATCCATTTTTGGTGCAATTAAGCCTATTACACTTTTGCCCTGCTGTTTTGCTGGTGTAAATTGATTATTTGACGTTGCGCAAGCAGCGGTTAAACCCGCAGCTGCGGTGACAGTTGCCGCTTTTAAAAAGCCGCGACGATCCATATTTTTCATGTGTATATCCTTTGAACGTACTTTCTTTTTGTTATTTACAATTAATATCCCATTGCTTATTTCAGGGCAAAACAATGCGATTAATAAATCTATAATGTTGAAAAACAAAAACGCAGCCTAAAGCTGCGTTTTATTTATTTGAACAAAATTTCTTTTAAGGTGTGTTCTTTTTTAAGTAAATCTTTGTACAGCGCAAATTGGTTGCGTGCACGGTCAAGATTATGATTATCACGGTGAATCGTAAAATAGTTATCACCATCAAGATAATCAGTTAAAAAACGCACGCCAATCATAAATGTCATCACTTTGGCGCCTAACCAAAAGCTTTGCTTTTCTTTATCTGACAAGACATTTTTGAGCGGCTCGACATAGCCCTCAACAATTGATGCAAAGATATTTTCGCGCACTTTTACTTTATCTAAGTTAGTTGAATCTTCCGCTTCTGGTGAGCAAAAAGTGCGTACCATATCGCCAAAATCAAACATCCAGTAACCCGGCATACAGGTATCTAAATCAATAACTGCTTTTGCTTGATCAGACTTTTTACAAAATAGCATGTTGTTGATTTTGGTATCGTTATGACAAGCACGCACCGGTAAGTCAGGCACAATTTCACCAATTTCTTCAAGCAATTGGCTTTGTTGCTGACAAAATGTAATTTCAGCTTCGCACTCATCTACACGAGCAACTTTATCGGCCTCAACCGCTTTATTTAACGCATTTACGCGCATTTCTAAATTATGGAAATCGGGAATAACGGTTTTTAAACTATCTGCTTCAAAATCATCAAGTGCTTTTGCAAATTGGCCAAATGCGCCAGCCGCAATTTTTGCCTTTTCACTTGATTCAACCACATCTTCGCTGTAGCTGCCGCCAATAAACTCAAGCGCACGCCAAGTATCGCCATTTAAGCGAATTAAATGACTATCATCTTGCGTTGCTACATGTTTTATAACATCAAGATCATAAGCATTTTTTGCTGCTTTCTTGGTCAGGTGTTTCTCAATTTTACGCGCATTCGATACTAGCGCTTCAGAATCAGGAAATACCTGGGTATTTAGCTTTTGCACTACTAGATGCTTTTTCGGCGAACTTAGCAGTAATGTTGTATTGATATGGCCACTGCCAATCGGTTTTATTGATATATCGTCCTGCCCTAGACCAAATTGGTCTGACAAAACTAATGCTTGCTCTTGATACGTCATTGTAATCTCTTGCAACTGCTTTTACTTACTCACTTAATTGCGCAGCAACATGATGCAAATCATCGCTATAGGTTACACCCAGCCACAAATCCTTGGCAGGTAATAACTCAACAATTTGCCCATGCTCGGCAATTAAATACTGAATTTGGTCCGGTAAAAAAAACTCACCATTGATAGCGCTGTCATCTTGCTTCAAAAAGTCGATAAAGCCATCTTCCAACTGAGTGAATATCTTAAAACTAAGTGCCCAAATGGTCATTGATGCATATGCCTCTGATGAAAGTGACACTTTATCACCAGAAGGTGTTTCACCGTTAAGATCTGCATCAATATTTAATACTTCGGTGATTTTGTTTAGTAATGTGCCATTTAGCTCACAAATACCGCGATTAACCCCGCCTAGGCTTGTTAGCGTACTGACCAATGGATAGCCTAACACACCCGACTTGCCATAATAATCATCCGCAGTAATAACCACAAAGTGCGGTTTTACAAATGATCTAGCCGCCAATAGCGCATGTCCTGTGCCCCAAGGTTTTTCACGAACACTGCTTTTTTGTTGGTAATGAAGCGGTACATCTGAAATAGATTGAACAGCCAAATCTACACTTAAGTTTGGGTTCAATCTGGGTAAAATTTGTGCTTCAACAGTCTCTTTGATTGCTGCATTCACAACTAACACTAAATGACGAATGCCCGCATCAAATGCATCTTGAATGCTTAATTCAAGCAAGGTTTTACCAATACCTGGTACTTCTGCAAGTTGTTTATTGCCGCCAAAACGTCGGCCTAAACCGCCAGCTAAAATAACTAAACTTACATCGCTTGGATTAATTTTTGAGCTTGATGTGCTATTACCGCAACTTCCGTGCACCATAAACTTTGCAGAATTATTAAACTAAACAAACGATAAATTCTACAAGGCTTTCTGAGCAAATGCATTAACTAATTTTACACGGCAATAAGGTTGGTTACTGACTTTCAAGCCATACGAGTGCATCGTGATGATTATCAAATGACTTTACTTCACCCGGCATAAACCAGTTAGAAACTTGCATTACCCCTTTTTGCCAACGCTGGGAGCAAATTACAGCTACTTTTTCAAATTCTCGGCGATGTTTCATACCAAACTTAAAATCATCCCATGCGGCATTCACTGTCCAGCCATCAAGCTCTGTAATATCTATCAATACATTCAGCTTTGGCTCTTTTACTTCAATTAATGCTGACTCAATTGTTGGAACCATAAATTCATAGTCATCATGCTGTAATGTGCCAAATGCACGAATATGGATAAAAAACGTATTTTTTACACGACTTAAACCAATACTTATACCATGTGGTTTCATATGCTTTCCTGCATTCAATTAAGTGTTCAGTGTAAAGATATTAGACAACTTTTAGGCAATAAAAAAGCGCTCTAGGAGCGCTTTTAAAAACATATTTGATGTGGATTAATGTTCTTCATTGACAATATTTAAATTGTACTTTGGAATTTCAACCACTAAATCTTCATCAGCAATAATTGCCTGACAACCAAGGCGCGACTCAGGCTCTAAGCCCCACGCTTTATCAAGCATGTCATCTTCAAGCTCATCACTTTCTTCTAGTGAGTCAAACCCTTCACGCACAATAATATGGCATGTTGTACATGCACATGACTTTTCACATGCATGTGGAATTGAAATGCCATTTTTAAGTGCAACATCAAGAACCGTTTCACCTGTTGGCGCTTCAATTGCGGCGCCTTCAGGACAAAGTTCTTCGTGTGGTAAGAAAATAATTTGTGGCATATTAAACCTCATCTACCGACTGGCCAGTTAAAGCCTGTTTAATTGAATCGTCCATACGGCGTGACGCAAACTCACTGCTTGCTTTATCAATTGCTTCGATGGCTGATTTTAATTGGTCTGGCGTTGTCGCCGTTTCGCGAAGCACTGCAAGTTTGCTGATTTCGCTTTCTAATTCACTTTTCTCATCGCTTGAAAGTAAGTGACCACTTTGTGCAATTGATGCGCTAAGCGCTTCGATTACACGCAGTGCTTCAACTTGCTGCTCTTTTAGCATGCGCGCTTGCATATCGTCTTTGGCATTGACCATAGACGATTTAATCATATCAGCAACTTGGTCATCTGATAAACCAAACGATGGTTTAACCTGAATTTCTGACTGCACGCCTGTTGATTTTTCCATAGCGCTAACACTTAACAGGCCATCTGCATCCACTTTAAAGGTCACGCGGATATGCGCTGCACCCGCAGCCATTGGCGGAATACCTTTTAGGCTAAATTTAGCAAGAGAACGACAATCATCTACCAGTTCACGCTCACCTTGTAACACGTGTAAAGACATTGCCGTTTGGCCATCTTTAAAGGTGGTAAATTCTTGTGCGCGAGCAACAGGAATAGTGGTATTACGTGGAATAATTTTCTCAACCAAACCACCCATGGTTTCTAAACCAAGTGACAGTGGTAACACATCAAGTAGCAACATATCTGAATCAGGTTTGTTACCCACTAAGATATCGGCTTGAATTGCTGCACCCAGTGCAACAACTTGATCAGGGTCGATTGAAGTTAATGGTTCTTGACCGAAGAATTCACCCACTTGCTCACGTACGATTGGCATACGTGTAGAGCCACCGACCATCACGACTTCAAGAACGTCTTCTTTTTCCACACCTGCATCTTTTAACGCACGGCGTGAAGCACGCAGTGTTTTCTTAACTAAGCTTTCAGCTAATTGGTTGAAGAAATCTTTAGTGACTTCAATAGTAAACTGCTTGTCACCTAAATCTAAACCAACATTTACAAGATTGTAGCTAGTAAGTGCTTCTTTACATGCACGCGCTTTTTCCATAAATAGACGTAATGTATCGGCATTAGGTGTTTCAATGCCTGTTTGCTCTTTAAAGTAATTTACCAATAGAGCATCAAAGTCATCACCACCCAGCGCAGAATCACCACCGGTTGCCAATACTTCAAAAACGCCTTTATTTAAGCGCAGAATTGATACATCAAAGGTACCGCCACCTAAGTCATAAACGGCAATAACCCCTTCTTTGCCTGAGTCTAAGCCATAAGCAACTGCCGCTGCGGTTGGCTCGTTAAGTAGACGAAGGACTTTTAAGCCAGCAAGCTCTGCGGCATCTTTGGTGCCTTGGCGCTGTGCATCATCAAAATACGCAGGTACAGTGATAACCGCACCGGTAATTTCTTCGCCGCCAAAACTATCCATTGCTCGTGCTTTCAGTGATTTTAAAATCTCGCTTGACGCTTGAATCGGGTTGATATGACCCTGACGTGTTTGAATCGCTAACACGTTATTTTCATTGCTAAATTGATACGGTAGGCTATCGGCAATTTCACTTATTTCTTGGAATGATTTACCAAGAAAACGCTTTACGGAAATTAACGTATTTGCAGCATCCAGTGGCGCATCTTTCTTGGCCTTTTCGCCAACGGTAATGTCGTTTTCGCCATAATGCACTGCTGAGGGTAACATTGTTTTACCCATTAAATCTGGCAGCACTTTGCTCTGGCCACTTTGTACCGTTGCTACCAGCGAGTTCGTGGTTCCTAAGTCAATGCCAACTGCTAATTTATGCTCATGAGGAGATGCACTTTGGCCTGGTTCTGCTATTTGGAGTAACATGTTTCTCGCGTCCTAATTAGTCATCGAAAAGCGAATCTTCGATGCGCTCTAATTCTTCTCGTAATTTATAAATAAACTTAAGTTTGCGTACAATATCTGCAGCAATTAATAGCTCGCTTTGCTCGTCACTGTCGATGTATTTTTTAAGCTCAGCATAATAGTCCTGGTGAAGGGCTTTGACATGACTTTCAAATTGCTCAATGGCCGCTTCAGGATCAGCTGCATCCGTTATTTCGCTAAGCTCTTCGCGTAGTTCCATTTGTTGCATTAAAAACTCTGGGTCTTGCAACGTTTGCTGCTCGGCACGAATATCAATGTGCTTTTCAGCGAGCATATACTCTGCACGTTTTAGAGGCTGCTTCAGAATTTGTAAGGCGTCGTTTAATTCAGCAGTCTTTTGTACCGCAAGTAATTGTTGCTGCGCACTTAAGCTAGCATGGCGATCTGGGTGAAGTACTTTTTGCAATTCGAGATAGCGTGCATTAACGATATTAAGATCAACATCAAATTGAACAGGGATTGCAAATAACTCAAAGTATTTCATAGTAACGAAAAAATCCTCGCTCTTAATTGCACACAAGCCCCGCAATTGCAGGGCTTAATAAATTAGCTCAAATAGTACAGGTTATACGGTAAAGCTTTCGCCGCAACCACACTCACCATTTTGATTCGGGTTGTTAAATTTAAACCCTTCATTTAGGCCTTCTTTAACAAAATCCAGCTCAGTGCCATCGATATACACTAGGCTTTTACCATCAACAATTACGGTTACACCGTTATGCTCAAAGGTTTCATCGCCTTCCGCTAATTCATCAACAAACTCTAATACATAGGCAAGGCCTGAACAGCCTGTTGTTTTAACACCAACGCGTAGGCCAAGACCTTTACCGCGATTGGTTAAAAATGAACGTACGCGATCTGCTGCTGCATCTGTTAAAGTAATCGCCATAAATTATTCACCGTGCTTTTTTTTGTAATCAGCAATCGCTGCTTGGATAGCATCTTCCGCTAAAATTGAACAGTGAATTTTAACTGGTGGTAATTCTAATTCTGCTGTGATATCAGTATTTTTGATCTCACCAGCTTCATCTAAGCTCTTACCTTTAACCCATTCAGTTACTAGTGATGATGATGCAATCGCACTACCACACCCGTAAGTTTTGAACTTCGCATCTTCGATAATACCATCGTCAGATACTTTAATTTGCAACTTCATTACGTCACCACACGCTGGTGCGCCAACCATGCCCGTTGCTACGCTTGGGTCGTTCTTATCGAAAGAACCAACGTTACGTGGATTCTCTACATGGTCAATTACTTTTTCACTATATGCCATTGCTTATTACCTCAATACCCAATTCATTTAATTAGTGGTGTGTCCACTCAACTGACTCTAAATCAACACCGTCTTTAAACATTTCCCACAAAGGAGACATTTCACGTAAACGGCCAATTGAGTCTTTGATTAGCTGAACAGTGTAGTCAATCTCTTCTTCAGTCGTAAAACGACCGATACTAAAACGAATTGAGCTATGTGCTAATTCGTCGTTGCGGCCAAGAGCACGCAACACATAAGATGGTTCTAAACTTGCTGATGTACATGCTGAACCAGATGATACTGCAATATCTTTTAGCGCCATAAGTAGCGACTCACCTTCAACATAGTTGAAAGAGATATTTACAATGCCAGGCACTGATTGGTCAGGTGTACCATTGAAGTATACTTCTTCAATATCAGACATAATGCCGTCGATTAAACGCTTACGTAGCGCACTGATATGAGCGTGGTCTTTGTCGAAATCTTCTTTTGCAACTTTGAACGCCTGACCCATACCTACGATCTGGTGTGTTGCTAATGTACCTGAACGCATACCACGTTCATGACCACCACCGTGCATTTGCGCTTCTAAACGTGCGCGCGGCTTACGACGAACATAAAGTGCACCAATACCTTTCGGGCCATAAACCTTGTGACCAGAGAAAGACATAAAGTCTACTTTAAGTGCTTGCATGTCGATTTTTACTTTACCTGCACTTTGTGCACCATCAACATGGAACATAATTTTACGTTCGCGACACATTTCGCCAATTGTTGCGATATCTTGAACTACACCTAGCTCGTTGTTTACGTGCATTACACTTACTAATACAGTGTCATCACGCATTTCAGCTTCTAGCTTTTTAAGGTCTAGTAAGCCATTTTCTTCAACGTCCATATAGGTTACTTCAAAACCTTGACGCTCAAGTTCGCGACACGTGTCTAAAACAGCCTTGTGTTCAGTTTTAACTGTGATTACGTGCTTACCTTTCTTCGCATAGAAGTTTGCAGCACCTTTAATTGCCAGGTTATTTGATTCTGTAGCACCAGAAGTAAATACGATTTCACGCGGGTCTGCGTTAATTAACTCAGCGATATCATGACGTGCTTGGTCAACTGCTTCTTCTGCTTGCCAACCAAAACGGTGTGAACGAGAAGCAGGGTTACCAAAATTGCCATCCATTGTTAAACACTGCATCATAGCCTCAGCTACACGCGGATCGACAGGGGTTGTGGCGGCATAATCTAAATAAATTGGTAACTTCATATTTACTTGCTCCGAATTGCTACATTTGGCAACTAATGTTGATATTTTCCAGTTGGCTGAGTGATTTTTCAACGGCCTTTTCCACCGCTTGATCTTGACGATCGGCAACGCGTTGCACATCTTTTTTTGCAACGAGCTCAGCTAACGTAATACTGTTTAAAAACTCTTCGATGCGCTGACTTAACTCACTCCATAGTGAATGCGTTAAACAACGAACACCATTTTGGCAATCGCCTTCACCACCACAACGAGTGGCATCTACCGATTCATTGACTGCAGATATAATATCGCCTACTGAAATGTCTGAGGCTTCTTTGCCAAGTAAATAACCACCACCTGGACCACGAACAGAGCGCACTAAGTCTTGCTTACGCAAACGCGAAAATAACTGCTCAAGGTATGAAAGTGAGATATCTTGTCTTTCTGAAATTTCAGCAAGGGGAACTGGGCCAATTTTAGTATGAAGCGCAACGTCTAATAATGCAGTAACTGCATATCGACCTTTCGACGTTAATTTCATGCTAAGCCCCCATAATCAATAAGAGTGCGAATTTTAATTACCTGACTAAGATAGTCAAGTATTTATTGTACGCACTTAGGTTATTCTTTAGTCGCGCTGTTTCTCATGCCGCGAGTAATAACCTAGTAATTTACTCAGGTATTAGTTTAATTACCTGAGTAAATTAGTCAAGTATTATATTTAGGCTAGTTATTGTCTTTTTTCACAACTGATTTATCAATTGACGTCAAAATACCACGTAAGATGTTTAGCTCTTGCTCTTCTGGACGTGCGCGGTTAAACAAACGGCGTAATTTAGTCATTACCTGACCAGGATGTTGCTTAATAATAAAACCCGTCTCAGACAGAGTGTTCTCAAGGTGTTGATAGAATAATTCCATTTGCTCAGAGCTTGGGTAAACCGTGTCATCTTGCTCAACAGGCTGGTCAACTTTTGCTAAATAACGCATACGCGTTTCATAACATAACGTTTGTACTGCCATCGCTAAATTTAATGATGAGTATTCAGGGTTGGCAGCAATGCATACGTGATAGTTACAAAGTTGTAATTCTTCATTGGTTAAACCGCTATTTTCACGACCAAAAACTAATGCCACATCACCTTCTTGCTCAGTGCCAGCTAATAGTTTTTCACCACATTCTACTGGGTCTACCATTGGCCAAGATAATGTACGTGAACGTGCACTGGTACCAATTACCGTATTACAGTCTGCAATCGCCTCTTGTAACGTATCCACCACAACGGCGTTTCCTAGTACATCAGTAGCACCAGCAGCTAACGCACTTGCATGACTATCTACCGGATTAACAGGATCAACTAAATAAAGTTTACTAAAGCCCATTGTTTTCATTGCGCGAGCAACTGAACCAATGTTACCTGTGTGCGAAGTATTAACCAGTACAATACGAATTTTATCTAGCGTCATGTTTCGTTTTAAACTCTGAAATTTAATCTGGCGCGGATTTTAGCCTACTCATCAATAAATTTCGACTATTACACCACGATTAGCAATTTTTTAGCACACCAGTTTGATTAATTGTTAACCAGAGATTAAATTTATTATTTTGGTTTACAACCGCAAAAAAGTCGCTAAAATAGCGCGGCTGAACTGAGGGGTGACCAAAATAAGGCACAACTTAGTAGTTAATGAGTTCTTTTAAAACCTAAAGGTAAAGCTATGCATCCAATGTTAAACATTGCGGTTCGCGCTGCGCGAAATGCAGGTAAAGTTATTCTTCAGAAATTTGAAGAGAAAGATAAAGTTGAAGTACTTCAAAAAGGTAGCAACGACTTTGTAACTAACGTAGACAAAGACGCGGAAGCGATGATTCGCGACACGATTTTTAAGTCTTACCCTAAGCATAGCATTGTAGGCGAAGAGCTAGGTCAACAACTTGGCAGCGACGCTGATTACCTTTGGGTTATCGATCCACTTGATGGCACAACTAACTTCATCAAGGGCATTCCACACTTCGCAGTATCAATTGCATTAAAAGTGAAAGGCCGTACAGAACAAGCGGTAGTTTACGATCCTATTCGTGGCGAGTTATTTACTGCAACTCGCGGTCAAGGTGCACAGCTTAACAGTAAGCGTATTCGTGTAAATAAAGCAACTGACTTGTCAGGTACTGTATTAGCAACAGGCTTCCCATTCAAGCAAAAGCATCACATTGAAGAGTACATGAATGCATTCAGTGCATTATTTGTTCACACAGCTGATATGCGTCGTGCCGGTTCTGCAGCGCTAGATTTAGCATATGTTGCTGCGGGCCGTGTTGATGGTTTCTTTGAAATTGGCTTAAAGCCTTGGGATACAGCTGCAGGTCAACTACTTGTTAAAGAAGCAGGTGGTTTAGTAACTGACTTTGCTGGCGGCAACAACCAAGACAAGTCAGGTAATATTGTATGTGGTGCGCCAAAACTTGCACAAGCAATTGTAAAAGAGCTTCGCCCACACTTAAGCGATGCATTACTTAAATAATTGCTAGCTTTTACTAGGTTTTATAAATAAGGAAGCAAATTGCTTCCTTATTTTTTATACCAAAGCGCTTTATTGTCTAATATTGCTGCATCCGGAAAATAATCATTCTCAAGTTGCTGCTCTACGCGCTCATCCAGTTTTAATTTTGCGAGCGTATCTGCAAAGTAGTGATCAAATAACTTATCAAATCGCCCATCGCTCACCATTGCTAACAAACCACTTTCCAATGCCGTAGCCAGTTCACTTTTGTTTTTATTTACAAAAAAATAAAACGCTGCGGGATAACTGAGTAGATGCTGCTGCTCAATAGCCAAACCAAGTTTATTAAACTCCGCCAATTCATCTTGAATTTCAATTACGGAACGGGGGAAGTAATCAACTTGCCCACGCGATACCATCGTGAACATAGCTGGGTAATGGGCAAATGGTTTCACACGGTAGCCATTTTGCGCCAAAATTTTCGTATCAGGCCAATCGTGCCCCTGTACTGCTGTTAACAGTTTAAACTTATCGTCGGTGATGGCACTGAATTCGGGTTGCCTTTGCTGATTTATCAGTGCAATGCGTTTACCTATTAAGCCTTTGAAAATAGGAATGGGAATGGCTGTGGCTATGGTTTCACGATCAGGGCTTGTCATGCCCCAATGAATATCCACGTCACCTTTACTCAGTTTTAGTAAGGTACGTTGTTGATGAGGGTGTACAGGGACATGCTCTAATTGATAAGCGTGATTTGCCAGCGCCATCTCTAACAAGCTAACAATATAATGATCTCTGGGATACAACTTGCGCTGCTCTTTGGCGACTTTAACAACTTCGGTTGCCGTTGCTGAGCATATTGATAATGAAATAAGCGCTATAAAACAATATGGTACATTTATTCTCATATTACTTGCCCCAAATATAGCTCGAGTAATATTAAGTTAAAGCAAGTTATTGATGAGGTAAAGCGATTGTTTTTCAATCAACGCTAATTCACTATTTTGCGACAGGTAACCTGACTATCGCCATTGTCGGTCGTCGACGTTTACAAATAAACAAATGGCTAGTCACATAACGCTTCGCTTCTTTTTTTGCATCGGTGGCAAGCGCTGAAACTTGATGACTATTCTCACAATGTTCAATGTCTGGATTAACGAGGCCGATTGATAACGTAAGTAAAGGTACAAATTTTTTCTCACCTTCACGATTTGTCGCCCAGTAACCACCTGCTGCAACATGCTCAGGAGTAAAATAGGCTTTTACCGCGGTTTCAAATTCAGTAATAATTTGTTGGCACAACGCCTCACCAATACCACTTGGGCATACCAACATAAAATCATCACCGCCAATGTGCCCTATAAAACAGTCCTTACGATTACATACCTGACGGCAAATGTCTGCGAGTAACTTAATCACCATATCGCCACTGGCATAACCATAAAGGTCATTAAACTGTTTAAAGTGATTTAAATCGATATAGGCTAGTTCAAAATCATGCTTTGCATTTAATCTTCGTTCGATATTTTCATTGATGGCCACATTACCCGGCAACATAGTTAACGGATTTGCATGTTGCGCATTTTTAATTTTTTCATCGGTGATGTGCTTTAAAATATCACGAATGGGCACCACGCCTAAATACACACCTTCTTGTGTAACAATAATGTAGCGACGAATATCAAAGTCTGAGTCAGTAATTTTTTGACTCACTGAGTCCAGCGCTGTCAATTTATCAACAACCAGTGGTTGATTATCCATAATCTCTGTCACTGAGTGTTTTGCATGAAGTGCCGCACCATAGGTTGAGGAGAATAATTCCGACAGCTGATCGCGATGCAAAATACCTACTGGGCGATTTTCTTTATTTAATACCACTAAACTTTGCAGTGACTTATCTTGCTCAAAATACTTTTTCGCCATGCCACAATTAGTTGTAGCCAAAATCGACTGCTGACTTATCAATAAATTACCAATAAAGCGTGAATAGATTTGTGTGTTACGTGGCATATCAACGAGTTTTTGTGCAGCAATGCATTCAGCAAAGCTTTGACATGGTGATAATGAGGGGCGCTCCAGTAAAAAGCCCTGCGCTAATTCAACGCCTAAGCTTTTTAATAGTTCAAGTTCTTGCGTACGCTCGATACCTTCTGCGATAACCCGGGTGTTAGTGATTTTTGCAAGTTCCAATATCGAACGTAAAAACTCTTTTTTCACCACACTTTTATCGCAATGATCAATAAAGTAACGGTCAATCTTAACGATATCTGGTTTTAGTTCAGACCACTGTTTTAAGCCACTGTAACCTGAACCAAAATCATCAATAGCAATATGCAATCCTAAATCGCGGTAATGCTTAATTGCTTCAAATAATAGGTCACTTTCGCAAAGTGGCTCTCGTTCGGTAATTTCGATAACAACACGAGAGGTTGGCAAACCGTATTTTGCTAATAGATGAAGCGTTTCTTGCAATAAGGTCGTTGGGCTCACATTAATAAATAACTTGCCTGGTAGAACTTGTTTTACAAAGTTTTCTATCGCTTTTTCACGGCAAAGTAATTCTAATTCAGATAGGCAAGCATCTTTTTCTGCCTGAGCAAAGAGTTCTAATGGGCTATACAAACTTGAATTTTCAGGTCCTCGCGATAAAGCTTCGTAGCCTAAAACCGTTTCTTGTTCAATATCAAGAATGGGTTGAAACAGCGTAGTAATCAAACGTTCTGACAAGATTGTTTTTAAGCTGTTCGATTGTTTCAAGTTTTGCATAATTCACCTCTTTACGGATGGCGAATATAGCAAGTGATAGTGACAAAAATATGTCAGTAATTAAGTATCAGAAAAGGTTGCAATTATTTCACTTTAAAATTACAACCTTCTGAAATTTAGGTTAGTTTATTGCTTTTTCTACTTGCGAGAAGTGTGCAATAACTTCAATAATTTCAAGCTCTGCACTTTCGCGCATTTCAGTACTATTTATACCTATTGTTGCCATCGCTTGTACCGTAGCAGGGTGCACGAGTAAATCTTTAGCATGGTAGCAATTAGGATCGTCAAAGCTAGGTAATTTTCCGTCTTCGTGATAGCCCGACTCAATTTCTTCTAAAGGTAACGTTGGAATAATGTCTGCGGCATTGTTTAACGCAGTTAGGTACTCATTACACTTAGGGTGCTTAACAATAAATTGTGAAATAATCTGTTTTGAATTCGCAACTAATGCAGCAGATTTTTGAACAATATCTGCATCGGGCTTTTCAGCTTTTATCATTGCTACCAGCTCTTTTGCACCTGTCTTATAAGCTGCTAACTCTTGGTTAATAGCTGGCGCTTCAGCCACTACCTCTGCGTTTGTTTGTTTCTCCCCACATGCCGTTAACAGTGATGCAGCCATGAGAGAAACCAAAACAGATAACTTTTTCATCTTAATGCCTTTGAGAATGTTTATCATTTTCAGTAATAATACTAAAGACAAAAAAAAAGACCAGCATTAACACCGGTCTTTTTCAGAATTATTACAAAATTACCAAATAATTATGGCATATTGTCAAATTCAGCACCTTCTTTCTCAACTTCTTCAGGGATCAAATCTTCTTTGCTGATGCCCATCATTACCGCAACCGAGCTTGCTACGTATACAGAAGAGTAAGTACCAATAAATACACCAAACAGAAGTGCTGTAGCAAAACCATGAATGGTTTCGCCGCCCCATACAAATAGCGCAACAAGTACCAAAATTGTGGTAATTGATGTTACTAATGTACGGTTAAGTGTTTGTGTAAGTGAAATATCTACAATTTCAATGGTATCGTCGATACGAATTTTACGGAAGTTCTCACGAATACGATCAGATACAACAATCGTATCGTTTAGTGAATAACCTATTACCGCAAGTACTGCAGCAAGTACGGTTAAGTCAAAAGGTAAACCTAATACAGAGAATAAACCTACGGTTAAGATAACGTCATGAGCAAGCGCCGCTACTGCACCAATCGCAAAACGCCATTCAAAGCGCAGTGCTACATAAAGCAAGATACAAATTAGCGCTGTTAACATTGCTAAGCCGCCTTGCTCTTTTAAATCTTCACCAACACTTGGACCAACAAACTCAATTGAGCGGATCTCAACCTTTTGACCCGCTTGAACAAGAATGTCGAGTACTTGGTTACTGATCATATCAGCCTTTTCACCTTCACGCGGTTCAAGGCGAATTTTAACATCCTTACTTGAACCAAACAGCTGTACCTGTGCATCAGGGAAGCCATTTTCATGAAGCGCTGAACGCACAACTTTAAGATCAGCGGCTTGTTCAAAGCCAACTTCAACCGTTGTACCACCGGTAAAATCCAAACCAAAGTTCATACCTTTGGTGAAAAACGACACAAAAGAAGCAAGGATCAACAGTGTTGAAATTGTCATTGCGATTTTACGCAATGACATAAACTTAAGTGTTTCGTTTAATTTTAATAACTGCATCACACTCTCCTAGATAGATAACTTCTCAATGCGCTTACCACCAAGTAACGCGTTAACAATTGCACGCGTACCAACAATAGCGGTAAACATTGACGTTACAATACCGATAGCAAGAGTGATTGCGAATCCTTGAATAGGACCCGTACCAATTGCGTACAAAATCACGGCTGCAATTAAGGTTGTGATATTAGCATCGAAAATGGTGCTAAATGCACTGTCGTAACCGTGGTGAATTGCTTGTTGAGGACTACGCCCTTCTGCTAATTCTTCACGAATACGCTCAAAAATAAGTACATTGGCATCAACTGCCATACCTACAGTAAGTACAATACCTGCAATACCTGGTAAGGTGAGAGTTGCACCCGCAAGTACAGACATAGCACCAACAATTAACACTAAGTTTAAGCCAAGTGCAATGTTTGCAATCAAGCCAAAACCTTTGTAGTAAAGCAGCATAAATACCAGTACGAAAACAAAACCGAGTACTACTGCAGTAATCCCTTTTTCTACGTTTTCAGCACCCATGCTTGGACCAATGGTACTTTCAGCAACAATTTGAATTGGTGCTACCAGCGCACCTGCACGTAACATTTCAGATAAATGCTGCGCTTTTGCTGGTGTATCAATGCCGGTAATTTGGAAACGACGACCTAAACGCTCATTGATAGTCGCTTGGTTAATCACTTCTTCATGTTTGATTGGTGGTAATGCTTTACCATTTTCATCAACTTTGCCTGATGGACGGTATTCGATGAACACAATCGCCATTAAGTTACCAACTTCGTCTTTAGTAAACGCAGCCATTTTTGAGCCGCCTTTGCTATCAAGTTGTAAACTAACTTGCGGACGTTGATATTGGTCATAACCTGCTTGTGCACCGGTAATATGAGAACCTTCAAGCATTACGCGCTTTTTAAGTAGTACAGGGCGACCAAACTGGTCGTTGATTACTTCTGAACCCGGTGGCATACGACCAGCTAGTGCATCACGTACGTCGTTATCTTGGTCTACCATGCGCAGCTCAAGCGTTGCTGCAGAACCTAAAATCTCTTTTGCACGTGCTGGGTCTTGAATCCCCGGTAATTGCACTAAAATACGCTCTTTACCTTGGCGCTGAACATTTGGCTCAGCTACACCAATTTGATTAATACGCTTACGAATAATAATTAAGTTCTGTGAAATCGCATAATCGCGAATTTCTTTTAACTTAGCTTCAGTTAAACGCGCAGTGAACGCTAGCTCATTGCTACGATCATCGCGAAACTCAAGCATTGGATTGTTCTTTTGTAGGAAGCTTTCAGCCGCATTTTTGTCTTCACTGTTACGGAAAACAAGTTGCACACGATCAGCATTTGCTACTTCGCGAATACTGCGATAGCGAATTTTCTGCTCACGTAGATCCGAACGGAAATCTTGTTGCATTTGCTTTAACTGGTTGTTGATAGCAGTACGCATATCAACTTCCATCGTAAACTCAACACCACCACGTAAATCTAGGCCTAACTTCATCGGCGCACCGCCCAAGTTTTCAAGCCAAGCTGGCGTTGAAGGAGCAGAGTTTATAGCGGCGATATAGTTAGCGCCTAGGCTTTCGCTTAGTACGTCTTTCGCTTTTAACTGAGTTTCTACATCATTAAAACGAATTAGAATTTGCTCATTTTCTAGTTTGATTGATTTAGCATCAAATTCATCTTTCGTTAAAACATCTTTTACTTTGTCGAGATCAGCTGTTTCAATTACAGCGCCTCGCGCACCTGAAATCTGTACGGCAGGATCACTACCGTACATATTTGGTGCAGCGTAAAGCATACCGAGCAATACCACTGCAACCACCATCAAGTACTTCCATAATGGGTACTTATTAATCACAACTTGTTCCTTTGATTAAAGTGCTTTCATTGTGCCTTTAGGCAGCACAGCTGAAATTGAACCTTTTTGCACAGTTACGTTAGCTTGGTCGTTAAGTGCAACTACAACAAAATCTTTGTCGTCAGATACTTTCACGATTTTACCCACTAAACCACCCGCAGTAAGTACTTCATCACCTTTCGCCAATGCTGACATTAGGTTCTTGTGCTCTTTAACACGCTTTGCTTGTGGACGGTAAATTAGGAAGTAAAATACTAAACCGAAAATACCTAGCATAATTAGCATTTCCATGCCGCCACCAGCAGGTGGTGCACCCGCACTTGCATGCGCACTTGAGATAAATAAACTCATGGTTGATTCCTCTTAAATTTTATTAGTCTTCAATTTGTTTTAATTCGGGTACTGGTAAGCCACGTCGTGCATAAAAATCAGCAACAAACTCATCTAGCTTGTTTTCTGCAATCGCATTACGCAGGCCTTCCATTACGCGTTGGTAATAACGTAAGTTATGAATGGTGTTTAAACGTGCACCTAAAATTTCATTACACTTATCAAGGTGATGTAAATAAGCGCGAGAGAAGTTTTGACAGGTATGGCAATCACACTCAGGATCAAGTGGACCGGTATCTGTTTTGTGAACCGCATTACGGATTTTAATTACCCCACCGGTAATAAATAAGTGACCATTACGTGCGTTACGCGTTGGCATAACACAGTCAAACATATCAATACCGCGACGCACAGCTTCAACTAAGTCTTCAGGTTTACCAACACCCATTAGGTAACGTGGCTTGTCTTCAGGCATTTTGTAAGCGCAATGATCAAGAATCTTAATCATTTCTTCTTTTGGCTCACCAACCGATAGGCCGCCTAAGGCATAACCATCAAAACCGATTTCTTCTAAGCCTTTTTGTGAAATTTCACGCAGCTCTGGATACATACCACCTTGAATAATGCCAAACAGCGCAGATGGGTTGTCACCGTGACCTTCTTTTGAACGTTTTGCCCAGCGCAGCGATAATTCCATTGAATCACGCGCTTCTTTTTCAGTTGCTGGGTACGGCGTACATTCGTCAAAAATCATCACGATATCTGAACCTAGATCACGCTGTACTTGCATTGCTTTTTCTGGTGAAAGCATGATTTTTTCACCGTTTACTGGTGAACGGAACATTACGCCTTCTTCAGAAATTTTGCGCATTTCACCTAAGCTGAATACCTGAAAACCGCCTGAATCAGTAAGAATTGGTTTATCCCAGCCCATAAAATCATGTAAATCACCATGTTGTTTAATGATTTCAGTACCAGGACGAAGCATTAAGTGAAAGGTATTACCCAAGCAGATTTCAGCACCTGTACCTTTTAGCTCTTCAGGTGTCATGCCTTTAACAGTACCGTAAGTACCCACAGGCATAAATGCTGGCGTTTCAACAACACCACGTTCAAAAATCAAACGGCCGCGACGCGCCTTGCCATCTGTATTGTCTAATTCAAATTTCATAAAAACCTCAAATGCCGGAAAAACAGTCCAACTTTTACTCAACTTCATTAATTGAGCGTAAAATAATCGGTCGATTTTACCTGCTTTGACAGCACAATACTATGGATATAGGGATGAGATAACAGAAATAAAAGTGGAAAGTGAGATTTACGTGTAAAGCGATGTAACTGAGTTACATCGCTAGTATTTTTTGAACCAAGTGTTAAAGGTCTTTTTTGGTTAAGAACATCGCATCACCGTATGAGAAAAAGCGATATTTTTCTGCAATTGCGGTGTTATAGGCGTTCATAATATTCTCTTGTCCAGCAAAGGCGCTTACCAACATAATCAGTGTTGATTCTGGTAAGTGGAAATTTGTGATCATTGCATCAACCACCTGAAACTCGTAACCCGGATAAATGAAAATATCAGTATCACCGTAGAATGGTGCAAGTTCACCTTCTGATTTCATTGCTGCTGACTCAAGTGAGCGCATTGACGTTGTACCAACGGCAACAACGCGGCCGCCACGTTCACGACACGCTTTAATTTGCGCAACGACTTGCTCTGGCACTTCAATGTATTCTGAGTGCATATGGTGATCTTCAATTTTATCAACGCGTACTGGCTGGAATGTACCCGCCCCCACATGCAGCGTTACAAAACCTAAATCAACACCTTTGTCTTTTAACTTTGCTAATAACGCATCGTCAAAGTGAAGGCCAGCTGTTGGTGCTGCAACTGCGCCTGGCTTTTCACCATAAACAGTTTGATAGCGATTGCGGTCTTTTTCATTATCAGGGCGATCAATATAAGGCGGTAATGGCATATGACCGATGCGCTCTAAAATATCAAGCACGCCTTCATCACCTTCAAACTTGAGTTCAAATAGTTCACCTTGGCGACCTTGCATTACAGCGGTTGCGCTCCCTTCTAAAATAAGTTCATTACCTACTTTAGGTGATTTATTTGCACGCACATGCGCAAGTACAGTGTGTTTGTCGACGACCCGTTCAACGAGCACCTCAACCTTACCGCCTGATGTTTTTTGACCAAACATACGCGCCGGAATAACCTTTGTATTATTAAAGATAATCAGATCATTAGGGTTCACAAAGTCCAATACATCAGCAAACGTATGATGCGTAATCTCACCGCTATTACCTTCGAGCTTTAACAAGCGACTCGCTGTACGCTCTTCCATTGGATAGCGGGCAATTAGTTCATCGGGTAATTCAAAGTTAAAATCAGCAACACGCATTTAGTATTCTCACTTGGTTGTCAGTACTCAGGGTATACTTGGTTAAAGTGGCGCCGATTCTAGTGTTAGTGATGATTTAAATCAAGGAAAACAGCCCGTTCAAAATATAACCTACTGTATTGAATAGAGATAGATTTTTGACCATGCTGAAAATGCCAATTTTACTTGAGTTAACTACCTAAAATAGGTATCTTTTGGCATTTGAAAATCGAAGTTACCAAGGAGTGGTTGGCTGATTTAGAGGTACAGTTTCAATGTCGAATAAGCTTAAATTACTGGTAGTTACACCAGATATTAAGCTATCAACTCAACTTGTTGATGCGTTAAAAAATGTCGATGTATTTGATATTGAGCTTAAAAGCAATAGCTTAGAGGCCCTCGATTTATTAAAAAAGCAACCGGTAAACCTAATCATTACCGATTTGGCTATAGGCGAAATTGATGGGTGGCGCTTTTCTCGTATGGTGCGCTCGGGCCTATTAGCGACCGCTAAAAACACCCCTATTGTATTAATTCCACCAACCTACTGTGAGCGCATCGCAGAAACTACTGCACGCGCCTACGGTATTGATGCCATTTTACAGCATGATAATTTAAAAACTCTGCCACATTTACTTGCCAATATCTTATCGGAGCACATGGATAAGAGCAGTCGC
>NZ_JAPEHW010000066.1 GCF_028875915.1 Pseudoalteromonas sp. G4
GCGGCGTCGACTTCAGCCTTAAAAATTGCGCCAAACTTTGCCCTAAAACAAGCAAGTAAATTATTACTTACACCAGCAAAAAGGCGTAAGCAAGCAAAGTTAAAGTCACCTTTTGTTGAACATAAATTAAAAACAGATTATGGCAATCTTAATCTGATTTCGGTTGGTCAAGGCCCTGAAATCATCTTTACACACGGCTGGTCTGGCAGTGGCAGGCAGTTTTTACCATTGATGGAAAAAGTAGCTCAAGCTGGCTTTAAAGCAACCGCATTTGATCATTATGGACATGGCGAAAGTGAAGGTAAATTCGCTAATTTGCCGCTTTTTATCAAAGGCCTACAATCGGTGGTAAATAGTATTAAAAGCCCTAAAGCGATTGTTAGTCATTCGATGGGCACAGTTGCAGCACTCAATGTGAGTAAACAACTCCCTCATTTACTGATTGCACCTACCTTTGGTTTTTACGATTCATTTGAACAGCGCATTTTAAATACGGGTATTAATAAACGATTATTTAAAGGCGTACTATCAAGTGTTGAGCAAGAGCATCAAATGCAATTTGAACAAATTTTGCCTGAGATCCACATTAAACAACATGCTCACCCAGTGCATATAATTCATGATAAGAATGATAAATTTGCTAATTTCGCATTAGCAAATGAGCAAGCAAAGCAACATGCACACATTAGGCTAAAAGCGGTGGATAAACTTGGTCATGGTCGCATTATCAATTCAGATGAAACATGGCAATTTATGAAGCAAAGCTTACTCGCTTAATGCGATTAATGTGCCTTCAATAGAGCGCACATAAGCAAGGTTTTTACCTTCCATTTCATTGGGTGCGCTAAGGGGCTCTGCACCTGCTTCCACTGCTTTGGTAAACGCAAGATTAATATCTTCTACGTGCAATACTAACTCAAATCCCAAAGCGGGTTGCTTTGGTTGCGCACGAATATAACTTTGTTTGAAGTGAGATTGCGCTAATGGGTGGGCTGCAAAAGCAATGCGAGCACCTTGAAAGTCTAATTCGCCGTATTGACCATCTTCGTCGAGCTGTGCAGTATTGATAGCAAATGCTTGATAGTAGAAATCGAGTGTCTCTTCAACATTATCGACATAGATGACTGTTTTTAAGTAGTCCATGTATAAAGGTGATGATTAATTATTCTTATTGTCTAATTATTAGCACACAACTGCCGCAAATTGCAGCTATTTCCTTCATCACATACGAAAAAAGCACCTGTTAGGTGCTTTTTTAAACAAATCTAAAATTAAGGCTTTTTGCTATACATTTTAGAAATACGCTTTCGCTGTCTTTGCTGTGAAAGCGTCATTTTATTAGTACGGCCTGCGTATGGATTATCACCTTCTCTAAATTCAATTTTGATCGGCGTACCCATTACTTTAAGCGCTTTACGATAGTAGTTCATCATATAACGCTTATATGAATCAGGTAAGTCTTTTACCTGATTACCGTGAATAACGATAATTGGTGGGTTATAACCCCCTGCGTGCGCATATTTAAGCTTAACGCGACGACCACGCACCAATGGTGGCTGGTGATCCGCTTGTGCCATATCCATAATACGGCGCAGCATCGCAGTACTGATACGCTTGGTAGCAGACTCATACGCTTCATCAACTGATTCAAATAAATGGCCTACACCAGTACCATGAAGTGCAGAGATAAAGTGAATACGGGCAAAATCAATAAAGCCTAAACGGCGATCAAGTTCTGATTTAATACGCTCTTTAACGTCAGTATCAAGCCCATCCCACTTATTCACAGCAATTACCAATGAACGACCTGCATTTAGCGTATAACCTAATAAGCTTAAGTCTTGGTCGCTGATACCTTCGCGCGCATCAATTACCAGTAATACAACGTTTGCATCTTCAATTGCTTTCAGAGTTTTAATCACTGAGAACTTTTCAACAACGTCCGATACTTTTTTACGCTTACGCACACCTGCGGTATCAATCAGTACATATTCTTTTTCATTGCGCGTCATTGGAATATACACAGAGTCACGAGTGGTACCCGGCATATCGTAAACAATTACACGTTCTTCACCCAAAATACGGTTAGTCAGAGTCGATTTACCTACGTTTGGACGACCAATAATCGCAAGCTTAACCGGCTTATCTGTACGTTCTCCGTCAACGTCTTCCCCTTCACTTTCATCGTCATAAAGTGAATCAACTAATTCATCTTCGAATTCTTCAGGGTTCGCTGCACGGTATGCTTCAGCATATTCTGCAATTACTGGCTGTAATGCAGTATCAAGTAATGAAGTGATACCGCGACCGTGAGCTGCAGCGATTTGATACACTTCGCCTAATGCAAGCTGATAAAATTCAGCACAGTTAGAGTCAGCATCAATACCGTCAATTTTATTAGCAACAACGAATACTTTCTTTTGTTGTTTACGTAAATGGTCAGCAATACCAATATCAGAAGCCGTTAAGCCCGCTCTGGCATCCACTAAAAACATCACGATATCTGCTTCTTCAATCGCTAACAGCGATTGTTCAGCCATTTCAGATTCAATTCCCTGTTCAGAACCATCAATACCGCCAGTATCAACTAGAATGAATTCATAATCTTCATAACTTGCTTGGCCATATTTACGATCACGTGTTAGACCTGGGAAGTCCGCAACAAGGGCGTCACGCGTACGCGTTAACCTATTAAATAATGTTGATTTCCCAACATTAGGACGACCCACAAGGGCAATCACAGGAAGCATATTCAACCTCTTAAATAAACAACAAAAGGCTTCGTCCAGTGCAAGCCGTAACGAAGCCTTTAATTTGCCAAGTAACACTTGGCAATAAACGATTAATTCGCTAGTGGTAAGTTAACTAAGCTAACTTCACCGTCACGTGTGATAACAATTAACTTATCACCCGCAGTTACTGGCTCTACATAAAAGCCTGAACTATCGAATTCACTACGCGAAACAAGATCACCTGTCTCTTTATCTAACCAGTGCAGATTACCTTCCTGATCACCAGTTACTAAGTAGTTACCAAATACCGTAGGACCTGTTAAAAACCAACCATTAAGTGCTGGCTGACTCCAACGTTCAATACCTGAGCTTGCATCTAAAGCATAGATAGAACCCTGGCTATCTACCAAATAGATGTTACGACCATCGATAGTAAAATCACGATAACCACTGTATTCACGTTTCCAAAGTACGTTTCCACTACGTACATCCACAGCTACTAAATTGCCATTGTAAGCTAATGAGTAAACTGTTGAACCTTGGATGATTGGCTGCGTATCAACATCCGCTAAACGCTCGAACTCAGACGTTCCTTGTGGCACTGCTACATCAGCTTGCCATGCTAAAAAGCCGTTTTCCGCAATAACAACTGAAAGCTTGCCATTTTCTTCACCGAAAATAACGCCGCCATTTGCTGACTGTGGTGAGCTTATACCACGTAACGTCAACGCAGGTACTTCATGCTCATAAACCCAACGCTGTTCACCTTCATCTGGGTGAAGTGCAACAAGTTTGCCTGAGCCAAGGTTTACATAAATTAAGCCATCGCCTGCTGCAGGTGCTGAAAGCGCTTCACCTGGCACTTTTTTACGCCATGCAAGCTCACCTGTTTCACGGTCAAGCGCTATCACTTCACCACGCTCAGTGCCGACAAAGATTTTGCCGTAAGCTTCGCTTAAACCACCAGAAAGTTTGGCGCTGTCATCATCAGCCCACGGCCAAAATGCTGGATTTTCACGTACATCAGTACGCCAAAGCTCTTTACCTGTATTGATATCAATCGCTTTGATTTCACCGCGACGCGATGCAACAAAAACAGTGTCTTTGTAGACTACTGGTGAAAGACGCGAAAAATAGTGCTCAACGCCTGCACCAACACTGCTTTGCCAAACGCTATCGGCTTCAAATTGATTTACAATTTCAGGCAGCGTTAACTCTTCTTCCTCGTCATCACTCGACGAACATCCTACTAACCCTAAGGTCAGTAATAGCAAACTAGCTAAGGTAATTTTTTTCATAAATCACCTACAGCGACTGTGCAACGGCAAGGTTATCCAATTTAACTTGAAGAAGTTGGCTTGGTGCTTCACCTGCAGCATCAATCGCGGCTTGATACGCTAAACGGGCGTTATCTTTATCTTCTTTCGCTAGATAAATATCACCTTTTAACTCTTCAACTTGTGATTGAAATGCGTCTGGTAATGTCGTATTTAACTTAGTTAGCGCTGCATCAAAGTTACCTTCAGCCAGCTCTATGCGTGCGATGCGTGTTGTCGCTACTGCTTTTAATTCAGCTTGTGATGAGTTAGAAACAATCCACTCCAGCTTTTCTTTCGCAGCTGCGTAATTTTTCGCATCAACTGCTTCACGTGCAGTTACAAACGCAGCAAGTACTGCATAGCTTGAGTCTTTATATTCAGCTAAAAACGCGTCAGACTTTGCTAGCACATCTGAATCATCTTGACCTGCTTTAGAAATTAATTGCGTATAAGCATCAGATGCAGCTTCTGCACTATCAATTTGCGATTGGTTATATGCTTTCCAGCCATATAAGCCACCTAAACCAATTACTACACCGGCAATTAAAGATGTGCCATTTTCACGGAAAAATCGTTTTATTGCTTCTGCTTGTTGTTCTTCTGTTGAATAAATTTCCATTCTAACCTCTTATACCAAGCCTTTTAGCAACTCGGCTGCTTGATCTAAATCTAGTGTTTGTTGTTCTTGATGCTCACGTAAGTGTTTTACTGTTACTTGATTATTCTCAAGTTCACTTTCACCAATAATTAGTGCGTAAACCGCATCACTTTTATCTGCTCGTTTTAATTGTTTCTTAAAGTTACCGCCACCGGCATGCACAATAATGCGAATACCAGGTACTTTAGCACGTAACTTCTCGGCAATTACTGGCGCTTGAATGCTCGCTGCATCGCCCATTGCCGCAATATAAACATCATTGGTGCGGCGAATTTCACCAACACAGTTAAGCTCTTGCAATAATAGAACTAAACGCTCCATGCCCATTGCAAAACCAACTGCAGGCGTTGCTTTACCACCTAATTGCTCTACTAAGCCATCATAACGACCGCCAGCACAAACGGTGCCCTGAGCACCTAAGCTTTCGGTTACCCATTCAAAAACCGTGCGGTTGTAATAATCTAAACCACGAACCAGCTTCTCATTAACCTGATATTCGATACCTGCTGCATCTAAACGTTCACATAAATTTGCAAAATGTTGTTGTGATTCTTCGTCTAAATGTTCTGACAGTTTAGGTGCATTCACTAAAACGGCCTGTACATCTGGGTTTTTACTATCTAGTACACGTAATGGATTTGAGTGCATACGGCGCTTCGAATCTTCATCTAAAGCATCAATATTTTGCTCAAGGTAAGCAACTAATGCATCACGGTATTTAGCACGCGCCTCATTTGAACCAAGTGAGTTCAGCTCTAAACGCACATGCTCACTAATGCCAAACGCTTGCCATAAACGCGCCGTTAAAATAATTACTTCTGCGTCAATGTCTGCAGTTTCAAAACCAAAGACTTCCAAGCCAAACTGGTGAAACTGACGGTAGCGCCCTTTTTGTGGTCTTTCGTGACGGAACATTGGTCCCATATACCAAAGACGTTGCTCTTGGTTGTAAAGAAGGCCGTTTTGATTACCTGCGCGAACGCATACAGCGGTACCTTCAGGGCGTAACGTAAGGCTGTCACCGTTACGGTCTTCGAAGGTGTACATTTCCTTTTCAACGATATCCGTAACCTCACCAATTGAGCGCTTAAACAAATCAGTTGATTCAACAATTGGGAAACGAATTTCTTGATAGCCATATGATGCAACTGTTTCGCGTAAAATACTTTCTACTTTCTGCCATACCTGAGTATCACCTGGTACACAGTCATTCATGCCGCGAACTGCTTGGATTTGTTTTGCCACGCTGCCTTACCTTACCCTAATGCTAATTAAATGCATGGGGCGAAATCGCCCCAGAAAAAGAAGATTGTCAATTATACCCAACGAGACTACTTACTCAACTAACTTAACGTCTATTTGTTGTTCAGCACTCTTTTTAGCGATGTAATCTCGAATTTGCGTTTCTAATTGGTCAACAATTTGATTGTTATCAATACGTGTTTTTTGACGCTCACCATTGATATATAAACCTGAACGTTTATTAGCCCCCGCCAAGCCTAAGTCACTAACAAGTGCCTCTCCTGGGCCATTTACCACACAGCCAATAACAGAAACAGTCACAGGTTCGATTACATCTTCTAAGCGCTCTTCCAGTTGGTTCATCGTATTTACGACATCAAATTCTTGACGTGAGCAACTTGGACAAGCAATGAAATTAATACCACGCGAACGAATACGCAGAGACTTTAAAATATCAAAACCGACTTTAATCTCTTGCACAGGATCAGCCGCAAGCGAGACTCGTAACGTATCACCAATGCCTTCGGCAAGTAACATGCCTAGCCCAACTGCCGATTTAACTGACCCCGCTCTAAAACCGCCCGCTTCAGTAATACCTAAATGCAGTGGCTGTTCAATTTCTTTTGCTAATAAACGGTACGCACCAACAGCTAGAAAGACATCAGACGCTTTAACGGATACTTTAAAGTTTTCAAAGTTTAAACGTTTTAGAATATTGACATGACGCATTGCTGATTCAAGTAACGCCTCTGGTGTTGGTTCACCGTACTTTTCTTGAATATCACGCTCTAGCGAGCCACCATTAACGCCAATACGAATTGGAATATTCTTTTCACGCGCAGCATCTACCACGGCTTGGATTCGCTCTTCGCTGCCAATGTTACCTGGGTTAATACGTAAACAATCAGCACCATATTCAGCAACTTTTAATGCGATGCGGTAATCAAAGTGAATATCTGCAACGAGTGGAATATCTACTTGTTGTTTGATTTCTTTAAATGCTTCAGCTGCATCCATGGTTGGTACAGATACACGCACAATATCAGCACCTGCATCTTGAATCGCTTTGATTTGCGCAACAGTAGCGGCAACATCAGTGGTTTCCGTATTGGTCATCGATTGCACGGCAATGGGTGCTCCATCGCCAATCGGAACATTACCTACATAAATGCGTTTTGATTTACGACGTTTTATTGGAGATTCTGAAAACATACTTATTACTCACTCAACGGCAGGCTAAATTTGGCTAAACGGTTAGTTGGAAAGTGCGAAATATCAATTAAATCGCCATTAAATTTAACATCAACAATGTAGTGTTTACCCAATACAACATTAAAAGGAGCTTTGCCTTCTAATGTCATTACATAGCCTTTTTTCTTTACACCAAACGCGACACGCTCGCCATCGGCGTCAAAAATCTCAACCCAACTATCATCTTTAAAAGTCATTGTGATGGTATCAACATTAGTGGCACGCTTAGTTGGTGCACGCTTGTTTTCAACAATTTGAGTCACTGGCTGCGCTTCTATTTGCTCTAAAGACTGCTCAGGCTCAGTGTTGCCATCCTCAACCTCATTAGCAGCAAGTTTTAGTGCTTCTGAGTTGTCGGCCTGCTGTATTGGTAACCTATCGGTTGTAACAGGTTCAATTTTTTCATTTTCACTAATTTGCACCACAGTTTGCTTTTCTGGTGCGATCGGCGCTACGTCTAGATTTTGCCACCAAATGAACAACGAAGAACCAATGATCAAGGCGATAATTGCATAGCTAAACAGCATTAATCTATTATCTTTCGCTTCACGCTCAGTGCGACGTGAGAAGCTTTGCATGCGCTTTTCTGCTTCTTCACGTTGATGCGAAAATTGTGTCATTAAATCCGCTTCATTAAGTGAAAATTCACGGCAATAACTGCGAATATAGCCCTTCACAAATGTAACTGGGCCTAACTGGCTATAATCTTCACCTTCCAGTGCTTCAATTTGTTTTGCGGTTAGTTTTAACTTGTGCGCCATCTCATCAACCGAAACATTAAATTGTTCACGTGCGTTTGAAAGTTGCACGCCTAACTTGATGCTGGGTTGTTGCTCTAATACTTCTTCGGTCATAGTGCGTAAGTTTTTGGATTCACTAATATAATTTTATTGCCAGGGCTTAAAGTTGCCGATTCTTGGATATCGTTCCACTCAGCCAGTGATTTCATGCGCAAATTATACTTCACAGAGATGCTAAATAGCGTATCGCCATCTTTAACTAAGTGGTACACATTCGGATTATTTAGATAGATTTTTGTGCCTGCGAAAACAGGATCGTTTTCTGTTAAACCATTCCACTCAAGCAGTTTTGCCAGTTTCACATTGTATTTAACCGACACTGAGAATAAGTTTTCGCCACCTTTCATTACGTGATAAGGCGTTTCAACAAGTTTTAATGGGGTTGCAACCTGCTCTACCGCTTCGCCTGCATCTTCAGCCTTTTTAGCTTGCGCTAATACAACTTCATTTTTAGTTACTTGTTGAATCGGTTTTGCCACTTCAACTTGTGCTTGTGGTTCGATATCCACTTTTTCAGTCACGGTTAGTTGTGCATTTTCAGCTGGAGTTTTGCGTTTAACCACTTTTACTTTTGGTTTTTTAACAACCGATTTACCATCTGGATTAAGCTCTTTTTTCAGTTTGCTTATTTCATTTTTGCGGTATCTCTCACGCAGTCGTTCAAACTCACTATCAGCGGTTTTCTTTTGTTTAATTTGCTTAGCTTCAATTGAATTAGCATATGTTTGCTGAAGTGTAAGCGCTAAAGTACTAGCCTTTTCAATATGACCCATACGGCTTTCAATTAAGTATGACAACATTAAAGAGCGTGATGAAATACGGCCAGATTTTTCATAACGGTTCATAAACGTCTGAGCACGGTGTAAATCACTTTTAGCGTAATAAATAGCAGACAAGTTGACCAACGAAGAGCCACGCGAAGGGCTGTGTTTAACAGACGCTTCTAAATATTCTTCAGCTTCATCAAATTCGTTATTTTCGATGGCACATAGGGCTAAATTTTCATAACTTTGCGAAACACGTAAGTAACTTGGCACTTCAATCGCACGTAAAATGTAGTCTGATGCTTCATCGTATTCACCTAAACCACATAAAAATACACCATAGTTATTCAGGGTATTTGGGTCATTTGGTGCAATGTCAATTGCGCGCAGGTACGAGTCTTTAGCAAGCTCATTTTCACCCACTTGCTGATAATAATAAGCAGTGGTGTAATGCACTTCAGGCAGCTTTGGTGAAAATTTTGCAGCACGCTCAAGGTTATATTTTGCTTGTGTACTATCGCCTGACGCTAAATATTTTAATGCCAGAGAGATACGTGTTCTTGCAGCCTCATCGTTATCGATGCGATTTTCCACTACCGGTTTATCACTGCCTACATACACACTTTCGGTTACACATCCTGTTGTTGCAAGTACTGCAACACCTACTAATATTGAACGACGCATAGTTATACTCATTTTCTGACAATTACCTTAATTCTACCCGAATTAGCGTTGGGATCATCTAATTTTTTATTAGTACCAATTCTGGGTTAACTGTATTTACAGCGATTTTATTATCATCAAGCTGCTTTTTCTTCATAACACGTTTTGTACGGTCAACCACATCACCTACTAATTGACCGCAGGCTGCATCAATATCATCGCCACGAGTACGACGTACAATACAGGTTAAGCCTGCAGCTTGAAGCACTTTAGAGAAGCGGTCAATACGGCTATTACTTGAACGGCCATATTCATTACCTGGGAATGGGTTAAACGGAATAAGGTTAATTTTTGACGGTGTGCCTTTAAGCACTTTTACTAGCTCGTGAGCATGATCAGTGCTGTCATTTACACCTTGCAACATAACATATTCAATTGTGATGTCTTTGTTTGCTTTTGAGCCATCAATATAGCGACGACATGCTGCTAAAAACTCTTCAATTGGGTACTTTTTATTGATAGGTACTAGTACATCACGCAGTTCGTTGTTTGGAGCGTGAAGCGAAATTGCTAAAGCCACATCAATTTTTTCTTTCAAGATATCAAGAGCTGGTACAACGCCTGAAGTACTTAAGGTAACGCGACGCTTAGATAAACCAAATGCCCAATCATCCATCATCAGTTCCATCGCTGGAACAACATTATTGATATTTAAAAGTGGCTCACCCATACCCATCATTACCACATTGGTAATAGGACGTTTTGTTGAGTCACCGTGTAAACCGATGTCTTTTGCTACGCGCCAAACCTGACCAATAATTTCAGATACTTTTAGGTTACGGTTAAAACCCTGTTGTGCTGTTGAACAGAAGGTACATTCAAGGGCACAACCTACTTGTGACGAAACACATAAAGTTGCACGGTCTTTTTCTGGGATCCATACAGTTTCAACTTCTTGCCCACCTTCAAGTACCAATGCGTACTTAATAGTACCGTCTGAAGCTACTTGTTTAACTGAAATTTCAGGCGCTTTAATTTCACACTCAGCGTGTAATTTAGCTTTTAGCTTTTTGTTGATGTTTGACATTTCGTCAAAGTTATCGATGCCAAAATGGTACACCCATTTCATTACCTGATCGCCACGGAACGGCTTTTCACCCCACGAAACAAACAACTCACGCATTCCTTCACGGGTTAAATCCAGTAAATTAATTTTCTTTTCCGCAGCACTCATAACTCAGACCCCAGTACGTAACACAACTCAATATTAGTCGATATATCAACTTTGCTTTACTTTTATACACCTTCAAATGGAATGTGATGTCAGTAAGGCGTGTTTATAAATTTAAAGCAAAGGTGACAATTTGAATGAAATTCTTGGCTTTAGTTCAAAATGACAAGAAAAGGGCTAAAGAGCCCTTTTCTCCTGCATCAACAAAGTTAATGCAGCTTGTCTACGTCGTTAAGAATTAACGAGTACGTGGACAGATTTCTTCGTCAGAGAAGAAGTACGCGATTTCACGTGCAGCTGATTCTACAGCGTCTGAACCGTGAACAGCGTTTTCGTCGATGCTGTCTGCGTAGTCAGCACGTAAAGTACCAGCTAGCGCTTCAGCAGGGTTAGTAGCACCCATGATTTCACGGTTTTTAAGTACTGCATTCTCACCTTCAAGAACAGTAACCATTACTGGACCAGATGTCATGAACTCAACTAAAGCACCGAAGAAAGGACGCTCGCTGTGCTCAGCGTAGAAACCTTCAGCTTTTTCTTTTGAAAGGTGAACCATTTTAGCTGCAACGATTTTAAGACCAGCAGTTTCGAAACGGTTGTAGATAGCACCGATGTGGTTTTTAGCAACTGCATCAGGTTTTACGATAGAAAAAGTACGCTCTAAAGCCATCTTTTATGCTCCATAAATAATTAATGATTTTAACGGCCGCGAATTATACGCATATTTGTGTGAAAATCCTATTAAAACCGAAAATATTCTGCTCACTTTTCCATCAAAATAGAAATTTTCCTATTAATCCGCTTTGTTTTGCTCGTTTTTATGATGCTACCGAAAGCCTCTTTGAAAAGTTGATCTACATCAACATCCATTAATTTGCTCTTTGATAAAATTGCGCGCTTTTTTAATCATGCAACTGGCCAGAACCCAGTTCGATGTATGAGGATATCTAAATGAATAAACCTTTTGTGCCTGAATTATTATCGCCAGCAGGCAGCCTTAAAAATATGCGTTATGCCTTTGCCTATGGTTCAGATGCAGTCTACGCAGGTCAACCACGTTACAGTTTGCGCGTGCGTAATAACGAGTTCGACCTTGATAATTTAGCGCTCGGGATCAATGAAGCACACGATTTAGGTAAAAAACTGTATGTGGTATCAAATATTGCGCCACACAACGCTAAGGTAAATACCTACCTACGTGATATTGAACCAGTAATTGAAATGGGCCCTGATGCCTTGATTATGTCTGATCCGGGTTTAATTATGTTGGTTCGTGAAAAATGGCCTGACATGCCGATTCACTTATCGGTTCAAGCTAATGCTGTAAACTATGCAACGGTTAAATTCTGGGCGCAGCAAGGGGTTGAACGGGTTATTTTATCACGCGAATTATCGCTAGAAGAAATTGGCCAAATTCGTGAGTTATGCCCTGAAACCGAATTAGAAGTGTTTGTTCACGGTGCATTATGCATGGCGTACTCTGGTCGCTGTTTGCTTTCAGGATACATCAATAAGCGCGACCCAAATCAAGGTACCTGCACTAATGCATGTCGTTGGGAATACGATGTAAAACCGGGTAAAGAAACCGAAACCGGCGATGTTGTGCACAAAATTGACCCAAGCTCAGTGATCCCAACGTTAGGTGAAGGCGCACCAACAAACGAAGTATTTATGCTGGAAGAGCAAGGTCGCCCAGGTGAGTATATGCCTGCATTTGAAGATGAGCATGGCACTTACATAATGAATTCGAAAGATTTACGTGCAGTACAGTACGTTGATCAACTTACCAAAATGGGTGTACATAGTTTAAAGATTGAGGGACGTACTAAGTCGTTCTACTACGTTGCACGAACTGCACAGGTCTACCGTAAAGCGATTGATGATGCAGTTGCTGGTAAGCCGTTTGATCCAAACTTAATGCGCACCCTAGAAAACCTCGCACACCGCGGTTATACCGAAGGCTTCTTAAAGCGTCATGTACATCAAGAGTATCAAAACTATGAATATGGTCACTCAGTTTCAGATAAACAACAATTCGTGGGGGAAGTGTTAGGTCGTCACAACAATGGTTTGGTTGAAATTGATGTGAAAAATAAGTTCTGTACAGGCCACTCAATGGAACTTATGACACCACAAGGCAACATCCAGTTTACCTTAGATCATATGGAAAATAAGAAAGGTGAACGTATTGATGATGCAAAAGGCTCAGGTCATATTGTAAAAATTCCATTGCCGGAAGATATTGACCTTGATAAAGCAATTTTATTACGTAATTTAGATTCAGACCAAGATACGCGTAACCCTTTTAAAAAGGCCTAATATCATGGCGTTGATGATAAATTCGAAGTGTATCAATTGTGATATGTGCGACCCTGAATGCCCTAATCAGGCAATTTACATGGGTGAAAAAATTTATCAAATTGATCCCAATAAATGCACTGAGTGTGTTGGCCACTATGACCAACCAACCTGTGTAAGTGTGTGCCCAATTGACTGCATTAAAAAAGACCCTGAACACAATGAAACACTTGATGAGTTAGCTGAGAAGTTTATTCGCTTAACTTCAAGCTAAAACATGACAGTTATATTTAAACACATAATAAAAAACCGAGCTAAGATGCTCGGTTTTTTTATGTGTGAATGGTTTAACTGGATTCAACAGGTTCTAATTGAAGCTTGCTCGCAATTAACACCGCTTGGGTACGATTATACACGCCAAGCTTTCTAAAAATTGCGGTGATATGTGCTTTCACTGTAGCTTCTGAAATGTTTAGCTCGTAAGCGATTTGCTTATTGAGTAAACCTTCATGTAAATAACTTAAAACTTTGTATTGCTGTGGTGTGAGTGATGCAACTTGCTGCGCAAGCTCTGCGTCTTGTTCAATCACTTCTTCCACTTTATCTGCCATTGATGTTGGTAACCAAGTTTCACCATCTAAAATTTCTTCAATAGCTTCAGCTATTTGTGCTGATGAGGATGATTTAGGAATAAAACCAAGGGCACCATAACTCATCACTTTAGAAACAACTTGAATATCTTCAGTGCCTGAGACAACGGCAATAGGTAAATCGGGGTAATCTTCACGAATGCGAATTAAACCGTACAAATCACCACTGCCTGGCATATGTAGGTCTAATAATAGTAAATCGAGCTCTTGTTGTTGTTCTAGTACATTGAGCGTTGTATCAAAATTCTCTGATTCAAAGATTTCTAAATCATCGAAACTGCCATTTAAAGCCCCTTTTAACGCTTCTCGAAATAAAGGGTGATCATCCGCTATCAAAAACTTGCTCATATATGACTCCTAATAAAAAGGCTGTTATCACTGATAACAGCCTTCATGTTACTGCGAGTTTAGTCGATTCTCAAACCTAATTAACGGTTTAAGCGGTTTTCGATTAACTCCTCAACAACACTCGGATCTGCTAGCGTTGATGTATCACCTAACTGTTGGTATTCATTTGCAGCGATCTTACGTAAAATACGACGCATAATCTTACCTGAGCGTGTTTTTGGTAAACCTGGAGACCATTGGATCATATCTGGTGTTGCAATTGGGCTTAGTTCTTTACGTACCCAATTACGTACTTCTTTGGTCAACTCATCACTTACTGCAACACCATCATTCGGTGTAATGTATACGTAAATCCCCTGACCCTTAATATCGTGTGGGAAACCAACAACCGCAGCTTCAGCAACCGCTTCATGGGCTACAAGTGCACTTTCGATTTCTGCTGTACCGAGGCGGTGACCTGATACGTTTAATACGTCATCAACACGTCCTGTGATCCAGTAGTAACCATCTTCATCACGGCGACAACCATCACCTGTGAAATACACACCTGGGTAGGCTGAGAAATACGTTTGTTCAAAGCGTTCATGGTCGCCATAAACTGTGCGCGCTTGTGATGGCCAACTATCAAGAATAACTAAGTTACCCTCTGTTGCACCTTGCAGTGTTTCACCTTCTGCATCAAATAATGCTGGTAAAATACCAAAGAATGGACGCGTTGCTGAGCCTGGTTTTAAGTCTGTTGCGCCAGGTAGTGGTGTAATCATCACACCGCCAGTTTCAGTTTGCCACCAAGTATCAACAATTGGGCAATTGCTATTACCAATGTTCTCGTAATACCAAGCCCATGCTTCTGGGTTAATTGGTTCGCCAACTGAACCTAAAATACGTAATGATTCACGCTTAGACGAAGCTGTAGGCTCATCACCTTTCGCCATTAACGCACGAATTGCTGTCGGTGCTGTATAAAGAATTGTAACATTGTGCTTATCAACTACTTCACCCATACGACCTGATGATGGATAGGTTGGTACACCTTCAAAAATAACCTGAGTACAGCCGTTAGCAAGCGGGCCATAAGCAATATAACTGTGACCTGTGATCCAACCCACATCGGCACTACACCAATAAATATCGTCTTCTTGTAAGTCAAAAACGTATTGATGGGTAAGCGAGGTATACACTAAATAACCTGCAGAGCTGTGAACTACGCCCTTTGGTTGGCCTGTAGAGCCTGATGTATAAAGGATAAAGAGCGGATCTTCTGCATCCATAACTTCTGGTTCACATGTTGTAGCTTGATCAGCAACTAAGTCATGCCACCAAACATCAACATCATTCCAAGCAACATCGCCAGCAGTGAGCTGGTGAACAACAACCGCTTCGACTGTGTCTACGCCCGGTTGTGCTAATGCTTCATCAACATTGGCTTTAAGTGGTACTGCATTACCACCGCGGCGGCCTTGATCCGACGTGATTACCACTTTAGCGCCAGAGTCTTTAATACGATCTGCAATAGCTGAAGGTGAGAAGCCACCAAAAACTACAGAATGAACAGCACCAATACGCGCACATGCCTGCATCGCGTAAATCGCTTGAGGTGTCATTGGCATATAAATCGCTACGCGGTCGCCTTTTTTAACACCAAGCTTTTTCAAACCATTCGCTAATTTACAGACTTCATCATGCAGTTGCTGATAAGTAATATTTTCAGATTGTTCAGGGTTATCACCTTCCCAAATTAAAGCAACTTTATCGGCTTTATCTTTCAGGTGACGATCAATACAGTTATAAGAGACATTAAGTTGGCCATCTTCATACCAGCGAATATTTACATGGCCTTTATCAAATGAGGTGTTTTTAACTTTAGTAAATGGCTTAATCCAATCAAGACGCTTCCCTTGCTCACCCCAAAATGCTTCAGGGTCGTCAATCGACCATTGATATAATTCATTGTATTTTGCTTCGTCGATTAACGCAGCTTCTTTAACTGAAGCCGGTACTGGATAGATTTCTTGTGACATGTGTTGTCCCCTTTTAACTTTGTTGCTAGTTGCTTAAATGCAACCTAGACCAATACCCTCAAGCATTACTCAGCTAGGTAGTATAAAGAATTAGACCTTAGTAGCATCTCTATTTAAATATAAGTAATACCTAATCAAGATCATCTTTTTAACAACTAGTTATGCTACATAAAATTAAATTGTCTTTTATATTCAGGTTATTAAATATTTATTTTGCTATTTTTTAGGTTTACTGCAAAAAAGCAACTATATTTTTAACAAAATATTCACAATTTCAGTAACTTCCATACGTTTAATGGAATAAACGCTCTGTAATATACAAATTAGCTATACCTTAGTCGTATAGACCAATGGGTAATTGAGCAAAATCTGAACATGGCCAAAAGTGAAGATGTTAACTTAATCGGGATACAGTTATGAAAAACAATAAATTAACAACAACAGCGCTTAGCGTTTTAGCAGTATTGTTCGGTGCGTCTGCTCATGCGGGTGTTTTAGAATCAACAGATGTTAAATACGGTGGTTACGTAAAATTAGATGCTATGTGGAGTGATTGGTCAGCAGGTACTGTTGGTGGCACAAGCATTGGTCGTGATTTTTACGTACCAAGTACAACACCAGTAGGTGCTGATGCTGATACTGATCCAGTATTTGATATGCATGCACGTCAATCTCGTTTCAACTTAGCGACATCGACTAAACTAGACAACGGCCAGTCGATTAATACCAAAATTGAGCTCGACTTTATTGCATCACCAGGTGGTAATGAACGAGTTTCAAACTCTTATGCACCTCGTATTCGCCAAGCATTTGTAACTTACAATGGTTTTTTATTCGGTCAGGCATGGTCTAACTTCCAAAACGTTAGTGCATTACCTGAAACCCTAGATTTTGTAGGCCCAGCTGAAGGTACTGTGTTCGTTCGACAAGCAATGATTAAATATACCTCAGGCGGTTTCTCTGTGTCTGCAGAAAACCCTGAGAGCACCATTACAACTACAGGTGGCGTTAGAAACGAGACTGACGATGCAAGCTTACCTGATATCACGGCTCGCTACACTTTTAAAGGTGACTGGGGTCACTTCACTGTTGCCGGCCTTGCAAGACAGCTTACCTATAAAGCCGGTGGTGCTGATGCATCAACTTCCTCTTTTGGTGTGAGCGCATCTGGTCGACTTGATTTTGGTAAGAATAACTTAAAGTACATGGTTACCACAGGTAAAGGCTTAGGCCGTTATGTCGGTCTTAATGTTGCACATGGTGCAGTATTAAATGGTAATGACCTTGATGCAATCGATTCTGTTTCAGGCTTTGTTGGCTACCAGCACCACTGGAGTGACAAGCTTCGTTCGACCTTCTTAGCATCTTATTTCAGTGCGGATAATAATACGGATTTGCTTGCGATTACCGGCGACCCTACCAAAACCTCAATGAGTTACAGCGCTAACTTACTCTATTCACCTGTTAAAAAGATGACGTTTGGTGTTGAGTACAAGGTAGGTGAGCGCGAGACTGAAAGCGGTGCTGATGGCGATATCAACCGTCTACAACTTTCTGCTAAATATGTTTTTTAAGACATATTTACAAACCAGTTAACTTAGATTGCTTCCTAAGTTGTTGTCAGTAATAAGCGACCAATTGGTCGCTTATTTTTTGCTAGCTTGTTATCTTTGACCATCGCCAAAAAAGTAAATCAACGATAAATTGTACACATCATCTTGATTGCTATATTTACTGTTAAAAAAGCGTTTTGCGTCTAATTGCAAAGCAAAATTGTTATTAATTTTATAATGTAAACCCAGCCCCGCATTCAGTGCAAAGGTACTGCTTCCTTTTTCTTCTTTATCCTCAGCATAGAGCATCTCACCAGCACCGACCGAGAAGAAAGGTCGCCAATCACTATCAACGTTAAAGTAATAGTTCGCAGCCACATTAAACTGCTCGAATGTTTCTTTCGAATTACTATTTTGAAGCGCTAGCTTACCTTTGAGATAATCGAGCTTAAGCGAAAATGTTGGCGAAAAATATAAACCTAAGTTCCAGCCATTTGCTGAACCTTGTTCTAACCCCCAGTGATTACCCGGGCTTAAACTACCGTAGTTTAGTCCTAAACCAATAATACCAATATCTACCGGATCTTTAATACTTACATAACCAGTTTGGTAAGATGGTGCTTGATAAGCCTTTCCAGATCCTAGTTGATAATTAACACTTAATTGAACTTGATCCTCAAAATCACCATTTGGCAGTGGTATTTTCGCAAAGTTAATGCCTCCTGTGCCCGCTTTTACGACTTCGGTACCAAACAAGTTGTTTATGCCTTTACCGGCCGAGTCGATTGGATCAAGCATAAAGAGTGATATATTACCGAGCGTGCGTGATCCCCACACCTCACCGCCCGTTCTGCGAATTTCCATCTCTTTTTGATATGCCCATTCACCATAGGCCCAACCTAGCACTGGAGTAATTACCAAATCCTGCATTGATGGTACTTCAGCAAAAGCTTCAATACCATATTCCCAATAGAAGGTACTCATAGTAAACGAGTAGAGAAACGCATCCCATTGACGATAGCCAGACTTTCTCGCCACTTGGTAATAAACGCCACCAAAATAAGGGTGCCCTACCCAATTTAACCACCATACATCGCGGTCCCATGTTGGTCCTTCTTTAACGTTTTCAGTCCATTTAGAAAATACCCCATTTTCCTTATCCCATTTTGAGATATCTTCAGGCAGCATAAGAATAAAGCCTGCAACACCAAAACCGTATGCCATTACGGACTTGGTTTGAGACCATAAACGTTCGTTATCTTGGCCATGTTCGGCAGAAAACAAATTTATTTGGTACGGCGATTGGTAGAAGTCTTCAGGTACTGGTCGTAAGTTCCAATCACTATTACTTGGCAAATTGTAGCTTGGCACTTCAATCGCTTTAGTAGCATCATTTAGTGTATTCGTGTTAACTGTGGTTAGCTCTTCCTGTTGAGCAAGTAAAGGCTGAGTCAGCGCGCTGGTAATAAGCGCTAACTTAATCATTTGAGTGAGCATTTTCATTGATAGTAAGTGCGTCCGTTCTTGGGCAAGCTACAAAAAAACGATATTTTAGCCGCTTTTACTTAGTATGACACTTAAACTTAGCAAAAAATTGTAAACATAAACGCAAAAAAGGCCACGTATGTGGCCTTTTTTAAATAGCGCTAACATTAAAGTTCCGCGTCGCCTTCAGCTAAGCTTTTTGCTTCACCTTCTTCAGGTTGAATTGTTGCTTGCAGTAATAGCATTTCACGAAGCTTTTGCTCAATCTCATTAGCAATCTCAACATTCTCTTTTAAGAATTTAATAGAGTTAGCTTTACCTTGACCAATCTTGCTACCTTTGTAGCTAAACCATGCACCGGCTTTATCAACTAAGTTATGTTTAACACCTAAGTCAATTAACTCACCTTCTTTTGAGATGCCTTGGCCGTACATGATAATAAATTCAGCTTGCTTAAATGGCGGCGCAACTTTGTTTTTAACAACTTTAACTCGTGTTTCGTTACCAACAACTTCATCACCTTCTTTTACTGACCCCGTACGACGAATGTCTAGACGAACTGAAGAGTAGAATTTAAGTGCATTACCACCTGTTGTAGTTTCTGGATTACCAAACATTACACCAATCTTCATACGAATCTGGTTAATGAAAATGCACAGTGTATTTGAACGCTTGATGTTACCAGTGAGTTTACGCAATGCCTGTGACATTAAACGCGCTTGCAAACCAACATGGCTATCACCCATGTCGCCTTCAATTTCAGCTTTTGGTGTTAATGCTGCAACAGAGTCAACAATCACCACATCAACCGCACCAGAGCGTACTAACATATCGCAGATTTCTAGTGCTTGTTCACCCGTGTCAGGTTGAGAAACAAGAAGATCATCAACATTAACACCTAATCTTTCTGCATAAACAGGGTCTAGTGCGTGCTCTGCATCAACGAAAGCACATGTTTTGCCTTCTCTTTGAGCTGATGCAATTACTTGTAATGTTAACGTTGTTTTACCTGATGATTCTGGACCATAAATTTCAACAATTCGGCCTGTTGGTAAACCACCAATACCCAATGCGATATCAATACCTAGCGAACCAGTTGAAATAGCTTCAATATCAAGTGCTTGGCTATCGCCTAGCTTCATAATTGAGCCTTTACCAAATTGGCGTTCAATTTGTGATAGCGCAGCTGTAAGGGCCTTTTGTTTATTATCGTCCATTTGACTCTCCAAATCTCTGTTATGCAGCAAAGTATACTGTATAGATTACCAGTATCAAGTGTTTTTTATGAGTTTATTAACACAATTGCTTTTTCTAATGAATATTCAATAACTTGCAATCTAACATCAGTACGGTCACCGGTAAATAAACAGTGATTAACTGATAGTTTATCCAGTACTTTTATGGCAATCCATACAGTACCAACAGGTTTTTCAACACTGCCACCACCTGGACCTGCGATGCCAGACACAGCAATGCCCACATCGGCATTAGCAGCTTGCATTGCACCAACCACCATTTGTTCTACGGTTTCTTTACTTACCGCGCCAAATTGCTTAAGTACGTCAGTGTTTACACCAAGTAATTCATGCTTTGCCTCATTGCTATAGGTAACAAAACAGCGATCAACATAAGCTGAACTACCTGCGGTATCGGTCAATGCATAGCTAATGCCACCACCAGTACATGATTCAGCAGTAGTGATCCAAAGCTTTTTATTAGTTAAACTAGCACCCAACTTTGCCGCTAGCTCAGTAATATGAGCGGGTAATATCATTTTTTTACCTTTTACATAACAACTATTAGTCAATTATGCCGTTAGATTTATATTCAGACCATACTATCAGCCAACAAACGCCAATGATGCAGCAATATTTAAAAATTAAGGCTGAGCATCGAGATATTCTCGTTTTCTATCGCATGGGCGACTTTTACGAACTGTTTTTTGATGATGCCAAACGTGCTGCAGAACTACTCGATATTTCGCAAACTCATCGCGGTAAAGCTGGCGGTGATCCTATCCCTATGGCGGGCGTACCTTATCACGCGGTTGAAAACTACCTTGCACGCCTAGTGCAAATGGGCGAATCAGTTGCGATATGCGAACAAGTCGGTGATCCTGCCACCAGTAAAGGACCAGTTGAGCGCAAAGTGGTGCGTATCATCACCCCAGGCACCATTTCTGACGAAGCATTATTAAAAGAGCGTCAAGACAATCTACTATGCGCTATTTCACATAACGACAAAGGCGCCTATGGTATTGCTTATTTAGATATTAACTCTGGACGTTTTCGTATTTTAGAAGTTGATAATGACGAAGCACTGACATCAAGCCTGCAGCGTATTTCACCTGCTGAATTGTTATATCCAGAAACCCTCGAAAATACCTGTAGCATTGAGCAATATAATGGTCTGCGCCGTCGCCCAATTTGGGAGTTTGATTTAGACAGCGCGAAAACCGCATTAAATAAACAGTTTGGCACTAAAGATTTAGTGGGTTTTGGGGTTGAAAATGCTGCACTTGCGCTGCAAGCTGCGGGCTGCTTAATGCAATATGTAAAAGATACCCAGCGCACGACATTACCGCATCTAAATGCGATTGGTCTTGAGCAAAATGAGCAAAATGTCATTCTTGATGCGGCAACCCGTAAAAATTTAGAGCTTACTGTTAATCTATCGGGCGGTTTTGATAACACTCTTGCGCAAGTGCTTGATAAAACAGCGACGCCAATGGGCTCTCGTTTACTAAAGCGTCGCCTGCATAGCCCAATTCGCGATCAACAAGAATTAAACAATCGCCTTGATGCACTCGGTGAAATCCACGACTTAGCCATTAACCATGAACTGCACGATACACTTAAACAAGTTGGCGATTTGGAGCGTATTATTGCGCGCTTAGCGCTTCGTTCAGCACGGCCTCGTGATTTGTCGCGTTTGCGTTTAGCGCTACAAACACTGCACCCAATTCATGACTTAATTAACGATGCGAGCAGCACGCGCCTAACGCAAATAAAGCAAGCCACTCCTATTTTATCTGAGTTACAAGACTTGCTTGAGCAAGCGATTATCGACAATCCACCGGTATTAATTCGCGATGGCGGTGTGATTGCCCCAGGCTACAATCAGGAGCTTGATCAATGGCGTAATTTAAGCAAAGGCGCCACTGATATTCTCGAGCAAATGGAAATTCGTGAGCGTGAGCGCACAGGTATTGCCACCTTAAAAATTAGCTATAACAAGGTACATGGTTATTACATCGAAGTAAGTAAAGCAAACGCTAACTTGGTGCCTGCTGATTACGTACGCAGGCAAACACTGAAAAATAACGAACGCTATATTATTCCTGAACTCAAAGAGCATGAAGATAAAGTGCTTAACAGTCAGTCAAATGCACTCGCACTTGAAAAACGCCTCTACGAAGAACTGTTCGATATTATTTTGCCGCAAATTGATGTGTTGCAAAAAATGGCAGCAGCTCTTAGTGAGTTAGACGTAATCAATAACCTTGCTGAACGTGCTGAGTCACTTGAGTATGTTAGGCCTCTTTTAAGTGAGAAC
>NZ_JAPEHW010000067.1 GCF_028875915.1 Pseudoalteromonas sp. G4
CAGGGTTCAGGGTTCAGGGTTCAGCAGATATTGCTAAAGCCTGAACTCATAGTGCAATCCGCTAATTAAGCGCCAGGCTCCATAATTGAGGAAGTGCCTTTTGTAGCTAGCTCTGCAAGATCTTTATCAATCCAGAAAAGGGCTTTACCGTCTTCACCAACAAGCTCAATTTTATCTAGGATACCTTTAAATAACTTCTCTTCTTCATGCTGCTCTGCAACATACCACTGTAAAAAGTTAAAGGTTGAATAGTCATGAGTTGTAAACGCTACGTGTGTTAATTCATTAATCGCTTTTGTAATTTCACACTCATGTTTTAAGGTTTCACGAAATACATCACCTAAAGAGCCAAACTCATGCGGTGGCGCTTCAATGGTACCTAAAATTGGCATTGCACCTGTTTCACTTACATAAGTGAACAAACGATTCATATGATCCATTTCTTCTAATGCATGCTTTCTCAATAACTCAGCTGCACCTTCAAATCCTTTATCTTCGCACCATGCACTCATTTGTAAGTAAAGGTTTGATGAATAAAACTCTAGATTAATTTGCTCGTTTAACTTTTCAACCATTGCAGGTGCTAACATAAGAACTCCACGACTATACAGAATGCTAAAAATCCGCATTGTAAGCGTTAAGCAGCTAATTGCAAGGCAATTAACTGCTTAATTTAATTAAAGAAAAAAGTGACTATAAGGGTAATAAAAACAAGTCTTATTTGTTTCAAATATTCGCAAGTACAGATTCAGCACTTGAGACAGTAAAAGCTTTTGGTTCTTCTAGCCACAATTGAGTAACCGTTTGGTTTTCAACAAGCATGGCATAACGCTGTGAACGATAGCCTCCAAAAACACCTGTCTCCATACCTAGCCCGAGCGCTTTAGTGAATGCACCATCACCATCAGCCAACATGGTAATGTTTTGGGCATTTGCACTGTCGCCCCAAGACTTCATTACAAATGCATCATTCACTGAAAGGCAAATTACACTATCAACGCCTTTTTCTTTTAATGCATCGAAGTGCACTACAAACCCCGGTAGGTGGCTTGCTGAACAGGTAGGTGTAAATGCACCAGGAACCGCAAATAACACAACCTTTTTATTGGCAAATAATTCTGCTGTTGTTGGCGTTGTCATACCTTCATTGGTTAATAAATTGAATGTATGACTAGGTAGGGTTTGATTAATTTCGATCATTTTGCTCACTCCAAAAGATGGTTAATTTATTGTAGACCTAATGAGGTACGTATTTGAACCATCTTTTGTTCAAGGTCAATTTGAATACCTTGAACTTGTTTATTGGAATCTTGTACACGGGCTTTTAATTGCGCCATAGCATGAGAAAACTCGCTCAAGTAATTACTTTGCTCTAAAGCAAAATTGCTTGCTTGATTCGCCACTTCTGAAGCAGACAGTGCATTGTCAGCTACACCACTTGCCGTTTCTTTTAATTTCGTTGCGGATTCGGTTTGCTGGCTTGCATTTTGCGCAAGCTCTACCATTTGTTGTGACACCTGCTTTGAGCTCAAGGTTAAACCATCTAACTGCTGCTTAATACTTTGCAATGAATTTTGAGTTTGTTTTGCCAGCTGCCTAACTTCATCTGCAACCACCGCAAAACCGCGTCCATGTTCACCCGCACGTGCTGATTCTATAGCCGCATTAAGGGCTAGTAGATTGGTCTGTTCTGCAATCGAGTTGATTACTTCAAGCACAGATGCAACATCATTAACCCCTTTTAATAACTGCTCAAGTGAGTCCATACCTGCCTGCACTTGCTGTTGCGTTTTGTTACTCGCCGCCAGCATTGATTCAGATTGGCTCACACTGATTTCCATTGCGCTAAATGTCAGTTCCGCATTATTTTTTACCGTGCCATTAATTTCGTTTACTTGCTCTCCAATTTCAGTCACTTGGCTTAATAGGCTTTCACTTTGCACAACTTCATTTATTGATTGTTCTGATGCCGTTAGCATCACTTTTAGTTGCTCACTCATGTTTGCTAAAAAGTCGCTCACTAACTGCAATGTTTCAGCACGCTCTTCTGCTTCTACTTTTTGTTTTTCAATCAGTTGGTTAAAGTAATATGCGATTTCACCCATTTCAGTTTTTGGGTTATCAACATAAATGTGTTCTAGGTTATCGTTTTCAATTAATTTAGAAAATGCATTTCTTAGCGCCCTAACAGGAGTGAGCACTTGCTTTCTCTGCGTAAAATACACCACAGCAGCAATCACAAACAGCCCTAACACTGCGACTAACAAAGTATAGAATACGCGCTCTTCAATTAATCTTTGGTCATCACGTAACTGCTTTTCAGCAACTAAAATACTGTTTGTTAAGCTACTAATCTCTTGTCTAAGAGATGAAATACCCATTTCACGTTGTTCATTTAAACGCTTGGTATTTGCTAATTCTTTGGGTAAACGATTGGGCAAACTAACGAGTTCGGCTTGTATTTCTTCACCTAGGTCTTCTGGTTCGTCACCCGTTAGCATAAGTTCATCTTCATCAATAGTGGGGTCAAAAACGCCTAATAAAGGCAGGTTTTCAATTTTTTTTGCAATACTTGTAAGCTCTTTAAGTACTAGATTAGTACTCTCTAAGTTATTTTCTTTCAATGCCATAACCAACTGCACAACATTCGTTTGATAGGTATTTGCCAATACATAAAAACGTGCTTGTTCACTGGAGCTTTGCGCTTTTTGCGCATACTGGCTTAATGCACTGGCGTAATCCGCCATTTCATTGAGTGCGTTATCAATTAAAGCGTTTTTGTTACCGCTTAGTTTACCAAGGGAAAGATATTTACCATCGATACCGTTTTGTAATTGTGTTAGTTGCGACTGAAGAGAAGACGATATAGAGGCTGGTAAAACTGATAAATTTTGTTCCACCGATGCAATATGTGATTTTGCCAAAGTTAGGTACTGGTTATCACCATAAGCTAGGTAATCTTGTAAACTATTTGCAAGATCAACCACTACCGTATTTTTAAGCTGATTATATGAAGTTGTTTGTTGATTAAGGGTATTAATTGTCTGGCTTGCCCAATACAGCACAACTGCCAACGCAATACTAATTGAACTTAGAACAACTAATAATAATCGGGTAAAACTTGAAACACGCATAGGGCACTCTTAATCCATAAAATTGCCCTTGAAGTATATGACTTTATTATGACACTTTTGTTTCAGTCATCGCTGCATTTACATAGACATCAAATCGATTTTTCTTGGTTTTAATTTGCATCGATGGTGTTTTATCTGCCAAAAATGGGGCGTAATCAGGTCGTTTTACAACGACTCGTTTACTTGCAAGAGCTATAGCTGGAGCAAGCAATGCATCAGCATCTAAATCTGAACCTACAAGAGATTGAAACACTCGCATTTCTTTTTTAACCGCGGCTGACTTTTCGCGATGTGGAAACATCGGATCTAAATAAACAACGTCAATCTCGCTTTGTGTTTCAGGCAGCAATAAATGGCTAGAGCCAAACGCCATCGTCATTCGTTCGCTCATCCATGTACCAATTTCACTGTCTAAATAAGCGCGTTGTAAACCATCATATAAAAGTGCAGCAACGATTGGATGACGTTCATGTAATGTAACATGGCAGCCAAGTGAGGCTAAAACAAAACCATCCCGCCCTAACCCTGCAGTGCCATCTAGTACGTGAGGTGTAATGCCTTTTCCTTTATTTAGTCCCACAGCTTTTGCAATGGCTTGACCTTTACCACCACCAAACTTGCGCCTGTGTGCTGCTGCTCCGGTGACAAAATCGACACGAATAGCACCTAATTTTGGCTCATCAGTTTTAGAAAGTGCTAAGCCATCTTGGTCATATTGCAAAGAAAATAAGGGATTATTTGATAGCCACGTTGATAAATCAAAGCGTTTATCAAGTTGTTCAAGATATTCTTTTTGTTCGGGAATACTGTTAGCAATTAACACTCTAAATCCATTGCTAAAAATTAAGATGAATTCATTATAGTGATTAGCAAGGTGTTTTTATACGTGAATAATACAAACTCACTAAAATAACTCGATATCATCTTGCGAGGTAACAACATTCACTTCATCTTGCTGTTCTTGCTCTAACATTTTTAATATTTTGTGACGCTCTTTCATGATGTGGTCCATATAAGTCATCACTTCATTAAACGAGCTTTGGATCTCATCACCAACCGTTAAATGATGACGCAAACTCTCAACCGTTTGCTCAACCGAGCCCAAAATATAATCCTCTTGGTCTGGCTCTAGCGCCAATCGTGGAACGGTATCACTAAAACGCTGATACAAGGTTTCTATCAATTCAACAGAGACTTTACTATTGCCATACAAGCTTTCGATTTGTGTGCGCAAGGTGCTATCAATTAGTTCAAAGGTATTTGTGATTTGCTGCGCTTGCTCAGACAACTGATTATATAATTCAAGGGTACCTAATTTCGCATTAGTAGCTTCTAGAATATGGGGGAACAAATCTTTGTATCGACCATAAAGCGCGGCATCATCCACAGGCATATTTTTTACTAACAGCGATACATTGGGGTAATTAATTATGGTTCTTGCACCAAAATCGATAAACCTATTGCCCTCTTTAGCATTGAGCATTAGCTCTTTTTCAAGAGGGCATACAGCACTGTTATTCGAGAAAAATTCATTACCACTGTCTAGCCAAAATGCGGTCACAACATTCAATTGAAGTGGTGAGAAAAATTCAAAAAAGCATTCAGATAATCGCGTCAGCGACTTTAAACCATAGGTTTGGCTAACATAGCGCATCGCTCGCCCCATATCGCTAAAGTCAGTCATTGCAACTGCTGCGGTATTTTGCGCATGCTCAATATCTTGTTTTAAAGTTTGCGACTGCTTCTTGTATTGATAAAGTACATTAATACGCGCAAGCAGCTCTTCGGTTTCAAACGGCTTAACAATATAGTCATCCGCACCTGAGTTATAGCCTTTAATGCGCTCTTCAAGAGAGCTTCTTGATGATAAAAACATAATCGGAATATCTTTAGTTTCAGTTTGCTGCTTTAACTTGCAACAAACTTCAAAACCGTTAATTCCAGGCATTTCAACATCAAGTAAAATAATATCTGGCTGCGAGTCACGGGCCATTTCAATGCCCTCTTCCCCATTGTATGCATGACTAACTTGATTATGATCCGTCAGCGTTTTTTCAATTATCTGGTGGATTAACTTGTCATCATCAATTGCAAGTACACTGGTGAGCATGCCTAAACCTATCTTATTAATTAGCTAAAATTAAGCATAGACTTAACAAAATGAAATGCATAAAAAAGCCGCTAATTTTTAGCGGCTTATTTGATTTTAATTAAATTTTATTGAATACCACTGTGGCGCAGCAAGGCATCGACATTTGGTTCTCGCCCTCTAAATGCCACAAATAGCTCCATAGGCTCTTTTGAACCGCCCATTTCTAATACATTATTTAAGAATGATTGGCCTGTTGCTCTATTGAAAATACCTTCTTCTTCAAAACGTGAAAACGCATCAGCAGAAAGTACTTCAGCCCATTTATATGAGTAATAGCCAGCTGAGTAACCACCAGCAAAAATATGACTAAAACTGTGTTGGAAACGATTAAACTCCGGCGCTTTAACAACCGACACTTGTTCACGCACTTTATTTAAAATTGTTTGAATTTCATCGCCATTTGATGGGTTGTAATCGGCATGAATATGGAAATCAAATAATGAAAATTCTAACTGGCGAATCATCATCATTGCTGATTGATAGTTTTTAGCTGCTAGTAATTTATCGAGCAAATCCTTCGGCAGTGGTTCACCTGTTTCATAGTGACCTGAAATAAACGCCAGCGCTTCTTCTTCATAACACCAGTTTTCTAAAAATTGACTTGGTAATTCAACCGCATCCCACGCCACACCATTAATGCCCGAAACCGCGCCCACATCTACTTGCGTTAGCATATGGTGAATACCATGGCCAAACTCATGGAATAATGTGGTTACTTCGTAGTGCGTAAATAATGCAGGTTTATCACCAACCGGCTTATTAAAGTTACATACCAAATAAGCAACAGGCAATTGCACATCACCATTTGCACGCACTTTGCGGCCAATACAGTCGTCCATCCACGCACCACCGCGTTTATGATCACGCGCATATAAGTCTAAATAAAATGATCCACGCTTTACGCCGCTGCTATCAAAAATTTCAAAAAAGCGAACATCTTTATGCCAAGTATCAACACCTTGCACTTCTTTAACATTAATACCAAATAGACGATTTACTGTTTCGAACAAGCCGCTTAGCACTTTGTTTTCAGGGAAGTATGGGCGCAGAATTTCATCTGAAATCGCGTATTTTTCCTGTTTAAGCTTTTCACTGTAATAGGTGTAATCCCATGCTTCTAACTTGCTAATACCGTGTTTTTCGTTTGCGTAGGCTGTCAGTTCAGCAAGTTCAGCTTGAGCTTGTGGTTTTGATTTTGTTGCAAGATCATTTAAAAAGTCGAACACTTGCTGAGGCGATTCTGCCATTTTTGTTGCCAGTGACTTATCAGCAAAGTTTTCAAAATCGAGCAATTGCGCCAGCTCATGACGAAGTGCAAGCTCTTCAGCCATAATGGCACTGTTATCAAATTCACCGGCATTTGGGCCTTGATCAGACGCTCGTGTGCTAAATGCAATATAAGTTTCTTTACGCAGTTCACGGTTATCTGCATGGGTCATAACAGGTAAGTACGATGGGAAGTCGAGAGTAAATAACCAACCTTCCAACTCTTTACTTTCAGCTGTGTGTTTTGCAAGTGCGATTGCTGACTCTGGTAAACCCGCTAAATCCGCTTCGTCCGTAACGTGTTTTTGCCAAGCAAGTGTGGCATCCATCACATTATTACCAAACTTAGCTGCAAGCTCCGATAGGCGCGCAACAATCTCGCCGTATCGTTTTTGTTTTTCTTCAGGCAATGCAATGCCTGAAAGTTTGAAGTCACGCAGGCTATTGTTAATCGCTTTTTGTTGCGCCTCTGAAAGGTTTGCAAACTCATCGCTTTCGGCAATCGCTTTCGTTGCTAAAAATAATCCCTGGTGCTGGCCTACAAAGGTTGAATATTCCGAGATAAGCGGTAAACACTCATCATAGGCTGCGCGCAGTTCTTCGCTATTTACTACAGAATGCATATGCGACACTGGCGACCAAAGACGCGTTAGCTTATCGTCAACTTCATCCAGTGGCACAATAAAGTTATCCCAAGTATACGACTCTTGCGCTAATACTTGCTCAATCGTTTGCTTACAATCCACAATACCCTGTTTTAATGCAGGCACAATGTGCTCAGGTTTAATTTGTGAAAATGGTGGTAACCCTTCAAGGCCAATTAATGGATTAGTCATAAAACACTTCTTATTAATTTGTCATTGTTAATTTAGATTGGGGCAATCGATAAAAATTGCAAGTTAGGCTATTGTGTTATCGGTTAGAATACCTATATCAGATAAAACAAAGATTTAAAAAATTAAGGAACTTCAAATGGCAAAGCATTTTGATTATATCGCTATCGGCGGTGGCAGTGGTGGTATTGCATCAGCAAACCGAGCGGCAATGCGCGGTGCAAAAGTCGCCCTAGTAGAAGCAGGCCCGCTAGGTGGTACATGTGTAAATGTTGGTTGTGTTCCTAAAAAAGTAATGTGGCATGGTGCGCAAGTTGCTGAGGCAATTAAACTTTATGCACCTGACTATGGCTTTGATGTTGAAATCAAAGAGTTTAACTGGTCTAAATTGCTTGAAAGCCGTGAAGCTTACATTGGCCGAATTCATAAAGGTTATGACAATTACTTAGCTAGCAATGGCGTAACGGTAATTCAAGGTTTTGCTAAATTTGTAGATAACAAAACCATTGAAGTAAACGGTGAGCACTACACTGCCGACCATATTCTTGTTGCTGTTGGCGGTCGCCCTAGCATTCCTAAGATTCCAGGTGCTGAATACGGTATCGATTCAAACGGCTTTTTTGAATTAAAACAGCAACCTAAGCGCGTAGCGGTTGTAGGTGCTGGCTATATTGCAGTTGAACTTGCAGGCGTAATGCACGGTTTAGGCACTGAAACGCATTTATGCGTTCGCCGTGATACACCGCTTCGCACATTTGACCCACTCATCGTTGATACTCTTATGGAAGTGATTGAGTCAGAAGGCCCAACTCTTCACACTAACGCTACGCCTAAAGAAGTTACTAAAGAATCTGACGGTTCTTTAACGCTGCACTTTGAAAATGGTAACAGCGTTAATGTTGACCAAGTTATTTGGGCGATTGGTCGTCAGCCAACTACTGATAAAATCAACATTGCAGCAGCTGGTGTTGAGTTAACCGAATCGGGCCATGTAAAAGTGGATGAGTTCCAAAATACCACAGCTGAAGGCGTTTACGCTGTTGGCGATATTATTGAAAACGGTATTGAGCTTACCCCTGTGGCAGTTAAAGCTGGCCGTTTATTGTCTGAGCGCTTGTTCAACCCTGAAATGCCAAATGCGAAAATGGACTACAACTTAGTACCAACCGTTGTATTTAGCCACCCTCCAATTGGCACTATTGGTTTAACTGAAACCGAGGCCCGTGAACAGTTTGGTGATGATGACATTAAAGTGTATACCTCAAGTTTTACTGCAATGTACACCGCAGTAACACAGCACCGCCAACCGTGTAAAATGAAACTGGTATGCCAAGGCCCTAACGAGAAAATTGTTGGCTTGCACGGTATTGGTTTTGCTGTTGATGAAATGATCCAAGGGTTTGGTGTTGCCATGAAGATGGGTGCAACAAAAGCAGATTTTGATTCGGTTGTGGCGATTCACCCAACCGGTTCAGAAGAATTTGTGACAATGCGTTAAGAACTGAGTCGGAAGTCGTCCTGACGCGATATTCCGGCTTTTCATCCCTGAAAAGCGTTCGAGAGACTGCGAAACTTCGTTTCGCTTCTCTCTCACCCAACCGGTTCAGAAGCATTTGTGACAATGCGCGCGAAACTTCGTTTCGCTTCTCTCTCACCCAACCGGTTCAGAAGCATTTGTGACAATGCGTTAGGAACTGAGTAAAAAGTCGTCCTGACGTTACTCGAAAAACAAAAAAGGGTATCATTAGATACCCTTTTTACTTTCACATCAGATGAAATTATCCAGTAAATAAATACCCTTTTGAACGCACAGTTTTAATTAAGCTTGGCTGGTTGGGGTCGCTTTCCAACTTACTGCGAATCGATGAAATATAAATATCCACTTGGCGATTTTGGCCATCGTACTCCATTCCCCAAAGGGATTTAAAAATAAAGTCTCTGCTGATCACTTCGCCACGATGTGCAATAAGTAACAATAATAAATCATATTCAGGTGCCGCAAATTCTAACGGCTGCCCCGCTTTTTGCACTTCTCGTTTGTGTTTATTAATTGTGATATCACAAATAGAAAGGCTGTTTTCTTTACTAACTTCCACATTTACTTCCCGGCGTAATAATGCACGGCATTTTGCTAGCAATAAACGCGGCTCAATCGGTTTAGAAATATAATCGTCTGCGCCAAATTCCAGACCAAGCACTTGATCTATGGTATCACCTCGGGCTGTTAGCATCGCCACTTTACCAGTATAAGCAGGTTTAATTTGCTGGAAGACTTGCATGCCGTCGATATCTGGCAGCATTAGATCTAACAACACCAAATCTGGCTGCTCAGCAATAATTTGTGTAACAGCTTGCTGGCCTTCACTAATTACTTTGCAATTAAATTCAAACTGCTGGAAAAAATCCTGCGTTAGGCTGGCTAACTCATGATCATCTTCAACAATTATCAGATTAAATTTTTCCATTTACTGCCACTTTAGAATTCAAAATTAACACCTAGCTTTACCCGCACAGTACTGCTGTGAACTCCCCAATAAATATCCGACGAGCGCTCCCCCCAATCAGCTGAGAGAAATGCTGATAAATGCTCATTTAGCTGATAATCAAGTTTAGAACCGATGCGTAAACTTTTATCGATTGAGGCAATATCACTGTTTGCGTCAAGCCCATACATTTTCTCTATATCGCTTTGGTTATAGTCCTGCTGGAAAAAATGCACATAGCCCACTGCACTTAAATCATCGGTAATTTGGTACACCAACGCTGTTTTTAAAATACCACCTTGATAATTTAATCCATCACTGGCATCGTTGTTCTTAAACTCAAATTGTACCTTGGCTAATAAACGATTGTTGTAAAAAAGTTTATTCCACTCCACACCAAGCGCCCACGACTTATTATCAAAGCCATAGTTAGTATATGAAAAATCACCAAACTGCACTTCTATCGTTTCAAAACTTCTATCCATATACTGGCCATAAAAATGCCATTCACCACTATCAAAAAAGAAGCGATAGCCAAGCGTTAGTGCACTTGATTTTATTTGCGGCTGACCACCTCGATACTGATTGCGCTGCTCAAATTGCACTGCAATTTCTTTATCGCTAGCGAGCGGCCAAACAAGCTCAGAGTCTAGTTTATAGAGCAGTTTGTCATAATCACTAAAATCAGCATTATCAATATTGCGGACCAAAAAGTTATTTTTCCAATTAACATTCTGGCCAAAGTAGTTGTACTTAATAAGTGCTGCTGATTCTATAAAGGTCGTATTTGGCTTTTCAAGAAACGGGGATAAATCGATGCCCAACTCACCTGGCATAACGATTTCACCATCAAGGCTATAAAGGTAACCTTTATCTGAAATAAAGTATTCTTTTCCATCAGGTAATACAAAATAAAAACTATCCAGATACGGGTCATCATCTAAAAAGTAATCACCAAAACTAAAACGCACATTATCGTCGTAGCCTGAAGCGATAGAGCCAACAAGCCCCCATTCATGCACAGGCTTTACTTGTTCTTTTGACTGTTGTTGATTAATTTCATTAAGTAAAAAGTCAATATTAAAACGCACATTATCCGGAAGGTTTGAAACTTGTTGCAGCGCTAATAAATGTGTTTTGGCTTCTGTAAGTTTTGCCAATTGCATTTGAGTTAAGGCTAACTCAAGGCGCACGCGATGCTGCGTAGGCGTTTGCGATAATTGATAGCTTAGTAGCGTTTCAGCTTCAGCCCATTCACCTCGTTCGATATGATACATGGCTTGTTCAAATACACTTTTAGTTTCATTTTGCGCGTTGGCAAAACAAGGTAACAAGAATTGTGAGCTTACTAAAAAACCTATAACTAACGGAATAATTCTAATAGTCTTCATTGTTTTCAATCTCTTGTTTTACTTTTTCTTCAAGTGCTCTTAGTTCCTGTTTCATTTTTTTAATGTCTTTTCGTTTTATATTTTTATTGTCAGAAACTTGAGAAGTATTCGAAACACCGCTGCTATCTTTTAGTAAATTACTTTTATCAAGTTCACTAATAGCATTTTGCAACTGCCCTTTTATGCCAACACCATAGCGCTCTTGAGGTTGCAGCTTTTTATCCCAATCTCCCCAATCAATCGCCGTTGTTTTTTGTGTATCCGTTTGCTGGGCGAACACATTTGTAACTGCTAACAAACAGATGATGTAAAAGAGCTGCCTCATAACTCACCACCCGCTTGATTTATTAAGGTGATACGAAAATGAGCACCTTGTGAAGTTGTTATCAAGTCTATTTCACCACCATGTTGCGAGACAATTTGTTTAACAATAGCTAAGCCTAAACCATAACCAGAGATGTTATTGCTCCGGCTTTGATCTTGCTGATAGAAGGGCTCAAAAATATAAGGTTGACTGTTTTCATCAACGCCAGGGCCGTCATCTAGTATATCCAAAATGATTTCAGTTTCGTTGTGATTTAACAACACTATCACTTCAGACTCTGCATAGCGCGCGGCATTATTTAATAAGTTTTCAAGCATGCGCGTAAACAATTGCTTGTTAACGGCAGCAATACATAAGCTTTCAGCCTTGAAGTTGAACTTTACTTTTGGAAAGACAATCTTCATGCCATCCACGATTGTCATAATAAAGCTGCTGAGCTCTAACTCTTCTTTTGCGATTGTTTCACTCTCTGAGATTTTCTCATAACTCAGCAGATCACCAATCAATAAATTGAGCTGATTCATATCTGCTTTGGTTTGCTCAATTAACGTATTATCCACGCCAATTTGAATACTTAGCGCTTCTAACCTGAATTGCGCTTTGGATAAAGGGGTTCTTAAATCATGGGAAACGGCACGAAACATTTGATGTTTTTGCTCAATCAAACGGGTAATACGCAGTGCCATTTGATCGATTTTCCAAGTTAATTGATTTATAACATCAAGGTTTTCTGGCATTTTCTGCGCTTGGATTAATTCAGGCTCAATTGCATCCACCTTGTGCTGAATAAAAGTCAACCGATTAACAATTAAGCGAATTATTAGCAGGATAAGCACTGCCAATGTAATTAAAACGGCAGCAAAACCCGATACCAATAAGCCTGTAGGGTACTGCTCAAAAACATTAATAGTGCCAAGTTTGAGTAAATCTTGCGAATTGCCCCACGGGGCATAAACATCAAATGACAAACTACTGTCAAATTCAGTTTGCCACACGATGACCATCTCACCTCGCGCTAAACGTTCTAACTGTTCACTATCAAGCCGTTGACTGGTGTTACTAACTCGATGAACCGGGTAGTAAAATTCTTGGCTAATTGACTGAAAAATGGCCTGGCGCTGCGCTATTGGATGTAAACCCAATTCGTTCAATAATAAAAACGCGGTGCCCGTTACAAGTTGCTCACTAACACCGTTCAAGGTCATATTGAGCTGTTGATTGGCGTTAATGGGATAGCTTATTCGATAACTACTTTGATTATCGTCACTCAATGAAATTTCAAGTTTATTTAACGCTTTTTGCTTTTCAGAAACAGACAGTGTGACATCCATTAAAGAGGCAACTAATTCAAGCCAGCGCTCTCGGTCAGCGCTATCTTTCTGTCGACTAATACCTTGTTTAATTAAGTATAAGGTGCCTGAAAGTTGCTCAGCTAAATGTTGCTGATAACGGTGCTGATTTATCTCGGAAAATACAAAATATGTTAGCAATAGCACTAGGCTAATTGCCAAAATAACCGCTCCGTATATTCGTAAGAATAAGGTTTGCAAATGAACTCCTCGTATTATCAGCAGCGTTATCTTTAAAGCTTAAGATTAGCCTCGTTTGCGTTTGGCTGGTTGATTTTCATCAATAGGGTTAAGCACCTTAATATTATCAAGTGACACGCCCATTGCAGGTAATTTAAAACTCACAGGGTACGCTCGCGGCATTGCACGGCACATATCGGCCTTAGTGCGTTTTAAAGCAAACTCATGTTTACCTTGGTGTCCTTGATAAAGTAATTCGAAATCTTCCTTGCTTGTACATCCTGTCGATTTAACAACAAACAATAACTTTTCTGAGGTCACATCAAAGCTGTAAATTTTTTCAAGATTATTGCGTTCAGTTTCCGTCATCTTGTTAGATAAAGTGGTACTGCTGCACGCTGTTGCAACTAGTGTGAATAGCAATACAAAAAAAACACTATAAATTTGTTTCATAATCATAAAGCCAGCAATAATTGCTGGCTACTCCAATCGTAATGAAATTAAACTAACTTTCTGCGAACAGCAAAAGCAAGACCTGCTAATAAGGCAATAATACCTGTACTACCACTGCTGCGCTTTGGTTTTTTGTTAATCGTCACGTTAACCGTTTTACTACTTTGCGCACCATACGCATCGGTAACGGTTACTTTAAACGCTAAACTTTTTGCCGTTTTATACGCTGGAGCCGTTAGGTTTACTACCGCTTTAGTTGCATCGGAAATCGTGATATCTCCCGCGGTCACTTCCCATTTATAACTTAAGCTATCACCTTCAGCATCGCTGCTTTCACTCGCATCTAAAACAAACCCTTTTTCTTCTTCAACAGTAATTGCTGCTTGTTTGACTTTGCTTTCTGGCGCAGTATTTTTAAGTACTGTACTTACTTCATCAATATAAGCTTTATCATCACCATTTGGATCGATATCCGTTTCGTCTTTGCTGTAAATCATCGTAATGCGATCTACACCTTCGGTTAAGGTAATTTCTTGCGCTGTAAATTCGGTTTCTTCAATACCTGACGTTCTGATAACTAATTCATTGTTATGACGAATTGTTAAGAAGTCCCAGTCTGTTTCAGAAGATACTAAATGCTTAAAATTAAATTTTTCAATACGGTCGTTATCAATAGTCGCTAATAACACACTGTCTTGATAGTCAGTAATATCACCACTTGCAATTGCTGAGTCGCCTTGCGATGCTTTGCTTGTTTGCACTTGCCAAGCAATATCGCCACCACTCCACCATTTCACATGATCATTATTGCTGCCCACAATCTCATTCATATTGCTCGATACTTGTGGCAATACTTTTGCACCATAGAAAAGCACAGCTTCTTTATTTAGCGCATCATTAGTATCTAATTTTAAAATAAACCCAGCATTGCCTGCTTCAGCAGTTTTTACATGTACGCTAATGTCACAGCTTTGTTCAAATGCGAGCGTCTTGCCATCACATTGGTTTTGTGAAACTTCAACTAACTCAAGCCCTTGGCTGTCTTCAATAACGGCATTGGTTACCATAAAGCTATCATTGCCAACATTTTTAATTGTAAACACTGCTTGTTCGTCAAACGTTTGCTCAACATAACCTTGGCGACTAATTTGCTTATAAGATACACCTGATTTTTTAGCTTCAACCCAATCATTGTATTTTGATACGCGCGCATATACACCTGGCGCGTTTGGTGCTGCACACCCATCACCAAAACTTACAACACCGGCCTGATACCATTCATTTTGATATTTAAAAATAAGAGGGCCTCCGCTGTCACCTTGACAAGAGTCCTTACCGCCTTCAACAAAACCTGCACAAATCATATTATCTGTAATGCCTGTTTCGCCATCTTGCGTATAGTCAGCAATACATTGCTCACGGTTGTATAGCGGCACTGTGACTTCTTGTAAAATTTCAGGGTACTCTGGCGCTTCATTTCCATTAGGATTCATATTGCCCCAGCCCATCACAATCAGCTCTGAACCATCTTTTAGATTTGCTTCCAATTCAGGAGTAATCAATTTTATTGGCGTAACACCAGTTACTTCTTCTGTTAATTCAACTATCGCAATATCATTATTAAGACCTACATCACCATAGCTTTCATGTTCGTAGATTTGCGCAACAGTAAAACGCTTGCCTGATTCAGGTTTAGTCGTATCGTAGCCGCCAATCCATACATGCATATTCTCAGCTGATGAACCTTCAATACAATGCGACGCGGTTAACACATATCGGCCACCAATAAATGAAGCGCCACAAAATGGTGAAATACCCTCAGCCTCAGCTGAAATAAGCGAAGTCATAAATGGGTAATTTCCTTCAACAGCAGGCTTTCCATCAATAATTCGAGGGGTATATTGTTCAAACGTTCTTAAATTCATCGCTGTGGCTTTTTGTGCAAATGCAAAAGGTGCACTCAGGACTGCAACACCAGCCATTGCTAAAGGTAAAGCAACTTTCTTCATAACATTTCCTATACTTTTCATCATATCTTGAAACGCATTAGAAACCTTTTTGCAACATGACAATATTTGAGAAATGTAGCTTTATGTAGAAATAAGTAGCCTTTTGTAGAGCATGCTGTTTTAAAAGGCTTTTATTTGGAATTAGAGCGTTTTTTACAGTAAGTAATTACAAAGACAAAATCACTTTTCGCGCTTTTTGCGTTTGCTTGAAATGATTAAATTTATCGTGTATTTGCTGTACTTTTCGCTTAAAAAAATTCTTACGAATAACTTGGTTTTGGCATGCAGCGGTAATTTCGCTGCCCACTTTACCATCTTGCTCAATCATAAAAGGCATTAGCGAATAAACAGATACGCCCGTTTGCCATGTGCGTTGAATTTGCGTATCAACAGGGCAACCAAATTGCTCGGTATTCGATAAAAGCTGTTTAGCAGCATTATAAGTTATAGCTTGCGCACAACAGCCTGTGAGCGGCTTTTTATGAAGTACTAAATCAAACTGTTCATTAACTTGTTTTGTTGCTTTGATAGGTCGGGTGCGATTTTGATAAGCGGCAAGCTTTAATAGTTGCCATTCAAATGTTAGCGATCCAATCGTATTAAACAAAGGAGCAAGCTCACCCACTAACTGAAAGTCATCTTCTAATACAATTGCGTAAGGCAGCTTTTGTTCAACTATTTTTTGCCACGCTAGGCGATGACTTAAGAAACAGCCAATTTCACCATAGCCAAGATTGCGGTAATACTGTTTTGAATTTAATTGAGATGAATAATGCGCTTGAATTTCAGCGTCTGTGAGTTTTGTGCCGTCAATGGCTTGGATACGTTCAAATTGAATATTTTGCGCCGCTAATCGTTCACTGCTTTTTTTAAGGCGCTCGATGCTTTTATCAAGATTAATCAGGAATACTTTAGGTTGGTTTAGCATTGTAAAAACGCCAATCTAACAGCTAGGTATTCCTGATTATAATGAGCTTAGTTTACAGTTTTATTTAATCTCAATACGTGGAGATTTCATAATCACTTCATCGTTTAGCTCAATGCCAATACCGGGTGCTTCTGATACTTCGAAGAAACCATTTTTAGGCTGCGGATCTTGAATACATAATTCGCGGTTCCACTTTTTAATTGCATAGGTGTGATGCTCGTGAATTAAAAAGTTTGGAATGGCTGTTTCAAGGTGCAGAGATGCCGCAGTTGCCACAGGGCCGCCACATACATGCGCTTGAATACGCACATCAAAAATATCCGCGTAGTCACATACTTTTTTGGTCTCAGTAAAGCCACCGCACAAACCAATATCAGGTTGTAATACATCAACACTTTGATCTTCAAGGTATGGACGTACACCCCAACGATTATATAAACGTTCGCCACCGGCAATTGGAACCGCTACTTTATCGGCTACTTTAGCGTGCAGCGAGTGATTTAAGTAGTTCACTGGCTCTTCGTAATACATGCAATCAAACTCTTCAGCAATTTCACCTAGCTGAATCGCCGTAGTTGCTCCCGGTAAGCTATGACATTCAAAAATAATATCCACTTCGTCGCCAACCGCTTCACGAATAGCCGCCATACGTGCACGGTAAAGCTTCATTTCGCCACGAGAAATAATCTTAGTGCGCTCGTAGTAAGTGTTGCCATCTTTGTCATACATGATTGGGTCAACTTTAACCGCATCATAACCTTCAGCAATCGCTTTTAATGCAGCTTCTGCGTATTCTTGAGGTTGCACTAGCGCTTTGAACTCATCGTCCCAGTCAAACTGTAATTGCGATGCATATGTGCGAAGCTTGTCATTTACCTTACCGCCAAGCAGTTGGTAAACCGGTAAGTTAAGGGCTTTACCTTTAATATCCCAAAGTGCAGTATCAATCGCACTCATCGCAGCATACACTACAGGGCCGCCACCTAAACCCCAAAAACTTTCGCGTAGCATACGCGACCATAATTTTTCAGTTTGGAAAGGGTCGAAACCAATTAAAAACGCTTCAGCAAATTCTTTAATCATATTTGCTGCTGCACTGTGGCCTAGATCATAAGCAAGACCTGCTTCACCAACACCTGAGATCCCTTCGTCCGTATGAATACGAACAAAAACGGGGTTCCATTGCGGACGCTCAGGGCAATGGGTATCAAACACTTCGACGCGAGTTACTTTCATATTTGTTGGGCTCCTAATTATTGTTGCCAAACGTTTAATTTTTACTTTGCACTTTGCAAAGGTTTAGAAATTTAAAAGTACTTCAAACCTAGAAGTACTTTGATGTTTGTTTACGAATTATTCTGTAAAACTAGGATCAATGCGATACGCTAAACGACGCATTGCTGGCCAAGATTTTTGACCACCTGTGCTACCTGTGTGCACTTTGTTTTGCTGATCTTTTACCGTATCTAAAATTTTCTGGTCAATGGCAATAAGTGGCTGGCTAGTTGAAAGCGCCATCACTTGAATTTCACAGGCTCGTTGTAAATCAGCCCAACGCATAAAGGCTTCACCAATCGAAGGACCTAAGGTTAATGCCCCATGATTAGGCAACATTAACGTATGCGCATTGCCTAAATCGGCTTGTAGGCGTGATTTTTCCTCAGCATTTACCGCGAGGCCTTCATAACCGTGATAAGCAATATTACTCAATGGGAACATTGCATGCTGTGAAATCGGCTTTAAGCCACCTTCTAAGCTTGAAACCACAATAGTTTCGTTGGTATGCAAGTGAATAACACATTGCGCATCGTGACGCACTTCGTGAATTGCGCTGTGAATGGTAAAACCAGCTGGGTTAATCTCAAACGGTGAGTCATCAAGAATTTCACCTTGTAGGTTCACTTTCACCAAGTTTGATGCCGTAATCTCATCAAAGGTTAAACCAAAAGCATTTACAAGGTACTCATCTTTTCCAGGTAAGCGAGCTGAAATATGGGTATAAATAGTATCGTCCCAACCGTAGTAATGAGCTAAACGGTAACAAGCAGCAAGGTCAACTCGTAACTGCCATTCTTCATCTGACACTTTGCCTTTGAGATTTATTTCAGGTAATGCAAACATGGATAAGTCCTAATTCGTTAGATGTATAGAAGTCTAAATTAGCAAGCCATAGGTGGCAATGATCTAAGCCAAAGAATTCTGAGTTTTGTGCAAAAAAAAGCGCAAATCAAGTTTGCGCTTTTTCGGATTTAGATAATAGCTTTGATTACAGCTTTTTCACACCCATGTTGTAAAGTGTAAAGCCATAAATATCAGCATATTGTTCAATGATTTTGCTTGTAGGCGTACCTGCACCGTGACCTGCATTAGTTTCAATGCGGATAAGTGTAGGGTTACTACCTGCCTGCTTTGCTTGAAGCTCTGCTGCAAACTTAAATGAGTGTGCTGGCACTACACGGTCATCATGATCGCCCGTAGTTACCATAGTCGCAGGGTATTCAACACCTTCTTTCACATTGTGAACAGGAGAATAGGCTTTTAGATACTCGAACATTTCTTTGCTTTGCTCTGCTGTACCGTAGTCATACGCCCAACCAGCACCCGCTGTGAATGTGTGGTAACGAAGCATGTCTAAAACACCTACTGCTGGTAACGCAACTTTGAATAGCTCAGGGCGCTGTGTCATTACTGCACCAACAAGTAGACCACCATTAGAACCACCATTTACCGCAAGTTTTTCGCTGGATGTATAGTTTTCAGCAATTAAGTACTCTGCAGCAGCAATAAAGTCGTCAAATACATTTTGCTTTTGTAATTGCGTACCTGCTTTATGCCATTTTTTACCGTATTCACCGCCACCACGAAGGTTAGCAACCGCGTAAATACCGCCTTGCTCTAACCATGCCGCACGCGTTGGGCTAAAGCGTGGTGTTAAACTTACATTAAAACCACCGTAACCGTATAAGATTGTTGGGTTAGAGCCATCAAGCTTTAAACCTTTCTTATAAGTTAAAATCATAGGTACTTCAGTACCATCTTTCGACTTATAAAATACTTGCTTTGATTCGTACTGTGCAGGGTCAAAATCAGCACCTGATTTACGATAAACTTCGCTAGTACCTTTTTCGATATTAAACTTAAAAGTTGTACCTGGTGTTTTATAGTTAGTGAAAGAGTAATAAAGCTCTTTATCTTCTTTCTCACCACCAAAACCACCGGCAGTACCGACACCTGGTAGCTCAATATCACGAACCAGTTTACCGTTCATATCGAACTGCTGAACTTTAGAAATCGCGTCAACCATGTAACTAGCAAAAATGTAACCACCACCCGTTGAAACATTTAGAACGTTTTCAGTTTCTGGGATTAAGTTTTTCCAATTTTCAGGCGTCGGATTTGTTGCATCAACTGTCACAACACGCTTGTTTGGCGCATCTAAGTTAGTTACTAAATAAAGCTTAGCGCCTTCGTTATAAATAACCTGTGTATCTGAGTTAGTATGGTCTAAAATAGTTTCTAACTTACTATCTGGCTTAGTTAAATCTTTAATAAATAGCTTATTGCCTGACGTTGATACCGCAGCTGAAATCAATAAGTATCTATCGTCTTCTGTAACATAACCACCTACATAACGATGCTTCTGGGTATCTGTACCACCAAACACAACTTTATCCTCAGACTGCTTTGTGCCTAACTTATGGAAATAAAGTTTGTGTTGATCTGTTTTTGCTGAAAGCTCACTGCCTTCAGGCTTATCGTAACTTGAGTAGTAAAAGCCTTCGTTACCAACCCAAGAGAGACCACTAAACTTAACATCAACTAAAGTGTCTTCAATTTGCTTCTTAGTTTCTACATCAATAATGATCACCTTGCGCCAATCACTACCGCCTTCAGAAATTTGATATGCGGCTAGAGAGCCATCCTTTGAGAAGGTAATGCCAGCTAAAGATGTTGTACCATCTTCACTGAATGTATTTGGATCTAAGAATACTTCTGGCTCACCACCTTCAACTTGGCGATAAATAACATATTGGTTTTGTAAGCCATCATTTTTGTAAAAGTAAGTGTATTTACCTTCTTTAAAAGGTGCGCTTACTTTTTCATAATCCATTAACTTAGTTAAACGCTCTTTTAGCTTGTCGCGGTAAGGAATTTGAGAAAGGTAGTCAAAAGTCACTTTGTTTTGCGTTTTAACCCACTGTGCAGTCTCATCGCTCATATCGTCTTCTAACCAGCGATATGGATCCGCAACCTGTGTTCCAAAGTAAGTGTCTACCACATTACCTTTTTTTGTCTCTGGATAACTTAGAGCAGTTTGAGTTACGGTTTGTTCAACCTTCGCTTCAACTTGTGTAGTGTCAGCGCTCTTTTCTGCGCCACAACCCACTAGGGCAGTGCACACAGCAAGTGCAAGTGCTTTTTTAATCATGATAATTCCCTTGAGTATATTTAACTACTTAACATATATGAAATAACAATACGTTGTCCAGCAAATAAGACCAAGGTAAATTGATTTAGAAACAATAAGATAACTTATTAAAAGCCAATTAATTTTACAATGATTTACTTTCTAATAGACTATGAATAAGGCAAAAAAAAGCCAAGGCATACGCCTTGGCTAACGAGTCCCCAAACTCGTAAACTATGAATCTTGATATGAAGATTTACTTTTAAGCAGTTCTAAATCTTCTTTAATCTGTTCGATGTAAGGATCGCTGTAGCCAAACTGAGAGAACTCCTCTAAACAAGCTAAATAAAAGCTTATTCTGTTTTTTTCAATATCCTTAATATCTTTTTCAAATAGTTCCATCGTTCAGCCGCTCCCTAGCCCTTTGATTATCAATAGTGTATTTAATCTAGATCAATTAAAAAGTACATTTTGCTAAAAAACATCTGAAATAAAAGTGCAATAAATACACAAAAACAGTAATTTCAATAAGTTAGAGTTTTAACTCAAGATATTACTACTAATAAAAGTTACTAACTACAGTTGAAGTAAGAGATCTCTTACAAACAAATTAGGCATATTTGCAGAATAAAAATTCATGTAATTTAAGTAACTTAATTAATAGATAAGAATCCTTTGCAATAACTGATTTCAATTAACTGAAAGTATTAAGTATGGCGAAGTCTGCAACCTACGTAGATTCAGGATTCAGGATTCAGGATTCAG
>NZ_JAPEHW010000068.1 GCF_028875915.1 Pseudoalteromonas sp. G4
ACAACTACATGTCGAATTATAAGCCTTGTTGCTGAGCCATTTCTCTGTCGCAATAAATGATCAGTAGTTAATGCAATTGGTATAAAACAACAAAAAAGGCCGCTAAGCGACCTTTTGTAAATAAGTAGTATTACGCATCTTTTATTGGAAAACCAAAGTGTTTATAAGCAAACTCTTGGGCTATTCGACCGCGGGGGGTGCGTTGAATAAACCCTTGCTGTATCAAATAAGGTTCTATCACGTCTTCGATGGTTTCGCGTTCTTCTCCAATTGCCGCTGCAATATTATCAAGGCCTACAGGGCCGCCCATAAACTTCTCGATAAGACAGAGTAAATATTTACGGTCCATATAATCAAAACCGCTTTTATCAACATCTACCATATCAAGGGCGCTGCCAGCAACTTCAGCTGTTACCACCCCATCCGCTTTAACTTCGGCATAATCGCGTACACGGCGTAATAATCGATTGGCAATACGCGGGGTACCTCGAGCACGACGTGCCACTTCAACCGCCCCTTCTTCTTCCATTTCAAGGGATAAAAAGTCCGCAGAGCGACTAACGATATGTGATAAATCTTCAACTGAATAAAACTCTAATCGCTGCACAATACCAAAACGATCTCTAAGTGGTGAAGTAAGTGAACCAGCACGGGTTGTTGCACCAACTAATGTAAATGGCGGCAAATCTAATTTAATAGAGCGTGCAGCCGGTCCTTCACCTATCATAATATCGAGTTGATAGTCTTCCATTGCTGGATAAAGAATTTCTTCAACATGTGGGCTTAAACGATGTATTTCATCAATAAAAAGCACATCGTTTTCTTCTAAGTTGGTTAGCATCGCTGCAAGATCGCCGGCTTTTTCAAGTACCGGACCTGAGGTTGTTTTAATATTAACGTTCAGCTCGTTAGCAACGATATTCGCTAACGTAGTTTTACCTAAACCCGGCGGACCAAAAATCAATAAATGATCAAGCGCTTCTTCACGAGAACGCGCCGCTTCAATAAAGATTTCCATCTGCTCTTTTACATGAGGTTGACCTCGGTAATCAGACAACAGCTTTGGACGTATCGCTCTATCGATAACATCCTCATTTCCTTTTTTTTCGGGTTCGATTAGTCTATCCGCTTCAATCATTTTACATCATCGCCTTAAGCGCTTCTTTAATAAGAACTTCACTGGTAAGCCCTTGACCTTTGATCGCTTTTACTGCTTTTTCTGCTTGGTTTGCCTTATAGCCAAGCGCCATTAGTGCAGCAATTGCATCATCTTGCGCATTTCCTTTGATAGTTGGATCTTCCTGCATTTCTAAAATGGCACCATCAGTATAAGGTGTAAAAAGATCCATACCCCAGTCTTTCAGTCTGTCTTTCATTTCAAGCACTAAACGCTCAGCAGTCTTTTTACCAACACCAGGCAGTTTAACCAGACTAGTTGCATCTTCACTATGCACACAGGCAACAAATTGCTCGGCCGACATACCGGATAAAATTGCCAAACCTAACTTAGGCCCCACTCCATTGGCTTTTAGTAATTCACGAAATAGTGCGCGTTCCGTTTTATTGTTAAAACCAAACAATAATTGTGCATCTTCTCTTACTACAAAATGGGTGTAAACAACCGCTTCTTCACCTTCTTTCGGCAAGTTGTAAAAACAGGTCATTGGCATATTCACTTCATAGCCAACACCACTCACTTCAATTAAGATTTCCGGTGGCTGTTTTTCTACTAATGTTCCGCGTAATCGCCCTATCATCGTCTTAATCGTCCTCTTACTGTTTTACTCGCTTGCCCTGAAAGCTTGATTAAATGTTGTTGTGAATGGCCATGACAAATGGCGATTGCCAACGCATCGGCGGCATCTGCTTGTGGTGTGCCTGGCAGTTTTAGAAAACTCTTTACCATATGTTGTACTTGCGATTTATCAGCACCACCGGTGCCAACAACGGCCTGCTTAACTTGCCTCGCAGAATATTCAAACACCTCAAGTGACTGAAGCGAAGCCGCCACCATGGCAGCGCCGCGGGCTTGGCCAAGTTTTAAAGCAGAATCGGGATTTCGCGCCATAAATACTTGTTCTATCGCAAAACTATCTGGCTGATATTGTTCAATTAGCTGAGTCACACCTTGAAAAATTATTTTAAGGCGCTCGGCCATTGGCTTTTCGCCCATTTTAATACAGCCGCTACCTAAGTATTCAAACTTCATACCTTGCTGTTTAATTAAACCATAGCCCGTAAAGCGAGAGCCAGGGTCGATGCCAAGTATTATTGCCAATGCACACCTTTTGCGATGTTTTCTTGTGATAACTAATAATGACTAATAACTGTATGGATTACCAGTAATAGTTTTTAAACTGCGCGCAGTTGCACAAAATTTAACTTATTTTGCGCTATATGCTTTGCGCCAAAGCCACTCTATTGGACCTGACTTGAAAAGTTTTAAATAGAAAAACGCAAATACCAGCTGAAAAACTGAGAATATTAAACACAAGTAGATATAGTCTAAACGCGTTGCACTATGCACAAATTCAGGTGAAAAGTAGCGAAAGAAGAGCGCAAATACGATTGATTGCAAAATATAAAGCGTAAATGCAATACGTCCCGCAGGCGCAAAAATACTGTTTAATACGGTAAGCTTTTCATTTAGCTTAATAAAAACATGGCAATACATTAACGCACATACTAGTCCTGAAAATGTGGCAATGGACATGGTGAGTTCAACCAAGTGAACGTAATTAACACGCAATAGCGCATCGATGCTCGATATGGTTATCACCACCAATAAAGATGCAAGCAATTGCTTTGTTGATAAACCCGTATTGAAAAAATCGGCGCGATATAAATAAACACCAAACAGGACTATGCCTGCAGTAATCCAAATAAAACACACCCAGCTAAATACAAACATAATAATGGTAAACACAATTTGCTGAATTAATTGCTCGCCATAACCTGATTGCCAGGTATTAATAATTTCGAAGTACTCATCGCTATCGCGGTAGATGGGTTCGTTTGGGATTAACGCAAACAGTAATATTAATGAAAAGCCTATAGCAAAATAAGTTTTTGCTTTTTTTAAGAGAACTTTTTGGCTACTGCCGATTTCGCGATAAACAATCAACCCTGCTAGTGCGTAGTTAACCAAAATATCGCCAGAAAAAATAAACACGCTATGGATAAAGCCAAAAATAAGAAGCCAATTTAAACGCGACTTTAACAACGTAAAGGCATCGTCTTGACCATGCTTATCATACAAAATAGCTAAGCCTACACCGAACAATAAACAAAATAAGGCCCTAAAACGACCATCAATAAAAAAGGCATTTATCACCTCAATCACATTATCGCTAAGCGGTGTAACTTGAAGCGGCACGTAACCTAATTCAAAAACGCTATGATAGTAAATATTCATAAACAGAATACCCAACACAGCGAAACCTCTCAGCACATCAAGCGTTCTAATACGTGGCATACATACAACCTATATTCGAAAAAACAGTGCCATAGTGGGTATTAGATAACTGTTGGTAAAGCATTAAATGATAAACGGCGAGATTTAAGGACCAATGAATACCAATAAGATGAGTCATTATATCGCGCGTTTTAAAGTTTAGTTTCACCTTTTCCAAGCAAACAAAAAAGGCGCACGTTAACGTGCGCCTTTTTTATATTTGGATATCTTTACTCGTCAGCAGACTCAACCACAGATACACCTAGTTCAACCAGTGCATCAGGGTTTGCAACGCTTGGTGCGTTTGTTAATAAACATGATGCTTGTGTTGTTTTCGGGAACGCAATTACATCACGGATATTTTCAGTGCCACATAACAACATAACTAAACGGTCTAAACCAAATGCTAAACCTGCATGTGGTGGTGTACCGTACTTAAGCGCGTCAAGTAAGAAACCAAACTTATCTTCTTGTTCTTGCGCTTCAATGCCTAAAATACGGAATGCTGCTTGTTGCATTTCATTGTTATGAATACGAACAGAACCACCACCTACTTCGTAACCATTAAGTACCATATCGTACGCATCTGAAATAGCCGCTGCCGGATTAGCTTCTAACTCCGCAGCTGAAATGTCTTTTGGTGCAGTAAATGGGTGGTGAACTGCGTGCAGTGTACCTTCGTCGTCTTCTTCAAACATTGGAAAATCAACAACCCAAAGTGGCGCCCACTTGTTTAAGTCTGTGATTTCTAGGTCTAAACCAATTTTCAGACGAAGTGCACCCATCGCTTCGTTTACAACGTTACGTTTATCAGCACCAAATAGAATGATGTCGCCTGATTGCACATTAGTACGCTCAAGTAATTGGCTAATCACGTCTTCAGTTAGGAATTTAGCAATTGGTGATTGTACACCTTCAACGCCCGCATCACGGTCGTTAACTTTCATCCACGCTAAGCCCTTCGCACCATAAATGCCAATAAACTTAGTGTAATCATCAAGTTGCTTACGTGATAATGCAGCACCGCCAGGTACAGTAAGCACCGCAACGCGGCCTTTTTCATCATTAGCTGGACCTGAGAATACTTTAAACTCAACGTCTTTAACTAAATCAGCAACGTCTACTAATTCCATTGGGTTACGTAAATCTGGCTTATCTGAACCAAAACGACGCATCGCATCTGCATATGACATCGTTGGGAAAGTACCTAAATCAACGTTTAATAGCTCTTTCCACATATCGTGAATTAGCTTTTCTGTCATTGCACGCACTTCATCTGAGCTCATGAATGACGTTTCTAAATCGATTTGAGTGAATTCAGGTTGACGATCAGCACGTAAATCTTCATCACGGAAACACTTAACGATCTGATAATAACGGTCAAAACCCGACATCATTAACAACTGTTTGAACAGCTGAGGTGACTGAGGTAATGCGTAAAAACTACCATTGTGAACACGGCTTGGCACTAAGTAATCGCGAGCACCTTCAGGAGTTGCTTTAGTTAGTACTGGCGTTTCAATATCTAAGAAACCATTGTCGTCTAGGAAACGTCGAACAAACGATGACGCTTTAGCACGTAACTTGATACGCTCACTCATTTCAACACGGCGAAGATCTAAATAACGATACTTCAAGCGCATTTCTTCTGAGTTCTGCTGGTTAAAATCAAGTGGCAATGGCTCAGAGCGGTTAATGATCTCTAATCCTTTACCTAAAATTTCTACTTCACCCGTTGCCATATCTTTGTTGATTTGGCTTTCTGGGCGTGCACGTACAATACCGGTTACCTTTACGCAGAATTCATTACGTAATTGGTTTGCAGTATCCATTAAGCCTTCAACTTCAGGATCAAATACCACTTGCACAACACCTTCACGGTCGCGTAAGTCGATAAAGATTAAGCCACCTAGGTCACGGCGTGTTTTGTTCTACGTTTGATTTATTTACTTGTCCGCAATATATAGAGCGCATATCTATCCTGTCCGTAAAAGACTTATCAAATATTCGAGCGCTAAAATGCCCTCGAAATAGTCATCACTAAAAAAATAAACGCCAATTATACTTAAGCGCTTTAAAAATGCGAGTGTAGAGAGTAAATTCCGTGTTTGATATGCTATAAAAATTCACTCACGATAAAGAAATGAAATGCTGTACTTAGGTTGCCCACAATGGTCCAGTAATCACTGGAAAGGACGTGTTTTTACAACACACTGTAAAAACAGTGACATGCTCGCGCAATACAGCCAAATTTTTAATACTGTTGAAGGCAATACCAGCTTTTATGCAGACCCAAGCCCTACAGCAATCAATAACTGGTATCACAGCACTGGCGATGATTTTCGTTTTACCTTTAAAATTCCTAAACGCATCTCGCATCAAATGGCGTTGGAGGGAGTAAACAGTGAAATAAAAGCATGGCTTAATTTATTTGAACCGCTATTGCCAAAAATAGGTTCAATTATGTTACAACTTCCTAAATCTTGCTCACCAGAATTTGTACCACGTATTGCTTCTTTTTTTGAACTGTGGCCAAAATCAATCCCGCTTTCCATTGAAGTGCGGCATTTCGGTTTTTTCCAAAAAGACGATAACGAAAAGCATTTTAACCAGCTGCTAATGCGCCACAATGTTGACCGCATTATTATGGATACCCGTGCACTCTTTTCTGAGCCTGCAAATACCGATGCCATAATAGACGCACAACAAAAAAAGCCGCGGGTGCCCGTAAACGTTATTGCCACAGGGCAACGACCAATTATCCGATTTGTTGGCTGTTCTAACTTAGCTGATAATTCGGCGTTTTATGCTCCTTGGATTAAAAAAATTACCGACTGGCAACGTGAAGGTAAAACACCGTATTTATTCTTTCATACCGCAGATAATCATGATTCAGCACATTTAGCGCGACAATTTTGTTTAGAAAGCAAATTTAATCATGCAGTTACTTTACCTTTTCCAGCTGAAAAGGAAGCAAAACAAGCCGACCTATTTTGAGTCACTCAATGGGTAAATCAAAATAGCTATTCTTATAAGGCTCATCTTTTAAAGTGAAATGCCACCACTCTTCTTTGAGTGGTTTAAACCCATGCAGTGCCATTACTTTTGCAAGCAACATCCTATTTGCTTTTACCTGCGAGGATAAATGTGGATTTTGTCCAGCTGACAATGGCGAAAAATAATCCCAAGGGGTGCCCATATCTAATGGTTTATGACTGTCTTTTTCAACCAAGGTAATATCAACGGTGCTTGCTCGAGAGTGCCCTGATTTTGCCGCGATATAGCCTTTATTAAAAAGCTCTTTTTTAGCCACTTTAGGGTAATAAAATGCCTTCATCTTGGTGTCGTTAATATCGTTTGCCCACGACACAAAGTGGTCAACTGCTCGCTGTGGACGATAGCAATCAAATACTTTGATGGTTAAACCAAACGTTAAAAAATCAGATTGTGCAGCAACTAATGCGCTAGCAGCTTTTTCACTGAGTAAACATTTAGCGCTTTGATAGCCATTAATTTTTGTACCAACAAAATTATTGTCAGTGAAATAACGCATTTCCGTTACAATACCACTTTTATACTCTGAAATATCAACCAGCTTAGGCTTCGCATCAACTGAAAAGCAGTAACTAAGTAATAAAATAATAGCGAGAGAATATGGCTTCATCGACACGTCCTGTTGATTTTATGAACTACTTTAGCGCGTACCCAGAACAAATAAAAGCGCAAGTTGAAGCATTAATAAACTCAGGCAAATTGGCTCGTTATTTTGAAAAGAAATACCCTATTGCCCATCAGTTTAAATCTGAAAAAGCCTTGTATGATTTTGCCACTGGCTTAAAGCAGAGCTATTTAAAAAATGCGCCAAAATTAAACTCGGTTAAATATGAAAAACAAAAAGACCTTGTGCTCAATGCGCTAGGAACGCACACCTTTAAACGCCATGCACATGGCAAGAAATTAAAGGCACAGCACCATATTGCCATTGCGAATCAACTAAAATACGCACCCGAAGAAATTTTAAAAACCTTAGTGGTGCATGAACTCGCGCATTTTAAAGAAAAAGAGCACAACAAAAGCTTTTATAATTTATGTTGTCATATGCAGCCAGACTATTTTCAGGGTGAACTCGACCTTCGGCTATTTATGGTGTTGTGTGATCTAAACGAGAATTTTTACGACGCGAAATAGAATATGAGTTAAATAATATTTATTTTCCCTGACAAAAAAGGCCTCAACAAGAGGCCTTTTCACATTAGCTTTTTAGCGATTTATAAACCAAGTTCAGCCATAAAGTCATCATCGATATCATCATTGGCAGACGACTTTACATCAGACTTCTTCGCAGCTTTTGCTGGTTTTGCTTTTTCATTGGCAATAATATCGTCTGGGTCAACCGCTTCCGCAATATCAAATTCATGTAACTTGATAAATTCTGTTTTATCCATTGCTAATTCTAGATAGAAAATATGTTGATTTTCCGTGGTGAAGGTAACGCGTCTTGCTTGCGGTCTATCCATGGTGGTATCAACTGATATCTGCACTTGCTTGTTGATTGCCATCATTTTTGGCTGGTTTTGCGTGATTGATGTATGTAACTGCTCTCGTACTTTATTGGTAAAATCGCCTACTACCTGGTTCATCAATTCACCAAGCACATTTGACACATCATCTGACAAATGACTTTTGGCAATTTCACTTTCAGGCATACCCATATTACGCATGTAGTCGCCGTAAAGCTCCATCGCCGCTTGTGCGGTAAAGTTTTTAACCACAAGGCCAGTAAAGCCCCCATCAAACAGCACAAAACAACCGATATCGGGGCGCATGCAGGTACGGGTAATTTTCTGCACCATGGCAGAATACGTAATTTGGTTATTGGTTGCCGCCGAAAGCACTTCGGTTACTGATTTACATAAAGTCGCTAAAATATCTTCGGTGCTAATTGTATTATTTTTTCTCATTTTCACTATGCCTCAAACTGCAACTATATTGAGTATAGTCAGCAAACTACACCTAATTAACAAAAGAGAAAACTAAATTTTACTAAAAACATCAAAATTTTAATTAATGATTGTATGAAGGCACTGACTAATGGCGAGAAAAAACGTAAAATATGCCGATTAAAAGCTTGAGAGATCACGTAAGTGAGTAAAGACACTATTTACGCCAACCAACAAGCCGTTAAGGATTTCACCTTTGATGAGCGTGTGGTTGAAGTATTTCCAGATATGATTCAGCGCTCTGTACCTGGCTATGCAACCATTGTAAGCACAATGGGTAAGCTTGCGGGCCAATATGCGCAAAACAACTCTAATTTATATGATTTAGGCAGCTCGCTTGGCGCGGTAACGTTGAGCATGCGCCGAAATATCGACAAACAAAATTGCCAAATTATCGCGGTTGATAATTCAGCAGCAATGGTTGAGCGCTGCAAACTTCACCTTGAGGGCTTTCGCTCGGATGTGCCTGTAACTGTTGAGTTAGCAGATATCAACGACATTGAAATTAGCAATGCATCTGTTGTAGCACTTAACTTTACATTGCAGTTCATTCCTCAGCCGCAACGCTTTGCGTTATTAGAAAAAATCTACCAAGGATTAAATCCGGGTGGGGTGTTACTACTCAGTGAAAAAATTAAGGGTGAAAATTCCTTAGTTGATGACTTACTAATTGATTTACACCATGACTTTAAGCGTGCTAACGGTTATTCAGAACTTGAAATTAGCCAAAAACGCAGCGCAATTGAAAATGTAATGCGCCCAGAAACACTCAATGCACATTTTGAGCGCCTATCAGAGATTGGTTTTCAACATACCCAAGTGTGGTATCAGTGTTTTAACTTCTGCTCAATGATTGCAATTAAATAATAGGTTTAAAAATGAATAACTGGTTTACTGACTTTTACGCAGCAATTGCAAAATCACCATTAAGTCATTGGTTAGAAACACTGCCAGCGCAGCTTAGCCACTGGCAACGCGAAGCGCAACATGGCGATTGGCCTAAATGGGAAAAAGTACTTAAAAACTTACCTGAATCAAATACCAAACATATTAATATTCAAGATAAAGTTGAGTTTGGTGACGCATCTGAGCTAAGCGAAGGGCATACCAAACAACTTGAACATTTACTTAAACGCATGATGCCATGGCGCAAAGGCCCGTTTACCATTCATGGCTTGCATATTGATACTGAATGGCGCAGCGATTGGAAGTGGGATCGTCTATTACCGCATATCTCAGATTTAAGCAATCGTACAGTACTGGATATAGGGTGTGGTTCGGGGTATCACTTATGGCGTATGCGTGGCGCAGGTGCTGAGTTTGTTGTGGGTATTGACCCATCAGATCTGTTTTTAAGTCAATTCCAAGCGATTAAACACTTTAACCCAGACCCAAATGTCCATCTTTTACCACTAGGAGTAGAGCAATTACCTGAGCTAAAAGCGTTTGATACGGTATTTTCGATGGGTGTGTTATATCACCGTCGCTCACCAATTGATTTCTTATCACAACTGAAAGCACAGTTACGCCCAGGCGGCGAGTTAGTGCTTGAAACCTTAGTGGTTGAAGGGGACGTAAATACCGTAATTATGCCAACTGACCGCTATGCCAAAATGCGTAATGTTTGGTATATCCCAAGTACCGCAGCATTAACTTTGTGGTTAGAGCGCGTTGGTTTTAAAAATGTGCGTGTGGTAGATAACGACCAAACCTCACTCGAAGAGCAACGTAAAACGGATTGGATGACAACAGAATCACTAGCCGACTTTCTTGATCCAAACGATGTAAATAAAACTATCGAGGGCTACCCTGCTCCGCTTCGTGCCATCTTAATTGCCGAAGCCTAAGCGTCTTCACACTCTAAGTTACTCTCAAGCAAGCGATTATTTGTTTGCTTGAGAGCCACACCAGACACTTCTTTAAACTTCTTGGACAAATGTCCTCATCCAGTTGCAATAAATGTGGTAGCAACGCACGAAATCAGGTAAAATGCGCGCAATTTTTTATGCAACCCACATGCAACCGTTAAGGAATTTCCGTGAGCGAACAGAAACAATCTTTAAGCTATAAAGATGCAGGCGTAGATATCGACGCTGGTAACGCATTAGTTGAACGTATCAAAGGCGTAGTTAAGAAAACTCGTCGTCCAGAAGTAATGGGCGGCATTGGTGGTTTTGGCGCACTTTGTGAACTACCAACTGGCTACAAAGAACCAGTACTTGTTGCAGGCACCGACGGTGTTGGTACTAAATTACGTTTAGCAATTGACCTTAAAAAGCACGATACCGTTGGTATCGACTTAGTTGCTATGTGTGTGAACGATTTAATCGTTCAAGGTGCTGAGCCACTATTCTTCTTAGATTACTACGCAACTGGTAAACTAGACGTTGATGTTGCTGCTGACGTAGTAACGGGCATTGGTAAAGGTTGTGAGCTTTCTGGCTGTGCACTTATCGGTGGTGAAACTGCTGAAATGCCTGGCATGTACGAAGGTGACGACTACGATATGGCTGGTTTCTGTACAGGTGTTGTTGAGAAATCAAAAATCATCGACGGCACTAAAGTAGCAGAAGGCGATCAACTAATTGCGCTTGCATCAAGTGGTCCACACTCAAACGGTTATTCATTAATCCGTAAAGTTTTGGAAGTGTCTGGTGCTGATACAAATGCTGAGTTTGAAGGCAAAACATTAGGCGAGCACCTAATGGAGCCAACGCGTATTTACGTTAAATCAATTTTAGAACTACTAAAAGATGTTGACGTTCACGCGCTATCACACATCACTGGCGGTGGTTTCTGGGAAAACATTCCACGCGTATTACCTGAATCTGCAAAAGCAGTGGTTAAAGGTGATAGCTGGCAATGGCCTGCTGTTTTCAACTGGTTACAAGAAAACGGTAACATTGAAACACACGAAATGTACCGTACATTTAACTGTGGTGTTGGTATGATTTTAGTTGTGCCTGCAGATAAGCTTGAGCAAAGCTTAGAAATCTTAAAGGCACAAGGCGAAGATGCATGGCACATTGGTGAAATCCAAGCTGCTAGCCAAGGCGAAGAGCAAGTAGAAATTATCTAATGACTAGCAAAATCGTGGAGCTGCTAGCCAAGGCGAAGAGCAAGTAGAAATTATCTAATGACTAGCAAAATCGTCGTTTTAATTTCTGGTAGCGGCTCGAATCTTCAAGCCATTATTGATGCGGCTAAGGCTGGTCAAATTAATGGTGAAATCTGTGCGGTTATTTCTAACCGCCCAGATGCTTATGGCCTTACCCGCGCTGAAAATGCCGGCATCGAAACGCTTGTGCTTGACCATAAAGCATTTGATAGCCGTGAAGACTATGACGCTGCGTTAATGGACAAAATTGACGCTTTTAGTCCAGATCTAGTTGTATTAGCTGGTTTTATGCGTATCCTAACTCCAAGCTTAGTGCAAAATTATTTAGGAAGAATGTTGAACATTCATCCGTCTTTGTTGCCTAAGTACCAGGGTCTGAATACCCACCAAAGAGCATTGGATGCAAAAGACAAAGAGCATGGAGTTAGTGTACACTTCGTTACTGAAGAGTTAGACGGCGGCCCTGTTGTTTTGCAGGCCAAGGTTGCTATTGAGTCAGACGATACAGCGCAAACGTTAGCCGAGCGTGTTCACCAACAAGAGCACATTATTTATCCTTTGGTGGTTCAGTGGTTCTGTGAAAAACGACTAACAATGGAAACAGATAATGCAGTTCTTGATGGCCAAGTTCTTCCAAAGCAAGGCGCTACAATCTAAATTTCTTATGGGTGCGGTACTTACCAGCGCCCTTATCTCGCCATTTATTTCGGCAACACCAACACAACTTCATTCATATCAAGCTGAATACGACATTCTACGCCAAGGTGAACGTCATGGCAGTGCATTTCGCCGCCTAAATGTGTCAGAGCAAGGCTGTGAGTTAAGTTATAAAAGCGATATCAAATGGATGATTTTCAATGATAAACGCTCCGAACACGCCGAGTTTTATTGTGCGAATGGTGATATAAAGCCACGAAGCTACGTGATGGAACGTACCGGAACGGGCCCTGATCGCAAGTACACATTAAATTTCAATCACGACAAAAAACAAGTGATGTCTAATCGCTCAAAGTACCCGCTTGAAATTAACTGGGAAACTGGCGTGCAAGATTTAATGACTTATCAAGCGAAAATGCGCTTGGATTTAATGGCAGGGAAAAAGGTATTTGATTACCCTATCGTTGATAAAAAAGGCAAAGCTCGCCATTATCGCTTTGAAATATTAGGTACTGAAACCATCACTCTACCCTTTGGCAATGTTGAAACCATTAAAGCCAGACGTGTTTACAATAATGATAAACGCCAAGCGCTTGCATGGTTTGCACCCAGTATGGATTATTTACTCGTACGCATGTGGAAAGGTGAAAAAGGCGTTGAGCAGTTTGACGTACAATTGAAAAGTTACGATGTTAAAAAGTAATTTTGAATCTATTTAAAACAAAAAAGCAGCGACTATTCGCTGCTTTTTGTGTATTTAAGACAGTGTTTTTAAACCGCTACACCAAGCTTAAATAAAACAAACTCACCAGCTGCCATTTTATGCCATGATTCATTATCTGTAAGTGGACGCGTGGCAATCACAGTAACAATATCATTCGGTGTGGTTTCTTTTTTGAAATCAACAATTAAGTCTGCATCAATTAAGCGTGCTTCACCAAAAGGTGCTTTACGGGTAATCCAATGTAAATTATTTGAGCATACCGCAAGCACGTAGATACCATCACTTAATAACATGTTGAATACACCTTTTGCTTGTAACTGTTTCGCAAGCTTTGCTGCATATCGAAATACCACTTTCATATCGCTTGGCTTTTTAGGGTATTTTTTGCGGATCTCATCCAAAATCCAACAAAATGCAAGTTCACTATCGGTATTGCCAACAGGTTTATAGAAGTCGGGTTTTAAGTCTTGGTAGTTAGAAAGTTGCCCATTGTGCGCATACGTGATTTCCCTACCCCATAACTCACGCGTAAAAGGGTGAGTATTTTCAAGACACACACGGCCGCGATTGCCTTGGCGTATATGACTAATGACCGAGCAACTTTTAATTGGGTAAGCTTTAACAAGTTTAGCAATTTCAGACGTGCAGCTTGGCTCTGAATCTTTAAAAGTACGACATCCTTTACCTTCATAAAAAGTTATGCCCCAACCATCTTTATGCGGACCTGTATTACCTCCGCGCTCTAATAATCCAGAAAAGCTAAAACAAATATCCGTTGGCACATTCGCTGACATGCCGAGCAACTCACACATTGCATCTACTACCCATATAAACTTAATGAGATTATTCTAACTTATCAGTCAATTACCGCAAGACAGGAAAACACTGAAAGCGACTTTAATTTAGCTATACTTATTAGAATGTAATTAATGTAATTACATTGTTTGAGAGCACATTTGTAAGCTCAAAAAAGCAATAATTTGTCTTGAATCTCTGGTACTGAAAAGCTAATCTTAAAGAGAATCTGGTCAGACCTCTTACAAGGATAATAACTATGACTGCTTTATTTGTACTCGGTTTGCTTGGTTGCTTAGCAATTGCTAGCTACCACAGAGCAAACTGGCATACTCATTTAACCGTTACCGCTGCGGTATTGTTGATTGGCTCATTTATGGGTGCTTTCTCAATGATCAGTTGGTTAATTTTCTTAGCAATTGCTATTCCACTGTCAGTGACGAGCATTCGCCGTCAGTACATTGTTGAGCCTATTTTCAAAGCATTTAAAAAAGTGACGCCAAGTATGAGCGACACAGAAAAATCAGCGATTGATGCAGGTACAACATGGTGGGAAGCAGATCTGTTCTGTGGTAACCCTAACTGGAAAAAAATGCACCAGTACCCTGTGCCACGTTTATCAGCGGAAGAGCAGGCATTTCTTGACGGTCCAGTAGAAGAAGTGTGTGCAATGTTAGATGATTGGGAAGCAACCCATGAACTAACCGACTTACCGCAAGATGTATGGCAATATCTAAAAGACAATAAATTCTTTGCCATGATCATCAAAAAGCAATACGGTGGTCTAGAATTTTCAGCCTACGCACAATCATGCGTACTACAAAAGCTAACATCAAAATCTACACTACTTTCATCAATTGTAGGTGTACCTAACTCGTTAGGTCCAGGTGAGCTACTGCAACACTATGGTACTCAAGAACAAAAAGACCACTACTTACCTGGCCTTGCTAAAGGTGATGAGATCCCATGTTTTGCCCTTACTTCACCAGAAGCCGGCTCTGATGCGAGCTCTATCCCTGACTTTGGTATTGTTTGTAAAGGCGAATGGAACGGTGAAGAAGTGTTAGGTATGCGTCTAACATGGAACAAGCGTTATATTACACTCGCGCCTGTTGCAACCGTGCTTGGTCTTGCATTTAAACTACGTGACCCAGATGGCTTACTGGGTGATAAAGAAGATTTAGGCATTACTTGTGCCCTTATTCCAACAAACACCCCAGGCGTTAAAATTGGTCGCCGTCACTTCCCGCTAAACGTACCGTTCCAAAATGGTCCTACGCAAGGTGAAGAAGTATTTGTACCTATCGATTACATCATTGGTGGTGCAAAAATGGCTGGTCAAGGCTGGCGTATGCTGGTTGAGTGTTTATCGGTTGGTCGTGCTATTACATTACCATCAAACTCGGCAGGTGGTATTAAAGCACTTGCGCTTGCCAGTGGTGCATATAGCCGTATTCGTCGTCAGTTCCGCTTACCAATCGGTAAAATGGAAGGTATTGAAGAGCCACTAGCAAAACTTGGTGCTTATGCTTACAGCTCAGATGCTGCAGTTTCAATGTCTACAGGTGCTGTTGATTTAGGTGAAAAACCGTCGGTAATATCAGCTATTTTAAAGTATCACCTAACAGAGCAAATGCGTGATTCAACTAAACACGCTATGGATATTCATGGCGGTAAAGGCATTTGTTTAGGCCCTAATAACTACCTTGGCCGTGGTTATCAAGGTGCGCCAATTGCGATTACAGTTGAAGGTGCAAACATTCTAACACGTAATATGATTATTTATGGTCAAGGTGCTATTCGTTGTCATCCGTTTGTGTTATCAGAGCTTGAAGCATGTAACATTGAAGACAAAGAAGCAGCACTTGCACAGTTTGATAAATCTCTGATGGGCCATATTGGCTTTACTATTTCGAACTTTGCACGCACTGTATGGCTTGCACTAACAGGTGCACGTTTTACTAAAACGCCTTATGATGATGAAACAGCGCTATTTTATCGCACCGCAACGCGTTACAGTGCATCGCTTGCGTTAATGTCTGATATTTGTATGGCCGTTTTTGGTGGCTCACTAAAGCGTAAAGAGCGTATCTCAGCACGTTTAGGTGACTTGTTAAGCTATCTATACTTAGTATCTGCAACACTTAAGCGTTACAACGATGAAGGTCGTCGTAAAGAAGACTTCGCCCTTGTTCAGTGGAGCTGTCAAGATCACTTATATCTTTGCCAGCGTGCACTAGCTGATCTTATCAACAACATGCCGTTTGCACCGCTTCGTGGTTTCTTAAAGCTCGTGTTATTCCCGTGGGGTCGCCCAATTCGTAAACCAACAGACGAATTAGAGCAAAAAGTAGCACGCTTACTGCAAACACCAAGCGAAACGCGCGATCGTTTAGCACATAATATTTATGTTACTAACGAGCCATTAAACCTAATTGGCCGCCAAGAGCAAACGCTAAAAGACATTCTTGCTGTTGAACCTATCTTCGACAAAGTATGTCGTGCTAAAGGAGATAAGCTGCCATTCTTTGCCCTTGATAAAGTGGCAGAGATGGGACTTGAGCTAGGTGCAATTACAAGTGATGAAGCCGAGCAATTAAAAGCTGCAGAAGTAGGTCGCTTACAAGTTATCAATGTAGATGATTTTGACCCTGCAGACTTATTGGCAGGTAAAGCTGCTCACTCTGTTAAGAAGGTAAAAGCTGCATAAGCAACTTCTTAACCTATTGATTGTGTTATAAACTAAGCCAGCATTTGCTGGCTTTTTTATATCATTAGCAAAATAACACTAAGGGATTAGAATGAAAAATTTTTTGCTCATATGCATTACTGCGTGCTTATTCTTGACTGGATTATACCTAGCAATAGGTAAATCTCTCTCTAACTTAGTACAACCTACTCCAGCAACACCTTCACAACTTAAAAGCAATCAAACCGCTAAAACGTTACTTGCACAGCAAACGCAGACCGCTCCTGAGCAAAAACATACCAAAGCGAGCAATGATTTTGAAAGTAGTAACTCTGAAGAAGCAATAACACTGTGTAGTGACGAAAAAGTTAACTCTTTTCCTCTAGAGAAGCTAGCCAAACAGTTAAACAACGAATATGACGTTTTCGATAATCACACATTACTCAATGCTCTAAAAGATAACGCCGTCACGCTTGAAAGCAAAATTACCTATGGTTTATTGTCTTACGCGCAAAATCCGGAACAGCCCCAACCTTTAATCACTCTTTTTAGTGATTACCCAAATAATCGCTACCTTGCCCATCAAACGCTTCTGGCGTGTGCCAATCAAGTATGTGATGAACAAACAATACAATCCGCGCTCACTACTGACCGTAATAATGGCGCCAGCTGGTTGGCATATGCCAGCTTGATAGATCCCAAGCAAAACCCACAACAAACTCTCGATGCGATTATTAACGCAGCCAACACACAAGAGTACAATGAATATCGACAGCAAACCTATTACTTCTTCGATGAAACGCTCAATCAACTCAATATGAATAATGACTTATTATTTTTTATTGGCACAGAAAGTCTGCTAGCAGCTACACCTAGTCCAAGTTTCAGTACAATTAATAAAATTTGCAGCAATGTTACTCAAGATGAAGTTGGATTACTTGATGCCTGTATCAATATTGGAGAACGATTAGAGCAAAGCCAAAGCACACTGCTCTCAACAGCAATAGGCATTGCCTTACAGAGAAAAGCATATGAAGTGCGAAATGATCAAAGTGAAATCGCGTTCTTAAATGCAAAAACACAAGATTTTCAGAAATTGCTCATTCAGAGCACTCAAGCGATGCAACTTATGTGGCAAAGTAAGCAACGCACTCTGAATTATGTACTAGCTTTAAAAAACAGCAATGAAGTAGACGCAGCGCGCTATCTCGTTGAACAAGCGATCACGCTCAGCAATGATCCTGAGTTTGATCCATGTGTTATCGAATGGTAGTAAACGATTAATAAAAACATGCCTGTAGGTTAATACACCCAATAGTTAATCGTTACCATTAAGCCATTAATAACAAACCAACCAAGGGCATAATGGGTTGGTTTATACTTAGCAACCGCAATTGTTAACGCACCAGCAACGGCAAAAATTATTAGGCTTTGCACACTCACCACAATCAATTGCAAACTCATTAATCCAATAACTGCCAAGCTCATAGGCACAACATATTGACCATAAACTAACGTATTCGCATTGCGTAAACTGTTTAACCACAATTTATACTGTAACACGCATTCGTTCTGATTAAGTTGCTGGCTTGAAGCAATATAAACAATAAACGGCGATATAAAACAATGAACAAAAAAGCCCAAATCTGGCCGTTGTAAATTCAGTACATTTGCACACACCCATAAGGCAAGTAACATTAATACACGCCACCAAATTTCAGCAAAAGCATGCAAATGATAACTGACCCAAAAGCCGAAATTAAACCCCGCCAACCATTTGAAAGAAAGGCTGTTTGGCCAAAATGCAACGCAAACTAACATTGCTATATAACTGCTTAGAAACGTCTGTAAACTTAAATCAAATAGTACTGGTAACATAATTACCGAGATTATATATAGCTTTATTCGGGCAGGTTTGAAGGTGGCAACAAATCCACTGCCGAGTACACAAATACTAAACACTACAAAATGAAGACCTTGTTGCCATTTGCCCAAATCTAACGATAACAACAAAGGCACACTCAGTAAAAATACTAAATTACCTGCTAAAGCCAAAACGCAATCACATAGTGTACGCATTCCTTTACTGGCAAATGAGCGTTGAAAAAGGCGATGTTTTATATCAAGCGCACCTTTACTCAATGCAGCACTAAGCTCACTTTGCATAACGATTAATGCTACCGATAATAAAATACTTAACGAAGGGTCTTGCGTCATAACTTTGCCAAGCGCAAGGTAAATTAGCAGAATAAGTGCAGGAAAAGCGGTATACATAAACAGCGCTAAAATAACGCCTAATTGCTTTAATTGACCTAATTGTTCAGCAATATAATGATGATAAGCCGATATGCGGTATTCGAAAAAAGAAAAATTACGCACTTATCAACGCCTGTGCTTCAAATCCAGATTTTAGAAATGGTTCTGGCTCATGGCTGGTTAAAATAACTTGACCTTTAAACTCATCAATACATGCCAGCAGCACAGGCACACTTTTATGCTCAAGTGCTGCAGTTGGCTCATCTAATAACAACACTGAGGTTTTGCGCATAAACGCATTTATCAGTTGAAGCTTTTTAAGATTACCACTCGAAAGGTTAATCACTTTCGTGTGTAAAAAGTCATTAAAGGCAAATCGCTTTACTAAGCTTTCAAGATTCTCACAATCTTGATGCATAAGAGTCAAATCTAATACTTGTTTAGCAGTTAGAAACTCTGGAAAGATAATTTTATCACTCGCTAAAGCGACATTCGTTTGTAAAAACCGAGCATTGGCGCTTTGCTCTTGCAGTAAAATCTCTCCTTGTTGAAATGATTCCAACCCTGCAAGCATGGCTAATAGCGTTGATTTACCAAGACCATTTGGTCCGGTGATTAAGACACGTTGAGAAGTTAATTGGCAGGTATAATTTGAAAACACAACTTTATCAAAATAAAGTTTGGTTAAACTGCGGATTTGAAACAAACTACCTTCCCTTTCATCTTGAATGCGTTTTGATGAGTAATTTTGCTTATTTAAGCACCCATAGTCAAAGACTTATGATTGGCTATACTATAAACTACCAAAAAACATCGTAGTCACCAGAGGCAATACACCAATGAAAAACCATGGCTTTACACTTATTGAGTTGATCATTGTGATTGTTATTCTGGGGTTGCTTGCAGTTGTTGCGGCCCCTCGCTTCCTAAATCTACAGCAAGCGTCACGTATTAGCGTACTAGAGGCAACAGCTGCAGCCATGAAAACAACAGCAGAGCAGATAAAAGCCAAAGCACTGGTACAAAACGTAAAAAATGGCAACGTCGAACTGGATGAGCTTGGTATTAATGTGCTGGTATATAACGGCTACGTTGAAGGTTATTGGAATGGCGCATGGCGTTATATTTTAAATATTGGTAAAGAAATCCCCTTTACCTCAGCAACTGCAGTTTGCACTTTAAATGATCTATGCGGCGTTGGCAGGCAACGCACTGCGCCTGGCTTCCCACTAACCACAAATGGTTCTGCAGGGCTTATTTTAATTTGGCCAAATGGATTGCGCCTCTCTGATCAATGCTACGCTTATTATTACAATCAAGAAGATGGCACAACCCCAAATACAGGCGTTGTAACCGCTGGATGTTAAAAAGCCAACAATTGTTGGCTGATATTGAGAGTATTAGTTTTGCGTATTATCAAAACACTGCTTCAAGCTAAACAGCATGCCCTTTTTCAAACCATCAACATAGAAACTAGATCGCAGAGTGCCTTCAGCAGTTTCGCCTCGCATAATGCCACCAGCAGTAAATTTGAAAAGCACTTTATTACCTTTTACCTTTTGGCATAACTCACGCTCTTTGACCTGATAACCGACTGCGAATCCTGCAGGCCACATTGCAACCAACATCCCAACAAAAATAAGCATCAATATCACAACTTTTTTCATTAATCTCTTTCCCCAAAAAATTTGCCATAGCCTAACCCTGGGAAACTGAATATCGGATTAATTAACCACAAAAACTAGTGCGCTACGAGTTAGCGATATATTTAATTTACATCACACACGGTTTTGATCAGAAGGCTAAAAAATAAAAGCGATAATAAGCGTGAAAATAGTACTAGCAGAGTGAATTTATGAACAGCATTGATGTTGAAATAAAGTTTTAGATTACTGATTTAGTAAAAAATGAGACTAAAGCGAAAAGCTTATCGTTAATAATTGAATAAGGGTATATATAAAATGGCGGAGTGGACGGGACTCGAACCCGCGACCCCCGGCGTGACAGGCCGGTATTC
>NZ_JAPEHW010000069.1 GCF_028875915.1 Pseudoalteromonas sp. G4
ACGCTGTTACTTCACCCGCATTTTCCATTGATGATGTATTCATCGCAACGCTATCTGCAGAAAGTGATGCACTTGTCGCCATATCTGCAGGGTAAGTAGACAATGTGTCTACACCACCAGCTGTTACTTCAACACAAATAGTTTCATCTTCAGTTACACGTTTGCCACGACCTGTTGTACAGCTCGGGAATTGTGAGAAGTCTGCAATTTGGTCGTTATTGTCGTTAGCACCAATCATCATAACTGATGGGTAACCCGCAGGATATGAACGCACATTGTTACCGTCATTACCTGCTGCCGCTACAACTAAACCACCTGCAGCTGTAAAGTTAGCAAATGCGTTTGATTCGGTACTGTTAGAACCGCCGCCGCCTAAGCTCATGCTAATGATGTTTGCACCAGCTTGGCTACAAAGGTTAGCTGCATGCGCTAAATCTGATGAGTAACCCCAACCTTCAGCATTAAATACTTTAATAATGTGCATTGGAACACCAGGTGCCATACCAACTACACCAACACCGTTATCAGCTGCACCAATTGTACCAGCTACGTGCGTACCGTGCGGGCCACCGTGCTCATTCCAGTTACCTGTGCCAGAATCGTTATCACCAGTGATATTACCCCAAACAAAATCTGGGTTAGATTGATCAAGACCTGAATCGATTACACATACTTTCATATCTGAAGATGCATCAAACGCCAATTGATCTGCTTGTGATTGGTATACAGCATAAGGGGTTAATTGCTGTGTCATCGCATCACCAATATCATCACTGTAAAGTGACATTGGCTTACGTACAAAATCTTGCTCAATAAGTTTGATATGCGGATTGTTTAGAAGTCCTTTAACTTCTGATAAATCTTTCCCTGAGAAGCTTGCAGCAAAAAATCCATCTGAATCTAGTTTAATATCACCACCAAGTTTTTTTGCTAGCGCTTTTACTACGCCTTTGTTGTTATCAACTTGGATGATAAAACGGTTTTCATCTGCTGCTTGCGCAGTAGCTACTGTGCTAAGTGCAAGTAGTACTGATGTAGTTAATGTTTTTAATTTCATATAGCTTTCCCAGATTTTATTAAGTTAGACACATGCAATGTAAGCCGTATCTGTATTCGGGAATAACGTTAACCAAGCTTTAACATTTCAACAACAAAAATTACATATTCCATTATTAATATTTTATTTGAAATAAAAACATAAGCAGACATCTAAACAGCTTCAGAGCTAAACAGCTAAAAGTATTGTTGCAATAAACAACTCAATTAATCGAAAAAAAGGGATAATATTTCCAAATAACCTCCTAAAACTCATCCGACCTGCCCACCATCAATGAAATACAAATCAGTTTCATTTGACATTGTGTTTTCAAAAACCACAAAACACCCTGTTACATTTGTTTACAATCACTTTGTAAACAAAGTTAACATCACATAAAAACGTAACAAACACTGCAAAAATATGCTGGGGAGAAGCCTTATTTTCAGGCTAAAGCGCTAAAATAAGTAGAAAGCAATAAATAGTAGATTGAATAGGTAAGATCTAATAAAGAAAAGGTGTTATAAAAAAGCGCCCTAAATAAGGGTTATTTAAGGCGCATTAAAGCTTAGTCGATTAAACCATACTCTTTATCAAGAATGTCGATCACTTCTTGACGCGGATCGCTTGGAATTTCTAACTGTTTACCAACAATTTTGCTCGCAATACCTACGTAAGTGTCTGACACTTGCATCATCACATCAACCGGTAGTTTGTAACCTTTCGCAAGTTCTTCACGTTCATCCATGCGATCTTTATTAAGTAATACATCGCTATCAGGCACGTTATTAATTAATAACTGGCGGAAACCCTCTTTCGAGTTTTCAACAATGTTACCTTCGCGGTAAGCTGGGCCATCCCAAATACGTGATGAATCTGGTGTACCAACTTCATCGATATAAATAAGCTTATGCGAACCATCAACTTCTTCAACGTAGCCAAACTCAAACTTCGTATCCACAAAAATTTGGTCAAGCTCAGCAAGTTGCTCACTAATTAGCTTAAAGCCTTCAGTTAATAGCTTTTCGTATAAATCGATATCGCTTGCCGACTTAAAGTTAAATGCCGCTAAATTGTTTTCGATGTTTTCGCGCGTAATGTTTACATCATCTACTTCTGGCACTTCAGGTACACCCGTAATAATGCCTTTAGTCGATGGTGTAATTAATACATTGTCTAATTTTTGGTGAGCTTCTAAACCTTCTGGTAAATCAATACCACAGAAGTTGCGAACGCCTTTTGCATAATCGCGCCACATGCTACCCGTAATGTATTGGCGTGCAATTGCTTCAACGCGAACAGTTTCAGCTTTACGTACAATCCATACATAAGGGTGTGGAATATCAACAATGTGATTACCCGCAAGGCCTGCTTCATCAAATAATTTAAACCAGTGAGACGCCACTGAGTTAAGTGCAATACCTTTACCTGGTACACCGTTAAGGCCGTTTTCACCTTGCCAAATACAGTCAAACGCTGAAATACGGTCTGAAATAACCATCAATGCGAGTGGTGTATCTTTTGGAATGTTGTAACCTTTTTCTTCGATTAAGCGAACGCTGTCTTGCTCAGTTAACCAATAAACGCTGCGAACTTTACCGCTGTGAACCTTACCTTTGGTACGGATCGGTAAATCGTCATTTACGTCCAAAACCTTATATGAACTCATGGAAACTCCAAAAGATATTTTTGATACTAGAAAAGCACTTTATGCGCTCTAAATTGGGGTGCGCCAATTTTAGTGAAAAGTCGCTGTAAACTCAATAATTGAACAAAAAAAGCAAGGGTATGAATTGCTATCGCAAAAGATTGGTTTCAAGGTATTGTTGTTATAGTATCACAGCAATTTAAATTTATTTTGTGCAGTCATGTTAGCGATTAATAATCTCACTTTTTCTTATCCAGGCGCTCAGAGCCAATTTGTGCTACATGATTTTGCCTTAGCAAAAGGCGAACATGTGTTTATTTACGGCCCAAGCGGCAGTGGTAAATCAACTTTGCTCTCGCTAATTACTGGTGTGCAGCAACATAACAGTGGTTCAATCTCGATTTTAGATACCGTTTTTTCGACTCTTTCACAAAAACAAAAAGACCGCTTTCGCGCAGATCATATTGGCTATATTTTTCAGCAATTTAATTTAATCCCTTTTTTATCTGCGACCGAGAACGTTGCGCTAGGGTGTGAGTTCTCAAAAATACGTACTGAAAAAGCCACAGCCAAATACGGCAGTGTTGAAAAAGGAGCAAATACGTTATTAGTGGCGCTTGGTTTAAGCGAACAGAATATTGCTAAGCCAGTTAATCAACTAAGCATAGGCCAACAACAACGCGTTGCCGCGGCAAGAGCATTACTTGGTGAACCAGAGCTCATCATTGCCGATGAACCAACGTCAGCTCTTGATAACGACGCCCGAGAAGAATTTATCAACCAGCTTTTTGAGCAAGCTAACAATAATCACACCAGCATTTTGTTTGTCAGCCATGACCAAACACTCGCTAATTTATTTGATAGGCAAGTAGCGCTTTCAAGCTTTATGCAGGAGAAAGTACTATGAGCTTATTAACCCTCTCACGCAAAAGCTTACTTAACCGTTTTTCAAGTATTGCGATAACGACCATTGCGATTGCACTGAGTATTACCTTGTTACTGCTTATTGAACGTGCCCGTGTTGATGCCAAAGCGAGTTTTCATAATACAGTATCAGGTACCGATTTAATTGTTGGTGCCCGCACTGGCAGCACCGAATTATTACTTTTTTCGGTATTTCGTATCGGTCACCCAACTAACAATTTAAGTTTCAAAAGCTATCAAGATATTACTAGCAAGCGCTCTGTAAAATGGGCTATTCCGCTGTCACTTGGCGATAGCCATAAAGGTTTTAGCGTAATTGGTACTAATAATGACTACTTCACGCATTACCGTTATGCCAATAAGCAAAACCTCGCATTCTCAAAAGGGCACGCTTTTGAACAAGTAAACCATGTGGTGCTTGGCAGTAATGTCGCTAAAAAGCTGCATTACCATTTAGGTGACTCGATTGTACTTTCGCATGGCGCTGGCAATACCAGTTTTCACCATCATGACGATCACCCATTTAAAGTCGTGGGAATTTTAGCGGCAACCGGCACGGCGGTTGATAACAGTGTGCATGTGCCGTTAGTGGCAATTGATAATATTCATGGCTCAACAATGCCCAGTATTAGCCAGAAGCATCAAGCAGATGAGCATCATGACCATGACCATAACCATGACCACCATGATGATCATCAACATCACAGCGAACAGCGTGATGAACATAGCAAGTTGCCTGCACTATCAAATGCGGAACTCACCGGCCAACCAAAACAAATCAGCGCATTTTTATTAGGCCTAAAAAGTCCGATTTTTGCACTGCAACTACAACGTAATATCAGCCAATATAAGCAAGAGCCACTGCTGGCGATTATGCCAAAGTTTACTTTGCGCCAATTATGGGAAGTGGTCGGTGTATTTGAAAAAGCTTTATTGGTTATCTCGGGGGCTGTTGTCGTTATTGCTTTACTTGGTATGCTGACTAACTTACTGGCAAGTTTAAGCCAGCGCCGCCGCGAGCTTGCGATTTTACGCTCAGTGGGCGCATCGCCACGTACCATATTTACGTTACTCGGGTTAGAAGCACTATTAATCACAACGTGTGCCACCTTGCTGGCTATCGCATTTTATTACCTTGTTATTGTATTGCTTGCTAACATGCTTGGCAGTATCAGCGGGATTCACTTGCAACTTATGGCACTTAGCCAATATCAAATGAGCTTATTGGCTGGTATTATTTTGCTTGGCACCTTATTTGGTTGTTTACCTGCTTACAAAGCATATCGTTACGCATTGAGCGATGGCTTAACCATAAAAGTTTGAGATTTATATGAAACAACATTCGCTATTGTTTACTTTTTTCGCCTTAATAACGTTATTAAGTAATCAGCTGTTTGCCAATGGAAAAGCAAAAGAGCTTTACTGGGAAGATCTCATTCCTAAAGGCTATTCATCATCACCTGTTGAAGGACAAGCCGCACACAATGAAAACTCTGAGGCCAATTGGGTGCAACCCGATTTAAACGCACCTATTGTAAAAGAGCTAAATAATACTATGGTGACATTACCTGGCTTTGTAGTGCCACTTGAAGGTAATGATGAAGTAATCACCGAATTTTTATTAGTACCTTATTTTGGCGCCTGTATTCATGTGCCGCCACCGCCGCCAAACCAGATTGTGCATGTAACCTTTAAAGATGGCGTACCGATTGAAAGCCTGTACGATGCGATTTCTGTTACAGGTAAAATGAAAACCGAAAGCTGGGAAGGTGAGTTGGCAAAAGTAGGTTATCGCATTGAAGGTGTAGGCGTTGCGCCATTTGACCTTTAAATACACCTAAACAAAAAGGCGCTACGGCGCCTTTTTTCTAGCTCTATTTCTGACAATTTTTACAATACACGGTACTGCGCTGTCCTTGGCGAATTTCCATTAGTGGCTCTTTACAGGTTACACACGGCTCGCCTTTACGCCCATACACTAGTAACTTCTGAGCAAAATAGCCTGGTTTGCCATCAGTTTGGGCAAAGTCTTTTAGTGTTGTGCCGCCCTGTTCAATGGCATCCGCTAATGTTTGCTTGACGATAGGCACTAATTGTTGGTAACGCTTTTTAGAAATTTTACCTGCAGCGCGTTTAGGATGAATACCCGCTTTAAATAAAGATTCATTGGCATAAATATTACCCACGCCCACAACCACACTGTTATCCATTAAAAACTGTTTTATTGCAGTTTGCTTATGTCGTGATTTTTTATACAAATAGTCAGCATCAAAGTCGTCGGTTAATGGCTCAGGACCCAATTTTAGTAAGCTGCTATGAATTTCACCCGCTGCTTGCCACAAACAAGCGCCAAAGCGACGCGGATCATTTAAACGAAGCACTTTGCCATTTTCTAGCTCTATTTCGATATGATCATGCTTTTTAAGTGGTACAGAATTATCGACCACCCGCAGATTCCCCGACATGCCCAAGTGTAAAATAACACTGCCGGTATCCACACTAATCATTAAATATTTCGCGCGGCGGCTAATGTCTGTAATGGTTTTACCTTCAAGTTGATAAACGTCGTCTGGCACCGGCCAACGCAATTGCGCTTGATGCACGCGCACTTGTTTCACCGTTTGCTTTAGCATATGTGGCGTAATGCCTAAACGGCTCACTTCAACTTCTGGTAATTCAGGCATAAAAACTCTAAAACTCCGTGGTAGGAAATAACTGATTACAGGTTTGTTTATCTAATTTTAAACGACGCGCTTGATTATCATCAACAAAACAACCGTCTGGCGTAGTAAATACTTCAAACACCAAACTGCGATCATAACCTGCAATGAAAAGTTCCACGCTTGCGAGCGCCGAGGACTTTTCATCAACTATCGGCATCATCTCACCGCTTGCTTGTCGCCAATTTAAATCAAGCAATTCAACATCAATATTTAACTGCTTATTAGTGCGCCAACTCGTACCGATACGCTCAATTTTGAAATCACTGTATTGATAGGTCAGTACCGCGCTATTGGGTGGCAACAATGATTGAGTAGCCTCATCATCAGACGTCGAGATAATCTTATGATGCAGTCCATTAAACAAAAAAATCATTAGCAGCATGGCGAAAATAATTACATTATTCCAGCCGGTTCTTCCAAGCCTAATCATTTCGATCCTAAACGCGCATATTTCAGTATTACTAAGTCTATATGAATCAAGCAGTTTTAGCACCTGTTCAGCTAGAGCGTGTTGACCTTTACTGTATATTTCTGCAGCAGTTTGTTTGGCATTTAGACAAGGCAGAGTGATTGTAGTGTAGTTACTCTACATAAATAAACGATAAAGACTTTGTGCTCCTGCAAAGTCACCTTACCCTACGTCCATGCAGGGCAACGCAGTATAAACGCCAAATAAGCGCTGCCTAACAGGTTCAACCCAAACCCACGCCGCGATCAAAACACTTTGGATTTGAACAAAATTTAAACCTCAAAGTTCAACACGCTCTAGTGTATAAGTAATACCAAATGAGTAATTTCTGTCGCTGTTAAAAGGCTATTTTTTTGCTAAACTATGCGCCAAAATTTAAGGAGTTCCGTCCATGGCAATGTATGTAGTGGGTCATAAGATCCCTGATTCAGATTCTATCTGCGGTGCAATTGCACTTGCATATTTAAAGAATCAAATTGGTGAAGCAGCAATCGCAACACGTTTAGGCGATGTATCACCTGAAACTCAGTTCATTCTAGACACATTTGGTTTTGAAGCACCTGAGCTTAAAATGAGCTATGCAGGTGAAGAAGTTTACATCGTAGACCACACTGAAAAAACACAAGCACCAGATGACATTGATGAAGCAACGGTTGTGGGTGTTGTTGACCACCACAAACTTGGCGACTTAACGACGTCTACACCGCTTGAGTGTTGGATCCGCCCTGTAGGCTGTTCAAACACCATCATCAAGATGATGTATGACTTCTACGGTGTTGAAATTCCAAAGAACATCGCAGGCCTTATGTTAGGTGCAATCCTATCTGACACTGTAATCTTCAAGTCACCAACTTGTACGACTGCTGACATCAAGTGTGTTGAAGTACTGGCTGAAATCGCAGGTATCGAAGACTACAAAGCATTCGGTATGGAAATGTTTAAAGTTAAGTCTGCAGTTGAAGGCACGCCAGCTCGCGATCTCGTTATGCGTGACTTTAAAGACTTCAATATGAACGGTAACCTAGTAGGTATCGGTCAGTTAGAAGTTATCGACCTAGCTGTGTTTGACGACATCAAAGCTGACCTTGAAGCTGACATTGCAAAGCTGAAAGAAGAAGGCGGCCGTCATTCTGTATTCTTACTACTTACAGACATCATGAAAGAAGGTTCACAAATGCTAATCGCGTCTGATGACGAAGGCATTGTTGAGCGTGCTTACGGTGTTGCACCAGAGCAAAGCCGCGTTTGGTTAGATGGTGTACTAAGCCGTAAGAAGCAAGTAGTGCCACCACTACAAGATGCATTTGCTTAATTAAGCTTTAATAACAAAAAGGCGCGTTTAGCGCCTTTTTTGATCTGTTTAATAATCAAAGAGCCCAAAGGCTTTGCAAGCAACTCATAACCCTCTATGCTTATCTAAAGTATGTTTATTAAGCTTAAGATGTTATCTATTAGGTATTTATTTTTACTGCTAGCTGCGTTGCTGCCTTTTGCTTCGACAGCTGAAACAGATCAAGCCACGCAACAAAAGATTAGTTCGCAAATTGAAAAACAAAATAGCTTTTATCGGTAAAATATAGCCAAGATAATGCAGAAACCTTATCCGCGTTAAACACGTTTGCAAATGAAAACCCACCGAAGTCAAATGATGACCTTGCCTATTTACTAGGTTACCGTTGCTATTTAGAGCTTGTAACAAACAACCAAGACAATTATAAAAAAACTCAAAACGTTTTAACTGAGCTAACACTATCCACGGCATCTAATCCCGCAATAATGGCTGCTGCTAATTTTTGCCATGCATGGTTCCATTATTTCGATAAAAACACACAGCTGTATGACTTTTTTATCGAACAAGCATTTAACTATATCTTAAATAGCCAATCGTCTGTTTTAAAATATTGGATAGCCACAACCTTTTCCATGATGGCACAAGATACCGGAAGACACTCAGCATCAATTGAAGCAGCTAAATTAGCACTCGCAATCGCTAATACCAATCAAGACAATTACCGAGCAGCCACCAGTTGGGCAATCATGGCCGTTTCAGAAGCTGAGCTTGGCTTTTATGAGGATGCACTTGCAAATAACCAACTCGCTATAGATTGGTACAATAGTATAGACAATACCAATGCGATACTTCGCTTATATCAAAGCCGAGGTTATATTCTTAATACACAAGGCAATACTCAAGAGGCTAAAGCAATTTATCTTGACGCCATTGAACAAGCAAAAAAACTAAATCATCAAGATGCCATTCATGAAATTTAGAGTAATTTAGCTGCTATAGCGTTTAGCGAGGGCGAACTTGAACTCTCAAATGACTACGCAGAAAAAACCTTAGCCTATGCCATTGAGAGCGATTACAGAAGCCTTGCTGCTCATGCTTACTCTATTATGGCGATTAATTACGTTTACTTGAACGAGCTAGAAATTGCTAAAGACTACTTTGAGCGCGGTAACAGTTTTTTCGAAGAATTCAAAATGATTAGCCAACTAGCGGATAATTTCAAATCTTGGTCAGAAGCAATGGCCAGTATCAAGCATTATGAAACCGCATATAAAGCTCACCTGCGCTACAAATCGCTTAGTGATAAGATTTTTAATACTGAACGTGAAAGTCGCATGTTACGCATTAAAGAACTTTTTCAAGCAACCCAAAAAGACCAAGAAATTGAAAAGTTAGCGTTTGAGAATCAGCGAAAGAATATCGAAATAGAAAATAAATCATTGGAGCAAAAGATTTGGTTATTAAGCGCAGTGATTGCACTGCTAGCATTTGTTATGCTGTCGATTTTTTATCGTAAACTGAAAAGCTCAAATCAAACGCTTACAAAATACAATACAAAGCTCAATGAAGAGCGCTTTATTGACCCGCTTACCGAAAGTTTAAATCGCCGATTTTTTGAAGTACAACAACGCGAGCGCATCTTAACAAGTTCAGAGGTGAGTTTTAGTTTTTTTGTCCTAGACATCGATCACTTTAAATCACTCAATGATACCTATGGCCATGCCTGCGGTGATTATGTATTAAAAATATTTTGTCAGCGCATCCGTAATTCAATTCGTCAACAAGACAATTTTATTCGAATGGGTGGTGAGGAGTTTTTATTAGTAGTTGAAAACAGCAGTTTTGAAAACGATGCTATGTTACTTAAAAAATTACTGTTATTGATTAAGAGTAAACCGCTTGAATTTGAACAACACAGTTTAACCATTTCAATGTCGGTCGGCGTTGCTTCAAATGTGTCTATTTATGATGAGAAGTCACTGGATATCGCACTGGAGCTTGCTGATCAGGCACTATATAAAGCGAAAAATACAGGCCGAAACCAAGGCGAGTTATTAGACTTACACTCAATCCCTCTTGCAAATGTAATTAATAACTACGAGTTGATTGCCAGCAAAACAATTCATGGTGCTGAATAGAACTAAAATTTAAGCAATAAAAAACCCGAGACAACTCGGGTTTTTATAATTCTTTCAGCAAATCACAATTACTTGATTTTTGCTTCTTTGAAAATCACGTGTTTACGTACTTTTGGATCGTACTTTTTGATTTCCATTTTTTCAGGCATGTTACGCTTGTTTTTGTCGGTAGTGTAGAAATAACCAGTACCAGCAGTAGAAACTAAACGGATCTTATCACGCATGACTCAAGCTCCTTAAACTTTTTCGCCGCGAGCACGGATATCAACTAATACCGCGTCGATGCCTTTCTTATCGATAATACGCATACCTTTAGTAGTAGTGCGTAATGTAACGAAACGCTTTTCGCTTTCAACCCAAAAACGGTGTGTTTGTAGGTTAGGTAAAAAACGACGCTTAGTCGCATTGCGAGCGTGTGAACGGTGGTTACCTACCGCTGGACGCTTACCTGTAACTTGACAGACTTTAGACATGTCTATATATCTCCAATAACTTCGCTCGAGCTAAATCTTTTCTTCCGAGGTTTTGTGTACGTTTCTGCCCCGGAAATAATCAAAGGGCGCTCTTTATACAGCAAATACAGGCTAAGATCAAGAAACCCGATCTTTAGTTCAGCTCATGTGTAAATTTGATAGCGGCTAATTATAGAGATCTCTTGTCCTAAGGGAAAGCAAAACTTGCGTTTATTTTCACTATTTCTGCGAATTAAATAAAACAGCCTGTTTTTTCGAGTTTTCTTTTTACAAATAGAACTAAATTAGCCAACTAATTTCATCAATAACGACACAAAGTAACAATAAATTTTCTCACTGTATGTCAAAAATTTAAATTAACTCTACTCTTGCACTAACACTTCTTGCCCAGACGTTAATCTTTCAGCGCCTCTTGTGGCTACTTTGTCACCTTGTCTTAGCATATTTTGTTCAACAGGACGCACTTCAACTTTTGAACCTTGCCCTTGTCCTACAGCAACGGCCACCTGCAGAGCTTTATTATCCGCTTGAATTTTTACAACGTGTACGCCCGCTTTACGTAAAATTAATGCATCGCGCTCCACCAGTAAACTCGGGGTCGTTTTTTCAATATTGAAATCAACATCAACTAATTGACCGCTCGCCCACCCTTTATTTTTCTCGCTGTGCAGCTTTGCTCTTACTTCAAACGTTTGAGAACGTGAATCGGTTGCAGGAATGACTGCTGTTACAGTCGCCTCAGCTGACTGTAAATTATCAAAACTGCCACTACTTAACGTTACTTTTTGGCCAAGTTCTGCATAGGCTAAATATTTAACAGGCACATAAAAACGCACCTCTAAGTTATTAATATCGATTAAGTGAACTAGTTTATCCGCACGACTTGCATCACTACCTGCAAGTAAAAATCGCTTGCTAACAATGCCATCAAATGGCGCAACAACGGTCGCGCGTGCCATGCGATCTTCAATTTGATTAAGCTTTACTTTTGCCAGTTCAATATCGGTCAGCGCTAAGTCATGCTGGCTTTGTACTAAATCAACTTGATTCGCCGCTGCACTGCTCGTTTTAGCTAATTTTTTAAGCCTTTCAAGCTCTTGTCTTTGGTAAGTTAAATTAACCTCAGCACGTTTAATCATAATGCGCTGCTCTGCAGCTTCAAGCTCTAGTGGCAACATTTCAATGCGTGCAATGGCATCACCTTGTTTAACTATCGACCCAGGCTCTGCAACAAATGCTAATTTACCTGCAGTGCCCATAGTTAAATCCACATCACCTTTGCCACGCAATGTGCCGTTTAGCGCTAAGGTCTGAACTAATGGCGCTCGCTCTACAACATTGACAGCAACCGTAGGTACCGCATAAAGAGGCGCAACAAAGAGCGATGAAGCAACTAACAGTGTATTAAATGGTTTATTCATCTTGGTGTCCCCTACTTATTTGCAACCAGATCTAATGATGTTTTGTTATTTTTAGTATTTGCCTGTTGTAATTTCGGTGGCGTTTGTTTGCCAAGCAGCAATAAACTTGGCATCAAAATCAAGGTAAATAAGGCACTAATTGCCATACCGCCAACAATTACCGTAGCAAGTCCTCGGTAAATTTCCGAACCCACACCCGGCATAATCATCAGTGGCAACATGCCAAACAAACTTGTTAAGGTACTTAAATACACAGGGCGAGCACGGATCAGCACCGCATTTTCAACTGCTTCGCGGCGTGTTAAGCCTTCACGTTCACCTTGGCGTGTTTGGTCAACCAATAAAATAGCGTTATTGACAACTAAGCCCAACAAAATGATAAAGCCAATCATGGTGAGTAAATCAAGCGATTGGAAACTCACTAAATTAAGTGCAGCCAAGGCTAAAATTCCCCCCGCGACAGCCAAAGGCATAACCAGCAATACCAGCAAGCTATCGCGCGCCGATTTAAATAATGCGGTCATTAATAAAAATAAAATAAACAGCGCGAGCACGAAGTTATATGCCATTTCTTCGATTGCTGATTTCATTTTTTGTGCATTACCCGCCAAAATCGCGTTTGCCGAACGAGGTAAATTTTTGCGCACAACTGGCATCACTTGCTCAGTCAGTATTTTTTGCGCTTGCTGTAAGCTCATATCATTTGGCGGTGTAATTTGAATACTCACCGTACGATAGCCATTAACGCGACGTAATTGCGATGGTCCTACTGTACGTTCAATTGTTGCCAACTCTCCCAGGGTTTGCACGCCAGCAAGTGGCGTAGTAATTGGTAAATTTGCCAATTCTTCAGGGCTTTGCCAGGGAGTTGCACGCAAAATAACATTCATACGCTCGTTACCATCAAAATATTCACTGATAAACATGCCGCTGGTAAATGCTTGCACTGCACTTGCAACTTCGCGGCGCGTTAAACCTGCTTGCGTAATGCGTCTATCATTTGGTGTGAGTCTCAGCTCTGGCTCAGCCATATTCAGAGAAGGCTGCGGCTGCGCCATTGCTTCAGGCATGGCTTTTTTCACTTCAGCCAGTGCTAGTTGGGCTGTCGACATTAATTGCTCCATATCGGAACCCTGCAAATCAATACTTAATGTGCGACCATTGCCACCATTTGCCACTTGGATCATTGAGCCTCGAAATAAAAAGACTTGGGTATCTGGCAATTCTGCGAAGATTTCTTCACGTGCAACCTGCATCAATTCTTCTACGCGCTGTGCGTCTGCAGAGTAAATAAAACCACCAGCATTTGAGCCAAACACATAAAAATTAAAATCTTTAATAGCTGGCGTTTTTTCACCTAAGTAATAAGGCATTAAACGCTGTTTTACTTTTTCAGCTAACTCATCTTCCATATAGTCAATATTGGCACCGGCTGGTGTTACTAAACTATAAAAGAAGCCATCCGTTGGCGCGCGCGGCATAAAGTCAGTTTGCGGTACTAATGTATATGTCACAATCACAGCACCACCAAGTAAACCCACAACCCAAGATACTTGCTTAGTGCGAGTACTGGTCAGTCGCATAATAAAATTGGTTAAGCGACGCCAATAGGCATGAAATTGATCGTCGTTATTTTCATTTTTCAGTAAATATTTACTGGCAATAGGAATAATACTGATAGCACTAATTAATGAGGCAATTACCGCAATAGAAAGCGTTAACGCTAAATCTGAAAAGAGCTGACCTTCAATGCCAGCCATAAATAAAATTGGTAGAAAAATCGCCACACTGGTTGCAGTTGAGGCAAATAGCGCACCGCTTACTTGCACCGCGCCTTTTAACACGGCTTGTTTTCGGGCCATGCCTGCTTGCATCAATCGCGTGATATTTTCTTGTACAATAATCGCAGCATCAAGCACTAAACCTACAGCAAAGGCCAATCCTGCCAACGACACCACATTCAAACTGCGGTTAAAAATGCTGAGCGCTAAAAAAGCTACCATTAACGACACCGGAATTGTCGATGCAATAATTAACGTTGTGCGCCAACCTCTAAAAAACAGCCATAAAATGCCACAAGCTAATAATACCCCTAAGCCAAGGTTACTTTTTACCAACTGTAATGCATTACGAATATGTACTGAGGCATCGTAACTTAATTCAATCGCAAGCCCTTCTTGAGCTAAAATGCCCTCGTTTAATTCTTTTATGGTGGCATTAAGTTCATCAAGCACCGCAACGGTATTCGATTCATTAGCCCGCGTAAGCGTAATATAATAGGCTGGTTTACCATTTCGCAGCGTCATAGCACGGCGATCTGTTACCGTATTTTCGATTTGTGCCACATCGCCCAAGAAAATAGCGCGTTCACCTGAATAGCCAATGCGCATTTGCGCCATATTATCAACGTCATACTGGCCAGTGAAACGAACAGTATATTGGCGACGGCCAACATCGGCGATACCACCTGAAGTATCAGTAGAAGAAGCAAGTGTTTGGCTAATTTGATTTAAACTAACGCCAAGCGCAGCTGCTTTATGTGGGTCAAAGGTAACACGCAGTTCACGCGGTCGTTCACTTGCCAAGTTAACAAACGCAACGCCTGGAATTTTAGCCAAACGCGGTTGAATTAATTCATCGATCTGTTTTTGGTAACGCGCCATATCAAGATGCCCACTACTTTCAGTAGGCACAACAAGTAAGGTTGCCGCAGTTGGACCGCCAGAACCCGGCCCTGCATTTCCCCCTGCCGTAACAATTGGATCCATTGCATCTAATGGTAATGGCGGCGCCTGATTTAGGCTGTTAAGCACATTTAACATTGCCTCTTGCATATCGCTGCCAACAGCAAAAGTTAAGTTTATAAAGCCTTGCCCTTGATTTATTTGCGTATTTACCTCAAGTGCACCGGGGGTGTTTTTTACTGCATTTTCCAGTGGTTCAATAATCACCGACTCAATTTCTTCTGGCGCAGCTTGGCGCCAACCAGACATTATAGTGATTTGAGGTTGCTCAATATCAGGGGTTAATTGAATAGGTAGTTTAAAAATACTGATAGTGCCAAACAGCATAATCAGCACTAAAATCACCAACACACTGGCTGGATTTTTTAAGGAACTTCGCGTGATATTCATAATGATAATACAGGGGTATAACTAGGAGTAGTCTAGTTATTTGTACCATCATTGCTAGTTGTAAATTGTGTGTAAATATTTCGAAAAGGTGAATAGACAAATAATCACGTTAAACTGCAAAGAAACGAACTAAATCATCTAAAAAATACAGTTTATAGATGATTTAGTTTTGCACGGTATCGATTGGCAGTAATTTATCTTTACCCCATTCGCTCCAGCTTCCGTCATATACTTTAACCTTGTCAAACCCAGCGATTTCTGCTGCTAATGCTAAAATACAGGCTGTTACACCTGAACCACAACTAAATATAAACTCTTTTGGTGCAGGCACTAGTTCATCAAAAATGCGTTTTAATTCAACCTCGCCCAATAACATACCTTGATTTAGCAAACTGGCGTAATGTAAATTTAGAGAGTTGGGAATATGGCCGCTGCGCATTCCTTCTCTTGGCTCAGCTTCTTGTCCACTAAAACGCCCATAACCACGTGCATCGACAATTTGAATATCATCAACACTAATGGCGTTTAATACATAGTGTTTATCAACAAATAATTGGCGCTCTTGTGTTACAACAAAATTACCGCCACCAACAGGCTTTTTATGTTGCTCAACGGTTGCGTAGCCCTTTGCATGCCATGCAGGCAAGCCACCACGCAAAATTGCAACATTATCAAAGCCCATCGTTTTAAACATAAACCAAGCGCGTGCAGCAGAAAACAAGCCTTGTTTATCATACACAACTAGGTATGAATTTTGATTTATCCCTAGCTGTTGGATTTTTTGCTCAAATAAAGCCGCATTTGGCATCATATTAGGGCTTGAGGCGTTTTTATCGACAATGTTGTTACTAAAATCAAATCGCAGTGCCCCCGGAATAACACCAGCAACTTCAAAATCAGATTTATTAACCGGATTATCCATACTGGCATCAAGTATCAATAAGTTATCATCAGTTAGATGCGCGTTTAGCCAATCGCAATCTACTTGAAAGTTACTGTTATTAAATTCATGTTTATCCATTACAGACTTAACCCTTTTACTTGTACTAAGTCAAAGTCAGCAAGCTCAGGCACCATTTGCTGCAACTTATCTTCCGTCTCATTTAGTGTGCGTAAACAGCCACAATACTTATTAGCTTTATCTTCAAGTTGCACAACTTTCTTTTGTAAAGACTTATCAATTTCACTGGCGATAATATCAATCCGCTCACCCATTCCACTGATTTTCTGTTCAATATTGCCTTCGTTTGACTCAAAAGCATCACCGAGCGCAACTAAAATCGCACCTAGGGAACCGTGTACGGCTGAATGAATTTTTTGACTGATTTCTTTTTCAAAAAAGTCGTCTAATTTAGAAAGGGATTGCGGGGCGATGTAATAAAAGTCGTCACCCACCTTAAACTTATCTTTAAGGGCAATTTCGACGTACTTTAATTGATCTTTTAGCACTTCAGGTTCTTTATCTGTAAAACCAGTAACCACTTGCTCAATTGCTGAAAGGCCAAGATTAACACCATCGGTCGCAAGCTTAACAAGCTCTGGAACGGTATTTCTTAAACCTTGACTGTACTCTTTGAGAATAAGCTCTTCGTCTTGGTTTAACTCAACCCAGCGGCCTTTAATAAATAACTGAGAGTCATTGTTAATTTGCACATTAGTTTGCCCTTTATCAACAATACGAATAACGTCATTAGTAATGATTAACCCATGACCTAACTCTACATCACATAACTCATCCGCAATTACTGAGTTTGCAAACGTGAACGTTGTGAACAAAAAGACCCAAAATCGTACCAACTTCATAACAATTCTACCCCAAAGATAACTAAGCAAGACTATCAAACTAACAGGGGGTATACAAAATCATTTCGCATAACGCATTAATCGCAAATGAATATCCGAAGCCTTACTTCTCAAATTAGTTTTACCACTATAGAAGGCGACTGCCCATGCTTCTGACGCACTGCCTACACCACTAGTGCTGGTCCAATAATTTTGTGCAATTGCTGCTGGAAAAAGCGTTTGATTTATTGCGGCATCAACACATTGGCGATCAACAATTGTGCTTAACTCTTTTACATTTGGTAATTGCCAATCATTAAACCCTGCATACTGATATTGTGATGCCGTTTTTAATGCTTGTTGCCAGGTTAATTGCTCTACTCCACCAGTGCATGTTTGGTTATTAGTATCCCAGCTTTGACCAATACTACACCGCATCCACATAATTCCAGTCAAATTATCCGTTACCGTGCCATCCGTATTAATTGTAAATTGTGAGATTGGGGTTGTTTCAGGTACATTATCAAAACAAGTTTGCGCAGTTAAAGGTAATGCCAAAGATCCAACTAAAAAAAGCGAAATTTTAATTATATTCATTGTTGTTGCCCCCACTTAGTCATCGTTGCCGGTATCACGAACCAAACGTACATAACCCAAATTTTGTTTGGGATAACCGATATCTTTTCCAGAAACCATATCAATTGCCCAAGCAAATGCATATCTACCTCCTTCAACACTCGTTTGCATTGTCCAATAAGGCACTACATCATTTATTAATTGAGTTGCTGTATTCGGAAAAAAGTCGGCAATCATGACACTACCAGAGCCTTCTTGTGCAAAAGAAAGCAAAGAACTTAATTCTCTATGCGTTGGTACGCGCCAATTATTACCGCCGCAATAATTAGCTTCATTTACTTCCGTTAAGTACTGTTCTAAACCACAATTAACAGTACTCGGACAAGATGTTTGTGCAGGAGCTTCAACACCTGATTCTCCCCCATTATTAACAGAGTTTAAAAACCAGGTGTAACTATTTTGTGACTCACGTAACTGAGTGTTAGGTAAGATACCATTACTTACTTGTTTTACTTCCCAAATCAGTCCTGAAATATTGTCTCTAACACAACTAAACGTTGTGCTGCTATCGGGAAGTTCACCTGCAAACTGATCCAACTTAGTAAAATCAAAGGCACCAGGACCGCTACCTACTTTATCAAGTAAACTTGCGTGCACATCTCGTCCTCTTGATGCGTCTTGTTCTGGGAACTCAGTCGACACACAGTTGCTCAGTACTTTACTGTTATCAAAGCAGCGATTCATACCTGTATCGTTAATTAAGCCGAGGGCTTTTGGCTCTGCAAGCACTTGTGTTTGTGCGCTATCGGTTCGGTTTGCACTGTCAGTGACCGTGACTTCAAATATCAATGATTCAGGCGCATCTACATCCGGCACAATAAATTGAGTTTGGCAAAGCTCGGGGTTGTTAATTGTTACTGAAATTCCGGACTGCTGAACCCATAAACATGAAAAACTCGACTCAACACTAATTGAATTTGTCGCATCTAATGTCACGGTTGAAAACTCGAAAGCATTTTGATTTGCACCGGCATTGGCATACAACAGCTGATTGCTTTGCTGTAATGTCAGCGTAAGGGAATTGCTTTGTACCCCACCTTCATCATCTGTGATAGTCAGCTTAAAAGTAACGTCTTCGTTTTGCGCAAGTAATGGATGAGTGAATGTTAAATTTGCAGACGAAGTGTCCGCAATTGAAATGTTTGAGCCTGCAATTTGTTGCCATAAATAACTTACGAGTTTGCCATTTTCATCAGGGTCAAATGAATCCGCGCTCGACAGCACAATACTGTCGCCATATTGCGATGGCAACGTAGAAGGTGAAGTCTGTTTAATTGATACTACAGGCAATAAATTAACTGATTTCACCGCAACTAAAATAGAGTCTGATACCGTTCGGTTATCAGGTGCGACATACTCAACGGCAAGCTCTAAAACCTGGTCTTGCTTGATGTCAGGTGCAGTTACTTCTTGCGTTGCGCCCTCTAAAGGAAACCCTTCAATAATTGGGCCACTTAATTGACGCCAGGTAAACTAATTTTTCATCAAGTGATATATCAGAACCCGCATTGACAGAGAGTGGCGCGGGCGCTTTTTCTTCCGAAGAACTTGAACCGCCACCACAGCCTACGATTAGTAGCGAGCTTACACATGCAAGCATTGCAGGGCTATGTAGATATTTTAGCATTTCAGTACCTAACAATAATAACTAACCTTTAATCAAATTTCTCATGCAAAAAAGCAGCCATAATTTTCATAAACTATGGCTGCTTTTTATGTCATTCTATTTGTGTATTCGCTTACATATAACTTTCTTGGTGCACTCGCACAAACAACTTAGTACCAATCTTTGAGTAATCCACTTTGTATTCTCGACCATCAAGCGCCTGCAAGAAAAGCAATTGTTTTTCTTCACCAAATACATCAGGTGAACCAATTTGTACGACTTCCATATAACGTTCCTTGGCTTCGCGTCGGTTGCGAGGAAGACTTTCTTTAAAAGGTTGTAAACCTTCAGAGGTAACACGAATTTTAGGGTGATTTTCGCCATTAACGATTACTAAATCATATTTTTTTTCTTTATGAATAATCGTGTTACGACCACTTTTAACAAATGCTCTTTCAATTGTTGTCATATTCAGTCTTTCCAATGCACAATGGTATGTAAACTGAGTACTTGCTCAAATATTTACATTAATAAACCAATTATTTCTAATTGATATTACTATATTTTTCTATCGTTTTCTCGGGATCTCGCAACCAATGTTGTAATAAATTCTCAAATTCATCGACAGAACGATCAAAGTAATTATAGGATATCAAAAAATGATAGCCAAAGAGCGTATCAAAATGCTCTAAGCGGTGGGTTAACATGGCGAGTAAGCCATGGGTATTAAATTTATCTTGGTATTTACTTTCTTCAATTAGCCAATCATCAGGCACATTACCTGTTGGCCACATTATTTTAATACCAGCCATAAGCCAATTACGCTGCTCCATTATAAGCTTAAACGCTAACCTTGGTGGCATACGCTTTATTAAAGGTGCTAAGGATTTAAGCTTTAATCCCAAGCAAGGCAGTTCTAAAAATTGCTCACCGTTTGCAATCTGCACTTGACCCACTGCGACAATATTCTTACGCGCTATTCGCACTTTGCCATATCGATGGTAAAACACTAACCCATTCTTACTTAGAACTAAATTGTATCTGGGCTCAGAGAGCTTAAAGTAGCCAATCAGCATGGAAAAGAGCGCAGCAATAATCACGGCAAAATCAAATATCGTGATGGGATCGGGTTTAAATTTAACCACCAGTAATACAGCAACTAA
>NZ_JAPEHW010000006.1 GCF_028875915.1 Pseudoalteromonas sp. G4
CGTGTGTTGCTCGTGGTGGTGGTAAAGCACTTGAAATGATCGATATGCATGGCGGTGATGTGTTTAGCTACGATTAAGTAGCTAACATAACTATTTTGATTGCTCTTTGAGGGCGCAATGAATTTAATTTTTGGTAGAAATACCTCGTTGCAATTACGCTTGGTGATTGCCATTGTGTTAAGTGCGGTATTAATTATCGGTGACCGCTTTACTGATGGTGGCTCCAAAGTTAGGGCTAGCTTAAATACAATTGTTAGCCCCTTGTTTTACCTTGCAAACCTCCCTTATGAAATGTTTCGTGAAGGCAGCAAAAACCTGTCTTCTCACCAGAGTCTCATGGTTGAGAACGATGCTTTACGTGAAGCCCAATTGGTACAAAATCAAAAACTACAGCAGTACGAATTTTTAAAACTCGAGAACCAAAAGCTGCGTGCATTATTAGGCTCTTCCAAAAAACTTGAAGACCGTAAATTAATTGCGCAAGTGTTGTCTGTTCATTCAAATCCTTATAGTCACCAAGTGTTAATCAACCGCGGCTTACTCGACGACGTGAAAGAAAGTCTTGCAGTAATTGATGACAAAGGTATTGTCGGGCAAGTAACGAGCGTAGGCAGTACAACTAGTCGCGTGCTGTTAATTACTGATACACAGCATGCAACGCCAGTGCGCATTCTTCGTAACAATGTGCGTACGGTAGTTGAAGGCATCGGTAAAATAGATCAACTAAGACTATCACATGTGCCTCATAGTATGGATATTCGCATTGGCGATGTGCTCGTGAGCTCAGGTTTAGGAGGCGTATTTCCCGAAGGTTACCCTGTTGCAACTGTGACTAGTATCAACCGCAATGAGGGAAGACCGTTTTCTGAAGTATATGCCAGCCCAATAGCTGAGCTTGATCGTATTCGCCTGCTGATTTTACTTTGGCGCAATGAGGTAGCCAATGACTAGGCATTTAGGTTTTATTTTATTATCCGTGTTTGTCTCTTTAGTATTGGCGCTCATGCCTTTACCGATTGCATTTGAGATGTACCGACCGGATTTAGTACTACTTGTGATTATGTATTGGTCACTAGCGCTACCGCATCGCGTGAATATTGGCTTTGCTTGGATGGCGGGGTTAATAATCGACTTAGCACTTGGTTCACCACTGGGTGTGCGCTCACTCACTTATGCTATCGTAATTTATATTACCGCCAGTAACTATCAGAAAATTCGAAACTTTAGTGTTTGGCAACAAGCAATGTTAGTCGCGCTTTTCTTGGCGCTTTATTATCTGCTAGTCTTTTGGTTAAACCACTTTTTACTCGATATTTATTTTTTACCTCAATACCTTTGGCCAGTATTAACAGGCGCATTAGCGTGGCCTTGGTTGTTTTTATTACTGCGAAAATATCGACGCCATTTTAGGATCCGTTAATGCCTACAAAAATTTATCTCGCTTCGGCATCGCCAAGACGAAAGCAGTTGCTTTCTCAATTGGATGTTGAGTTTGAACAGTTTGCCACTGATATTGACGAAAGCCAGAAAGCAGGTGAGTCTGCTGAGTTTTTTGTTCGTCGTCTTGCAGAAGAAAAAGCCAGAGCAGGTGTGGCAATTGCCGTACAAAATTTCCCAGTACTAGGCTCAGATACTATTGTGGTTTTAGATGGCAAGGTACTTGGCAAACCACTAGACCTAGCTGATGCTGTAGCAACATTATCGTCTCTGTCGGGTAAAACGCATCAAGTGATGACTGCAATCGCATTTGCAAATACTAAAACTGTTAAGTCACAGTTAGTCACGACAGATGTGACATTTAAAGAGTTATCACAGCAAGAAATTAAAGATTACTGCGCTACTAAAGAGCCTTTTGATAAAGCCGGTAGTTATGGCATTCAAGGCGGTGCGGGGCGTTTTGTAACACAGCTTAATGGTAGCTACTTTGCGGTAATGGGCTTACCACTTTATGAAACAGAGCAGTTACTAGCAGAATTTATCAAGGAGGGTGTATGAGCTCCGAGTTATTAATTAACGTTACACCCAGTGAGAGCCGTGTTGCACTGATTGAAAATGGTGTGCTACAAGAAGTGCAGCTTGAGCGAGAAGGTAATCTTGGAATTGTAGGCAATATTTACCTTGGTAAAGTCAGCCGTGTATTACCGGGAATGCAGGCTGCTTTTGTTGATATTGGCTTAGAAAAAGCGGCTTTTTTACATGCCTCAGACATTGTAAATAGTACCTCGATTGCCGAAGGTGTAGACGATCAGCCAATCAAAAAAGTACAAGATATTCGTGAGCTTGTTAGGCAAGGGCAATATATTATGGTGCAGGTGGTTAAAGATCCGCTTGGTACTAAAGGTGCCCGCTTAACAACCGATATCACAATTCCATCGCGTTATTTGGTATTTATGCCAGACGCCACGCATGTTGGTGTATCACAACGTATTGAAAGTGAAGATGAGCGTGAACGCTTAAAAAAAATCGTAGCGCCGTTTCATGATCAAGAAGGTGGTTTTATTGTGCGCACAGCTGCAGAAGGCGCAACCGAAACTGAACTTGAGCATGACGCTAAATTTCTAAAAAAACTGTGGCATAAAATTGCAAAAAAACGCAAAAAAACGCGTAAAGAGTCAATTTTACATGAAGACTTAACCCTAGCATTTCGTACCTTACGCGATTATGTCGGTGAAGATATGGAACGCATTCGCGTTGACTCAAAACTGACTTATCAGCAATTAACAGCCTTCACAGAAGAGTTTGTACCTGAGCTGGCAAAAACCCTTGAGTATTATCCAGGTGAGCGCCCAATTTTTGACTTGTTTAGCGTAGAACATGAGATTCAAAAAGCGCTAGAACGTAAGGTTGAATTAAAATCCGGTGGTTATCTGATTTTTGATCAAACAGAAGCGATGACTACGGTTGATGTAAATACTGGTGCCTTTGTTGGTCATCGTAATCTCGAAGAAACCATTTTCAATACTAATATCGAAGCTACTCAAGCGATTGCAAGGCAGCTCCGTTTACGCAATTTGGGCGGCATTATTATTATTGATTTTATCGATATGGCGAGTGCTGAACACAAACGCCGCGTGTTGCACAGCTTAGAAACAGCAATGGCCCCAGATCGCGCAAAAACCAATATTAATGGCTTTTCAGCGCTTGGTCTTGTGGAAATGACTCGCAAACGCACGCGAGAGAGCTTAGAGCATATTTTGTGTGGTGAATGCCCTGTATGTAAAGGGCGCGGCGCATTAAAAACAGTTGAAACTGTGTGCTATGAAATCTTACGAGAAATTGTAAGGGTAAATCGCGCTTACGATGCCACCAAATTTGTGGTCTACGCATCGCCTGCAGTGAGTGAAGCACTGATCAATGATGAATATCATAACCTGGCTGAGCTTGAACTTTTTATAAAGAAACAAGTCAGTATTCAAACAGAAAGCTTGTATAATCAAGAGCAGTTTGATGTGGTGATGATGTAGTGCAAAAAGTAAGGCACGCCTGTTTTTGGTGTTTACGTAAAATTTGGCAAATATTCGCGATCAGCCTTGTGCTGATCGCTGTGCTTGTGTCGTTGTTAAAATACAGCTTGCCTTATGCTAATGACTACAAAGGTGAAATTGAAGCGTTATTAACCGAGCAGGTCGGTACTGACATTGCGATTGGTTCAATTTCCGCGGGCTGGGAACATACTGGACCTGCACTAGTACTCAATCAAGTTTCTTTCGGCAAAGAGCAATCGTTAGCGCTTGGCTTGTATGTCGAGCAATCACGTTTGCATGTTAATGTTTGGCAATCAGTTTTACAGCGCAGATTAGTTTCAAACTACTTTGTACTGTCTGGTTTAAATGCCAAGATTGATCTAAACCAGCCTATGCCTAGCCGTGAACAAAGTGCGGACGGTGCCAACTTAATCGATGTACTCGAAACCCTTTTTCTTGCTGAAAGTGGTCACTTCGCGGTCGAGGATAGTCAATTATTTATTAAAACTAAGCGCAATGAAAACCGCCAAATTGCTGTAGAGCGTGTAACTTGGCAAAACCGTAATACTCAGCATCAAGGTGTTGGTTACATTACTTTACCGGGGATTTCTGACAACCGTTTAGAAGTGATTTTAGATTTATACGGTGAGCATTTTTCAGAGTCGTTTGGCACTTTGTTTGTTGAGAGTAAGCAACTCAATGCCAGTAGTTGGCTGCAAGATGTGTTATCAGAAAAAGTTTCTGGGGTTAAAAGTGATATTAACTTCAAAGCTTGGGCGCGCTTTAAAGAGTTTAAAATCGAAAATGTGCAACTTGATTGGGCGCCAAGCCAAATAACCTGGCAACAAGCAAAAGATCAAAAGTCACTTCAAATAAACAGTGGTACCTTACGCCTTCGCCCAAATAATGATGCTTGGACGCTTGAAACTTCAGAGCTAAGTATTGGTGCAAATCAAAGTCAGTGGCCAACATTTGGCGGCAAACTTAATTTTCTTGGTGATAATTTGGTTGCTCACTGGCGAGATTTTCCGCTTGCTTTAGTCAGTGATATTGCACCATTAATGCCTTTTGATGAAATTCATTTTGCCGAAGAATTAAAGCTTAATGGCAGCATTCCTGAGTTATATATTCGTTATCACAACCAGCAAGATTACTTTGTAACAGGTAAAGTTGAGGGACTTTCATGGCAACATTATCAAGGCATTCCTGGGGTACAAAACCTTGCACTTGAGTTTGTTGCAGATCAGCAGGCGGCTAAGTTAAGCATTCAGGGCAGTGATGACTACTTAATGACAGGAGAGTTATTCTCGCGCGCCATTCCATATCAGCAGTTAGATATTTCAATCGATTTTATCAAGCAGGCTGAGGGGTGGCAGGTTCAAAGTGACACCATTTGGCTACATAACGAAGAGCTTACATTTGCTGCGGAGTTCTCACTTGATTTGTATGCTCAAACAGAGCTTAGTTTATACGCTGAAATGCAAGGCCCAGAAGTACTTAAAGCTCGTCATTACTTCCCCCGTGGTTATATGCCACAAAGCACAATAGATTATTTAAATCGCTCACTACGTGGCGGTCGTATTGATTTAGCTAAAGTGCTTTGGCAAGGTAAGTTAAGTGATTTCCCATACCGAGAGCATAATGGGCGTTTTTTAGTTGATGCAAAGGTAACCGACGCAACATTTAATTTTAATCAATCTTGGCCAGATATAACTGACCTTGAAGCTGATTTGATATTCTCAAATGAGCGTATGGATATTGTCTCTAAGCAAGGTGAATTGGCAGGCCTGCGTTTGGGGCAAGGGGTAGTTGTTAGTATTGATGACTTATCTCATGCAAATATGCTGAATGTTGATATTGAAACAACACAACAAGCTGAAAAATTACAGCCATTTTTTGCTGCTACCCCATTAAATAACTCGGTTGGCGCAGTGCTTGAGACAATTCAAGGACAAGGTCAAGTTATTGGCAAAACACGCATTCAGGTGCCGCTTGGTAAAAAAGCGGGTAAAAATGGAAAAGTGGATGTTTCCGGCTCTGTCGATTTTTCAAATACGCCGATTTACATTGCCAAGCCAGGTATTCCATTTAAAAACCTAAATGGCACGCTGACCTTTCATAACAGTGATATCACGCTTAAAAATGCTAATGCAACGTGGCTTGATATGCCATTTAACTTTAGTTTAGAAGGCAAACAAAGTGGCGAGAATTACGCACTTTCACTGAGCGGCGATGCACTATGGCAAATTAAAGACATTGTTAAACATACCCAGGGTGTAATGGATGGGTATTTAACCGGCGTTGTTCCGTTTGATATTGCATTTGATATGACCTTGAAACCACAAGGTTTTAATTATAATGCCAGTGCAAATTCAAACTTGATTGGCTTGGGCACTAACTTACCAGTTCCTTACAGCAAAAAAAGTGATGAAATTTGGCCGCTTTCGTTAACTGTTCAAGGTGATGAAATTTCGAACTTGGTTACCGCCAATATCAACAAGCAGTTATTTTTCAATAGCATCATTGATAACCGTGAAGGCAAAGTTACTAATGCGCATTTAATTGTCGGTGAAAAAGATTTGGGCATAAATGCTTCAGGTTTTGATGTGTCGGTGCATTTAGCTAAAGCCGATATTGTTGAATGGATCCCATTTATTGATCACTTAATTACCACTCCGAGTGAATCAAGTAATACAAATCAGGTATTTCCCTCATTAAAAGCAGTAAACGCGAATATTGATTATGCAACGTTATCTGAAATTGAGTTTAACGATTTAGATATTAATTTAACGGCCCTTGCGCAATCAACCCAGCTGAAAATTAATGGTAAGGAAGTGCGTGCTGAAGTGAGTATTCCGCGCGTGCTAGCACAGCGTCCTGTGTATATTGAGGCAGACTATTTAAGGCTTAACTTTAAACAACAAGAAGAAGTACAAGTCGGTTTAACACCACTAGATAGTTTTGATGGCCCGAAAGATAATCAATGGTTGATGCATTTACCCGCTATTCGTTTTAACTGTGCAGATTGCAAAATTGATACTTATCAGCTGGATAAAGTCATTCTAGATTTAGACCCTGCAGACAACGGTTTACTGATAAGCCAATTGAATATTAATAAAGGCAAGCATCAGTTTATTGGGCAGGGCAGTTGGCAAAAACAAAAAACCAACCTTGCTGGCAAGCTTGTTAGTAAAGATATTGGTGAGCTAACTGACGAGTTTGATTTAACTAGTTCAATTAAAGAATCAAACGCCGAAATAGATATCGACTTAGCTTGGTATGGCACGCCATATGAGTTCAATACTGAATCGTTGTCGGGTGATTTAAAGTGGCGCTTAGGTGATGGTTATATTACCGACATAAGCGACGGGGGCGCGCGTGTTTTCTCGCTGCTTAGTCTTGATTCATTAGTGAGAAAACTCAAGCTCGATTTCCGCGATGTGTTTGCAAAAGGGTTTTTCTACAACAGTATGAAAGGCACCATGCAAATCGATAAAGGGGTTGCATACACTAAGGATGCGGAACTCAACGGGGTACCAGCCGATTTAACAATTAAGGGCTATGCGGACTTAAATACCCGAAAAATCGATTACACCATGTGGGTTGCCCCAGAAGTGACCTCAAGCATTCCTGTCATTGTAGCTTGGATGGTCAACCCGGTAACTGGATTAGCTGCGCTTGCTATCGATAAAGTGCTGCATTCAGCAAGGGTAATTTCAGAGATTGAATACACCATTACTGGCACATTTGAAGAGCCCGTTGTAACAGAAAAAGGTAAGAAAAGTCGCGAGATTGAAATCCCGCAACCAAAGCAAGATGACTTACCTGAAGAAAAGAAAGTGGTCCCTGTTACTGAAGAGTCGCAATCGAGTGAACAAAGTACACAGGAGCAAACTCAATGATCGCAGTATTACAATGGACGGTAAGCTCAGTACCGGATAAAAACCTTGCTTATTTGCGCCAAGAGCTCAATCAGCTTCGCAACAAATACAAAAATGAAGAATTACTTGTTTGCCTACCTGAAGGCTTTGCCTGTTTTGATGCCGAGCCGAGTGAATTAATGGCTTTTGCACATGCCAGCCAACCATTTATTCGCGAAGTTTGTGGCCTTGCTAAAGAATATAATGTTTGGCTTAGTGCTGGCACCATTCCCATCGGTGACGGTGATAAATATTACGCAGCATCACTGCTTATTGACTCATCTGGTGAGGTGGTTGCTCGTTACAATAAAATTCATTTATTTGATGTGGACGTAAATGATAGTAAAAAAAATTACCGTGAATCGAATTCAACCATAGCGGGTAAAGAGCTTGTTGTGGTTGATACCCCGTTTGGCAAAATAGGTTTAACGGTTTGCTACGACATGCGTTTTCCTGGGTTATTCGGCGCCCTTAGAGCACGCGGCGCTGATATTATTCTGGTACCTTCGGCATTTACAGTTCCCACCGGAAAAGCGCACTGGCAACCTCTTTTGCAAGCGCGTGCAATTGAAAATCAGGTATTTATCGTAGCAGCCGCAACAACAGGTACACATGACCGAGGACGCGAAACCTATGGTCACAGTGTGGTGATATCGCCTTGGGGTGAAATTGAAGCGATGTTAGCAACAGAGCCAAACAATATCGTATACTTACCCAATATGGATAAATTGACAGAAATTAGGCAAAAAATGCCGCTGATGTCACATAACCAATTTAATTATGAGTTTAAACATGAGCAATAACGTAGAACAGCATTTATTAACGCAAAGCGGCCTTTCTCGCCAAGATTTGCTCGACAGTTTGTCTTTAATTCAAGAACATCAAATTGATTATGCCGATTTGTACTTTCAGTCAAGTCACCATGAATCTTGGGTACTTGAAGATGGTATTGTAAAAGATGGAAGCTACAACATTGAGCGCGGTGTGGGTGTTAGAGCGATTTCAGGTGAGAAAACGGGTTTTTCTTACTCTGATGCCATTAACAAAAATGCGATTACTCAAGCTGCACTTGCAGCAAGAACCGTTGCTGATAAAAACAGTGCTGAAGTTACCACAAGTAAAGTTCAGGTGGTGGAACTAGATAAGCATATTATCCAACCGATTATGCCAATCAGCAGTTTAAAAGACAGCGAGAAGATTGATTTACTTAAACAAGTGGATGCTTACATCCGTCAAATCGCACCAAATGCATCTCAAGTGGTATGTTCGATGGCCGCTGTGTATGAAGAGGTGTTGATTGTTGCAAGTGATGGTACCTTTGCTACAGATATTCGCCCACTTATTCGCTTAAATATTTCAGTGTTATTAGAGCAAGACGGTAAGCGTGAGCGTGGCAGTGCTGGCGGTGGCGCACGTTTAGATTATGGTTATTTTTACGAATTAGTAGATGGTAAACCGCGCTGGATGAGTTATGCCGATGAAGCGGTGCGCCTTGCTAACGTTAATTTACAGGCGGTAGTTGGCCTGGTGTACTATTACATGAAGCAGTTGGCCATGGTTTAGAAGGTGATTTTAACCGTAAAGGCTCATCAGCATTCAGCGGCAAGGTAGGACAACAAGTGGCGTCTAGCTTATGTACCGTTGTTGATGATGGCACAATAGATAACCGCCGTGGTTCGCTCAATGTGGATGACGAAGGGGTTGCAGCGGGCTATAACGTGCTGATTGAAAACGGCGTGCTGAAAGGCTATATGCAAGATAAACTCAATGCACGCTTAATGGGGGTTACACCTACGGGCAATGGTCGTCGAGAGTCTTATGCCCATTTACCTATGCCGCGTATGACTAATACGTACATGCTACCCGGTGAAAGCACGCAACAAGAAATTATCGAAAGTGTTGAAAATGGTATTTTCGCGACGAATTTTGCTGGTGGCCAAGTCGATATCACTTCGGGTAAGTTTGTATTCTCGGCATCAGAAGCGTATTTAATTAAAGATGGCAAAGTAACGCAGCCAATCAAAGGGGCTACTCTTATTGGTAACGGCCCAGACGTAATGCATAAAATCTCAATGGTAGGTAATGACTTATCACTTGATAATGGCGTGGGCGTATGCGGCAAAGATGGTCAAAGTGTACCAGTTGGTGTCGGTCAGCCTAGCCTTAAAATTGATGAATTAACGGTGGGTGGCACAGCTGCTTAAGTTGTTAAACTGATTCTTGAAAAAGAAAAACGCTGCAATTGCAGCGTTTTTTATTGGTTCTCTTAGATTAGTTAGAGTAACTGTATTTTCAACAGTTTAAATGTTGTTTTACCGCTTGGACTTGTGATCTCAATAGTGAGATTTGCAGTAGCTGGTTGATCGTCTTCTGCAAGCGTATTTTTCAAATCAAAGCTGATGCTTTGTCCGCCAAATACATTTTTAGCTCTTGCAGTTGATATAGATACATTAGCATCAATGTCAGCTTGGCTAATTGGATTTGGGGTTCCAGTCGTATTACCAACAGTAAAACTTGTCTGGCCAACTAGTTCACCTTCATCGGTCGCAATAGACACTGTTGAGTTTAATGGCAGCGTTTGCATTGCTGTATCAGCAAAATATAAAGTGTAGGCTTGGCTAGATGCTCTTGCAATCGCAGTTGGTGTTAACGTATTGCTGTTATCTGCAATTAGCCTTTCACTGCCCGTTGTTTCATACAGTGCCCATTTACTTGCGCCACTTGCCATAATAAGTACTAATGACTTACGCACATTTATTAAACTTTGCGCTGCACATAAATCGCCAGAACACTGCGGGCCATTAAACTTATCATCAGCGCTCGCAAATACTTTATTGTTATCAAAGTCGATAAAGGTTTCGCCTTGATCGTATTGGTCGTTTTCATTGTCATCGCGCCATGCTTCTGACATATCAATAAAACCAGATGGTAAGTATTGTGCACGACCGAAGCCACTTGATACCTCGTTATTTACGACAGGATTACCATCTTGATTATCAAAAAGGTTATTACCATTAGTATCGAAGAAGGTCTCATGGCCAATGGCGGTTGCGAGAATAGTAGATCTATGGTTAAACACGCGAGGTTCACTACTTTGCCAAGTAACAGAACATGAGCCATTAGTTGTTTGACAGCTTGGCTCTATTTGACCACCTTCCGTGGTAAAATTAACCGTTGTGCCATCAGGCACAGGGTTATTAAAGCTATCAGCTAACCAAGCTGTAATTTCCGTTGTAACGCCATTGATACTGTTGCTTTCCGGATTAAGAACCGCAGCTGAAAGCGAAATACTGTTTTGATCGGCAAGACCTGTATTAACCGAGAGCAAATCAGATTGACTAATAATCTCAACACTTTCGCCTGCATCGTTTGTAGTCGTCGCACTGGCTGTAACACGCACAGATGTTGGTACCGTGCCCGAAATAACTTTTGTACTGACTTCACCTTGTGAATTAGTGATGGCTGTTTTTGGTGACACTTCTAATCCACCAACATCGGTACTTGCACTAAAATTCACTGGCTGTTGGGCTAATAAATTTCCTTGCTTGCCACCCAACGCCGCCAGTACCTTTAAGCACAATTGAGTTAGGTTCTGCTGAAACAAACTCAATGGCACCGAGTGCTTCACCTAATAAGTTGATATCTTGTGTTAAGATAATATTGCTGCCGTTTACTGTTACGCTTGCAATGATTTGGTCTTGATTACCATTGGCGCCAGCACAGCTGATATCTTTATAAGTTGAATTGGCTTCGCCGTTGATAGTAAGTACTTGCTCATCAATATTAGCTTTGCTGTTTAGCACGCAGTTAGAGCTAAAGTTAACCGCAGTGGGTGTTGTAATAACTTGCTCATTTTCATCAACTAAAACTAACGATAAACCAAGTGTACCGCCCGCCGCTAAATCGACGCTGCCGTCACTTTGACGCGCAACACTCAGTTTCAATTGGTTAGCAACAAAATTACCATCGTTATCAAAGTAACCAACTTGTACTACAGGTGTTTCGATATCATCGGCACTGAGTACTTGGTAATTAATCTGTGAGCTAACACTATTGCTCTCATCTAATTGATAAGTAGCAACGGCTGTTGCAGCACCTATTTGGCTATCACTTGCTAATGTGAGTAATACATTTGCATTGCCATTTGTGTCAGTAAGCCAAGAGCTTGTATTAAGCTCACCTATTTCAGCTGTAAAGCGAATAGGCTGATTACTAATCGGGTTATTTTCTTTATCAACCAAGTTTGCCTTCAAGGTAATTACTTCACCTTGTTTTGCGCTATTAATCGCAGCATCTCCAACAAAACTTGAGAGTGATACAACTGGTAACGTGGTTGTTTGATTGGTGTCTCGCAAAAATTCAAAACTTGCACTGTCGCTGGCACCTTGCGAACTCGCAGTAACATCGGCTGCGCCTATATCAGAACTAGAACTGGTAAGCAGAACTTGGGCAACACCATCAGAATTTGTTAGTTTGCTACTTGGCGAGAGTGAGCCTAAAGGAGTTTCAAAAGTGACACTGGTGTTTACAACCGCTGCGTTATTTTTACTTAAATAGGCTTCAATACAAAAAGTAGAACCAGCAACAAGCGAAGGTGATGTCATTGCTTGGCAATTTTCATCAAGCACAGAGACAGCAACTAAGGTTGGCGCATCTGGGTCGGGTGGTGTGACTTCTTCATTTTTGCCTGAAGAGCCGTTACACGCTGCAAGCGCAGATGCAGTAAGTAAAATACTAAGTTGCCTTATTGTGCTCATGCTTATCCTTAACCGTTGCTGTTGGTTTTTATTGTGTGATTACCTGCTTTAAACACTGGAAAATTTCGCGGTAAGCTTTTGCTGGCTTGTTCGCTTCTTTTTCTTTTTTCGCTTGGCGTGTTAATTGGCGTAATCTTTGTCTATCGAGTTCTGGATATTCAGATACTAACTCATTGATCTTATTGTCGCCAACTTCAATTAGCTCATCACGAATATGCTCTAATTTATGAAATAGCACATTACCTTGTGCATGCTTGTTTTTTAGGATATCTACCGCTTTGGTGATCTCTTCAATATTGGTCGCTAGGCGTAAACACTTAGCAATATAGTTTAAGTGTCTGCGGTAAGCTTCGGTTTTTTCTTTGAGGCGATCAGCAAGCTCCATTGCCTCAATCAATTCTTCATTGAGCGGAATTGTTTTTCGCTGCTTTTTACTTAGCGCAGCAATATCAGCACCAAGTTCATGTAATTCTTTCGCATCACGCTTTAATTCAGCACGCGATACATAAATAATTTCTTCCTCTGGCGTATCGAAATCAACTTTGTTCTTTTTGGCCATGGTGTCTCCACAAATTAATATTGTTACGTCGATTACTGCAATTGGTGTGAAACCAAAAGGTAAATACGTAATTTCTTTATATTATACGTGAAAAATACGCTGTGATGCTCTGCCTTATGACGCTATTTTTGATATGCTTAAAAAAATAGTTAAATTTAAGCTCAATTCCTTATGCACGCAGATTCAAACGATCCAATTTTTCAGCGCCTTGACGAAGTTAAACAGGCAGTGAGCGAAGCGCTCGATTATGCAAAACAGTTAGGTGCAAGCTCTGCTGAAGCGGCGATGTCGAGCACATCTGGTTTGTCAGTATCAACACGTTTAGGCGAAGTTGAAACGATAGAATACAACCAAGATGGTGCGCTGGGCATTAGCGTTTATGTTGGTAATAAAAAAGGGTCTGCATCTACTGCTGATTTAAGTGCCGATGCACTTAAAACAGTGGTTGCTAAGGCGGTAGAAATTGCAAAGTATACTTCTGAAGACCCATGCAATGGGGTTGCAGATAAAGAGCTACTTGATTTTGCGCCGCTTGATTTAGATTTATATCATCCTTGGCAGGTGTCTGCTGAACAGGGAATAGAGTTGTGTAAACAAGCTGAAAGTGCAGCAATGCAATTTGATAAGCGTATTTCTAACTCTGATGGTGCTAGTTTCTCAAGTCATAATGGATTACGTGTTTATGGTAATAGTTATGGTCAGCTTATAGGTTTTCCACGTAGTCGTCATAGCATCAGTTGTATGGTGATTGGCGAAGAAAATGGCATGATGCAGCGTGATTCTGCTTATACCATTGCTCGTAAGCAAGATGGACTTCGCAGCGCCCAAAGCGTTGGTATTGAAGCTGCAGAAGAGACTATTGCTCGTTTAAACTGCCGTCGTATTCCTACCGGTAAATACCCGGTAGTTTTCCGTGCCGATATTGCAAGTTCACTGTTTGGCCACTTAGTTTCAGCGATTGGCGGTGGCGCGTTATATCGCAAATCAAGCTTCTTGTTAGATAGCTTATGCACACAAGTGTTTAGTAAGCATGTCAATATTGAGGAGCGTCCACACATTTTAGGCGGGTTAGCTTCGTCCTCTGTGGACAGTGAAGGGGTTAAAACCATCGACCGCGAAATAATTAAAGATGGTGAATTACAAACCTATTTACTAGCAAGTTATGCGTCACGTAAATTAGGTATGCAAGCAACAGGTCATGCTGGTGGTATTCACAACTGGTTAGTTGAAGCGTCACATCAAGATTTAAAAACAGTGCTAAATGAAATGGGCACGGGTTTACTTGTTACAGAGGTGATGGGACAAGGCGTAAATATTGTAACGGGTGATTACTCACGAGGCGCAGCTGGTTTTTGGGTAGAAAATGGTGAAATTCAGTACCCAGTAAGTGAAGTAACAATTGCTGGCAACTTAAAAGATATGTTCTTAAAAATTGCAGCAATTGGTGGAGATGTTGACTTACGCGGCAGTATTCAGACTGGTTCTGTATTAATCGAAAATATGTCGATTGCAGGCGAATAATTACCTTACCAATATTGCTCAACAGTAATATTACCAGGCTTTGCACGGCGATTTCGTGTAAAGCCTAAGTCTAATAAAATCTGAGTGGTTTCTTTTACCATTTCAGGATTACCACACAGCATAAACTGGCTGTTTTCAGGTGATGCCTCTACTCCAACATAATTAAATAGCGTTTTTGATGTAAGAGCGCTGGTGATCCGCCCAGATAAGCCGTCCGTTATGGTTTCTTGGCTGACCATAGGTACGAATGTGAGAGGATGAGATTGGCAAGTGCTAACTATGAGTTCTTGATATACAAGATCTTCTTTTTTACGCACACCGTGAACTAAAATAACTTTTTCAAACTTTTGCCAGAGCTCTGGATCACCGAGCATAGATAAAAAAGGCCCAATGGCCGTACCTGTTGAAAGTAGCCATAGGTATTTAGACGATGGTACTTCATCCAGGGTAAAAAAACCGGAAGCTTGTTCTGCAACGTGAACCGTTTCCCCAATGGATAATTCAGATAAGGGTGGTGATAACAAACCATCTTGCACAGTGACTAGCAAAAATTCATGTAACTCAGATTGTGAAGGGGTATTTACAAAGGAATATGCGCGGGCAATTTTTTTATCTTCAATTGTCATGGCAAGTTTAGTAAATTGCCCAGCTTTATAACTTGGCAATGGTGCACTAAGCGTTAGGCTGAATAATTTTTGATTCCACCATTTTATGTCTGTTACTGTGCCATCGATCCAATTTGCCATTTCTATTCCTTAAAAACTTATTTAGGGTTAGTTTAACTGTGGCAGTTAAATTTAAAATTTCAATTTAAATTATTCAGAGGAAATAAGATGTTAGGCGAAGTTGCTGCATTGGCAGCATTAGTCATCACTTTAGTGCGTTACAGCTTAATTTGATTAAAGGTATTTTCGCTTCTTCTCTGATGTTGATAACCCTACCTTTATTACCCGAAGTAAATTTTGAGTTATCACAGCAACATATGATTATTTTATTGCTATCGGGAGTCATCGGGATCGCCATTGGCGATAGTGCCTATTTTGCCTCTTTAAAGCGGATCGGGGTGAATAAAACTTTATTACTTGAATCCATTGCGCCACCGCTTTCAGGTATTTTAGCTGTTTTGCTACTTGGTAGTTTATTGAGTTGGCAAAGCTGGCTAGGTGTATTGGTTACAACATTTGCTGTGGCATTAGTGGTGATGCAACCAGAAGAAAATAAGCAAGCGGTGAATGCATCGGGTATTGGGTTTGGATTATTGGCAAGTGTGTGCCAGGCAACGGGTGTAGTTATTTCACACTATGCACTTGTTGCAGGTGATATAGAGCCATTGTTAGGAGCTTTATTGCGTTTAGTTGCAGGTATTAGTGCTATACTTGTTATGTTGGTGCTGTTTAAGCGTAAAGAGTTCTTTGCTATAGCTGGTGGCTTTCGTAAATTAGCCAGCCGCGAATTTGCTTTGTTGTTGCTTGCCATTATTGTAGGTACATTTTTAACACTTTGGTTGCAGCAAGTTGCTTTGAAATATGCCAACCCTGCTGTAGCGCAAACATTAATTGCTACATCGCCTTTATTTATTTTGTTTTTCGCTATCGTTAAAGGGCAAGTTCCTTCAACAAAAACAATTATTGGCACACTACTGGCGATAGTGGGTATATCGTTATTTTTTATTTTCCGATAAGCGAAAAAAAGGTGGCAACTGCCACCTTTTTTCTTTCTACTGGCGTTACTTTGTCGCCTCTTTTATTGGCGTGATAATCGCATTATTTTCAATCATCTGTTCAAAACGATTATTTGGCACATGTATGGCAGGTCCAGTGATTTGCTTACTTAGCCCAGCTTGTTTTACCGCTTTTGTCGCTTTTACTGTTGGGCAACTGCCAGTTTCCATATGATACAGTGCAGTTGATAACATGCCTTCTGAAATATCCCCCATTGGACGAGTTAGGTCGTCGCTTACCGTACAGCCTTTAATTTCAGTTTGGAAATTTGGATTTTGCTTAGGAATAAAGCCATCTGAGTATTCACCAAAGCCTTTAGCATTTACACCGCTAAATTGAATAGTGAAATAGGTTGTACTGCAGTTATCTGTTGGTACAAAACCATAAGGCTTGCCACAAGTTTGTCCACCTATTAACACCACATCAAGATCGATGCCCGCAAGACCATTGATCAGTGCTTCACTGGCAGAGCAAGTTGAGCCACTTGAAATCACATACACTTTGTTTAATGCAACCGTAGGTAAATCAACACCGGTAAAGCGGCTGTTATCCCAATCAATTTCTTGATTATAAAAACCTAGCGCTTGATCTTCAGACCATTTACCATTGTATTTTAGGGTGTAGTAGTTGCGGTTATTGGTATTTACATCACCTGCAATCATATAAGCTAATTGCGATGAGAGCGCGAGTAAACCACCACCGTTGTAGCGTAAGTCGACTACTAATTCACTAATATTTGCATTTCTAAATTCGGTAAATTTTTCAATCAAATCAGTTTGTGCATCGGCAATGCTAAAGGTATCAAATTGGATGTAACCAACGGTTTTGCCATCATGTACAAAAGTATTCGTCGCTTTAACGGGAGCAAGTTCATAGCTGCCAGAGGTTACCGTTAGTGTTTTTTCTACCCCGAAGGTATCCTTCACTTTAATTGTATGCGTCTGACCATCATTTTGAGGGAATAAACCTGCATTTAAAGTATCGACATCATCGCCATTGATTAGATCAACACCATCCACTTCTAAAATTTGATCGCCACGATTAAAACCTGCAAGCGCAGCCGGTGAATTAGGTTCTCTTTGTACAACAAATAACTCTCGAGGTGGTGTGGTACTGCCGAAACGCCAACGAATGCCATAACCCGATGATGCACCGCCTTGAGTGCGCTCGCGGTATTCTGCGGTATCTTGGTAAAAATGGAAGTTATCTTTATCAGCACCTGAATCGGTTTTAGCGAAAGTTTTTAAAATTTCAAAATAAGTTTGCGGTGTATCGTAGTTGGCAGGATCGACATCATCAACTTCGTTATACCAAAGGTAAGATTCATGGTTCCATGAGCGCAGCCACATTTTTTCATCAGTCAATGTACCCGCAGTATCTGTATAAACTTCGCCAGTGTATGGATCGGAACCTGTGCGAACAATTGCGCATTTATTTGCAAAATCTTCTTTTGCTTTAAACTCATTGGCAACCCATTGGTTGTCAGTACCACCTGTTGTTCCACCGCCAGTTGTACCACCATCAACAACTGTTTCACTGTCATTACTTGAGCTACCGCCACAAGCAGCCAGAATCGAGAACGATAATGCTAAGGTAATTCCTTTTTGCAATTTACTGAACTTCATAAACATCTTCCTTTAATAAGATCGCAATTTATGACATCAAATTACCAGAAGGTCAAAATAACAACAACTAATTACAGTTAACATTTGTAAAAGCCCATAAGGCATGGCGTAAACAGCTTGTACAAAAAACATTATTAATTTGATCGCTTTTTATGCAAAAAGGTTCAATGCAAGGCTAGTAAAGGCGTGATCTAAGATCTCTCTCCACTTTTTTCCACTAAATTCATCAACTTTGCTCTAGCCCTTATCAATAAAGGGCTTGCGAGAAAAATATTATTGTTACAATTCTTGACAAATACCTGTGTCAAGCCCTAGACTCTATCGTTGTGGAGAAAAGTGGTAAAAAATGGATCTCAGTGGATCGGCACTAATAACAAAATGGGAACGCTTACATGTTTCGTGGCGCACATGCAATTAACCTCGATGATAAAGGACGCTTGGCAATACCTACCAAGTTTCGTGCTTTATTGCAGGCAGATTGCGAAGGCCAATTAGTGTGCACAATTGATTTAAAAGATCCCTGCCTGTTGTTGTATCCATTAAGTGAATGGCAAGAAGTCGAACAAAAGCTTAGCCAGTTATCGAACATGGTTGAGGCTGAGCGTCGTGTTAAGCGTATTTTGCTAGGTAGTGCGATGGAATGTCAGCTCGACAAAAACGGTAGAATTTTATTGTCTTCTCCACTAAGAGCACATGCAGGGCTCAATAAAAAATTAATGCTAGTAGGTCAGTTGAATAAATTTGAGCTGTGGGACGAGGATACTTGGAATGAAAAACTTCAACAAGATATCGCCCAAGAGCAACAAAAAGATCTGACCGTTAGCGAACGACTTCAAGATTTCAATTTTTAATAATAAATAGGCGCCCTATGTCTCAAAGCCAACAACATATTTCCGTGTTACTCGATGAAACAATCGAGGCTTTAGATATAAAGCCAAATGGTATTTATATTGACGGTACCTTTGGCCGTGGCGGTCATTCAGGCGAAATCTTAAAACGTTTAGGTGAAAATGGTCGTTTAGTTGCGATAGATCGCGACCCAACAGCAATTGAAGCCGCGAAAAAATTTGCAAATGATGCACGTTTTCAGATTGTGCATGATCGCTTTTCTAATATTCGTCAAGTAGCAGAAAACCTGAATCTGTTGCATCAAGTAGATGGTATTTTGCTCGATATTGGTGTTTCTAGCCCACAGCTAGACGAAGCGGATCGCGGTTTTAGTTTTATGCACGATGGTCCACTTGATATGCGAATGGATCCAAGCTCTGGCCGAAGTGCCGCAGAGTGGCTTCAGGAAGCTGAACTTGAAGATATTACTTTTGTGATTAAAAAATATGGCGAAGAAAAGTTTGGTCGCCGTATTGCGACAAAAATTATTGAAACCCGTGATGAGACGCCAATTACCACTACAAGACAACTTGCAAAGTTAGTGGATGAGGCTGTGCCTGTAAAAGATAAACATAAGCATCCGGCAACACGTACCTTTCAAGCTATTCGAATTTACATTAACAGTGAATTAGAAGAGATCACAACGGCATTACAAGGCTCTCTTGATGTATTAAAGCAAGATGGTCGCCTTGCAGTGATTTCATTCCATTCACTTGAAGATCGTATTGTAAAACAGTTTGTAAAAAAACAGAGTAAAGGAGAGGCGGTACCAAGAGGCCTTCCTTTAACAGAAGATCAGCTTAATAAAAACCTAACGCTTAAAGCGATAGGAAAGGCTATAAAACCAAGCGAGCAAGAAATAGCTCGCAATAGCCGTGCGCGCAGCTCCGTACTTAGGGTCGCCAAGAGGTTGTAGTGGCTAGTAAAAATAATACGCGTCAGCCAAACCTTTTTATCGAGATCGCTAAGGGACTTTTTAGGGAGAAAGTCACTTTGGGGCTGCTTTTTTCTATTTTTGCATCGGCACTTGCCGTTGTGATGGTGACTGATGCATCGCGTGCAGAAGTCATCAAACAGGATAAATTATTACAGCAAAAGGATGAGCTAGATTTGGCGTGGGGCTACTTAGTGGTAGAAAGTGAATTTTACGCACAACATGCCCGTGTTGAAGATATTGCCAAGAAAAAGCTCGATATGAAACGACCAGAACGCAAGGATGAAAAGCTGGTGGTACTGCCATGAGACGAAATAACACAAAACCTAAGCAAGGCGCATTAATTCGCTGGCGATACTTATTAGTGTGTGCCACGATTTTTGCTGTGTTTGCCACCTTAGTAGCACGCGCTGCCTATATACAGGTGATTGAACCTGATTTTGCTGTGTCTGAAAACGATAAACGTACAGTGCGTGTTGAAAAAGTAAATGTACAGCGTGGTTTGATTTTAGATCGCCACGGTAACGAGTTAGCTATTAGTGTACCAGTAGTGAGTGTTTATGGTGATCCAAAGCAACTTGATAAAGCATTAACTGCTAAGGCTTATAGCTTGACGCGTAAGCATGCGCGCGAGAATCAATTAGATTTAAAACAAGCAATTGCAGCACTTGATAAAGATCCAGCTCGTTTAGCAAAGCAAAAAGAAGAGATTTATAATAGTGATTCACGTTGGCAGGATCTTGCTGAAGTTTTGCGACTACAAAAGCCACTTATCGATGGTAAATTAACAAGCGACAGTTCGCGTCGTTTTGTTTATTTAAAGCGCCAAGTTACACCTCCTGTAGCGCGTTATATTTCTGAACTTAAATTACCAGGTATTTACCTACTAGATGAATCAAAACGCTTTTACCCAGCGGGTGAAGTGACAGCACATGTTTTAGGCTTTACCAATATCGATGGTGAAGGTATCGAAGGTATTGAAAAACTTTACAATGAAGCACTTACTGGTGAAGCGGGTAAGCGAACAATTCGTAAAGATGCACAAGGGCGAGAGATTGAAATCTTAGATGAGCGCGCGCGCATTGAGCCTGAAAATATTCAGCTTAGTATTGATCAGCGAATTCAATCATTAGCTTATCGTTCACTGAAATCTGCTGTATTAAGCTACAAGGCTACCTCGGGCAGTGCCATGGTCGTTGATGTGCATACCGGTGAAGTTTTGGCGATGGTAAATAGTCCATCATTCAACCCAAATAATTTAAAAAACGCAGCACCGCATAAACGTCGTAATCGTGCGATTACCGATTTATTTGAGCCAGGTTCAACGATGAAGCCAATTTCAGTTTTAGCGGGCTTAGAGTATGGCACTATCGACCATGATAGTGTGATTAATACGAAAGGTTGGATGCGTGTTGGCGGTAGTATTGTAACTGATGGTAAAAATAATGGTCCAATGGATTTGCGAACTATTCTACAGAAATCGTCAAATGTCGGTGTATCAAAAATAGCGCAAACAATGCCAAAACAAGACTTTATTGGTTTCTTCCAGCGTTTAGGTTTTGGTGAAGAAACGGGTACGGGCATGGTAGGTGAAAGTGATGGTTTATTCACACCACATGGTCGTTGGTCTGATTTTGAAGTTGCAACGCTCTCTTATGGTTATCGTATTTCTGTAAGCACGGCGCAAATGGCGCGCGCATACGCAGCTATTGGTTCTGGTGGCATCAACCGCCCGCTGACTATTCTAAAACAAAATGGCAAGGTGCATGGCGAACGTGTGTTTGAAAAGCGTAATGCCTATGCTGTGCTTGAAATGATGGAAAGTGTATTTGAACGAGGTGGTACTGCAACCCGAGTTAAACTAGATGGTTATCGTGTTGGTGGTAAAACAGGTACTTCGAAAAAAGCAGCATTTGGTGGTTATGGTGACGAATATGTCGGTTACTTTGCAGGTATTGCCCCTGTATCGGATCCGCGTTTAGCAGTGGTAGTAATGATTAATGAGCCCGCAGGTGATGTGTATTATGGCGGTGATGTTGCTGGCCCTGCTTTTTCTGAAATAATGTCTGGATCGCTTCGCATTCTAAATGTTGCTCCTGATTTAGAGGCGGTCGCACAACTAAACCAACGGCGAGACTATGTTACCTATTGATCGCGCACTGCTCGCAATAGGTCAACCTAGCTGCGGCATTGAAACAAACACACTGACTTTAGACAGCCGGGCCATTGCGCCCGGTACTGCGTTTATTGCAATTAAAGGTCATCAGCTTGATGCATCACGATTTATTGATTCTGCATTGGCAGCAGGCGCATCACTTGTTTTGGTTGATAGCCAATGCGAATACTTACCTGAGCGTGAAAATGTATTGGTGATTGATGGTTTGGCAAATCAGCTTAGCCTTTTTGCAAGTGCTTTTTATAACAAGCCAAGTGCGCAATTTAAGTTGGTAGGTGTGACAGGCACTAATGGTAAATCTACTGTCACCAGTATGATTGCAAACCTTGCCAATGCACCCGAGCAAAACACAGGTGTTATTGGAACACTTGGCTGGGGGCAAACAGATGATCTTACGCCACTTGCAAATACCACACCTTCAGCTATTGAATTACAACACCTGTTCTCGCAAATGCAGGATTATGAACTTGTTGCGATGGAAGTGTCTTCACATGGGTTAGTGCAAGGTCGGGTGGAACACAGTGAGTTTGATATTGCTGTATTTACTAATTTAAGTCGCGATCATTTAGATTATCACGGCACGATGCATGCTTACGGTGAAGCAAAGCTTACTTTACTTACCGCGTTTTCGACAAAATGTAATGTCGTTAACTTTGATGACGCGCAAGTGGAACAGTGGTTAGCTGATAATAGAATACCTAACCCAGTAGTGTTTGGTGAAAACTTACCAACTGATATTGGCTATCCTTTTGTTTCTTTTGATGATGCTATTTACTCAAAGCAAGGATTAAAGTGCCAAATTCGTTCTAGCTGGGGCGTTAGTGAAATAACCTTACCGCTTTTTGGTAAGTTTAATCTTTACAACTTAACAGCTGCGCTCGCGACATTACTGAATTTAGCATATGACTTTGATTGGTTAATTGATAAGATTGAGCGATTAGATGCGGTAGTCGGAAGAATGCAAGCTTTCAGCGCAGATAATTACCCTACCTGTATTGTGGATTATGCCCATACGCCAGATGCACTTGAGCAAGCACTTGTTGCTTTATCACACCATGTTGGTAACAACATAACATGTGTTTTTGGTTGTGGCGGTGATCGCGATAAAGGTAAACGTCCATTAATGGCTCAGATTGCAGAAAAATATGCAAAAAATGTGGTTGTCACAAATGACAATCCACGTACAGAGAATGCTGAGGCTATTACAACGGAAATTCTCACTGGATTTAAATTCCCAGAAAAAGCGGTGGTAGAGCATGACCGTTTTGCCGCAATAAAGCTTGCGATTACTTCTACTTCACCTGATGGCATTGTACTCATTGCCGGAAAAGGGCACGAAGACTACCAGATTATAGGCACTAATACTGTTCACTTTAGTGACAGTTTAGCTGCACAGCAGATTTTAAAAGGGGAAAATGCATGATTTCGGCTGATCTAAATTGGATAGCGGATGTCTTAGGTGTGTCATATCAAGGTGAAAATACGCCATTTTCAACCATCGTAACTGATTCTCGCCAGCTACAAGCAGGTGAAGTCTTTTTAGCGCTAAAAGGGCCAAACTTTGATGGCCATAAATTTGCTAAAACGGCGCAACAACTTGGCGCTAAAGCATTGATTGTGGAAACTCTTCAAGATGTAGATATTCCTCAATTTGTTGTAGAAAACTCTCGTCTTGCACTTGGTAAACTCGGTGCAGCTGTAATGGCGCATGTCAGCCCTAAAACAGTGGCTATGACAGGCAGTGTGGGTAAAACCACCGTTAAAGAAATGACCGCTGCAATTTTGTCACAACTGGGTGAAGTGCTAGCGACCAATGGTAATTTTAATAATGATATTGGTGTACCTCTAACCCTATTACGCCTTGAAGAAAAACACCAATATGCAGTGATAGAATTGGGTGCTAATCACTTAGGCGAAATTGCCTACACTACTGATTTAGTTAAACCTCATGTGGCTGCCATTACCAATGTTGCTGAAGCACATTTAGAAGGTTTTGGTGATTTATTTGGCGTTGCACGTGCTAAAGGTGAAATTTTCTTAGGCCTGCCAGATGACGGTGTTGCAGTTGTTAACGCCGACAGTGAGTTTATTGATTATTGGTTAGCGCGCCTTGAAGATAAACAGGTTACGCAATTCTCTGCAACCAAACAAAAAGATATTTGGGCTGAAAACATCGTGCTTGATGATTTTGGCCGTGCACAGTTTAACCTTGTTTATAAAGGTGAATCTGTATCTGTTAAATTGCCAATTCCAGGATCGCATAATGTAACAAATAGTCTTGTTGCCGCAGCATTAGTGTTACCACTTGGTGTAAGCCTATCTGAGGTGGCATCAGGACTCAGCAATATGCCGCAGGTTAAGGGTCGCGTAAATATTATTGAAGTGTCTGATGTCTTAACATTAATTGATGATAGCTACAATGCTAACCCAGGTTCTGTTCGTGCAGCAATTGACCTATTAAGTGGTATAAATGGCGAAAAAATCCTTGTTTTAGGTGATATGGCTGAACTTGGCGAAGATGCGCGTGTCTATCACCAAGAAGTGGGTGAATATGCTAAAGAAAAAGGCATTGATCATGTATATACATTAGGTGTATTAAGCCAATCTGCCAGTGATGTTTTTGAGCAACCTGGTCGTCACTTCTCAACACGTGAAAAGCTCGTTGAAGCATTAAAGCAAGCGTTAGATGGCGACTTAGCAAATACTCTAGAGCGCACAACAATACTCATAAAAGGTTCGCGTAGTTCTCGTATGGAACTATTAGTAGACGAGCTGAATAATAAGAAAGGTGAACAGTCATGTTAATGTGGTTGGCTGAATATTTAACCCAATTTTACTCCGGCTTTAACGTATTTTCGTACTTAACTTTCCGCTCAATTTTGGGCGTGTTAACAGCGCTTATGTTGTCGCTTTATTTTGGCCCTAAATTAATTCGCCGCTTACAACTAATGCAAATTGGCCAAACTGTTCGTGATGATGGTCCTGAATCGCATTTATCTAAATCGGGTACACCAACTATGGGTGGTATTCTGATCTTAGGCTCTATATTCGCAAGTACATTATTGTGGGCAGATTTAAGTAACCGTTATGTGTTAGTCACTTTATTTGTGATTGGTTCGTTAGGTGCTGTTGGTTTTATTGATGATTACCGCAAGGTTGTGAGAAAAAACACCGACGGACTTATTGCACGTTGGAAGTATTTTTGGCAATCAGTCATTGCATTAACGGCGGGAGCATTTTTATTTTATAGCGCAACACTTCCGCAAGAAACGGCATTAGTTGTCCCGTTCTTTAAAGAAATTATGCCGCAGTTAGGTCTGTTTTATATCGTGATGGCGTACTTTGTAATTGTCGGCACATCAAATGCGGTTAACTTAACTGATGGTTTAGATGGTCTTGCTATTGTACCGACTATTTTAGTTGCAGGTGCTTTTGCGTTTATTGCCTACGTCACTAGTAATGTGAATTTTGCTAACTATCTTCATATTCCTTATATCCCTGAAGCAAGTGAGTTAGTGGTGCTATGTACTGCGATTGTTGGTGCAGGCTTAGGTTTCTTATGGTTTAACACGTATCCTGCACAAGTATTTATGGGTGATGTGGGATCACTCGCCCTAGGTGGCGCACTTGGCATTATTGCCGTATTAGTTCGCCAAGAGTTAGTACTTGTGATTATGGGCGGTGTGTTTGTAATGGAAGCACTGTCGGTTATTTTGCAGGTTGGCTCTTACAAATTACGTGGTCAGCGTATTTTCCGTATGGCACCAATTCATCATCATTATGAATTAAAAGGTTGGCCTGAACCGCGTGTAATTGTGCGTTTTTGGATTATATCTGTGGTCCTTGTTTTAGCGGGCTTGGCAACATTAAAGTTGAGATAAATGAATTATTTAGACGAACTAAAAAACAAAAAAATTATTGTGCTTGGGTTGGGGGTTTCCGGCCTGAGCACGATGCGTTTTTTTGCTCGTAAAAATATTGATTTTAGTGTTGTTGATAGCAGAGAAGTGCCTCCAAATGAAGATGTCGCAAAACAGCTAGCAAATAGTTTTCACTTTGGAAAACTTACCAATTCTGTATTTGAAGATGCAGAGTTGATTGTGATTAGCCCAGGGATTGCGTTATCTAACATGTATATACAAGATGCAATTTCGCGTGGCGTTGAAGTCATTGGTGATGTTGAGCTCTTTGCAAGACTCAATACAAAACCAGTTTATGCCGTGACAGGATCTAATGGTAAATCGTCAGTAGTTACACTTACTCGCGATGTCTTAAAGCAAGCTGGATTTAACGTTGCCTTGGCTGGCAATATTGGCACTCCAGTTTTAGATGTTGTTGATGAAGATTTTGATTGTTACGTCTTGGAACTATCAAGTTTTCAATTAGAGACTACTTATTCATTAGTATGTGAAGCAAGTTGTGTGCTTAATATCAGTGAAGATCATATGGATCGTTACGATAGCCTTGTTGATTATGCTAATGCTAAGCAGCGTATTCATTTAAACAGTAAACTCGCTGTGGTTAATTGTGATGACGCGTTAACTCATACTTCACATCAACCGCAAGTAAGCTTTTCAGCTCAGCAAGGTGATTACCAACTCACCAATCAGTATTTTTCTGCCTTTGGTGAATCTTTGCTAACGACAGCCGAACTCAGTGTAATTGGTTTACACAATCAGCTTAATGCCCTTGCTGTTATGGCACTTTTGAAAAATTTAGATTTATCAGTAGACGTTTTTAAAGCGGCATTTAATCAATTTTCTGGTTTAGCGCATCGTTGTCAGTTAATAGCTGAACATAATAATGTGCTTTATGTTAATGATTCTAAGGCAACCAATGTAGGTGCAACACAAGCGGCATTAATGAGTTTAGCAAATAGTAAAAACATTATTTTACTCGCAGGTGGTGTGGGTAAAGGTGCTGATTTTTCTCCGCTAAAAAGCGAAATTGAAACCTACGTTAAGCAACTTATTACATTTGGGGAAGATCGAGCAAAAATAGCCGCTTTAAGTGATAATACTAAACAAGTTGAATCACTTGAATTGGCAGTGCAACTAGCAAATGAATGTGCTGTTTCCGGTGATATTGTGCTACTAGCGCCTGCGTGTTCAAGCTTTGATATGTTTAAAAGCTTTGAACATCGTGGTGAGGTATTTAGTGAGCTTGTGCACAAGGTGGTAAACGCATGAAGGCTTTAGAGTTTTTAAAAGCACAATTTCATGTGCGCTCAAATAATTTATACGATGTACCACTGATTTACTGTATGGTTATTTTGGTAGGCGTTGGTTTTATTATGGTGACAAGTGCATCCATGCCAACGGCTATTCGCATGTTTGATAACCCATTTCATTTCACTATTCGCCATGTGGTTTACTTGGTGTTGAGTTTAACTCTATTAATGATCTCAACCAGCCTACCTATGAGTTTTTGGAAAAAAGCCAACTTACCCCTTTTGCTTGCGGGCATTCCAATGCTGATTGCGGTATTGGTGATTGGTCGAGAAGTTAATGGTTCGACACGCTGGATTGGTGTTGGACCAATCAATATTCAGGTTTCTGAAGTGGCGAAGCTTTTCTTCTTTTGCTATTTAGCGGGTTACTTAGTTCGTAAAAGATCTGAAGTGCAAGAAAACCTTAAAGGTTTTATTAAGCCACTTGCTGTTTTTACTGTGTATGCATTTTTAATTTTAATGCAGCCAGATTTAGGTACTGTAGTGGTTATGTTTGTAACCACCATTGGTCTGTTGTTTTTAGCTGGGGCACGCCTTTGGCAATTTTTTGCGTTAATGATGGCGGGTGTTGGCCTCGTTGTTCTATTGATTGCAAGCTCGCCTTATCGTCGCGCGCGAATTACTGGTTTTATGGATCCGTGGGATGATCCCTTTGGTAAAGGTTACCAGTTAGTTCAGTCATTAATGGCGTATAGCCGAGGTGATTGGTTTGGTCAAGGGCTCGGAAACAGTGTGCAAAAACTACAGTATTTACCTGAAGCTCATACCGATTTTATATTTGCGATTTTGGCAGAAGAAACTGGGTTTATCGGTGTTTTCAGTGTGTTAACTGTGCTGTTTGTTTTAATTTTTAGAGCGTTAAATATTGGCTTTAACGCACTTAAAGCCGGTAAAGAATACGAAGGTTATTTGGCGCTGGGTATTGCTATTTGGTTTGCCTTTCAAAGTATGGTTAACGTGGGAGCCAGTGCAGGTATTTTGCCAACCAAAGGATTAACACTGCCGTTTGTTTCTTATGGCGGGTCTAGTTTATTAGTGATGACTATTGCTGCAGGCATTTTATTAAGAGTTGATTTTGAGGTGAAAATGGCGACAAAACAGGCCACAACGAGAGGGCGAAAATCATGAGCAAAAAGATAATGATTGTCGCAGGTGGAACTGGTGGTCATATTTTCCCTGGCATTGCCGTAGCAGATTATTTAAAAGAACAGGGTTGGCAAATTGTATGGCTTGGCACGTCTGATCGTATGGAAGCGGACGTGGTTCCTCGTCACAATATTGCTATTCGTTATATCGACGTTAAAGGTGTTCGCGGTAACGGCTTGATGCGTTTATTAAAAGCGCCGTTTATGGTGATCAAAGCAATTTGGCAAGCATGCAAAGTGATGAAACAAGAAAAGCCAAACGTTTTACTCGGCATGGGCGGCTATGTAACAGGCCCTGCTGGGGTGGCAGCCAAGTTGCTAGGCATCCCAGTACTTATTCATGAGCAAAATGCGGTAGCTGGGTTAAGTAATAAATTGCTAGCAAAAATAGCAAATCAAGTTATGGCGGCATTTCCTTCAGCATTTGATAAACCAAATTGTAAAATTGTTGGTAATCCAGTTCGCAGCAGCGTTGCCGACGCTAAAGTTGAAAAAAATAATGTACATTGCAATTTGTTAGTTGTGGGTGGGTCACTTGGGGCAAAAGTATTTAACGATCAACTGCCTGATGTGTTTAAAAAATTGGCAAGCGAAACCGATATTGCAATTCGCCACCAAACAGGCAAAGGTCACTTAGCAGAAGTGACAAAACGTTATGAAAAGCTGAATTTAAATGCTGAAGTGAGCGAATTTATTCATGATATGGATAAAGCATATGCATGGGCTGATATTGTTGTATGTCGTGCTGGAGCGCTTACTGTAAGTGAAATTGCTGCAGCCGGAAAAATGGCGGTGTTTGTTCCATTTCCGTTCGCAGTTGATGACCACCAAACAGCCAATGCAAATTATTTAGTCAAGCAAAATGCAGCATTGCTTATTCAGCAAAAAGACATGTCGAAAGACAGTTTAGTTAATTTAATAAAACCATTTGTTGTTGATAAAGCATTGGTTAATGAGATGGCAGATAAAGCGAAAGCGGCTGCCAAGTTAGATGCAACCCGTGATGTTGCAAATTTATGTATCGAATATAGTAAGTAGAGAAGCACATTGAAAAAAGATAATTTACCTGCCATGAGACGAATCAACACTATCCATTTTATTGGAATTGGTGGCGCAGGTATGGGTGGCATAGCCGAAGTATTATTACATTTAGGTTATTCAATCACTGGTTCTGACATTAATCGTGGTGCAATGACTGAGCGTTTAAGTGCTGCTGGCGCGACCGTATTTATTGGTCATCGAGAAGAAAATGTAGAGAATGCAGATGTGGTTGTTGTTTCAAGTGCAATTGACGATAGCAACCCAGAAATTACCTGTGCAAAAGAAAAGCATATTCCAATTGTTCGCCGTGCTGAAATGCTTGCAGAGTTAATGCGCTTCAGAAAGGGCATTGCCGTAGCAGGTACCCATGGAAAAACAACCACTACCAGTTTGGTGGCGAGTATTTTTGCAAAAGCAGAGCTTGATCCTACGTTTGTGATTGGTGGTTTATTAAATAGCGCAGGCACAAACGCCAAGCTTGGTAGTGGTCAATATTTGATTGCTGAAGCGGATGAGAGTGATGCAAGCTTTTTGCACTTAAACCCAATGATCAGTGTGATTACAAATATTGAAGCTGATCACATGGATACTTATCAAGGTGACTTTGAAAATATGAAAGACACCTATATTGAGTTTATTCATAATTTACCATTTTATGGTTTGGCGGTAGCTTGTATAGACGACCCTGTTGTGCGTGAATTATTACCGCGATTTAGCCGAAAGTTTGTGTCTTATGGTGAGTCAGATGATGCAGATTATCAACTAATTAATTTCTCTCAATCGGCAAGCAGTAGCGCATTTGAAGTTGTGCTGCCTAATGGAGAGTCACTTGAAATAACATTGAACTTACCGGGTAAGCACAATGCGTTAAATGCGACCGCTGCAATTGCTGTTGCGTACGAAGAAGGTGTTGATGAAAGTGCTATTAAAGTTGCACTTAAAGAGTTTGAAGGTATAGGTCGACGTTTTCAGCATTATGGTGAATTCAATAATGAAGTTGGCTCAATAATGTTAGTTGATGACTATGGTCATCACCCATCTGAAGTTGCAGCAACAATTAAAGCCGCAAAACAAGGGTGGCCTGATAAACGCTTAGTAATGGCTTATCAGCCTCATCGTTTTACTCGTACTCGTGATCTATACGAAGAATTTGTTGATGTACTAAGCCAAGTAGATGAATTACTGCTACTTGAAGTTTACGCTGCGGGTGAAGAGCCAATTGTTGGTGCCGACAGTAAGAGTTTGTGCCGAAGTTTAAGGCAACGTGGTAAAGAGCCAAGATATGTTGCAACGCCAAATGAGCTTTTTACAGCACTGGCTGATGCGGTAAAAGACAATGACTTAGTGTTAACGCAAGGGGCCGGTAATATTGGTCAATTGGTTAAACAAATAGCAGAAACAGAAATGAATATAACTAAGCTAAAGCAGGTAGCACAATGACCCAAAAGCAGTATGGTAAAGTCGCCGTTTTATTGGGTGGTAATTCAGCAGAGCGAGAAGTGTCGCTCAATTCTGGAAGTGCCATCTTAAATGCTTTGTTAGCAAATGGAGTGGATGCAATTGCATTCGACCCAAAAGAAAGAGAGCTCGCTGAGTTAAAAACGCTTGGCATTGATCGCGTATTTATCGCGTTGCACGGTCGTGGTGGTGAAGATGGCACAATTCAAGGTGCGCTTGAATTTATGGGCCTACCTTATACCGGCAGTGGTGTACTTGGTAGTGCCTTAGCAATGGATAAAGTGCGTTGTAAGCAACTATTTATTGCCAATAACCTACCAACTGCGAAATTTACCACAGTCAAAAAAGGCGAGAATTATAATACGCAAGAAATCATTGCTGAATTTGGTGCGGTGATGGTCAAGCCAAGTCATGAAGGTTCGAGTATTGGCATGGCGAAAGCAAGTTCTGCTGAAGAGTTAAATAGCGCGCTTGAAAATGCCTTCTCATTTGATGATGAGGTATTGTTAGAGCAGTGGATTACTGGCTCTGAATACACCGTAAGCATGCTGAATAACCAAGCGTTATCTGTGATCGAAATGCGTACGCCGCGTGGTTTTTATGATTACGAGGCAAAATATAAAGCTTCGACCACAAGCTATCATTGCCCTGCGGACTTAGTGTCAACTGAAACGGAGTACTTACAACGTATTGCAACGCAGGCGTTTGCGCTTGTTGGTGCTAAAGATTGGGGGCGTGTTGATGCAATGCGTGATGAAAATGGTCAATTTTACCTTTTAGAAGTGAATACGGTACCAGGCATGACAGAAAAATCGTTAGTGCCAATGGCTGCGAAAGATTCCGGCAGAAGTTTTGCCGAGCTGGTATTAGAAATTTTGGATTCGACACTATAAATGAAAGAAAAACTGCTCACTGCTACAGATTTAGTAAAACGATTGGTTGCTGCAACCAATTGGTCTTTGCTATTTGGTGTGAGCTTTTTTGTTTTAACTTTATTTGTTACTTGGCAAGGAGTAAACGCATTAACCGATTACTTAGCAACTGAAAAAAATAGTAAGTTGAGCAAAGTGTTGGTACATGGCGATCCTGTCTATACAAGTGAGCGAGCTATTGTTGCTAAAATTAAGTCACTAAAAGTTAAAACGTTTTTTGATGTTGATGTAAACCAAGTACAAGAGAAACTATTAGAGCTTCCTTGGGTTGCCAGTGTTTCTGTACGCAAACAATGGCCTGATACGTTGCGTGTGTATGTTACTGAGCACCAAGCTGTGGCAATTTGGAACCAAGATTTATTGTTAAATACGCAGGGTGATATCTTCCAAGCACCAGCTGAGCAGTTTTTTAATAAGCTACCTATGTTGTATGGCCCTGAAGGTAGTGAAAATGAAGCATGGAAGACATTTAAAACCTTCAAAGAATTGCTAGCGCTAAATGAAATTAAGCTCAGCAGTTTGGCTTTATCTGAACGCTTTTCGTGGCAGTTATGGCTCGAAAGTGGTGTGAAATTGAATTTAGGGCGTAAAGATATTGCTCTCAGAGTACAGCGTTTTATCGATTTATATCCGGAGATAAAAAACTCATCGGATAAAGAGGTAGAGTCGATAGATTTAAGGTATGATACGGGATTGGCTGTAAGTTGGCTGCAGCCCACTGAACAGCAAACTAAAAATAATAAGGTATAACAAGGGTATGACCAAGGCAGTTGAACGTAATCTCATAATCGGCTTAGATGTTGGTACATCTAAAGTGGTTGCTGTTGTTGGGGAAGTAACGCCTGATAATCAGTTGAGTATTGTTGGTGTTGGCAGTCAGAACGCACAAGGTATGGATAAAGGTGGTGTAAACGATCTTAATCTTGTCTCAGAATCAATTCAGCGTGCGTTAGATGAAGCGGAATTGATGGCGGATTGTCGTATTAGCTCTGTTTACCTTGGTATTTCTGGTAAGCATATCCAATGCCAAAATGAAAATGGTGTAGTGGCTATTAATAATGCTGAGATTACCCATGATGATATTGATAATGTTATTCATATTGCTAAGTCAGTACCTATTTCAGCTGAACGTAAAATGCTGCACGCGTTGCCGCAAGAATACACCGTAGATATGCAAGAAGGTATTCGTAACCCGCTAGGTATGAGTGGTGTACGAATGGAAGCTCGCGCCCATATTATTACGTGCTCAAACGACATGGCAAAAAACATTGAAAAATGTGTTGAGCGCTGTGGTTTACATGTTGACCAGTTTATTTTCTCTGCGCTTGCATCGGGCGATTCAGTATTAACTGAAGATGAGCGAGAACTCGGAGTTGCAGTTGTTGATATTGGTGGTGGTACAATGGATATCACTATCTATACACAAGGCTCATTACGGCACTCAGCAGTACTACCTGTTGCGGGAAATCAAGTCACAGGCGATATTGCGAAAATATTTCGTACTCCTATCTCGCATGCTGAGGCAATTAAAGTACAATATGCCAGCGCGCTAAGTCGTTTAGCGAGTCAGGAAGACAGTATTGAAGTACCAAGTGTGGGTGGTAGACCTGCACGAATTATGTCGCGTCATACGTTATCGGAAGTCGTAGAACCGCGCATGAGAGAGATTTTTGAGTTGGCGATGAATGAAATCCGCCGCTCGGGATTAGAAGAACAAATAGCTGCAGGCATCGTGTTAACTGGTGGTACAGCCAAAATGCAAGGTGTTGTTGAAGTAGCAGAAGAGATTTTCCAAATGCCAGTGCGCGTTGGTCAACCGGTAGGGATCGCTGGGCTTACTGATTATGTGAATGATCCGTCATTCGCAACTTCAGTTGGATTGTTGCAGTATGGGCGAACTATGCAACATAGCCAGAGCAACCGCACCACAGAATCTGGTAATGGAAATTGGTGGAGCCGTTTAACAAAATGGTTTCAAGGGGAGTTTTAAGCTTTTACCTTTTGAGTTTTCAATTGGTAGTTAGTCGGAGAGTTAAACATGTTTGATTTAATGGAACAACACGGCGAAGAAGCCGTAATTAAAGTAATCGGTGTTGGCGGTGTAAATTTATTGCGGCCAATACAGATGCACAAGCATTACGTAAGTCATCTGCAGATGTAACGGTGCAATTAGGTACGCAAATTACGCAAGGTTTAGGTGCTGGGGCAAACCCAGAAGTGGGTCGTGATTCAGCCGAGGAAGATGCTGATACGATTCGCAATAGCCTAGAAGGTGCGGATATGATTTTTATCGCTGCTGGTATGGGCGGTGGTACAGGTACTGGCGCTGCACCTGTAGTTGCACGTATCGCAAAAGAAATGGGAATTTTAACTGTTGCAGTTGTAACACGCCCTTTTGAATTTGAAGGTAAGAAACGTGCAGCTTCAGCTGAAGAGGGTATTAATGAGCTTTCTCAGCATGTGGATTCATTAATTACAATTCCTAACAATAAACTGCTAAAAGTTTTAGGTAAAGGTACGACATTATTAGACGCATTCGCAAAAGCAAATGATGTGCTATTTGGTGCGGTACAAGGTATTGCAGAATTAATTACACGCTCTGGTCTAATCAATGTGGATTTCGCCGACGTACGTACAGTTATGTCAGCAATGGGCACTGCAATGATGGGAACTGCGTCAGCAAAAGGCCCTGATCGTGCTCAAGAGGCTGCAGAAGCAGCAATCTCAAGTCCACTACTTGAAGATGTCGATTTAACAGGTGCTAAAGGTATTCTTGTTAATATCACCGCAGGTATGGACATTGCGATTGAAGAATTTGAGACAGTGGGTAACCACGTTAAAGCGCTTGCTTCTGAAAACGCAACAGTTGTAGTGGGTGCAGTTATTGATCCAGATATGTCTGAAGAGTTACGTGTAACGGTAGTTGCAACTGGTTTAGGTGGTGAGCGTAAACCACAATTTGGTATCGTAGGTACTGATTTCCAGAAGGTATCAGGCTCAGATACAAACCAAGTTAGCAACATTAAAACAAACAGTACAGCTACACCGGGTGTGTTTGTACCAAGTTTTGCACAATCAGGCAGTGTTGATTCACCTGAGACAGTTGAACCAAGTGTTCAATCTGAAGTCAAAGAAAACGCATCGCTTGATACAAAACAAGAGAAAGCAGATTACTTTGATGTACCTACTTTCTTGCGTAATCAAGCAGATTAATTGCTCGATTGTTTAAATATTATGCATAATTTGGCAGCTGGTCTTATCTGTGGTAAGATCGCCGCCCAATTTAACGAATAAGTGGATAGCCTATGATAAAGCAGCGTACCATAACTGAAAAAGTCAGTGCCGTAGGTGTTGGATTACATAAGGGTGAAAAGGTATCTATCACTCTCCGACCTGCTAGTGCGAATACGGGGATCGTATTTCGCCGAGTAGACCTTGATCCTGTTGTTGATTTTGAAACAACACCTGAAGCCGTGGGCGATACTCAATTATGTACATGCTTAATCAATAAAGACGGCGTTCGCTTATCGACAACTGAGCATTTAATTGCGGCAATTGCTGCATTAGGCTTAGATAATCTAATTGTTGAATTAGATAGCCCTGAAGTACCAATTATGGATGGTAGTTCATTGCCATTTATCTACCTTATTCAAAAAGCGGGTATTGAAGAACAAAATGCCGCGAAGCGTTTTGTTCGTATTACCGAAAAAGTGCGTGTAGAAGACGGTGATAAATGGGCTGAAATTGAACCTTACGATGGCTTTCATATCGATTTTGAAATTGCGTTTAACCACCCAGCAATTAATGAGAGCCGTCAACGTATTGGTTTAGACATTACAGCAAAAAACTTCATTGAGCAGATAAGCCGTGCGCGTACATTTGGATTTATGCGTGATATTGAATACATGCACGCTAATAACCTTGCATTAGGTGGCAGCATGGATAACGCAGTAGTACTTGATGATTTTAAAGTGCTTAACCCTGATGGTTTACGTTACCCTGATGAGTTTGTTAAACACAAAATCTTAGATTGTGTTGGTGATCTGTTTATGACAGGTCATAACTTGTTAGGTAAGGTAACTGCATACAAATCTGGTCATGACCTTAACAATAAGCTACTGCGCAAGTTAATGGCGACTGAAACAGCATGGGAATGGGCGACATTCGAAGAGTCAGTTACCATGGCTGCGCCAGGTTTAGAAACTGCAAAAGCATAATAGTTTAAAAAATAAACATGAAAGCGCGACTTAGGTCGCGTTTTTTTATGGATAAAATTAAGAAGAGACTTATTTAACCCTTTTGATTTCATAAAGAGCGCTATCGTGAAATAATTTAAAAAGATCACAATGCGTGACTTTTAATGTAGTTTCACTAAATTAATAAACTCAAATACAGATGACATGATGATTAAATTGCAAGTATGGAGATTAATATTTAAGTGCGCTTGAATTAAATTCAGAGCGAAAGAATTGTATTAAAACTAGTTTTTTAAAAGTAAATTGATTTTGGAACTAGAAAGAAGTGGGGCGACTGAAGAGGCTTGAGTTCGCGATAATTTTATATTGTCGGAATTACTTGTGATTCGAAAGTATTAAAGAAGATAAATTGAAGCATCAAATAAGAAGTGGGGCGACTGACGAGACTTGAACTCGCGACAACCGGAATCACAATCCAGGGCTCTACCAACTGAGCTACAGCCGCCACAAAAAGAGATACACCTTGTTTGGTGTGGCGCGCATAATACATAAAAAATCTTACTATGGGAAGAGTTATGTTATGCTTTTGGTAAATAATTTATTTTAAATGGCTTGATGGTGATAAAAGCAACTGTAATTCGTTCAATGTGGTTAGCTATTGGTTTGTTGAGTTTATCGTTAGGAATTCTTGGTGTATTTTTGCCTTTGTTACCGACTACTCCGTTTGTTTTACTTTCAGCTTTTTGCTTTTCGAAGTCTTCCTCTCGGTTACATCTATGGCTGTTAAATCACAAGTTGTTTGGGCATTTAATAAATGATTGGGAAAAGCATGGTGTCATACGCACTAAGGTAAAAATCATCGCAACGACCTCGATGTTGTTACTGGTTTCTTACCCGTTGATTTTTATGCCCTTTGCTAATTGGTTAAAAGCAATTGTAATTATAAGTATTGTATCAGTACTTGTATTTATTTGGACGCGACCAACAAAACCAGAGATAAAAAGCTGATAACTTGATGTAAAATAATAAAAGTGAATGACGCTGATAATAAAAGACTTTATACTTTGTGAGTACCTATTTCACCTCCAAAAAAGGAATTAAACATGGACAATGCTACAAAATGGTTAAACGATAACTCAGATCTAATTTTGCATTATGGTTTGCAGGTTATCTTTGCGATAATAATCTTTTTGATTGGTATTCGCGTTGCTAAAGTGTGCGAAAAACTGACAAAAAAAGCGATTGAGAAAAAGAAAGTTGATAAAGCTGTAGGCTCATTTTTAGCCAGTATAGTGTATGCGTTAGTTTTTGCTGCAACAGTACTGATGGCGCTTTCTCAAGTAGGTGTTGAAACGACATCATTTATTGCTATTTTGGGTGCTGCGGGCTTAGCGGTTGGTTTAGCATTGCAAGGTTCATTATCAAACTTTGCATCTGGCGTATTGATTATTATTTTACGCCCATTTAAATCGGGTGAATTTATCGAGGCGGCAGGGCATTCGGGTAGTGTGTCTAAAATTGAAATCTTCTCAACAGAATTACTTACACCGGATAATAAAACAATAGTAGTACCTAATTCTGCTATTATGGGTGGTGCAATCGTAAATTACAGTCGTCAAGCAACACGTCGTGTCGATATTACTGTTGGTGTAAGTTATGATGCTTGTCTTAAACAAACACGCGAAGTACTTGAAAATGTAATTAAGTCAAATGATAAAGTGCTAAAAGATCCTGAGTTTTTCATCGGTGTACACTCTTTAGGTGATTCAAGCGTTAACTTTGTAACACGCTCATGGGCTAAAACTGAAGATTATTGGGCGGTGTACTTCTACCTACAAGAAAACTTTAAACTGGCTCTGGACGAAGCTGGTATTTCAATTCCTTTCCCGCAAATGGATGTGCATTTAAATAAAATTAGCGAGTAATAGGCTCTTATAATGAAATTAAAATATTTAGCGTCTCTAATGGCATTTACACTTACTAATGTAGCTATTGCTGAAGAAAAAGCATGGGAAGCGAGTAGTGAATTAGGTGCTATTATCACCAGTGGTAACACAGAAACGACAACGTTTAAGTTTGGTGCAAATGCTAAACATGATATTGGTCAGTGGACTAACGAATATAAACTGAATGCACTTTATAAAGAAGATGAAGTAACTTTAGAAAGTGGTTTAAAAGAAACGCAGCGCACGAATGAAAAATACGGCGCTGCAATTCAAGCAAACTACAATCTAGGGGAAAAACATTCGCATTTATTCGTTGGTTTAACGCATGATAGTGATTACTTTGGTGCATATCGACACGAAACAGTGCTTTCAGGCGGTTATGGTTTCCGTTTAATTGATGAATCGAATATGACCTTGGGCTTTGATTTTGGTCCGGGTTATAAGTATTTTCAGTACTCTGAAAAAAATAATGATTTTTTCAAAGATGGTCGCCCAAAAGCGGGTGAGCGTGATGATGAGTGGATTGCATTAGCGAAAGCTGATTTCAGCTGGACCATTAATGATAATGCTAAATTTACTCAGGGAATCAAAGTTGAATCAGGTAGCACTAACACCAAAAGTATTTCTGAAACAGCCCTATTAACAAAAATTAATGGTTCACTGCAAATGAAAGTTGGTTTTAATGTTACTCACAACTCAGATGTCGATACTGATAAAGTAAATACAGATACAGAAACTGTGCTGACTTTAGTATATAGCTTTTAATTTCTAGCTTAACAAAATTGTAAAAGAGCGTTTAACGCTCTTTTTTTTTACCTACTAACTCAGGTACAATTATTGGTTGAATTTGAACTTAAATTTTAAAGGGATCCTGTGCGTTATCTTAAGCTTTTTCTTTGCTTGTTAGTCGTATCATTCAGTCAGCCGTCTTTTTCTATGACGCCTACCTCGCAACAAATCGAGCAATTTAAAAAATTGCCAAAATCGCAACAAAAGGCCCTCGCTAAACAGTACGGCATTAACCTTAATCAACTAGATAAGTCAAACAAGCAAGTTAACGAAGCATTGCAAGACGAAACCCTCTTAGTACAGCCACGTTTTGAAGAAGAGAAAACTGAAGAAGAAAAGTTCAAACCGCAAATGGAAGAATTAAAACCATTTGGCTATGAATTGTTTGCTGGCGAACCTATGACGTTTATGCCAAGTGAAAATGCAGCTATTCCTGATTCTTACATTGTAGGTCCTGGTGATGAGTTTCAAATCAATTTTTACGGTAAAGAAAGTGATAGCTTTGAAGTTGAAGTTGACCGCGAAGGTCGCTTGACTATACCTAAATTAAGCCCTGTGAATGTTGCAGGCCTAAAGTTTTCAGAAGTTAAAGCGCTTGTAAAAGCCAAAATTGAACAAGAAGTTATTGGTGTTCAAGCGTCGTCTTCGCTCAATGCGTATTTTGGTTTTAGGTGAAGCATATAAGCCAGGTGCTTACAGTGTAACGTCACTTGCTTCTATAACCCATGCACTATTTGTTAGTGGCGGCATTACTGAGATTGGCTCATTACGTAATATTCAGGTAAAGCGTCAAGGCAAGGTTGTTGCAACTTTAGATTTGTATGACTTGCTTACAAAAGGCGATAGCTCAAACGATATCGTATTGCAATCTGGTGATGTTGTTTTTATTCCGCCAGTTGGTAAGCAGGTAACAGTTTCTGGTTTAGTAAAGCGCCCAGCTATTTTTGAGTTAACGCAAAATGAAACAGCGCAAGATTTAATTCGCTTAGCCGGTGGTTTTAAAGCGGAGGCTTTTCCTCAAAAAACAGTGATAGAACGCTATGCAGGCAATAGTTTTAAAACGGTTCTAACAAGAGACTTTTCGCAAAAAGAAATCAGCTACAAACCTTATGATGGTGATGTAATAAAGGTACAGGGTTCTAGTGAAGAACTGGAAAATGCTGTGACTATTATGGGCGCTGTATCGCATCCTGGTAATTACCAGTGGCAAAAAGGCGATCGTATTTCAGATTTAATAACATCATTAAAATCAGATGTGTTACCTATTGCTGATTTTGACTATTCACTAATTGTACGTGAGAAAAGTATCCGTGGAGATATTGAATTACTACAATTCTCGTTAGTTGATGCATTAGAGAGTCAAGTGACTAATTATGAATTAATGCCGCGAGATACAGTTATTATTTTTAGTCGCTTTGAAGAAAAAGCAGAAGAAAAGCGTTTGTTAAGCGATTTGGCTTTAAGTGAGAAAGAAATTTCGCATCAAGCAAAAGTGGAGCAATGGCAAAAATTTGAAAATCGTAAATTCTTAGAGTTTATTGGTGAAAGCGTAGAAGAAGCAAGGGAAGTCGATTCCAAGCAATTAGATAGCTTAACTAAGCTGTTGACGGGTCAAAAAGATGAACTGGATGAAGACGAATACTCTGTATTTAGCCGAAAAAAATTACTTGCACCAATTATTTTAAAATTACAAAAACAAGCTTCAATCTTTGAGGATGTTGCTCTTTTTGCTGTTAATGGACGAGTGCGTTACCCAGGTGTTTACCCTCTAGTTTCAAAAGCTTCAATTAAGCATGCAATTAATGCTGCAGGTGGGTTATTAGAATCTGCTTACTTGCAAAGTGCTGAGGTAACACGTATCACTAAAGGTGATAATGTGAGTATTGAGCATATCGCGGTTAATTTAACCGAGACAATGGGACAGACCGACTCTTTTATTTTACAAAGCAAAGATTCATTAAATGTTTTCCCTACTCCTAATTGGTCGGAAGAATATAAAGTTAATTTATACGGTGAAGTGCGCTTCCCTGGGACGTATTCTATTAAGCGAGGTGAAACCTTAGAAAATGTGCTGGAGCGAGCTGGTGGTTTAACTGATTTTGCTGCAGAAAATGGAGCCATATTTACACGCGCTTCAATCAGAACAAAAGAGCGTGCTCAGCTACAAAAATTATCAGATGATTTACGCCGTGAAATCGCTTCTAAGAGTTTTTCTAACTCAGTTACAGATGCGTCTTTAAGCTACGATGATATGGATAAACTACTTAAAGACTTAGGACAAGTTCAAGCTTTAGGAAGATTAGTTATTGATTTACCAAAAATCCAATCTGGGTCTGTATCATTAGAGTTAGAAAATGGTGATGCGTTATATATTCCAGCAAAACAGAACACAGTAAGTGTTATTGGTGAAGTAAATGTTTCGACTTCTCATTTATACAACGATAACCTCTCTGTTGACGATTATCTTGAATATAGTGGTGGCTTGAAACAACGTGCAGATGAAGAGCGTATCTATGTTATTAAGGCAAATGGTTCTGTTTACATTCCCAATGATTCTAGCTGGTTTGCAGTTAATGAATCAAAAAATCGTTTAGAACCAGGTGATACTATTGTTGTGCCATTAGATGCTGAATATATGAACCAATTAACACTTTGGAGCACAGCTACTCAGATTGTTTATCAGTTAGGCTTAGCTGCTGCAGCTATATCCGCTCTATAAACATGTTTGGCCCTATATTTTAGGGCCTCTATTTAAATCTGTGGAGTGGCTTTTGATACAGCTTAAAAAGTTCGTAAAACATTTCATTATTGAAGGTCAAAAATTAATTTGGCCACTTGCCGCAAAGTCTCGTTTTTTTTGTAGAGTATATTATTGTTTTTTTGATCGGAGCTTTGGTTACGAGCAACAGGCATTAATAAAAGCTAAACTTGCTTATTTTGCCAAAGAAGGCATTCAAAATGGTACAAGTTCTCTATTGCGTAGGAATATACATCGCTTAGAAAAAGGCTTGATAATGGAGCCAAGACGAGATTTTTTTGCCTTGGACTACATTCTCGAAACAGTAGATGTTTATTTGCTTGCGAGTGAATCAGCGGATTTTTCAAAAACAGAATTAGATTGGGCTTACTCTGTTTTAATTGAATACTTTGAGGCGGTTAAAACAACTCATAAAGAGGTGCTTCAGGCTAAGCAACGTTTTGATTCTATTTCGCCACGAGTTGATATTTCATCAAAGCCTTACTCAAGTGAAAGTCGTAAAACACATAATATCGATTTTGAATCATTTTCTAATTTAACCCAGGCTCGAAGGTCAACTCGTTGGTTTTTAAATAAACCTGTTGAATCAGAAAAACTTGAGAAAATAGTCTCTGTTGCATCACAAGCACCAAGTGCATGTAATCGCCAACCGTTTGAATTTATGGTTGTCGAAGGTGACAGCTTTAGAAAGAAAGTTGCAAAATTGCCAGGCGGCACAGTTGGTTTTTCAGACAATATCCCTTGCTTAATCGCTGTTGTTGGTGATCAATCTTATTATCCAACGGATCGAGATAGGCATGTTATTTATATCGATTCAGGCTTGGCGAGTATGCAATTAATGCTTGCTGCTGAAACACTTGGCTTGTCTACATGTGCAATTAATTGGCCAGAGCTTGAAAAACTAGATGAAAAAGTTAGCAAGTTACTAAAGCTACCTCAATATAAACGGGTTGTGATGTTTATTGCTATTGGTTATGCAAAACCTTCCGGTGGAATTCCATTTTCAGAAAAAAAATCAGCACAGCAGTTGATGAATTTTATAAAGGAGTAAGTTGTTGCTAAATATTGAAATTAAAGGTGTTCAGTTCTCGAATAAAGGGGCTGAGTTAATGTTAGAAGCAATATTGCAGCAGCTGGACCTACATTTAGATGAGTATCAGCTTACACTTTCTCCTGGCCGTAATTTACCCTATGTAAAAAGAGCCAAACTAGGGGCATGGCAAAAGCTTAGCTTTCGCCGTGGCAATTTAGATTTGACAGGTATCTTTGCTAAGTTACCAAAGAAAATGCGTAACTTTCTTAAGCGTTATGGCATCGTAACTGAGGCTGATGTGGATGTTATTCTTAATGCCAGTGGTTTTGCCTATGGCGACCAGTGGCCTTTGGCTGATCTGCGAAATACAGCTAAAGAAATTAAACGATTTAAAGCATTAGGTAAGCCATACATTTTATTGCCTCAAGCATTAGGACCGTTTCAGCGTGAAGAATTAAAAGAATTTGCAGAGTCGTTAATCAACGATACCGCGCTTACTTTTGCAAGAGACGATACGTCGTTTGCTGAATGTGAAAAATTGAATAAAAGCAATAAATTGTTTCAAAGTCCTGACTTTACAGCATTGCTTGAAGTGGAACGATTTAACACAACAGAGCAGCAAACCGTTTGTTTAATTCCTAATAATAAAATGGTGTCTAAATTTAATCATGCGAATGCAGAGCAGCAAAAGAAAGCGTATTATGATTTTTGGATAGACACTGCAAGGTTTTTTATCGATAAAGGCTTTTTTGTAAAACTATTAAACCATGAAGGCAAAGAAGATAGAGATATTTGCAACGCAATTTTTGACGCTATTTGCAGTGAGCAAATAGCTTTGATAGATGGTTTAAGCTCAACCGAAATTAAAGCCCTTATTGGCAGCTGTGATGCCGTTGTAAGCAGCCGCTTTCATGGTTGCGTAAGTGCACTTTGTCAGGGAGTTCCTTGCTTAGCCACAAGTTGGAGTCATAAATACGAAATGCTCTACGGAGAATATGGTTTATCTGAAAATGTGATTGATTTTCAACTTGAAGCCGATGAATTAAAAAATAAATTGAACCAGTTTTTGAATGACTTGACTAATCAGGCAAGTGTCAGTCTAGAACACGCTGAAAAAGTTAAATTACAGAACAAAAAGATGTGGCAACAAGTTGTTGCAATCATCAAATCGTGACTTATCGACATAGGCAATCGCCCTTGATAAACTGCCAAGTCGAATTTATGGGAGTTGTAAAAATGAAAAAGATGCGCGGCTTTAGCTTGATGGAGCTATTAATCGTACTAATTATTTTAGGTCTCTTAGGTTCTTTAGTAGCGCCTAAACTTTTTTCTAAAGTAAGTTCATCAAAAAAGAAAACAGCAGTTGCTCAAATGCAAATGTTTGAAACGGCTATTGATACATATCGCTTAGATGTGGGTACAGTACCAACTAAATTAGAAGAATTACGTACTGGTGATGCTCCAGGATGGGATGGTCCATATCTACCAAAAGCAATCCCTATGGATCCATGGGGTAAGCCTTATGTTTATACTGTTCCTGGTCAAAATGGTAATCCTTATGGATTAATGACCTATGGTCTAGATGGACAGCCTGGCGGAGAAGGCGAAAGTGAGGATGTTGTTCATCAATGATGGATATTAAAAAGCTACTTACTGAGCAGTTTGCAGTAAGCCAATCCGATTTAGAAAAAGCGACTACCTATCAAGAAAGGTACAGTGGTCGTTTAGAGAATATATTGGTTAATATGGGGTGTTTAACCGAGGATGACTTGGCACCTTTATATCATCAACTGCTTGGTTACTCGCTTTTTGATCCAGAGGATTACCCAAACTGGCAATTAAATGAACAGATAACTATTTCAGTATATGAGCAGTTAAAACAATATGATGCTTTGCTGGTAGAAGCTAGCGCAGATTGTTGGACACTTGCATGTAAAGATCCCTTAAGTATTGAGCTGTCACAATATTTGTTATCTCATAATGTTGAATTAAACGTTTTAGTTGCGACTGAATCTCAACTACAAGCTTTTTTCTTTGAAATTCAAAGTCAAACAGAAGCGAATGTTGAAATAGAAGAATTAACAGGTGATGAAGAAGCACGTTTAAGGGAACTCGCATCTGAAGCGCCAACGGTTAACTTACTAAATTCACTTATCACTAAAGCGTTAGCACGTGGTGCATCCGATATGCACTTAGAACCCTATCAAGGTCGCTTTAGAGTGCGATATCGCATAGACGGTGTACTGCATGAAGTAGACTCACTTGCACCTAAAATGCAATTGCCAATTACAACACGTTTAAAAATACTATCTGGTATGGATATCGCCGAAAAGCGTCGTCCTCAAGATGGTAAAATTGAAATGCGAATTGCCAATCAAGAACTAGATATTCGTGTGTCGGCACTGCCTTTAAACGAGGGCGAAAGTATTGTTTTGCGTTTCTTGCGTAAAGACTCAATTCGCTATGATATGTCGGTGCTCGGATTGTCAGGTGATACGCAAACGCTCATTGGTGAAGACCTTAAAAAAACCACCGGTGTAGTTTTACTAACAGGCCCAACAGGTTCAGGTAAAACAACTACGCTTTACACCTTCTTAAATGAGCTTAACAACCCAGATGTAAAAATTATTACACTTGAAGACCCTGTGGAATATCAGCTTGAAGGTATTAACCAAGTTCAAGTAAACAGTGAAATTGGTTTTGATTTTGCGGCAGGGTTGCGCTCAATTGTTCGTCAAGATCCTGATATCATCATGGTTGGTGAAATTCGTGATAAAGAGACCGCGCAAATTGCCCTTCAATCAGCGCTGACAGGTCACCTTGTATTCAGTACTGTGCACACTAATGATGCCGCAAGTGCTTATACTCGATTACTTGATTTAGGCGTTGAAGAGTTTTTACTAAATGCGGCACTTGTATCTGTAGTCGCACAGCGACTCGCTAGACGCTTATGTCAGCACTGTGCAGCACCAGACGAAAATGCCAACGAATTATTAGCAAAATACCCACTGCAACGAGTTGCTGAGAATGCAGGCATTCAACATTTAACTATCCAAAAAGCAGTAGGATGTGAGCATTGCAATAATGCAGGTTATAAAGGGCGAATTGCAATAAACGAATATTTGCGCTGTGATGATGAAATAAAGGCGACGCCTAAAAACGACCAGTTTATTCCAAAAGCGCAAGCACATAACGCAAGTTTAAAACGTCGTAACCTTATGGAAGATGGCTTTTATAAAGTGATTACAGGTGTAACCACCATTGATGAAGTGCTAAGGGTTGCGGGCTAATGGAGTTTGAGTATAAGGCGATTGATAACTCTGGCGCGCGTCATCAAGGCACTATTGAAGCCAATGATAAACCGCAGGCTCAGCAAAAACTCGTCGCTGATGGGTTGCACCCAATAGAGCTTAAAGCGATTACGTCAGGTACAACGCTAGCTGATCTATTTGGTCAAAAAGTAACGCTTGATCAGCTAGAGTTTTTCACTAGCGAATTATCATTGCTACTTGAAAGCGGTGTGCGTGTTGATAAGGGTATTGATATTATTCGTCAATCGAATGCTCATCCTGCCCTTAGTCGCTTACTTAATCAAATTGCCAGCTCTATTAAAAAGGGAGAATCATTAAGTGATGCATTTGCAAAGCATGAAACCTTGTTTGGCCCTCTTTACATTAGTTTATTAAAAATTGGTGAAACATCGGGTAATTTACCTGAAGTACTTAATCGCCTTGCCGCAGATCTAAAATTCCAAAAAGATCTTCGCTCTCAAATAAGTACTGCGCTTACTTATCCATCAGTGATCTTTTTTGTGTGTATTATGGCGGTATATTTTGTTCTTACCTTCATTGTGCCAAAAATGGCGGGCATTTTTACCGACCTAGAACAGGCACCTTGGTATACGCAAATGATCATTAACACCAGTAACTTTTTCATCGACTATCAAGTACTCATTGTTGGTGGTGTTATTGGTGGTATTGGTTTACTGGCTTATGCCTTACAAAAGTCAGAAGTGAAAAATTGGTTTTATGTAACAGGCTCTAAGTTACCTTTGGTTGGTAATGTAATTACAACTGCTGAACGTATTCGTTTTGCGCAAAGTATGTCGATGATGTTAGAGGCAGGTTTACAATTAGATACAACCCTTGAGCTAACATCAGAAACCTTAAAACACCCAGACTTTAAACGTGATGCTAAACAGGCACTTAAACAGTTAAAATCAGGCAAGCAACTCAGTTTTGTATTAAGTAAAACGCGTATTTTCCCTGATTTCTTTTTATCGATTATTAAAGTAGGTGAAGAAACAGGGCGTTTACCCCGTGTTTTTAGTGAAGTTGCAAATCGTTCACGCACTGATTTAGAACAAGTTATTAAAAAACTAACCACTATGTTAGAGCCGTTAATGCTCTTGTTTATGGGTGGCTTTGTTGGTGGAATTGTAATCACAATGTTGATGAGTATGGTATCAATCAATGATGTTCCACTCTAAAAAACAACTTGGCTTTTCGCTCATTGAATTAATGGTAGTGCTTGCGATTATGGCTGTTTCAATGAGCCTAACTGGTGGTTTGATTACTAATGTTGTATCAAAACAAGAGCGATTCGTTGAAATAGAAAAAGTAAAACAACTTGTTTTATCTCTTAAATACAAGGCGTTTTACACTGGTAGTGATTTTAAAGTCGATTTTATTGAAAATAGAATTTTAATAACAGGAATATATGAAAAAAAAGAATTTGTATTTAATCAGCTGATTTTTTCTTCTCAAAAGTTAGAAATATATTCTAACGGTACTTCAAATAACAAATACTTTGAAACCCTCATAGGTGAAGAAGTGATTACAATCAACTTACCAAGCCCATATAAAGAAAATGAAAAAGTCTAGCTCTTCAGGTTTTACGTTAATCGAGGTGCTAATTGCTGCTATCATTTTATTTTCGTCAATAGCAGTTGTGGCTGATATATTCTCAGCTGCTTCTTTAAGCTCAAGAAAAGCAACAAATGTCACAAGTTTATATCAAATGGCACCTATAGCTATAGAGCAAATCAAGGAAAAACTCAGAACAAGCAGTACACAGGATGGCATTCAACTTAATGGAAAAGTTCAACTAGCCGAAGGTGTTTTCTATTGGAGTGCAACTAGAATTAATAGCTTCAGACCTCCAATGCAGTTTGATGATACCAGTCCATACCCTATTAAATTTCATACTTATAATGTAAATGTATTAGCTGAACAGGGTAGCTTACGTCAGAGTTTTAACTTTGAGGTCTTTGTGTGGTGAAGAACGTCAAAGGATTTACTTTAGTTGAGCTGCTTATAGCGTCAAGTATTCTTGTAGCGGTTATGCTTTCAGGGTACAGTGCTTATAGTTTGTATTCATCTTCTTGGCAGAAAAGATCTCAACACTACTGGCAACAAGCTCAAGCAGGACTAACTCTCCAATCAGTGTATCGTTCAATTAATGCCATCTCAGACTATATCGTTATTAACAATAATGATAAGCCATCAGCTTATTTTTATTTGACATCATCCAGTGTTCGCTTTATTACAACTTCGCCGATTTTTTCTAATGCAATTGCTGTTGCTGAGTTAGAAATTATCAAAGAAGATAAGTTTTATTTGGTCTATAAAGAAAAGTCACTTGCTAAAGAGCCTATTTACTCAGCAGCAAGTATAATAAACTGGCAACATGAAATTGTTGTTATGGAGCTTGAAGAACAGAGTTATTTTAACGCGTATGGCTGGCCTTCTTGGCAGGCGGTAAGTGAATATGAAAGTTCTAATTTAGAAATGAAACAACTCCAGCAGGATATGCAACCTAAAGTGTTTCAAGTGTATGACTTTAACGAAAATGAAATCTTACCTTTGAAAATAAACATGTTTGTTGGAAGTCAGCATCTATTAGAAATAAGTTTAAAAAGTGATTCACATAAAAAACTATTTTTGTATGCTGAGTCGGGGGCTTAAATTTTGAAAAAACAAAATGGAATAGCTCTTATTCAAGTACTTATTATCTCTATTGTACTGACACTATTAGCTATGTTTATTTCTAAAAATACGCAAAGGCAAGTTGGTATTACTGAGCAGGTTAAGCATTCCTTTCAGCTAAGAGTACGACTTGAAAATGCAGAAAGCTTAATTCTTTCTGAACTTCTTTCAAAAAATCTCTACAGAAATAACTTAGACTCAGGTCTTGCAAGCAAATGGAATTTTCATAATGCACCTTTTGTTTTGAGTAATGGTGTAAAAGTGCAGTTACAAGATTTAAAAGGTTTAATAAATCTTAATTATGTAAACGATACTCTCATTAATAGCTTTTTAACACAGTACGAATTATCCGATTCACAAAAACGTGAGTTTGTTGATTCCTTAAAAGACTGGATTGATCGTGATGATTTAAATAGATTAAATGGAGCCGAAAAGCCTTATTATGAGAGTCGAGGATTGATTGTACCAAGGAATGGTCATTTACAATATTTAGATGAAATCTATTTGGTTAAGGGCGGCGATATAATTCGACCAGAAGATCTAAGAAATTTTTTTACTGTAATATTAACCGAAGGGCTAAACCCTTTTAATGCACCAGACGAATTATTAAAAGTTATGATTTTAAATCAAGATGCAGTAGAAAATGTAATTAATAAAAGAAGAGCAGGTAACTTAACAGAATTAGACTTTTATCAGCTTACAGGGATTGAACAAGATATTTATGTAAACTTTGCAACAGGTCGTAAAATAAGGGTAATATTAGAGGTCTCAGAAGGAAGTACAAAACTTAAAAAAGAGTTTATTGCTAATATCAATCCTTTGAGTAATACATCTCCTTTAGTGCTCAGTAATCATATTTGGAACAAATCGTGGTAATTAATTTAAGCTTATTGGAACGTCTCTCTTTTTTACAAAAATTTATAAAAAATAAAGTAGGGTATTTTAATCAGCAATTACAAACACTAGATAGATTTAGTAGCACTGCTGAGAATTTTCAACCTAGATTGATAATAGTTTCAAAGAAGCATTATAAAGAAGTTCGTAAATCATATTCAGCTGTTAGCAAAAAAGATCTAGATGCAATACTTGCTCTTAATTCCATAGCAAGTAATAACTTGTCTATTTCAAAAGTATCAGTGAACTCTCAAATAGATGGCTTCGATGTTAAAACGATTACGTATGATGTTAATCTAATTGATAAAATACCTTCATCAGCCATGCTTTTACCTGAGACGGAATTACTAAGTTTTTATTGCTCAGATAAACAGTGTTTATCAATAGATACTCCTGGTGGAGAACTCTATTTTGCTAAACCATTAAAATATGGAGTAAGTGATTATAAAGGCGGGTTATTAAACTCTGTTGATACCTTTATCAAAAGTGTTGGTCTTTCTGATAAAGCTCAGGCTGTGTATATTTCTCGTTTAGAGTATTCTAATTTGCTTCAAAAGCTTCTCAAGCAAATTTCCATTGTTGACTTAGTTCGATCTTCAAGGGTATTTTTTACCAAATCTCTAAATCTAAGCAAAATACATGTTTTATATTTGGCGCCATTAACTTTCGCAACACTATTTCTGGTAGCCGTTTATGGAATGAATTATTTACATATCGAAACGATAAACTCTGAATCTAAAACGTTAAACTCCGAAGCCACAAATGTGCTTCAAAAACGTCAAAACTTTATTTCATTAAATGAGAAGTTAGAAGTTCTTAATGATGAATTTAACAAAATAAATCGAAAACATACTGATTGGGATATTATATCAATAGCGATCGCTTCAGGAATGGAAATTCAGAACCTAGTTGGTAATGATGAGTTTATTGAAATGAGAGGCGTAGCCCCCAAAGCTTCAGAAGTGTTGGAAAAACTGAATGAATCAGAAATGGTAAATAGTGCTATTTTCACCACTCCTATTCGAAAGTCTCGAAGAAAAGATGCTTTTACCTTAAAAGTAGTGAGAGTAATTAAATGAAGAAAGACTTGTTAAAATATAAGCATTATTTTATTGCTCTTGGTGCTTTACTCGTTTATTTGTACATAACTGAACCTCTTTTTATTTCAATATTAGAACAACAAAACAGAATAGATTTAAATGAAAAAAAGCTATCTAAAATCAACGGAATGATTGAAAGTGAAGCTCAGATTATAAGTTTGTTAAATGATAATGAACTAAAACTGAAAAATGCAGAATCGTTTTTTTATAAATCAGAAAGTGAATCTGAGTTTAAGTTAGAGCTACAAAAGCAGATTGAAGAAATTTTACAAGAGGCTAACTGTGAAATAGAAACGCTTGACTGGAATGGTAAAGTTGATCTGGAAAATTTATATAGGTGGAATTTGAACTTAAGATATCAAGGTAATCCAGCGTGTATTATTCAGGCTAGTAGAAAAATAGAATCTCTACTCCCAATTGTTAATATAAATAACTACAGATACACGGCTAGAAGAATTAACGGAGCCGTTAGAACTAAGATCACAGCTATCCTTGAGTTAACAATTCTTCAAGATAAGGCATAACATGATAAATAAATTAGCAATATTATTTTCAGTTATTGCAATTGTATTTACTTGGTTTCAGTTACAAAGCGATAACCAAGAACAATTAAACTCAGAAACTAGTTTGGCTAGCAAAGCCTTGGATGTTCCATTAAGTCTTAAAGAAGAGTTGTTAAATGTAGAGTCTGAATGGTTAAAAATACAAAAAGATCATGATCTTTCCCTTACGCAGGCGACATCTAATACGCAAAAAAAACAACCAAAAAGTGAGTTCGCTTTTGAGTTAAATGGAAAAGGTTTTTCACTTGTTGGTATTTTTCAACAACCAGAAAAATCCTTTGCCATCTTTAAAACTGAAAACTCCGAGTTTAAAAAAGTATATATAGGTGAACAAATTGTTGATGGTTTTCACTTAAAGGAAATGGACAATAGGTACATCATTTTTATTAATGATGGGAAAGAAATAGAATTTGAATTATTCAAAAGTACGTACAATGATAAAAGCTAATACAAAAAGTGTTATTTTCTGTGGATTGATTTTGAGCCTTAACGGTTGCGCTTTAATCAATCCTGGGAATTCGAATAAAACTGAACCTCTAGAGGTGTCGCCTTCGTTTATCAAGAACGATAACAAAGACGAGTACATCCAAGACCAGATAGAAGGTAAATCGGAGTCAGAGGTTGAATCATCGTTTGAAGTTTTAGCTAAATCAAACCAAGAAACAGCTAAATTAGGTTTAGAATTAGCTAAAGAGTTTGACCAAAAAGCAAAGTATAAGTTAGCTATCAATGCAATGCCATTAAATGAGTTTGTTCACTATGCTTTTGGAGAGCTTTTAGGTGTATCTTATGTTGTGGATTCTGCAGTCAAGAGCAATAAAACTTCTGTTACTCTTGAGATTAAAAATGATGTATCTGCACAAGAAGTATTTAAGCTTAGCAGTCAAGTTCTAGCAAATAATGGCGTTAGTATTCAGCGTAGTGAAGGGGTTTATTTTATTTCTCCTTTGCCCAAAAAAGGGATGAAATCTGACAAAGCATTTGGATTTGGCAGAACAGAGCAAAGTGTGCCTTTATCATCAGGTGCTATTAGCCATACAGTTCCTTTGAAGTACAAAGCTACCAATAATATAAGAGCGGCAGTATCATCGCTTGTCGAAGCCAAAGTATATTTAAATGAAGAGGATGGCCTACTAACAATAGATGGTAATAGAGAGCAAGTATTAAGGGCGCTTTCTTTAGTTGAGATTTTTGATAGTAAGTTGCTGTATAACAAAAGTGTTGCAATTGTAGGTTTTAAATACATTGACTCAAACACATTTATTAATAAATCTACTGAATTATTAAGGCAGGATGGTATTAGTACAAATTATGATAATTTAAAAAGTGCTAATGTTAACTTTATTCCAATAGAGCATCTTGGTCAGGTTGTTGTATTTGCAAATAGTGAAGAAATACTAGAAAGGGTTCGCTACTGGAGTATTGTTATTGATAAACCTGCAACAGGAAGTGAGCAAAGTTTTTATATTTATCACCCTCAGTTTGCTAGAGCCTCTGATTTAGGAGCTTCGCTGACACCTTTAATAAATGCTAAGCAAAGAGTTAATTCAGTACAAACTCAAAGCACTGGTGGGACATCAGCTCCTTTAGCTTCGCAAAACCAAAATACTACACCAAGTACTTCAAGCCAATCATCACTTATCACAGGTGATAAAATGAATATGGTAGTAGATGAACGAGCCAATGCATTAATATTTCACTCAACGGGTAAGCATTATCAAGAGCTGTTACCCATAATCAGAAAACTTGATGTAATGCCAAAGCAAGTGATGATGGAAGTGGTTATTGCAGAGGTTAACTTGACAGGCTCTTTTTCTAAAGGGGTTGAATATGCAATACGAAATGGCTCCGCAGGCAATAAAACAAATACCTTTAGTTTCGATGGCGAAGGTGGCTTTAGTTATTCGATTGTTGGCTTAAATGGTAATTTTAATATCAACCTTAATCAAACTGACGGCATGATTAATGTATTATCACGTCCAACATTAGTTGTTAGGGATGGTGTTTCAGCAACTATAAATGTTGGTAATGATATTCCAACAGTTGGTGCAACAACATCAGACCCGATTAGCGGTGATAGAGAAACCACAACAATTCAATATAGAAAAACCGGTGTTGACTTATCTGTAACCCCAACTATTAATGCACAAGGAACAGTGATAATGACGATTTCACAAAATATATCTAACGTATCTACATCAGGTCCAAGTTTGAGTGGTTCGCCATCTGTTTTTGAACGAAGAATAAGTACTGAAGTGGTTGCTGGCGATGGTGAAACTGTTATGCTAGGAGGCTTAATTAGCGATAATTATAATACGTCATCAAACTCAATCCCTTTACTGGGGGATATTCCAGTTTTAGGGCATATGTTTAGAACAGATGGTTCAGAGCAAGATAAAACTGAGTTGGTTGTACTTGTAACGCCAAAAATCGTAAAAAGTTCTGAAGATTGGAAAATGATCACTGAAAGTTTTAAAAAAGGCTTACAAAACCTAAAGTTTTAACTTGATAAATTGCTAATAAATCGTTAATTTATTCGTGGGTTTTTACCCAATAAATTATTTGTATAAGTATAATAAGTTGCAAATGTGTGTTTAAGAAAGCCCAATGTAAATAAAAATAAATATTGGTTGCTTCTAAAGCAAAAAACAAAGAGTTAACACTTGACATGTTTAAGTGTTACACTTAAATTTGCAATGATTCGACACTACTCCTGTCGAAATAATAAAATCTTGGTGCATTGAAACTCCAATCAGTGCATCAGTTTCATGAAACTAGGAGAATGGAAAAAATGAAACTATTCAATAAAGCGCTAGTAGCTTCTGCTGTTCTTGGTGCGTTTTCTGCTCACGCAGTAGACGTTTCAAGTGCTAAAATTAAACTATCTGAAGAAGGTGTTGCTGCGGGTAACTCTGGTGCAGTTGGTAATGCAACAAATAACCTTGTTCTTGATTTTGTAGTAGGCGCGCTTACTCCAGCATCTTCTTTCATTGAACTTGAGTTCAGTGAAGGTGTTGACTGGTCAAACGTAACTATTCAAGAGTCATCAATCGACAATGATGTAACTAACGGTGAAGGTAATGTTAACCTAGCTGACGGTAACATGACATTTGATTACGGTACAGGTTCTTTCACCTTTGATAACGTTGCACTAGATACTTCAGAAAAGAAAGATGTTCTTTCTTTCAAAGTAAACCTAGGTAACCCATTAGTTGCTAACTCAGCATTCCGTCTAACTGTTGCTGATTTAACTGCTGGTACAAATGACATCGAGATTACTGGTTCAGAAGAAGTTTGTTATACTTCTTTCCAAAATAATTCAGGTGAGAAAGGTGACGTAATCGAAACTGGTTGTGTTGCAATCTCTGAATTAGAGTCTCAGTACTCTTTCACTGTTTCTACAGAGTGGGATGGTATTATCGAGCGTGTTGAGCAAATCACTTTCGTTAAAGACGGTGACACTGATAATGCAAACAACGATACATTAACTTACAAAATTTCTTCTAACGAATCTCTACCAGCAGCTATTGAAGATGCTGATGCTGAAATTAAGTTTGCAGGTAACTTCGAAGATTTAGATGGTACTAACTTCACTGTTAACCACAATGCAGGTGGTGCAACACCAACTGCTACTGTAAACGGTGATGAAGATGCTGTTAACTTTACTTTAGCTGATGGCGATTTCGCAGTAGACGGTACTGTTGAAAGTGGTACTGTTACATTTAGCTCTTCTAACGCAACAGTAATCCCTGTAACTGGTGAAATTGTTGCAACTGCAACTTTCACAGATGGCACAGATAACTTTAAAGTTATCACTGATGATGCTGGTCAGTGGGCACTAGATGCAGTAGTTATCAATGTTCCTTACTTCCCAGTTAACTTCTCAGGTGTTGTATCACAAGTACACATTGCTAACGAAGCAAACACAACTGCTGATGTTATCGTTTCTGCAATCGATGACCAAGGTGTTGAGTACGGTCCATTAGACCTAGGTTCAGACCTTGCTGCTAACACTGTAAACCGTGTTAAAGCTGCTGACCTTGCTGCTTTATTCTCAATTACTGATAGCCGTAAACTAAGCGTAACATTCAACATCGATGCTGATGCTGATGACGTTGCTGCTAACGCTACAGTACAAAGTTCAACTGGTCGTTCTGAAGTTTCTAACTCTCAGTACAAAGTTGACGGTAAGTAATAGTTATATTACATTAAAGCCCGGTTTATACCGGGCTTTTTTTTTGCAGGAAATAATGAAATATAAATTTTTAATACTTACCCCTATTCTATTTTCAAGTTTTTATACTTCAGCTAAAGATCTGTGTGGTGTTGGTGTTGAGTTTAAAAATTCCCCCAGAGTAGCGCGCAATACACACTCCTTGTCAGAATCGATTAGTTTATTTACAAAACAGTATAAGGCTAGAGCTGTTATTAAGGGTGAGACGGTTGTTTATAGCGTTAATTGTCAAACGCTAAATGGTGCTGATTACACTGGAAATGCAGAGGAAGTTGCAGGCTATGTACAAAGCTCCCTCTCACAGTTGAAGCAAAAAGGATTTAAAGACTTTAGCGTAGAAAAGTTAGAAGCAACCAATTTATCTTACCAAGGTAAACTGCCATTTCACTTTTATAAAATTAAGGCGCTAAATCAAGATTTACAACCATTTGAGTATCTAAACTTATACTTGTTTGATAAACAATTAAATACGATCTACATAACCAGCGTGGCTGGATTACAAAGTACTTCAGATTTAAATTTAAAAGAGTTTGAATTCACCATTAATTCACTCAAAATACAAAATAATTAGGTTTTAAGATGAAAGGGATTATTTTAGCCGGGGGAACAGGTAGCCGGTTATATCCACTCACCGCAGTGCTCAGTAAACAATTAATGCCTGTTTATGATAAACCAATGATTTATTACCCGCTTGCTACCTTAATGCAGGCGGGAATTAAAGATATATTAATAATTTCAACTGAGCAGGATTTACCCTCATTCAAGAAGCTACTTAATGATGGCAGTCAGCTGGGTATAAAATTATCCTATCAAGTTCAACATGAACCTAAAGGGCTTGCTCATGCACTCATTATTGCAGAAAATTTCATAAAAAATGATAATTTTGCAATGATTCTTGGTGACAATCTATTTTATGGACAAACTCTACCAACAAATTTACTAAAAGCAGCAAATAGAACATCGGGTTGTACTATTTTTGGTTATCATGTCGCGCACCCTGAAAATTATGGCGTTGTGGAATTTGACAGAGCAGGGATTGTTAAATCTATCGTGGAAAAACCACAACAGCCAAAATCGCATTTTGCTATACCAGGAATTTACTTTTTTGACTCGCAAGCTGTTGGTTTTGCCAAAAACGTAGTCTTGAGTGAGCGTGGCGAGCTAGAAATTGTAGATGTGCTCAAACAGTATTTAACAAAGCAAGAGCTAAACGTTGAGATTATGGGGCGAGGTATTGCATGGTTAGATACAGGTACTCATGCTGATTTACTAGCCGCAAGCCAATTTATTGAAACTATTGATAATCGTCAAGGCTTAAAAATAAACTGCCCTGAAGAGCAAGCTTTTAGAAATGGTTGGATTGATGCAGCACAGCTAAAAGCAATAGCTGAACCTTTAATGAAAAGTGGTTACGGCGCATATTTACTAAATATTTTACAAGAGACAGATGTCTAAATTAATAATAAAAAACATTTTAGTAACAGGTGGAGCTGGTTTTATTGGCTCTAACTTTGTTGATTATTGGCTTAAGAACAATCAAGGTAATGTGATAGTTTTAGACCTGCTAACCTACGCAGGTAATTTAAGCAGCCTTTCAAAGTTCAAATCAAACGAGCGTTTTTCTTTTTATCAAGGTGATATTGCCGATAAAGAATTAGTTGGTGAACTGCTCGCAAAGCATGAGATTAACTGTATTGTAAACTTTGCTGCCGAATCACATGTAGATCGTTCGATTTCTGGAGCTACACCTTTTATTTTTACAAATATTGTTGGTACATTTGAATTATTAGAATGCGCAAAACAGTTTTGGTTAACGCACCCAAATTTTAAAGAAAATCATCGTTTTCATCACATTTCAACCGATGAGGTCTATGGCAGTTTAACAAGTGATGATGCACCATTTAAAGAGTCAAACCAATATCAACCTAATTCGCCTTATTCTGCTTCTAAAGCCTCATCAGACCATCTTGTAAGGGCTTACCACCACACATATGGTTTAAATGTTACTACGTCTAATTGTTCAAATAACTATGGTCCACTGCATTTTCCAGAAAAACTAATACCGTTAGCGATACTTAATATTTTGCATGATAAGCCAATTCCAGTTTATGGAAATGGCCAGCAAATAAGAGATTGGTTATTTGTTGATGATCATTGTTTAGGCATTGATTTGATTTTGCAAAAAGGCATCGTTGGGGAAACGTATAATATCGGTGGTAACAATGAGTTGAAGAATATCGACTTAATACACCGATTATGTGAATTGATGAACTATAAGTTTGCCAATAATGCATCTTTAGAAGCACAGTATCCAAATGCTTTAAGTGCAATTAATGGGCAAAGTGAGAAACTAATAACATTTGTTCAAGATAGACCGGGCCATGATGTACGCTATGCCATCGATGCATCAAAAGCAATGGATGAACTTGGTTATTGCCCAAATTATAACTTTTCAAATGCTTTGGAAACTACAGTTAATTGGTATTTAAATAATAATAATTGGTGGCTACCACTTTACCATCAATAAGGAAATAAAATGTCTCAAACACCTATTTCATTGTCAGAATTAGACTATTTAATAAACTTAAAGAAATATGACGCGGCAGAGAAGTTATTGATAGAACTTTTTAATGGCCAAATGTTATATAAACTGAACTTTAACCAAGCACCAGCCGGAAGAGAGCTTAATAAAGAGCAGCTTGATTTGGAGTCATACCAATTAGTAGAGCGTTTGGCAGTATTATTAACGCAATTACTTTCTGATGAAAAGTATGTCTATTCTAGTAAAATGCTTACTTATTTTTTGCAAAATAAGCGATTAATAAATTTTACATTTGCAGCAAGCTCTTATCAAAATACAGATCATATTATCCGCAACTTAGGCTTGGATAAAAAAACACAACATACCAAACAAGATATTTTACGACTGATGGTGCTTTATATTCCAAGCTCTAATATTGAAATGCCTTGGGATTTGTTAATCAAGCATTTACCCTCTGAAGCTGCACAAACATACTTAGGCGTAATGAGTTGTACTACTGTTCTGTTAAGTCAAAAGGTACTAAGTACATTAAATAAGTTGAGTGCAATGGCTAAAAAGCTACCTCCGCTGACAGTTTCATCACCTAAGTCTCTCGAGGCAATGATGGGAGCTTATTTTCATGTGAGTAATTTTACAGGAGAAGAAAAGTACAATTACAAAAAATGGGCTGCAAAAACGCTCGAAAAGTCAATGGCGAACTTCTTATCGAATGACTTGAAAAAGCAGATCAGTACTTTAAGTGGAGATGGAGTTATTGATGGAAAACCTGTCGTAGTCGTTTTCAATGAGGTTTATAGACCACAACATGCAATGTATCGTTGCTGGCATGCGATGATATCTCAATTAAAAAATAGATTTTTTGTAATCGGTGTATCTGCAGAAAAGCAATTGACTGAAACCTCTGAGCTTGATTTTGATAAGGTTATTAAATTCGATGAGCCGTATGACTTTGAATCGTATTTACCTGAGATTATTGCTCACAACCCTCAAATCGTGTTATACCCTTCAATAGGTATGTCGACTTGGGTGCCTTTACTAGCAACGCAGAGATTAGCGCCAAAACAAATTATGTGTGGTGGTCACCCATCGAGTAGTTATATAGAAAACGTAGACTACTTCTTTATGGACAATTTAGGTCGAACTGCAGAGCATTGGAACTCAATACTCTCTGAAGAAGTGCTTGAAATGCCAGAAGGTGTCACCAAAATGCACATCCGAGAGTTTGAAAAAGTTAATAAAGAATATGACGACTCAGAGTGTAATATTCTTATTAATGGTGTTGTGCAAAAAATTACGAGCGATTTAGTTGATGTTTGTCAGAAGATAACTGAGCAAAGCCAGAAAAAAGTTAAATTCCATATGTTTATGGCAACGTCAAAACAAGACTTAGAATATTTTGCAATGACATCAATGATTAGGCGCCTAATCCCAAATAGTGTTGTTCATAACTATGCTCCTTATAGTGAGTATATGGGAATTATTTCGCAGTGTGATTTTGCGATTCCAACACTTCCGTTTGGTGGTGCAAACAGTAATATAGATTTACTGCTGCTAAATATGCCTAAGCTATTTATTTTAGATGACTCTGATATTTCTGGTGCAACTGATTATCAAATTTGGAGTGGTTTAGGGTATCTTGGTGGGCTGTGTAACTCAGTTGAAGAGTTAACAAATAAAGCGATAGAGCTTGTGAATAATTATAATGCTTTAAATAAAATGCGTGATGAAATACGTAATGTTGACTTAAGTAAGGTAACATCTTCAGAAGGCTCTGAAGGAGATGTAAGAATGTTAGCTGCGATCACGAAACTGTTGGAGTCATAAGAGTGTTAATTAATACAGTAAAAGAATTTTTAGAAGATTGGAATAATGGCGCTTCTAAACTACCTAAAAAATTTGAAGACTTTTTGGATTTAGATATCTATGCGTTTGGAATTAATGAGCAATCCCAAAGTTTAGCTGAGGCTGTATCTCTTAAAGGGTATATAGATGATTTTACTTCAGAAGAAGAACATAATGGCCAACCAATTATTAAGCTTGAAAATTTAGCTACTAATAAAAATGATTTTATAGTTATTAATTGTGTGTTAAATGCTAAGCCTCGCACTGCTATTAAGCGTCTAGAGAGTGTTGGAATCAAAAACTTTTTTAATTATTCAGAGCTAAATAAAGCCTATAAAGAGATTTCGCTCCCCGAGTTTGTTGAGCAAACGAGGTCTAGTTTACTAAATAGGGGGAGTGAGTGGGTGGAATTATATGATAGGTTGAATGATAATGCTTCTCGAAAAGTATTGAAAGATGTTCTCAGGTACCGTGTATCAGGCGACCCAAGCTTATTATCTGAATATGACTTTAGACCAAAAGATCAATATTTTGAAGATTTTATGGAATATTCTGAAGAAGTCTTTGTTGATGCTGGCGGGTTTACTGGGGATACAACTGAAGAGTTTTGCTTGCGTTACCCTGATTATAAAAAGGTTTACTTGTTTGAACCTAACCCTAATAATTTAAAACTTGCCAAAGAGCGCTTAACTAATTTTTCAGATATTGAGTTTATAGAAAAAGGTGTTTCAGATACTGAAACTGTTTTACGTTTTTTTGAGGATGGCTCTGCATCGATTGTTAGTGATAATGGCGATATTTCGATTCCTGTAGTCCCTATTGATTCAGCAATTAAGAGCGAAATATCCTTAATTAAAATGGATTTAGAGGGTTGGGAATCTCATGCGTTAAAAGGTGCCGAGAAGCACATTTTAGAAGATCACCCAAAACTTGCTATTGCTGTATATCATCATCCAAATGACTTTCTTGATTTATCAAAGCAAATTTTAAATATTCGTGACGATTACGATATTTATTTAAGGCATTATACAGAAAGTTGGATAGAAACAATTATGTACTTCAAACCGAAAAGCTGACTATTTAGTCAGCTTTTTTTCAATCATGTTTGTTAATCCTTGAAGGGTCTTAAAGTCACTACTTCCCAGCTCAGCTTCATCAAAATCAATTTCAAACTCATCCTCTAGTTCCATTACAAATCGCATGATAGTCATGGAGTCAAAAATGCCACTTTCTATGTAATTTTCGATTAGTTCAGATGGTGATAGTTTATTTGCTACCGCTTTTATTTTGGTTAGTACGTCATTATTCGTCATAAGAAATTTGCTCGCAGTATTTTGATTTTGCTGATTTAACCATTGCATCAAGCATTAGAAAGCTTTGCTTCGTTGGCTCTAAACCATACTCTTTACTTACATGGTCCTTAGTGCCTTGTTTGAAATTAACAATAGATGCAGCGAAGTCAGTATAAATGTTTGCAAAGGCTTCAATAAAACCAGAAGGATGACCAGGCTTAAAACGATTGTATGTCGGTTCATTCCCTACAGTACAAATTCCTCCTCGCTCAATGATTTCTTGTTTCCCGTCGACGTAGCTTAACTTCAAATATTCTGAATCTGCTTGATACCAAAATGCGGAACCTTTATCGCCATATAAGCTTATCTTTAAACCATTCTTATGGCCTAAAGAAGACTTACTTACCCAGTATCTGCATTTCAAATTATCCTGATACTCAGCCGTAGCTGAGGCATCGTCAATTATTCCTTCAAACCAACCAAAGGAGTTGTGCTCAGCACTTACATTTAAAGGTCTTTTCCCTGTTAAATAATAAACTAGATGTTGCAAGTGAACGGTAAGGTCAAGGTGGATAGTGGGGATTTCACCGTCTTCAAGTCGCCACTTCTGCGGACATGGCTTAGAGCCATTATCTAGTAAGCGAGAAAAGCCCTCTTGTGGCATTTCAATCTGAATATGGTGAATCTTACCTAATTCATCTTTCTCAATGCGGTTCTTTAACTCTCTAACCATTGGGTAACCTGAGTAGTTATAGGTTACAGCTAGGTAGCCATTGTTCTCTTTTACAGCATTTTCGATACTTTTAAAGGCAGCTAGAGAGTTTGTAAGCGCTTTTTCACATATTACAGGTATGTTATTTTCAATGGCATAAATTACCATTTTTTCATGTAAAGGTGTGGGTGTAAGTATAACAATCGCGTCAATATGACCTTTCTCACTTAAAATTAAGTTTTGCCAACAATCATATGTGTGCTGGGGCTTTACACCGTACTTTTGTGCAGTTTTCTTGTTAATATCTTCTTGTTGGCTAAAAGCTCCAGCAACTAATTCAAAGTTGCCATCAAGGTGAGATGCGCAATAGTGTGCATAACCTACAGCTGAGTTAAGACCTCCACCGATGAATGCAATTTTTAATGGTTCGGAATAGTCCATTCTAATTTACCTGATAATTAAATGATGTATGCTTGCTAGGGTCTTGTTCTATTATCTTATTAGCAAGTTCTTCTAACTTATATCTTTCTATTTTACCCAGAGCAGTTTTGGGAAACTCATCAAATATAACATAATGCCTAGGTTGTTGTGCATCAGATAAGTTTTTCATGCAATATCGGCTGATTTTTTTTAAGTTAATATCTTTAAGCTTTGGTTTTAATGCTACTGCAACGACCTCTCCTAATCGTTCATCCTGCATTGGAAATGCATAGCATTCATTTATTTCATCTAGCTCATTTAGTAGTGCATCAATGTCATTTGGGTAGACATTTATACCACCCGTTATTATGACATCCTTGCTTCTACCCAAATAGAATAGGTTTCCCTTTTCGTCTAAGTAACCTAGATCTCCCGTTTTAAAATAACCATCATGAAATGCTTCACGCGTCTTCTCAGGTAAATTAAAGTAGCCACTAAACATCATCGGGGTTTTACATATAATTTCACCCTGGCTATTCTCATTGGCAAAACCGCCATTCGGAGCTAAAATTTTCACATCAACTCCCTCAATTGCGGTACCAACAGTTGGTAAGCTTTTTTCAGGTGAAAACTTCACATTGGTCGCAATTGCAATTTCAGAAGTTCCATAGCACTCATGAAATTCACAGGATAATAGTTCTATCAATTGAAGCTTTGTGTGTGTGTCAAGCAACGCTGAAGATGACACTAAACATCGTAATGTTGAAAAGTCAGCATCATAGTTACGCTGATAATTTATAATCTGTTTTAGCTGCGACGAGACGGCAATTGTAAATGTCACTCGTAGAGTCGAGATTCGTTCCACCCACTTTGCAATATCAAACTTACTCATAATCACAGCTGTACCACCACTTAATAAAGAGACAAATAAAAGCCGTTCAGCTAATGAGTGGTAGAGCGGTGTAGCGATTAATGTAATATCTGACGCAGTAACATTGTAAAGCTTGATTGCTGCTTTGGCTCGTTCAATTTTTACACCTTGTGTTAATACTATAGGTTTAGGATTGCCCGTTGAGCCAGATGTCATTGTAAGAATTAGGGCTTTGTTATGAGAATCAGAAAAATCATCTCCTAAAGCTGTTCTCTTCTGTGTTAGCTCATCGCTGTTAATACTAGAGATAGAAATGTTGTTTAAGTGGTCTGGGTAATTATTGAAATTTTTCGTAAATGGTTCCGTAATGACATGCTTTATAGGTAAGCTTTTAAGAGTGTTACTCAAGGTGTTCACAGGTGTATTTGTCATCAATGGAACAAGTGTTAAGTTCATATCTGCAGCTACAAGGGTTAGTAACACAAACTCCAAATTATTTGGTAAAACGATACCAATAAAGTCATCACTTTGTACTTGAAGTTCAGTTGTTAGGTAGTATTTTACTTGTTCTGCACGTTCATATAATTCAGCATAGCTATAACGTTTGTCATCAATAATGACTGCTATTTTGTTTTCTTGCCCTAAATAGGCTTGCTGTATTTGGTGAATAAGGCGAGACATATTATAACTCACTTATTTTTAAGAATTTTTTACTTTTAAATGGAAACACTTCTCCAGCTTCGGAGATTGTTACGCTGTGAGGGAGGGTATTTTTGTTTACTAGGGTATTAGCACCGATGTAGCTGTATGGCATTACTTGAATGTTGTGTGCTACGCATGAGTTAATACCCATGAAGGTATTTTCAGATAGTGTAACTGAACCAGCTAACGTTACTCCCGAATTGAGCCATGAGTTATCGCCAATTTTACAATCGTGCCCAATATTTACCCCTGATGAAATAAAAACATTATTGCCGATCTGGGTATCACAATGGATGGAAGTATTTTCAAAAATAACAGTGTTTAAACCAAAGGATAGGTTTTCATGTATCTCAATTGAAGGATGAATAAATGAGGTTAGCTCATACCCAAGTTCTATGGCTTTATTGAAAATTCGAGCTCGAATATCGTTCATTTCACTATAACCCACAGCAATAATCATTTTGAATGGTAGGTTGATAACTGAATGAAGAGTTTCAAATTCATAGATGGGTTTATCGTAAAGAAACTGTTCTTGAGTAAATAAACTATTTTCGATTGCAAAACCTAAAATATTATAGTGTTTTTTCAAATACGAGTAGTAAGTTCTAGCCATACTAGAATTACCATAAATAATTAAGTTTTCCATTAGCTTTCTTTTATTATTTTACAAATAGTATTTACTTGAACGTTTGACAATTGTGAACTTAGAGGTAAGCACAATACCGATGATGCTATTTTATTACATGTTGATGGAATTGAAAGTGATGACAAAAATTTTAAATTGCTAGGGTCAAAATAGTGACGGGCATAAATATTATTAGCTGCTAATTTAGATTTGATATTTAAAAGTTGCTTCTTAGATTCACATTTTATTGGAAAATACATGGGGGTAACAGTGTTATCGTAGCTTGCGTGTTGAAATAAGAAAAAGTCTTCTAAATTTTGCTTATATAGTGCTATTAATTTCTTTCTAATATTGATTAGCTCTTCTATCTCTTTACTAACACATAATCCCATAGCAGCATGAAACTCAGATAGCTTTGCATTTATCCCTGGTTCATTAACTATGCCATTATCATCTTGTCCAAAGTTGATAAGCTTTTTAGCTCTCTCAAAATCTTCTTTGTATTTAAAGGTGATAACACCCCCTTCAACACTGTGAAGTAGTTTTGTTGCATGTAAACTTACACAGTGAATATCACCAAATTCAAAGATGGAGCGTTCTTTATAGGTTGAGAAAGGCGCATGGGCAGAATCGTAAATAACAGGTACACCATATTTTCTTGACAAGAAATCAAACGCTTCCATATCGCAAGGCATACCAAAGATATTGACAGGAACAATTGCATCAATAGCGCCTTGTTTTAATCTGTCTTCAGTTTTGTTTGGGCAAAGGTTCCAAGTGTGTTTGTCTATATCACAAAACTCAAATTCAATATTCTCCCAAGCGAGAGCGGTCGTTGTTGCTGCAAATGTAAAAGGGGTTGTTATTACTTTTTTGTTTGTAAGGTTTTTTAGTTTATAGGCAACTTGTAGAGCAAGGGTACCATTACTAACTAAGAGTAAATGTTCACTCTTAAAGAGTTTCTTTAGCTCCGTAGTGAACTCTTGATAAAGAGGGCCATTGTTAGTAAGCCACTTATTCTGATAAATACTTTCAAGACACTGATTAAAAGTTTGTTTATTTGGTAAATAAGGCTCTGTTACTAAAATTTTTTTGTTCATGTGCATTTTCTTTTAGCGTAGAGGATAAGGTATTATATTTCTTTTTACCGTATTGTGACTATAAAAATGCCGAATTTAACAATTATTCACAAAGAATTGCATGAAAGCATGACAGAGAGTGCTGGTTTTTATCATATTAATTATAAAGATGGGAGAAAAAGCTCGCTACCTAAAGATGCGTTTATTAACTGGCAAGGAGTAACTCCAGACTATGGTAATATTCATATTGGTATTCAGTCAGGGCTAGGCTTTGGCTCAAAAATTAAGTTTGACAATAATATCCAAAAAATTGTGTTAGGGAATTATTTTGCTTGCGGCAGTGAGTGTAGATTTGTATTGAATGGAATGCATAACACAAACACACCTTCTTTAGCAGTTTTGGGTACTATTCCAGGTTTTGAAAGTCAACCAGTAGAAATCCTAGGAGATACTATACTTGGTAATGATATCTGGTTTGGGGATCAGGTTTTTGTGATGGGTGGTGTAACTATTGGAAATGGTTGCGTCGTTGGTGCGAGAACAGTTATACCGCCTAGAAAAAAGTTAGAACCTTATGGTGTGTATGTTGGTAACTCGGCAAAACTAATAAAACATAGATTCCCTGTAAGTATTATTGAAAGATTAGAAAAATTAAAGTGGTATGATAAACCTCTTAGTTGGCTTAATAGTCATAAAGACTTTATGCACACTGATTTGAATGAAGATATAGGTAAAAGTATTGAAATGCTTGATGAGTTATTAAAAGAAGATAGCTAGCTATCCTCTTTTAATAAGGCCTTTTCTTTTGATAATTGCTCAAAATAGGCCATGCTTCTTTTTGATAGTAATAAGATAATGATTAAAATTACTTGTAAAAAGATTACTTTAACTTGTGGCGAATTAAAAAAATGTTTTACTGCAAAAAGCTGTGAAACTGAAAATGATATTTCAGCCACAAGTTGCATTGAGCATGCAATAAAAAGAGCTTTTTTGACTTTTAAGTAGTCTTCAACCTCGCCAATAGTGAGCATTACCAAAGTCACTAAAGGAATAACTGATAATGCAATGGCAATATAAAGCTGAGATTGTTCAGGATATATTAAATTTAAAACCTTCGCTCCACCTTCTCTAGAGGCAATTGATGCAATAAATAGTAAAAGCCCTTTCGCCATAAATATAAGATTGGCAAATATGATTAGCGAAGGTTTTAACCAACTTGTTTCGTTAAACGCTGTTAGTGGAAGTTTTTTTAATTCTTCTTTATTCATAAATTAATTCTTTAAAGTACTACATGTCGGCAATATACGATTTTATGGCACTTTCAGCAATGGCGATTGCCCCTTCTTTTGTTAAATGCCCATAATCAAAAACTAGCGGATATTTATTCTCTTGATTAAATATAATCGCTTTACAGGATACCTTTTTATCTTGCACACAAAGAAATTCAACTGTTGAGATATAAGTTAAATTAGGGCTATCTATGTATTTTATATGTAGCTTTTTATCGATATCCAATATTGCTTCATCTAATGATGCATCTACAATATAGCCATTTTTATTGTGCCAATGCCTGTTAGCAATCGTTGATACTAGATTAGGCTGCCACTGAGGCGTTGGTCCAATTAACAATACTTGTTGCACTCCGTTTTCTATAATCGCTTTAGCAAGTTTATCCCAATCATAGTTTAAGGCATCCTTTGCTTGAGTGAGGATGACAGTATGGGGGGGAGTCCTAATAATATACTCGAGTGCTTTGCTATTACTCATTTTACAAGCTTCAGCGCCATTGCCTTTTAAATGGTTTTGTTTAAATTCAGGAAAGTAAGGGTGGCAACCCGGTGATGCAAGCTGGGAAAAACTTTGCTCATTAGCTATAAATTCTCGAACTCCCAAAGATATGCCGCCTTTGTTAGACTTTAGACAGCTATTATCTACTTCAAATATTCCTGAACTTTCATGATTGTTTTTGGTGCTACACTTAAGCCAATAACCATCAGGATCAATTTTATATCCTTTATATTTCTCAACAAAATTAGCCTGTTCACTTATGCTAACTGGGCGAATTTCAAGTTTAGCTCCATGTGTTAAATAGATAAATAATGCGAATATTATTGTGATTAAGTACGTAATTAGAGATTTTATAAACGTACTTTTGACTTTGCGACAGGGCGTTTCGATATACTTGTAAGATATATATGCGAGGCAAATAGAGATCCCTATAGCTGTAAGAATACTCGGTAAGTTATTTTGTTGCCCTAAATAGACAAGTAGAACAGTTAAGGGCCAATGCCATAAATACAACGAGTATGAAATATTACCGAAAAAATTCAGAATGTTTGAACGTAGCATAACCCATGAAAGGTTCAATGCGAGCAAAATAACTGTCGCTATAACTGGCACTGATGTAACTAGTGAAGGCCAAGCTAAGTTGTCTGAAATGAAAATGAGACTAAGAAAAATAGTTAGTATTGAAACACATCCCCATATGTTCTTTTGCTTTTCTTCTATGTTAATAGGGTAAAAGAACGAAAGGCTACCAGCGAGCAATTCCCAAGAACGTGTCGGTAAGCTATAAAAACCAAGCGAAGGTTTCATATCAGTTAAGATTAAACTGACAATAAGACAGGCTAATGTTGTTATTAAAAGCGTTAGTTTTACAAAGCGTAAAGGTAAATATCGCAATAAAGCGTATAAAAAAATAGGAAAGGCTATGTAGAACTGCCATTCTAAAGAGAGAGACCAGGTATGCAATAGCCACTTTTCTTTCGCTGCTAAATCGAAATATCCAGACTCTGTCCAATACACAATATTGGATAGAAATGTGAGGCTGCTGACTATATGTTTTGCTAGTAACTGAAAGTCTGTAGGAAGTAGAAAGAACCAACCATAAAGCAATAATAAACAACATAGCACAGCAAGTGCAGGGATGATTCGTTTTGCTCTGGCAGTATAAAATTGATAAATTGAAAAAGATTTATTTCTGTACTTTTCATAAACTATCTTAGTCATTAAAAAACCAGAAATAACAAAAAATATATCTACACCAATAAAACCACCGGGTAAGAGATTTTCACCAAAATGATAGGTTACAACGGCAATAACAGCGAGAGCTCGCAAGCTATTAATATCATATCGAAAGGTTTTGTTAGTCACCCTTAATCTCTTTATTTTTTAAAATAGTTAACACACCGCTTGGTTTTATTTTCACCCAAGCTAAGTATGATTTTACAGTAGTGTATGCAAACACACGTGTTTTTTTATTGATAAACAAGATCAGTAGTCCACTAGTACCATAAGCGAACACACTGGCCCAAGCCGCGCCCTGTATTCCATATAATGGTATGAGTAACATATTTAGAGTGATGTTAACCAAAGCGCCAGAAACATGACTAACCAAGCTGAATTTATACAGTTTTTCATTAATCAGCCATTTACTAAAAATGGCACGATGAAAAACAAATAATGTGGCAAATACATGAATAGACAATACAGAGCCTGCACTGCTGTAATCCATACCAAAAATTAATGATAATACTGTATCGCCCAAAATTAAGGTTAAGCAAATAATAATAAGGCTTATCAATGTAAATAAGCTCATTATTTTTAATAATACTTGTTGATAGTGCTTTTTATCATTGGATATTTTTACTAAAAGAGGTTGGCAGGCATTAGCAATAAGGACTGGGAAAATAAACCATAATTCGCTTATTTTTGTGGCTGCTGAATAAAGGGCTAGTTGTTGTGCACCAAGCAGTTGATGAATCATTAATTGGTCGATTTTTAAGTATAGAACAGCGGCAGCCGCAGATAAAAATAACCAGCCTCCTTTTTTAGCTAGTGGGATCGCGAAGGACTTATGATTTACACTTTTTGCCATTTTTATTTTACTGGATGCAAAAAAATATAAAAGACACCCTATGAAAACGTGTTCTAGACAATGTAATAGTAAGATATATTGAATATCATTTTGCTTTACAACAAAGGCTATTTTAATTAGTAAAAAAATTAACTGGGTTACTACTTTAATTTTTATTGCTAATAGGATTTGGTTATTTGCCAAAAAATAAAACTCGCAGACATTAAAAACGACAAAACTGCTGAAAACTAAACATGTCAGCACTAATAGTAAATGTTCAGATTGAGATAGGTAAAGGTATAAAGTGCAGGCTGTTAAACCTATCATTGCACCCACTATTCTTATTTTTAAAGCGTTGGTTAAAATATTAGATGTATTAAAAGGGTATTTAGTAAAAAGCCTTGCAACGATGTTGCTCAACCCCATTCTTGAGAATGGTAAAAATATGGTAATACTCGCTAAAGCAAATGAAAAAAGCCCGAATTCGGGCTGGCTATAATATCGTGTTATAGCAATAGTCAGAATGAGCCCTGAGAGTAAGGAGAGTGCTTTTTCTAGAATTAATATTGCTGAATTAAAAGCGCCTTGTCGCCAATTCATTTACCAACCTCAAAATCTACGTACTCAACTTTGATTTGCTTTAAATAAACCGCGATACGATTAGGTGATTCATGTATAAAACCAGCATGGTAACCTTGCATTGTACTGATAAAATCATTTAATTCTTTTGGTGAAACCTTAATACTGCACAGTTCTTTTTGTTGACGCACTAAGCCAAAGTCCCCAGGGGTAACGGGTTTAGAGTGTGATAGAGTTTTTTTAATGTGTGTTTTTATAACATCATCGAATTCGAGATGATATTTATCAAAGAGTATCGAAAACTCGGATAAAGGGTTCTCCACTAGCGATTCGTAAACTATAGGGTCTAAACTTTCCGAACGACACTTAGCTTCTATGAACCCTTGTAAAAAGCCAATTTGGTAAAAGTAATCTTTTTTCAGTAAAGCGGGGTATTTCTCTAATAGCAATTGAATTTCTTGATTGGAGAAGCGAGTTGCAAATTGATTTGCTTTATTCCAGCCAAGCGCTTTATAACTTTTGGCAACTGAAAATGGGTGCCGAATTAAGTAGGCTAAATTAATATCATGCTGAACAAGCTCTTTAATAATTAGAGGATTGACCTCTTTTATTACTGTAGTTTTACTTTCTTTTGGTTGTTGCCATTGTGTTGGAAAAGGAATGACTTTGTCGATTAAAAATAATTGAGCATTAAGTGCTTTGGTGATTAGGTTTGAGTAACGGGCCCAGTTTTCACATTGTGCTTCACTAAAAACACTGGCGCTTTGTTTCTTATGGTAAAAAAAAGCGGTTGTAATAGGTTCCCTTAGATATCTTACATTTTTAGCCATACCAAGGACTGAACCTACCCAGCTTGATCCCCCTCGAGGGAATGAAAGTAAATAAATAGGCTTACTAGTTTGCTTATACTGCTTGTTGGCGTGTGCTATCAGCCTTGGTTTTCGAATAATTAGTTTAATCGCAGACAAAAATAATTTTACTTTTTTTGGCAGTATGTTGATTGTTTTTTGTCTAATTGATTTCAATCTGAATACCTAAATAATTATCAAGCTAATATAATACCTTGTGTTTTAGGTATAACAAAATAACTTAATAACAGAAGAAATACTCTTTAATACATATTTTTCTATGGCGATCTGAGCTATTTCAGCTAAAATAGCCGCTAACTTATTTGTCATTAATATATGTTAACTATAACATTGACGATAATTTTCGTATTTTAACTTGTTTTCTTTAAATTTGCGTGTTTTCTTAGTAATGAAACTCGCATAGTGTAATAGGTATTTTTCATTGTGATAGCGAGTAGCATAGGGATTTTCTTTGGCTCCTTTTTGAGTTTGTTTTTCTTTCGAAAAGTAGCGCATGCTATTAATTTGGTTGACTCACCTAATGAAAGAAAACATCACAAAGGCAGAATTCCTCTAATCGGCGGTTTAGCCATTTTTGTTGTAGTATTTAGTTACTTATACACATTCCCAGAAACAATTTCTTCATCATATATCTATTTAGGTTGTGCAGGTGTATTACTTGCTGTTGGCGTGCTAGATGACCTACTCGATATTAGCTTTAAGCTTCGGTTATTATTGCAAGTAGGTATTTCTGCAATCATGATGATCTTTGCAGAACTGATCCTTTTTGATGTTGGGCAGTTGGTAGGACCTTTTCAATTAAACTTATCCTATTTAGGTTATGTGATTACCGTTGTTGCTGTCGTTGGTGCTATTAATGCGTTTAATATGGTCGATGGCATTGATGGTTTGTTAGGTGGTCTCGCGACAGTGACATTTGCTGCTATGTCGGTGCTATTTTATTTTTCGGGAAATACTGAGTTACTGGCATTTTCACTGACAATCGTGATTGCCACCATTCCTTACATTTTAATGAATCTTGGTATTCCGCTAGGGCAGCGCTTTAAAATATTTATGGGTGATGCAGGTAGTACGGTTATTGGTTTTACTGTTGTCTGGCTTTTATTAGAAGGCTCACAAGGCGATGTGAAAGCGTTAAGCCCTGTTACTGCCCTTTGGATTGCCGCAATCCCAATTATGGATGCTGTGTCTACGATTTCTCGCCGCGTTAAAAAAGGGCAATCTCCGTTTAAGCCTGACCGAGAGCATTTACACCATATTATGCTGCGCCTCGGAGTAGGACCTAAAAAAACATTGTTTGTAATTTGTCTAATGGCAAGTGTGCTCGCTTCGCTTGGTATTATTGCTGAAATACTGGCTGTTCCTGAGTATGTTATGTTCTTTTCTTTCCTTGTGATGCAATATCTATACTATCGCGTTATGAGCCGAATTTGGCGTGTCACTGTGAAAGTGAGACGCTTTTTAGGGATTAATAAAAAACCTCGCCATCAGTCAGTTTTAACAAGCAAATAGCAAATACAATTCATTTATGAATATTCTAATAGTCACAAACATGTGTGCGACGAAAGAAAACCCGTCGCAAGGCATGTTTGTACGTCGTCAAACTGAAGCCTTAAAAGCGAAAGCTACAATAGAAAATATCGAATATTACCAAATGCCTTTAAAAGCAAGAGAGGCTGGCTCTTTTGCGAAACGGTATGGCTATTTTCTATTTGATTTCATAAAGCAATTTGTCTTCAGTCGAAAAACACTGAATATCATCCATGTTCATTTCTTTTTTCCGACGATAATACTGGCAATGGCATATAAGCTGTTACGAAATCCAAAGGTTAAAATTGTTGTCACTTTTCACGGTAATGATGTGTATTATTACCATCCTGTGAAGTGGTGGTATAAATGTGCGGCTAACTTTATTGATCACGGTATTTTCGTTAGCAAACAACTAAAAGCACGTTTTTTTAAACCAAACTTGCCGTCGAGTGTGTTGTGTGCGGGTATATTACCCACGTTTAAATTGACGGAACATACAAAACACTATGACTTTATTTTTGTCGGTGCACTGGATGAAAATAAAGGGGCAAAGCGATTACAGAAAATTTGTGATGCTTTATTGCCTGATTATAAAATTGTGGTTGTTGGCTCTGGTCCTGAACAGTCATATTTTTCAGAACAAAGCCATGACAACTTTACTTATTTTTCATTTTTAGAAGCGGAAAAATTAGCTGAACTATATTCTCAGTGCAAATGGCTTCTGAATTTGAGTTATAATGAATCGTTTGGTCTTGTCATGTCTGAGGCAATGGCGTGTGGCACCCCTGTCATTGCAACGCAAACAGATGGTGCCTTAGCGCAAGTGAACGATAAGGTTAATGGTTATATATTAGCGCAAGACGCTAATCTAACTGAGCAGATTAAATCAATAGTAAATGGTGTGTCGCAAGGTGAATACCAAATGCTAGTTGATAGTGCCCTTAAAAGCTCAAAAGCTGCAAATATTGGGTTTGTTGCTCAATCTGTTTTAGAAATATATAGAAAGTATAAATAGTTGGAAGTATTTTGGTCGAGCCTATAAAAATAGCTGATATTCCTGTAATGCCGTTTGAATCTGTTGAACATGTTTTAAGTCATGTTTTTTCAGAAGCTGATTCAATAAAACCAGGTGTTGCAATCGCTATCAATCCTGAAAAGATTTTAAAAAGCTTAGAGTGCGAACAGGTTAAACATATTTTGCTTAACGCTACGGTGCAATACGCTGATGGCATTGGTGTTGTCAAAGCGATGGAAAAAAAATCAGGCAAAAAATTGCAACGTATTCCGGGTGTAGAGCTTTGGTTAGAAGTTGTAAAGAAAGCGTCTGAGAATAATGGTTCGGTATATTTAGTTGGCGCGAAACCTGAGGTTTCTGAGAAAGCAGAACAAAAGTTGATTGATCAATTTAATATTAATATAGCTGGGCGCAGCGATGGTTATTTTAAAGATCGATCAGAGCTTATCGGTAATATCATACAATCAAAAGCGGATGTCGTAATAGTAGCGCTCGGTTCGCCAAAACAAGAAGCCTTCATTGATGAGTGTAAAAAGCAACACCCTAATGCGTTTTATATGGGGGTGGGTGGTAGTTTGGATGTTTTAGTTGGTAATGTCGAACGTGCGCCTGAAGCTTGGTGTAAATATAACTTAGAATGGTTGTATCGCTTATTAAAAGAGCCAACACGATTGAAAAGACAAATCAAACTACTTAAGTTTGTTTATTTGTATTTAAGAGGTCGCTTGTAATTCATGTTTGAGAACTTCGAAATTATCAGCGGACATTAAGCTTATATGAGTGCTTCTAAAAACTGTCAGTTAACTGTTGGTGTTTATATACCAACAAAGAATCGTTTAGAGCTATTGAAAAAAGCACTTGATTCGGTTTTACAGCAAACTTATCAACATTTTAAAGTGTGTATTGTTGATGATGGTTCAACTGATGGGACTTTTGAGTATTTATCAAGTTTATCTCATCCTAGCATTACGTTTATACGAAATGAGCAATCGATAGGTGCCTGTGCAGCCCGGAATAAGGCAATTGAAAGTTTAGATACGGATCTTGTTACTGGTCTTGATGATGATGATGTATTTTTGCCAACGCGACTTGAAGATTTGATTCAAATTTATGATGAAAAATTCGCTTTTGTTTGTAGTGGCTACTTTTGGGATTATGGCGCTCATAAAAAATCTCTTTTTGCTAAAAATAAAGTAATCTCATTATCAAATGCGCTTGATTTGAATCAATGCTCGAATCAAATTTTAGTCAACCGTGAACGAGTGTTATCAGTAAATGGCTTTGACCCTAAGCTGCCAGCATTGCAAGATCATGATTTATGGGTACGTCTTATTGCAAAATATGGTGATGCGTACCGACTAGGTAAAGAACTTTATATAGTTAATGATGATCGCGAGTTAGAGCGAATATCCTCTGTTCAGAATAAATTAAATGCAATTGATTTATTCGAGCGTAAACATCATGCAATCATGTCTAAACGGAATATGGAAAACTTCTCCTTTTATCGCAAAAAAATAAAAGGCGATAAAATTTCGTTTTTAGAGCTGCTGACATCAAGTAAATATGGCTTGTCTAACTTAAAAATGCGCCATGCATTTTCACAGTCGCTAGAGTCTTTGTCTAAATTACGTTTGGATTATATGGCGCACGGCAAAGTGGAGCATATGAAGATGAATTGGTTGCTAACAGTGTTTGCTCCATTGTTAGCTACTGGGGGGCCTGGGGCCTCTCGTGTGATTTTACTTTCATCCTGTATTTTCTTCTTAGGGGCAAGCAATACAGCCTCATTTGGCAGTGACTTTTTCATTTTGATGTTGCTCAATACAGCATTCAGTCAAAGTTACGGTTTTTTTGTTCTCAAACAGGCTTACTTAAATAGCTTTAAAGGTATATTAAAGCAGTCCTTGGTTGGCTTGCTGGCATCCTCCCTAATTTTAATCGGGCTATTTCTCGCAGGTATAATAAGTAACCTTTACTTTACCCTAATGTTGTTAGGCGTTTTACATTTTTACTATGTTTACCGCTTTAAGCGCATAGCGAACCATGGCTTTGTGATCCTAGCGATTGCTGAATGTATGGTTTCTTTATCTTGCCTTTTGCTGCCTGCATTTATGGCATTTAATGAAGTAGAGCATCCCAACGCGCCTTACATTGTTTATGTAATAGCGTGTTTTATCGGTTTAGTAGTTGTAGTAGCGTTGGACGACAAACCAAGTAATTCTGAATCTACTCGGATCCCAATTAAAAAGGTTGGAAATATTGCTGTATCAACAACAGCAAGCATTTTCGCTGTATTTTGCTTCCCATTTATATCAAAAGAGATATTTGCACCAGAGACAGCTTCATACGTAGCGCTGGCTATTTCTTGCTTCTCAATTGCGATGTTAATACCAAGAACCTATGCAAATAAATCAATGAAAACAATGGCAGATGAGGCGCTAGATTGGGGGCAGTTGAGTAAAATCAATGCCCTTTATAGCAAAATTATATGGTTTAGTTGCTTTGGCGGTTTATTTTTTACGGCCCTCTATTTGACCGTGCTAAATGTTGAGTGGGAAATGGCGGTGGCGATCCCAAGTATGATCATGCTTATCTTTGTTTGTTCTCAATATGGTTTTGCTAACTTAACGTCCCTAAGTTTACACGGAGAGGAAGCGTCAGTTGCTAAGCTGAATTTATTTGTGTTATTGATTACCCTAACAGTTTTGTGCTTACTTTCAGTTGGGATTATCAATCAATCTAACTTGTATTTAATTATGCCAATTTTATGCGGCAGCTTTGTTTTTAGAAACTATAAAGCAAAGAACCTAGCTTTAGGCAAATTTTAAGAATATTGCAAAACTTGATATATCAAAGCAATGTAATCTAAGTATTATGGCAATATTACAGTTATCGAACTTAACTTCTAGGTATTTATAGTAAAAGTACACAATATTGAATTCAGCCAATAAAAATACTTATGACACTAAATATTAGAGATATTCAATGGTAACATAAGGCCTTGTTTGAGATGCTCAGCTTCAAATTAGTTAAAGCTGGATGCATAAAGAGTTTTATTCGGTAAAAGAGCAAATCCTGTATGAACCAAGGTAGTGTAACCCCAGAAATAATTTTGTCGTGGCTATTAAAAGATAAGTGGAAAATCCTGATTGCAGCTATTGTTTTTGGGGGGATATCTATATGGGTCGCTTTATCAATCCCAAATCAATATACAAGTTCAACAGTTGTATCTTCTAATTTCAATGAGCAAGGTGGAAAAGGTGCCTTGAGCAAGTTGGGCGGCCTCGCTAGTTTAGCTGGAATCTCCGTAGGTAAGTCGAATTATTCTCCTGAAGTCTTAAAGGAGATCATTAGCTCTAATTCATTTTTGGCTTTTTTTATAAGGCAAAATAAATTAGAAAAAATTGTTATGGCTGCAGAGGGGTTTAATGCTGAAAATAATAGCTTTATATATAACGATAAAATTTATAATGTTGAGCTAAATAAATGGGTTAGGAAGTTTAAGTATCCTCAAAAACTTGAGCCTGCAGATATTGAACTAGTAAAGAAATTTAAGGAGAGTTTTTCTATTAGTTATGATAGGAAAACGGAGTTGGTAAAAATCAACTTCAAGTCTTATTCACCAACTTTTGCTAAATCAACTTTAGAAGCTATTATTGTTACTTTTAATGAGTTTATGCGAAAGCAGGAACTAGAGTCCAATACTCAGTCTCTTGAGTATTTGAAAACTCAATTAGCAAGCGCTAAATATTCTGAAGTAAAACTTTCTCTTCAGCAAATCATGGAAGAACAATATAAAAACTTGGCTTTAGCAAATACGCGTAAAGAGTTTGCATTTAAAACGATAGAAGCACCGTTGTTACCTGTTTTAAAAAGTGAGCCTAAAAGAGCTATTGTGTGTATTGCGATCACTTTTGCAGGTGTGTTTTTAGTGTCACTTTCCTTACTAACAATTAGAATATTGAGAAGTAATAATAAATGAGTGTACTGAGTAAAGTAGCTAATTTTTATTGGCTACTTTTATTGGTAGGTATTTCGATATTTTTACCTCTACAAAATGCTTTGACGCACTTGCTGGGCCTTTCAACATATATTGATGAATTTATTCAGCTATTTATGTTGGCGATTTTGATTTGGAAGTCGTTTACTCTAAAATCCGCAAAATTTATAGTTATGTCCTATGCTTTTCTTGTGCTATGGATGTCCATTTTGAGTATTAAAGCCGTACCAGAGCGAGGTTTGTCCAATGTCGCACAGCAAATATTTGTACATTCTAAGTATATTGTTTTCATTGGTTTTTTTTATTTGGTAGTTAAAAGTCAAATATCGAAAAAAGTCTTAAATGTTATTATTTGCTTATCTGTATTCTTTTTATTTTTTGACTTGTTGTTTCAAGGGACTCTAAACGCTCTGCTGGATCAAAAGGTTCAAATGAGAGGGGGAAGTGTGAGGCCTATTGGAATTCAAGGTCATACAGCAAATCTTGGTTTCTTTATGTCGATGTTGGCTGCTTACTTTATATGTTCTGATAATAAAATATCACAGAAAGCCAAATTCATTTTCATTTTTATGTCTCTGATTTTGGTATTTCTGACTTCAGTTAGAACCGCATTAGTAGTTTTTCCGATAATCCTTGCTTGGGGGTTTAGAGCATCATTTAGGGTGACAGCTACTGTGATAGGAACATTAAGTCTGATTTTTGTTGCTATAGGTCCAAATAAATACTTTAATGAATTGGTTGAAATCACTCAGCAAAATATCATCAATACCATTGAAAACCCGACAAAAGCAGCTTATATAAGGGGGATGATGATATATTTTTCTTTTGAATTGGCAAATGAAAGATTTCCTGTTGGAACTGGTGCTGCAACGTTTGGTACCGTTAAATCTGATGATAGCGCTATATATGCAGAGTTGGGGGTTAGGAATAGTCGCTTTTTTATTGAAAAAGATGGTATTTACGACAGTAATTTTGCAAGTGTTTTAGGTGAGTTTGGGTATCTAGGTTTTGCTTTATACTACTACTTTTTTATTTCTTTCATTCTTAGGTTATGTAGTTTTGATAAGAAAACTAAGGTGAATAGTGAGTTTTTATTTGTCAGCATTAGCTTAATGTTAGTATATAGCTTTACGAATCCTGTCTTTATGAATACAAATCAAATCGTAATATTTGCTTTATTTTTAGCTGCTGCATCAAAGCCTGTAAATGAAGCCACGCATAAAATATGATTTTCTTTAGTTTTAATCACTAAGAATAATCGTGTAAACTCTCCCCATCGTTTTTTCAGGATTTAAAATAGTGGAATTTAAAACAGTATCCGTAGTTGGTTTAGGTTATATCGGTTTGCCAACGGCAGCCGTTATTGCGTCTCGTGGTTTAAATGTAATCGGATTAGATGTCAGTGAGCATGCTGTTAAGACGATTAACGAAGGCAATGTGCATATTGTTGAACCGGATCTAGATATTGTTGTGCGTTCAGTTGTTAATAGTGGCAACCTTAAAGCGACACTTACCGCTGAGAAGGCTGATGCCTTTATGGTTGCTGTTCCTACACCATTTCAGGATGACTATAAAGCGGATTTGTCTTACATTGAGTCTGCAGCAAAAACTATTGCGCCAGTATTAGAGAAGGGTAACTTAGTAATTCTTGAGTCAACGTCTCCAGTTGGTGCAACGGAAGAAATGGCTAAATGGCTTGCAGAAGCACGCCCTGATTTATCATTCCCACAGCAAGATTCGACTACCCCAGATATTAATATCGCTCATTGCCCTGAACGTGTTTTACCAGGTCATGTGCTTCGCGAGCTCGTTGAGAATGATCGTGTAATTGGTGGTATGTCGCCTGCGTGTTCTGAAAGAGCGGTTGCTCTTTATAAAACATTTGTTAAAGGTGAGTGTTTAATCACTAATGCGCGCACCGCAGAAATGGCAAAACTAACTGAAAATTCATTCCGTGATGTCAATATTGCATTCGCAAACGAGCTTTCGCTTATTTGCGATAAATTAGATATCAATGTATGGGAATTGATTAAACTTGCTAACCGCCATCCACGTGTAAATATTTTAAACCCAGGCCCTGGTGTTGGCGGCCACTGTATTGCTGTTGACCCTTGGTTTATTGTGAGCTCTGCACCAGATGAAGCAAAACTTATCAAGCAGGCGCGTTTAGTAAACGATGCAAAACCTGAATATGTCTTTAACCAAATCATCAAAGAAGCGGATGAATTTAAGCGCCCTGTAGTAGCTTGTTTTGGTTTGGCATTTAAAGCTGATATTGATGATTTACGTGAAAGCCCTGCACTTGATATTGCCGTTAAGTTGGCTAATCAAGATGGCCTTGAAATGCTTGTAGTAGAGCCAAATATTGAATCTTTACCAAAAGCGTTTGTTTGAAGAGGCTAAAGTAATGGCTATCTTAGTTGACCATTCAGAGTTTAAAAACGTTGATGCTGAAAAGTGGGCCGCAAAAGTGGTTATTGATAGCCGTGGTATTGTGTAAGTAATTATTATGAAAGTATTAACCGTATTTGGTACGCGCCCTGAAGCGATAAAAATGGCGCCATTAGTTAAAGCGCTTGAAAATGAGCCGAAAATTGAAAGCAAGGTATGTGTAACTGCACAGCACCGCGAAATGCTGGATCAAGTACTCGAGCTCTTTAAAATTAAACCTGATTATGATTTAAATATCATGAAGCCGGGGCAAGATCTCACTGATATTACGAGTAAAATTTTACTGGGTTTAAAACCTGTTATTGCTGACTTTAAACCTGATTGGGTATTAGTTCATGGTGATACGACGACTACGTTAGCGACATCGTTAGCTGCGTTTTATCAACAAACAAAGGTCGGTCACGTAGAAGCGGGTTTGCGCACAGGTAACTTGTATAGCCCTTGGCCAGAAGAAGCAAACCGCACAATTACAGGCGTTATTGCAGAAAAGCATTTTGCGCCAACACAAGGGTCTGCAAATAATTTACTTCGTGAGCATGTTAAGCCTCAAAGTATTGTTGTAACAGGTAATACTGTTATTGATGCGTTATTACAGGTTAAAAACGATGTCCTAACAAACGCTGAAACTAAGGCCGAGTTTGACGCTAAGTTCGCTGATTTTAATACTAAGCCGTATGTGTTAATCACCGGGCACCGCCGTGAAAGCTTTGGTGGTGGTTTTGAGCGTATTTGCCAAGCGATAGCAACACTTGCTGAGAAATACCCTGAGCATAATTTTGTTTACCCTGTGCACCTAAATCCAAATGTTCAAGAGCCTGTTAACCGTTTGCTCGCGGAGCATTCAAACGTCAAGCTCATAGAACCACAAGATTATTTGCCATTTGTTTACCTAATGGATAATGCGCATATTATCTTAACCGATTCAGGCGGTATCCAAGAGGAAGCGCCATCGTTAGGTAAGCCAGTGCTTGTAATGCGTGAAACCACAGAACGCCCAGAAGCAGTTGAAGCAGGCACTGTTAAGCTTGTTGGCACAGATGTAGAACTAATCGTGAATTCAGTTTCAGAGTTGATTGACTCTAAAGATGCATACAACAAAATGAGCTTTGCCCATAATCCGTATGGCGATGGGAAAGGGTGTGAACGTATCATTGATGCGCTATTAAGCTAAGACTCAGAAGCTTGTAACTCAATTGCGTTACAAGCTTCTTTTAGCATTAATTCTTTAATCTGATCTATTTTCATTTATATCTTCAAATAAATCGTTATTTGCTTTCTCACAGCAATTGGTAAATGATCGTAATAATTAATGATTTATTTGAGATTCATCTTTGAACTACGACGTTTTTAACGGTGACGCTGATGGCATCATCGCTCTTCTTCAATTGCAACTTGCAAACCCAACTCCAAGTAAGAAAATTACCGGTGTAAAACGCGATATTCAATTGCTTAAGCAGGTAGATGCAAAAGCAGGTGATAATATTCGCGTGCTCGATATCTCAATGGAAAAAAATATAGAAGCATTGAAAAGGTGTTTAGATGCTGGTGCAGAGGTATTTTATGCTGACCACCATCGTGCAGGTGATATTCCAAGCAGTGATAAACTAACCGCTCATATTGATTTAGACGCAAATACCTGTACAAGCTTAATTGTAAGTGAATTGCTTGATAAACAATTTCATTTATGGGCAATTACTGCAGCCTACGGTGATAATATGATAGCTGCGGCCAATGCTGAGGCCGATAAGTTAGGCTTATCTCAAGAACAAAAAGATAAATTAAAAGCGTTAGGTATTTATATTAATTACAACGGTTATGGAAGCGAGATAGAAGATTTACACTTTCATCCTGCAGCGCTGTTCGAGTTATTGTTAGCGTATTCATCACCTCTTCAACTGATAGAACAAAAAGACTCTATTTTTTATCAGCTTGAAGGGTTATACATTGCTGATATGGATAAAGCGCAAGCCGCTGAAGTGATGTTTGAAAACAATGCTGTAAAAGTTATTTTGCTTGAAGATGCTCCATGGGCAAGGCGTGTAAGCGGGGTTTTAGGCAATGAGCTTGCAAACCAATCGCCAGAGAAAGCGCACGCAGTACTCACTCATCATAAAGACTCAGGCTATACTGTTAGCATAAGAGCACCGTTAAATAACAAACAAGGTGCAGATCAGGTAGTAACGCAATTTGCAACGGGCGGTGGACGAGCTGCGGCAGCGGGCATTAACCAATTAGCTGAAGTTGAGCTTGAACGCTTTTATCAAGTGTTTGGCGATTACTATTCATAAGTTTTAAGGATTTAACACATGACGGTATTAGTTACTGGTGGTGCTGGTTATATTGGCTCGCATACTGTTGTAGAGCTTTTAAATGCGGGCGATGACGTGGTTGTGATTGATAACCTATCAAATTCATCAGAAGAAGCCCTTAAGCGCGTAGAGGAAATAACAGGTAAGTCAGCAATCTTTTATCAAGGTGATATTTTAGATACTGCTCTTTTAGATCAAATTTTCACGAATCATGCTATCGAAAGTGTTGTGCATTTTGCAGGGCTTAAGTCTGTAAATGAGTCTATCTCTCAGCCCCATAAGTATTACGAGAATAACGTTCAAGGAACACTTAACCTGCTAGCGGCAATGGATAAAGCAGGAGTTAGCAAATTAGTGTTTAGCTCATCTGCAAATGTTTATGGCACGCCAGCAGAGTTACCTGTAGTTGAAACTGCTCCGGTTGGAGCTACAAGTAACCCATATGGTACCTCTAAATATATGGTTGAGCGTATCTTACAAGATTTAGCCGTTTCAAATGAAAAATGGCGTTTTGCGATTTTACGTTATTTTAATCCTGTTGGGGCACACAAATCAGGTCTGATTGGTGAAGATCCTAACGATATTCCAAACAACTTACTGCCTTACATTTCGCAAGTGGCTATTGGTAAATTAGCATGTTTAGGCGTGTTTGGTGATGACTATGACACGCCTGATGGCACTGGCGTACGAGATTACATTCATGTGGTTGACCTTGCTCTTGGACATTTGAAAGCGCTTAACAAATTAGCATCAACTAATGGGGCGTTAGTGTATAACCTCGGTACAGGAAATGGTTTTTCTGTACTTGAGATGATTAAAGCGTTTGAACAAGCATCCGAAAGAGCCGTAAAGTTTGAAATAAAACCGCGCCGCCCTGGTGATATAGCTATGTGCTATGCAAACCCAGAAAAAGCGAAAAACGATTTAGACTGGGTAGCTGAGCGCGGATTAAACGACATGATGGTTGATGCATGGCGTTGGCAAAGCCAAAACCCTAATGGCTACTCTGAAAGCTAAAATTTATGTAGCTTTACACTAAAAAGGATGCACTTGAGCATCCTTTTTAATTTTTAACGTTTTACTAAATTATTCAACGGGAAAAAGAGCATCAATTTCAGTTGGTAAAAATGGTCTGCCTTTTTCATTTACCGATGTGCCAATAACAAGGGCATCCACAGCAACTTTTTCATCACTTTTACGAATAACACGTTGGCTAAAGCCAAATTTTAGTTTTGAAAGGCGAACTGGCTCTACCTCTACGTAAAAAACATCTCCCGGTTTTAGCGATGTTTTAAAATCAAGCTCACTTCGAACGACCACTAAGTTGATCTTCTCTGCTGCCAGTTTTGCAAAATCAATATTGTTAGCATGCAAAAACTCATGGCGAGCATGCTCAAGGTAATTAAAGTATACGCCGTTATTGACTATGCCTTGTAAATCGCACTCGTAGTCTCTTACCTTTAGTTCTATGCGAAATGTCATTTTGTTATCCATTTTAAAAAATTTTATGCAGTTTACCGAATTCTTTTTAAAAAAGAGGTACGACTTATGTCTTCAAATGCGAACTTCTCTCGCTTACCTTTTTAACTTCTTATAAACTATGCGGTAATTTTATGTTCAATAACTTTAAAAACTGGATACCAAAGTGAAAACCAGCCTCAAACTTGTCTCTGCTGCAATTCTTGCTTCACTCTCAGCAACCTCTTTAGCAAACCAAAATACAGACAATCTTGAAGTGATTACCGTTACAGGTGATTTTAAACAAGAAAGTGTTCAAACGTTAAGCGCAAGTGTGCATGTTTTGGGCGAAGAAGATATTGCATTACGAAATGCGGTGCATTTGGATGAGCTACTGAATACTGCTGCCAATATTAACTATACATCGGGCGCGTCTCGTGGCCGTTTTATTCAAATTCGCGGTATTGGTTTGCGTTCACAATTTGTTGATCCTGTTAATCCATCAGTTGGTTTATTGATTGATGGAATTAATTACTCAGGTTTAGGTGGTTCAGCACTGCTATTTGATACTGAGCAAGCTGAAATTTATCGTGGTCCGCAAGGCACACGCTTTGGTGCTGATGCAATGGCAGGGATGATCCATATAAATACTGCAGCGGCTTCTACAAATGCACAGGGTAAGTTACAGCTGGGTGTTGGTAATTATAATTCGTATAATCTAGGTGTTGCTGCTGGTGGTGGTATTGATGATGTTGTAGGTTTGCGTGCTAGCGTTTATCAAAATGTTTCTGATGGCTATGTTGACAACATTTACTTAAACGACGCTACACAAGATCAAGACGAGCTCGTTGCTCGTTTTAAAGCAAAAACTGATTTTAGCGATATCTTTGTAAGCGAACTTAATGTGCATTATATCGACATTGAAAATGGTTATGATGCATTTACATTGGATAACTCACGAAATTCAGTTGCAGACGAGCCAGGGCAAGACAATCAAGAAAGTGTTGCTTTTAGCTTGCGTAATAACTTTTCAGGGCTTGATGCGTTTGATATTAACTTTAATGTGACTGCATTAAACGCAGATTTACTCTATAGCTACGATGAAGACTGGGTGTGTAATGACGCGAGTGAAGCTGAATTATGTGAAGCAGGTTTACACCCTTGGGGTTACAGTTCTACAGATGCTTACTCTCGCGAACGTCAAGACCGCTCTCTAGAGTTAAATACTCAAAGCAAAGAGGGTGATTGGATTGCGGGTATTTACTATCAAACAAAAGATGAAGAGTTAACCCGTGCTTACACGTGGCAAGCACAAGACTTTAGCTCAAATTATCAAGTAGATAATATCGCCCTATTTGGCCAATTAGAAACGCGCATTGATGATCGCACTGTGCTAATTACGGGTCTCCGCGCTGAAAATTATCAAGGCGATTACAGTGACAATAATGGTTTTGTTGAGTCAGTTGATGATTCAATGGTGGGCGGAAAACTTGCTTTTGAGCATCAGGTAAATCAGCAAGCGATGATCTATACAAGCTTATCGCGCGGTTATAAGGCGGGCGGTGTAAATGGCGAAGCATTAGCAAAAGCACGTGATGAAGGCACTGACCAAAGTTTCTTTGAAGCGATTAAATATTTTGACCCAGAGTATTTATGGAGCGGTGAGTTTGGTGTTAAAGGCATGTCAAAAGACAAGCGACTGGTACTTCGTTTAGCAGCGTTTTATATGTATCGCGATAACATGCAAGTTAAGGCTTATAAAGAATACAAAGCCGATGAAACATCAGAGCCTGTATTCGTTGGTTACCTTGATAACGCAGCAAGTGGCCGTAACTATGGTTTAGAAATCGATGGTCGTTATCAATTAACTGACCGCATAAGCTTAAATGGTGCGGTTGGTTATTTACGTACGCGTGTGGACGACTTTGTTAATGCTGATGGTGAGAGCAAAGATGGCCGCGAACAAGCTCAGGCGCCGCGTTATAACTACGCTTTTTCTGCTCGTTATGATGCAACGGATAATCTATATGTAAATTTGGGCATTGAAGGTAAAGATGATTACTACTTCTCAGATAGTCATGACTCTAAGGCTGAAAGCGTAAACTTGGTAAATGCTAAAATTGGTTATAGCCGAAATGCGTGGGAAGTGAGTGCATGGGTACGCAACATGTTCAATCAAGACTATGCAACACGTGGCTTTGAATTTGGTAATGACCCGCGTGATTTTTACGAAACACACACATATGTGCAGTTTGCAGAGCCACGTATGGCAGGCGTAAGCTTTACCTATCAGTATTAATTATTGTGTTTTTGGATTTCAGAAGGGTGAGTTAGGCTCTTCTGAAACCTGAAACCTGAAACCTGAAACCTGAAACCTGAAATCAAACACTATGAAACTATCAGTCGAAATTAGTAAATACCCGCTGCATCAAGATTACATCCCATTTATTAAAGGGTTTATTGATCGTTTAAATGCGCACCCTAATTTAGAAGTTATCACGAATACTATGTCAACACAGGTATTCGGTGACTATGATGAAGTGATGCAGGCGGTTACCAGTGAAATTAAGCGTTCACATCAAGAATTTGGCAAGGCGATTTTTGTCTGTAAATTTATTGGTGGTGATTTATCGCCAAACAAAGAGGCTTAAATGGAATTTTTATCACAGGCACTTAGCGGTTTTACTGCAATGAGTTATTGGGAATACATCGCAGTTTTTTTAGGGCTGGCGTACTTAGTGTTTGTGATGAATGAAAGTCTATGGGCATGGCCGTGCGCATTTATAAGCACCTTTATTTATACGATTTTGTTTTGGAATGGTGCGCTGTTGATGGAGTCGCTGTTAAATTTTTATTATTTAGCAATGGCGGTGTATGGCTTTTACTGTTGGAAAAACGGCAAAGAAAAAAAAGAATTACCAATTACCAGTTGGGCGCTAAATACCCATCTAGCAATTATCGTTGTTACAAGCTTAATTGCGGTGGTGCTCGGCTTTGTTATGGATAACTACACCCATGCTGAGTATGCCTATTTAGACTCATTCACTACCTGCTTTGCCATAATGACAACTTATCTAGTTGCCAAAAAAGTACTTGAAAACTGGCTTTACTGGCTGGTTATAGACGCAGCGTCAATTTACTTGTATTTGCAAAAAGGCTATTACCCAACCGTTGTGTTATTTGCCATTTATACCGGAATGGTGATTTGGGGGTATTTGCAATGGCGTCAATATTATGAGCCTCAAAGCGAGCAAACGTTTGCTTAGTCAATGCCAAGCGTATTTAGTTACGCTTGGTTTAGATTATGTTGTCAAAAACGCGCTTCATTTAACTCAGGGCGTTAATAATACTTGCTTTCGGGTCGAAACCACCTGTAATCGAAAGCTGCTTATCAAGCATTTTGATAAAGAGAATAACTTTAAAGTAACCGAGGTAGAAAAAAAACTCGCGATACTTAATGTCGTACCAACAGTTATCGCATTAAATGAAGCTGAGAAACTGATTGCTTATCAATTTATTGAGAGTGAAAAATTTAACAAAAATGTTCACTTACCAAACCTCGTAACCAAGCTAAAACAACTTCACAATCTTCATGCTTCGTATGAGTTTGAAACGATTAACATTGACGAATTATTAACTAGCTTCAGTGATGTAAATGAATTTTTAGTATATAAAAAGGCTATTGAAAAATTGCAGAGTAGAATAGCAACTTTTCCGCAATTATTTGGTGTATGCCACAATGACTTAGTTCGCGATAATCTGCTCTTTTCAAAAACAGCTAGCTGGATAATTGATTTTGAGTATGTTGGATTAAATGATGTGTATTTTGACTTGGCTGCGCTAAGTAGTTCACTGAAATTCAGTCAAAACGAAAAGTATGAATTACTTTGTTTTTATTTTGAAAAGCAAACAATAACACCTAATCAACTGGAAAAGCTGAACCTCTACCAGCAAGCATATAACTTTGTTTGTTACTTTTGGTATCTTAAGCATGGCTTAAAAAGCCATGCAAAAGCGTTAGAACCGTTAATTAAAGCTTAAATACCACCAATGCGTTCAGCAAGCTCTTTATAGCGTTTCACGTCGTCTTCGTTAAATTTTGCGTTACCTGCATCATCTTTTTCAGCCGCAATAAGTAAGCTTTCACGTTCTAAACGACGGACGCGTTCTTCTTTTACGCCAAGAAATTCTGCAACTTGTTCGGTAGTCATTAATGCCATTTTGTTCTCCTAATAATTAAGGTCTGTTGATCTTTAAAATTCGTTTTCGCAGTGCTTCTTATGGGCTCTTTTGATCGCACTTTTCTTGTTGTTGTTCGATATTCGCTTAGATGACTAGGCCACACATCGAACGCCGCGATAAAAGCACGCTCAAAGAGAGCAAAAATAGAACCGCAAAGGTCAACAGACCCTAGGCATGCTTCAAGTGAATCTTTTAATTAAAGCGTTTTTTCTTAAAAAATGCGAGTAAATTACTACTAAAATGCAACTATCTTGTTGATATATTAGCCAAGTGAGGTTTCATTTGCTGGTAATTAGGTAGTTTAGCCATTATTATTGTCGCCGTGCTCTCGTGGTGAAATGGATATCACGTGGCCCTCCGGAGGCCGAGTTCTAGGTTCGATCCCTAGCGAGAGCGCCAATTCTAATTTGGCTACATCTAATACTTCTCCATTGGTCTTATCAGCATAATCTTTTATTGCGTCGCTTTTAATAAACGCATAGAATTCAATCGTTACTTGTCGGAGTGCCTTTTACTTTTTGAGTAAAACTAAGGCTGAGATCGCATAAGCGGGATCCGTGAACCTGAATAGATTAGTATCTACGTAGGAAACAAGCAGCTTGGTGGCAAGCGTTTGTTTGCCATTTGGCAAAAAACCTTCTCACTGTTGTCTTAATTTATTTTAAGCACTGCCTCCTAGGCGCTTTATGCGCTTCAATCATCACGCACTTTGGCAAGACCGTCACTCGATTTAATTATTTAAAGGTGCGTCATGTCACAAAGTAATACAAAGCCAGCAAATCAAATGAGCCGTCGCGAAGCGCGACAAGCAGCATCTGATTATATATACAACCTTAAAACTCAGCCCTTTCCTAATTCACAGAAAATTTATGTGGAAGGGAATAACCCAGGCGTACGCGTTGGTATGCGTGAAATCACGCTAAGCGATACCTTTGCTGGTGGTACAGAAGAAAATCCTATTTTTGAAAAGAACGAACCAGTGCGTGTTTACGACACATCAGGTCCTTATACCGATCCTAACGCTGAGCTTAATGTTGAAGTTGGTTTACCAAAATTCCGCCAAGCTTGGATTGAAGGCCGTGATGACACTGAAGAGCTTGAGTCGGTAACGTCACATTATACTCAGCAACGCATGGCTGATGAGGGGTTAGATCATTTACGTTTTGAGAATTTACCAAAAGTGCGCTGTGCTAAAGCGGGTAAAAATGTTACGCAAATGCACTATGCGCGTCAGGGCATTATCACACCAGAAATGGAATACGTTGCGATTCGTGAAAATATGGGCCGTGAAAAAATTCGTGAAGAAATTTTAGCGCAGCAGCACAAAGGCGAATCGTTTGGTGCAGAGCTACCTGATTTTATTACGCCAGAATTTGTTCGTGATGAAATTGCACGCGGCCGTGCGGTATTACCAAATAATATTAACCACCCAGAGTCTGAGCCGATGATTATTGGCCGTAATTTCTTGGTTAAAGTAAATTCAAACATTGGTAACTCGTCAGTATCAAGCTCAATTGAAGAAGAAGTTGAGAAGCTTGTATGGTCAACACGCTGGGGCGCAGATACGGTAATGGATTTATCGACAGGCCGTTATATTCACGAAACACGTGAATGGATTGTACGCAACTCGCCAGTACCAATTGGTACCGTACCAATTTACCAAGCGCTTGAAAAAGTAAACGGTGTAGCAGAAGACCTAACTTGGGAAATCTTCCGCGATACGCTCATTGAACAAGCAGAGCAAGGGGTGGATTACTTTACGATTCACGCCGGTGTTTTACTTCGCTACGTGCCAATGACGGCAAAACGTGTCACCGGTATTGTGTCACGTGGTGGTTCAATTATGGCGAAATGGTGTTTAGCGCACCATAAAGAAAACTTCTTATACACTCACTTTGAAGAAATCTGTGAAATTTTAAAGCAATACGATGTGTGTTTCTCACTCGGTGATGGCCTGCGCCCAGGCTCTGTGGCTGATGCAAACGACGAGGCCCAATTTTCAGAGTTACGTACATTAGGTGAGCTAACTCAAATTGCTTGGAAACACGATGTGCAGGTATTTATTGAAGGCCCAGGTCACGTGCCAATGCACATGATCAAAGCCAATATGGACGAGCAGCTTAAACATTGTCATGAAGCACCATTTTATACATTAGGCCCACTAACTACCGATATTGCACCGGGTTATGATCATTTCACATCGGGTATTGGCGCGGCGCAAATTGCTTGGTACGGCACAGCAATGCTGTGTTATGTAACCCCAAAAGAGCATTTAGGTTTACCAAATAAAGATGATGTTAAAGAAGGCCTTATTACCTATAAGATTGCAGCGCATGCAGCAGATTTGGCAAAAGGTCATCCTGGCGCGCAAATCCGCGATAACGCCCTTTCTAAAGCACGCTTTGAGTTCCGTTGGCATGATCAGTTTAACCTAGGTTTAGACCCTGAACGCGCGCTTGAGTATCACGATGAAACCCTTCCGCAAGAGTCTGGCAAAGTTGCACATTTTTGTTCAATGTGTGGTCCTAAATTCTGTTCGATGAAAATCACCCAAGAAGTACGTGATTACGCGAAAGACTTAGAAAGTCAGGGCGTAGATATTTCTGATGCGAATGCAATTGAAATCAAAATGATTGACGTTGAAGCAGAAATGAAAGCGAAATCAGAAGAGTTTAAATCGGCTGGTTCTGAAATTTATCAGAAAGTATAAATCAGCAAGAAGTAGTCAGAATTCAGTAATTAAATGTGCTGAAATCTGACTCCTATTTAACTGCTTGGGCGTATTATGACAGCAACTTCACAGCGAAAAAAAATAGCGATTTTAGGCTACGGTTTAACGGGGCGCTTAGTGGCATTGCAGCTTTATAAGCAGCATCAGGTATCGGTATTTGAGTCAGGTAAAGTTAGCGGTGAACAAAGCGCAGGTTTTGTTGCTGCAGCCATGCTTGCGCCGTTGGCTGAATCGGTTTTATGTGAAGCTGAATTAGCAGAGCTAGGCTTACAGGCGATACCACTGTGGCAGTCGATCCTTGAATTGCTAGATGAGCCAGTGTTTTTTCAACAACACGGCAGCTTAGTGGTTGCACATCAGCAAGATAAAGGTGACTTAGACTCGTTTGCGAATCGCTTAAAGCCGCTGGCAGAGCAAAGTGCTAAGCAGCTTAATGGTGCGCAGCTTGCAGAACTGGAGCCAGCACTTGCAGGGCGTTTTCACCAAGGTATTTACTTACCATGTGAAGGGCAGCTTGATAATCGTGCGTTTTATTCGGCAAGTTACCGACAAGTAAAAGACAAGGTCACTTTCTTTGAGTCGTTTTCAGGCAATATTAACGAAAACCACTTTGATATGATTTTGGATTGCCGTGGCTTAGGCGCTAAACCTGTCCTTAATAACCTTCGCGGTGTTCGCGGTGAAGTGGTGCGCTTATATGCGCCAGAAGTGACGCTTAATCGCCCTGTGCGCTTAATGCACCCGCGCTATCCAATCTATATTGTGCCAAAGCCGAATCATGAGTTTGTGATTGGTGCGACAGAAATTGAATCGCAATCAACAAAACCAATGACGCTGCGTTCAGCAATGGAGTTGTTGTCAGCAGCATACACAGTGCACAGTGGCTTTGCTGAGGCCGAAATATTGGAAATGCAAGCAGGGCTAAGGCCAAGCCTGCCTGATAACCGTCCACTGGTTGAAAAGCAAGGCAAGCGCATTGTGATTAATGGCTTGTATAGACATGGTTATTTACTGGCGCCAAAAGTGGTTGAAATGGCGCTTGAGCAGATTAACTAAGAGTGCAAAATGAATTTAATAATTAATGGCGAAAAGCGCGATGTTGAAAGCGATACGACGTTGCTTGTTTTGCTAGCGCAGCTTGGTGCGAGTGAACCCTACGCGGTGGCTGTAAATCAAAGCTTTGTGCCGCGCGAACAATGCGAAGGCATCGCTTTGGCTGATGGTGATCAGATTGAAATTCTCTCGCCAATACAGGGGGGCTAATGGATAAACCGCTAACTATTTATGGCCAAACGCTGTCGACCCGTTTATTTATTGGCTCAGCCTTGTATCCATCTCCTGCAGTAATGCAGCAGTCAATTAAGGCATCGGGTGCAGAGGTGGTGACGGTATCGTTGCGCAGGCAAGGTACTCTTGAAGCTGGTAATGACTTTTGGCAATTAATTAAAGATACCGGCCTTAAAGTATTACCCAATACTGCAGGATGCCATAGTGTGCAAGAAGCCGTAACGCTTGCCAAAATGTGCCGCGAAGTGTTTCAAACTAATTGGATAAAACTTGAACTTATTGGCGATGAGTACAACTTACAGCCCGACCCGATTGGTTTATTGGAAGCAACAAAACAACTAATTGATGACGGTTTTGAAGTATTACCTTATTGCACCGACGACTTAGTTATTTGCCAAAAATTAGTCGATTTAGGTTGTGAAGTTCTAATGCCGTGGGGCGCGCCAATTGGTACTGGTAAAGGGTTGTTAAATCCGTATGCGTTAAAAACCATTCGTGAGCGCTTACCTAATACCACATTGCTTGTGGATGCAGGTCTTGGCTTGCCTTCACACGCAGCAATCGCAATGGAAATGGGGTATGATGCGGTACTATTAAATAGTGCGGTAGCGCAAGCGGGCGACCCAATTGCAATGGCAAAGGCATTTTCACTTGCGGTAGACGCAGGCAGAATTGCTTATGAGGCCAAAGCAATGCCTGAAAAAGAGGTTGCTAAACCGTCAACCCCGACAATGGGCATGCCCTTTTGGCATCAGCAGTAAATCGCACAACATAAATCAGTTTAAAATTGGGATCTAATGGGTAATTTAATTTGGACTATTGCTGGCTCTGACGCTGGTGGCGGCGCGGGAATTCAAGCTGATATAAAAGCAGCGCAAAGTTTTGGTGTGCATGCATGCAGTGTTATTATGGCACTAACAGCGCAAAATAGTATGGGTGTTGAAGAGATTAATGGTGTGGCAATCAAGGTGATTGAATCCCAGCTCGATGCCCTTGAGCAAGATATACAACCTAAAGTGATTAAAATTGGCATGCTTGCCAACGAACAGCAAGTGGAGTTTATTGCTAATACGCTTAAACGCTACAAAACCACATGGCAAACGCCGCCAATTGTTGTTTACGACCCAGTAGCGGTAGCTTCAAGCGGTGATAGTTTAACCGAAGAAGATATTCTGCCGGCAATTAAAACCCATTTATTACCACAAGTAGATGTGATCACGCCTAATACCCAAGAAACGCAAATCCTTACCGGTGTGTATTTAATTGGCCCAAGCGCAGTGCAAGATGCCGCGAAAGTGTTTAATGAATTAGGTGTACCAAGTGTGCTGATAAAAGGCGGCCATTGGGATTATCCTAAAGGCTATTGCATAGATTATGGTGCTCATCAAGGTGAAGAGTATTGGTTAGGCAATAAAGCAATTAACACACCGCACAGTCATGGTACAGGGTGCTCTTTTGCGTCCAGTGTTGCAGCCAACCTTGCTAAAAACTATCCGCTAAAAGATGCCTTTATCCTTGCTAAAGCTTACATTAATCAAGGTTTAAGACATGCAGAGCGGTTTGGGCAAGGTATAGGCCCTGTGGCCCATTGTGGATTCCCACACAATATAAATGATTATCCAGAAGTGATTGAAGCGGATTCGTGGCTTGGTCAGGAACTTGATTTGGCAGTAGATTCAGAGCAAGTTAGCGCACGTGATTTTGCCAAAATAGAAACGCGTAATTTGGGTGTTTACCCTGTGGTTGATTCCGTTGATTGGATTGAGCGCTGCTTAAAAGCGGGCATTAAAACCATTCAGCTGCGTATCAAAGATAGCAGCGATGCTGATCTTGAAGAAAAAATTGCAACTGCGATTACCCTTGGTAAAAAATACGACGCGCGCTTATTTATCAATGACTACTGGCAATTAGCGATAAAGCATGGTGCTTATGGTATTCACCTTGGCCAAGAAGATATCTCGGTTGCTAATTTGGCTGAAATTAAACAAGCAGGTATTCGCTTAGGTGTATCGACTCACGGTTTTTATGAAATGCTGCGTGCTCATAATTATCGCCCAAGCTATTTAGCCTTTGGCGCAATTTATCCAACCACCACAAAAGATATGACGGGGCAAATTCAAGGCCTTGAAAAGTTAAAACACTTTGTACCACTAATGCATGATTACCCTGTAGTGGCAATTGGCGGAATTGACTTAGCCCGTGCTGAAGAAGTTGCAAAAACTGGCGTTGGCAGTATTGCCGTTGTGCGCGCAATTACAGAAGCTGATGATCCTGAAGCGGCGATTGTAGAACTTGAGAGTGTGCTGAACTAGTTATGTTATCGTTATCAAACCAAGAATTAATTCGTTATTCTCGCCAGTTACTGTTGCCAGAGATTGATGAGAATGCGCAACTTAAATTAAAAGCGGCGCGCGTGTTAATTATTGGTTTGGGTGGCCTTGGTTCACCTGCAGCGTTCTATTTAGCTGCTTCTGGTGTAGGGCAGTTGACTTTAGTCGACCATGATGAGGTTGAGCTGTCTAACTTGCAGCGGCAGATTCTCTATAAAGTGAGCCATATAGGGCAAAGTAAAAGTAAAGCCGCGGGCAAAACGCTGCAAGCGCTGAATAATCAAATATCAATATCAACTGTCTCAGAAAAATTGGATGAGCACAATGCCAAGGCGCTTATCGAAGATTGCGATTTAGTACTCGATTGCAGTGATAACTTTAAAACACGTTACTTAGTTAATCGCCTTACTAAGTTGTTTACTAAACCGCTTGTTTCGGGAGCAGCGATGGGCTGGCAGGGGCAATTGTGTATTGTCGATAACAGAGATAAAACTGTACCTTGCTATGAATGCTTGTTCCCAAACCAAGGTGTAAGTAGTGTACAAAACTGCGATACCTTGGGCGTTATCAGTCCGCTGCTAGGAGTAATTGGCGCACAGCAGGCTATTGCCGCAATACTTTTACTGTTGGGGGAGGATAACTTACCGCAGTTTTTACAATTTGACGCAAGAAGTTTTAAGCAAAGCGCTTTTTCGTTTGCAAAGTCACAAACCTGTACAGTGTGCAACAACCGTTAGGCTAAATTCGTATCTAGGTTAAAGCGATATAACTCTACGTAAAACTACCTTTCATTTACATTTTCCAACGTTATGGTGTTTGTGTTTTTACCCAAATTAGGTATTTTGTTTATGCCAATTCTGTTAAGTATGAGATCAGGGATAGCGCTAGATAAATGAAATGGTAACAAGGCGGAATTTTTCTTATGTAGTTATTCTACATTGATAAATTC
>NZ_JAPEHW010000070.1 GCF_028875915.1 Pseudoalteromonas sp. G4
AGCAAAGAAAAGTAACATAAAACCCAAGGATGGGCTTTTTAGGAATGCAGGGAGGCGAGTGTTATTTTGAAAAATGACGCTATAGCTTTACGCGTATTTCCCCATTAACTCTTTACGTTCACTATCACTTAAAAACGCAATTTGTAATGCATTCTTTTGTGCTGTTGTGATTTCAGCTTGTGTTAAACCTGCTTGTGGTGCTGCCACCTCAAATTCGTGGCGAATTTCAATGTTACTTACGCTTGGGTCATCGGTATTAATGGTGGCTAAAATACCGTGTGCTAAAAACTGCTTAAGTGGGTGTGTTGCCATTGATGCAACGGTGCTCGTTTGAATATTGCTGGTTAAGCACGATTCCACACCAATTTGATGATCGCGTAGGTAATCCATCAGTGCTACATCTTCTATCGCTTTTACGCCATGGCCAATACGTGTTGCACCAAGTTCTTTAATTGCATGCCAAATGCTTTCGCTGCCTGCAGCTTCACCTGCATGAGTGGTAATTTGTAAGCCTGCATCGCGCGCTTGTTTAAAATGGCCTTCAAATAAGTTACCTGGGAAACCAAGCTCGTCACCCGCTAAATCGAGTGCGATAAGCTCATTTTTGTGTGCCAGTAAGCCATCAAGTTCTGCTTGGCATGCTTCAACACCAAAGGTACGCGATAAAATACCTATCAACTTTGCTTGAACGCCCGTCTCGCGGCTACCCGATTTTACGCCGTCAATTACCGCAGCAACTACGTCTGCAATATTCAGGTTGTGGGTTTGTGCCATATAAAATGGACTAAAACGCAGCTCAACGTAATCAAGCCCCTGACCTTTAGCATCAAACATATTTTCATAGGCAATGCGACGACATGCGTCTAGATCGCCAAGCACTTTTACGCCCCAATCTAGCTTTTGTAAAAAACCAAGTAAGTCAGGCTCATTTTCAATTACTTGTACATGTGGGCGCAGCGACTCAACATCGCTTGCGGGCAAATCCATATTAAATTTTAGGCCAAGATCTAAAATGGTTTCTGAACGAACATTTCCATCAAGGTGACGGTGTAAATCAAGAAGAGGAAGAGTTGAATCGATCATGGCTTGACCCTTAAAAATTTAAAATTGCGTGGATTCTACGTAGTTTAGCTATAAAAGCAAGGATTGCTTAGGACATAGGTCCTATTCGCGCAAATATAAAAAAAGCGCCCATCGGCGCTTTTTAATCATTACGTTAATTTTTAGCCTCGTTAAGCATAGGTTTGATAAAGCGATACGGCTTTATCAAGCTGACCTGTTTGGCTAAAACACTCAGCTGCAATACGCCAATGCTTGTTTGCATTGTCTTTGCTTAAAACTTTATTAAATACCTTACAGGCAAGCTCAAAATCACCTTGCGCTTTGGCAATGTATGCCAGCGTAAGTAATAAGGTTTCGTCCTCAGGTAATTTTTTAAGACGCGTTTGCACAAACTTTTGTAAATCTGAAAGCTTGGTATTAGTGCACTTGCTAAGCACTTGCCAAATTTCGCGGTACTTATCACCTTTAGCGAGTTTTAATAAACATTTGTCGGTTTGCTCAGGAGCAAATGACGCAAGGTTAATTAAGTAATGAAACTCAGCTTTTTCTTTGAGCTTTTTAGGCAAATTACCGTACGCACTGTTTAGTGCATTTAGGTCTAACGCAGCAAAATAACGCTCGAACAACTGTTGCCACTGCTCGTCACTCAGTGCATGTTTTTTCTCAAAACGGCTTAGCTGATCATTAAGTGTTGACCAATCTTGCTGTGCCACTAAGTACTCGGCAAAATTGGCAAGCTCAAGATTTGTAGCCTTTTTATTTTTAGTGATTTGCTCCATGCTTTCTTTAGCAAGCTCAGCTTGTTCGCTTTCCACCAGCATTTGCGCAATATAAGGCGTATCGTCTTCTGATACTTGCTCAAGGTGTAACCTTGCTTCAGCTTTGTTACCCACCTCCAGTGCAGCACGCGCTGAAATTGCTTGGGCGATATTTTCCCAACCTGCTGGTACATGTGCTTTTGCTAAACTTTTTTGTGCACCAACAAAGTCGCGATTAATAAACTGCCATACGCCTGTTTTTAAGTTAGTTTGTTTTCGCTTATCAGCACGTAATGCCCATTTAAAACGGGTAATGCCATAAAGTGATAAAACATAACGCACCACTTTGTAAATCACAAAGGCAAATGCAGCTAGCAAAATTGCCGCAATTACAAATGCGGTGATCGTGCCTTCAATGGTGTAGTCATTAAAAGCGATTAATACATAGCCCTTCTCACCAATAGCAATGGGCGCTAACGCTAAAACAATTAACGCAATAACAATGCTGATTATTGCCTTACTCATAATAGCTCCTTAATCGCCGCTTCTGAGCTAAAGGTAAATTCAGGGTTAAACGCTAAAGGTTGTGATTGAAGCGCTGATAATTGGCTATTCAAATAAACCACTTCAGATGCTTGCACATCGTAGTAATTATTTAAAACTTCAGCGGCTTGCTGTAACGCGGCAGTAAACATAACCGCTTGCTGCTTAACCAGAGCCGTTTGTGCTTGCACCATATAAAAACGCAGCTGATGACGAATAAGGGCTTGCTCTTCTTGGCTTAATAGAGGCTCAATTGGTGCGGTGCGTTTGCGTACTTTAATAAAGTCATCCACCAGCAAATCCCAACTGCGTTTTAGGTTTGCTTGCCAATCATCCACATTATCTGAAAGGGCTTGTTGCTTAACTTTATCTGCCTCTTCAGGCAACACAACCATGTTAAGTGGCAACTTATCTAAATTGGCAATTAAGCCCGAAAGCCTTAAATAAATACTTTCAACATCCACAGTTTGCACAGCATTTAACGCTTGAATATCTTGATGCAGAGCTTCACGTGCGGGCTGCGTACCTGGAAAGCTTTCAAGTAAAACATCAAGCCTTGCCAACATCGCAGCTGCGCCTAAATAGTCAGCTTGTACCAGCGCTTTAAACTCCGCCATGCGATATAAGCTTTTTACTTCTTCACGGTTAAGTTCTGGCTCTTGTTGGTTGGCAACCTGTAATTGCTGCTCAATTTTCTGCGTTAGAGCACTTTCTGCCTGTACTAGCTGTGCTGAAAGGGCATTTTGTAATTGCTGATTTTGTCCTTGTAACGAAATAGCTTGCGCATTTGCCGCTGCAATTTGTTCCGACAGACTATTTTTCTCGTTGTTTAACTGAACAAGAAAGTTTTTTTGTTGTTGAAACAGCGTATAGCCATATCCCAAGCCACCAACTGCAGTAAGTGATACTAATAACGCAACAACAGCAATTGCTTTACCTGTACCAGATTGCTTTTCGGTTGGCGCTTTCACTGCACCCGTTGCTGGTTTTGGCTTATTCGCAGGCTTATCGCTAATTGTACTCTTTGCGGTAATATCTTTTTCTTGTTCCATAGCGTGACTCTGTTGAGGTTTATGCTGTTCTAATATTGCGTTTAAAATGCTTTCGTTATCAGCACCTTGGCAATTAATAATTTGTTTAGCTTGGGCTTTTTCGTTGAAATAATCAACACAACGCTCACTCACTAAAAATACTGTAAGTGTTTCTAACCAAGATTTATTGGTTGCGACGGCAAGAAAGCTATCGATGCTTGCATTGCTGGTTAATACCACCGAGTCGACTCCGCGCTGTTGCCATGTTTGCGCGAGTTCTATTGTAAGCTCGGGATTGGTTAAGCGTTGATACACAGCAAGCGGCTGAAAAATCGCTTCACGTTCTTTTAGCTCTTTTGCAAGTTTATTGCGCCCGCCTTTTCCTTTTACCAGCACAATTCGCTTGCTCGCGACATTGTTAAGCTCAGGCATAGCCAGTAAGCCTTCGCTTGTTTCAACAATTGGGCTGGCACACGGTTTTTCAAATAACTCCGTTACCACTTCGGCAGTACTTTTACCCACCGCTAGGCAAACACTGTTTTTTGCTAATTCAGGCTTCAGTGCATGTAAAAAACGCGCGGCATCTTGTGACACAAATAACACAATATCGGCATCATCTAGCATGCCAAGTTGCTGTTCACTCACGGTGATAGCTTCAAGCGCCAATAAAGGTTGAATGATGCTTTTTATCGACTTTTCAGCCAGATGCTCGGCGAGTTGCTGGCTTTTTTCCTCTGGCCGAGTGAGTAAAATATGTGTCACTGTCGTTCCTTGTTAGCTTGCGTAAACTTCAGCAAGAATTTTATCCGCACCTTGCGCTAATAAATGTTCAGCTAGTTGCTCGCCAATTTGCTCTGCATTCGCAACATCACCAGTAAGAGTATGCTGTAAAATTACAGAGCCATCTAATGCACCAACAAGCCCACGTAACGTAAGCGTGTCGCCATCAACCGTTGCAAATGCACCAATTGGAACTTGGCAACCACCTTGCAATTTACGGTTCATTGCACGCTCGGCTAGCACGCGGTAACGCGTTTCAGTATGCTCTAAAGGTGCTAACAAAGCTTTTGTTGTTTCGTCATCACTACGGCATTCAATGCCCACAGCACCTTGACCATTTGCCGGTAATGAATCTTCTGCCGCAATAAAATCAGCAATACGCTCAGGCATTTCTAATCGAATTAAACCTGCTGCAGCAAGAATAATCGCATCGTATTCACCAGCGTCTAACTTTGCTAAACGGGTATTCACGTTACCACGTAAATCACGAATTTCTAAATCTGGACGCGCCGCTTTTAGCTGACACTGACGACGTAAGCTCGACGTACCAACAATAGCGCCCTGTGGTAACTCTGCTAGTGATTTATAGTTGTTAGATACAAATGCATCACGCGGATCTTCACGCTCACAAATTGTATGTAGCTCTAAGCCTTCTGGAAATTCAACAGGAACGTCTTTCATTGAATGCACAGCAATATCTGCACGCCCTTCCATCATGGCAACTTCAAGCTCTTTCACAAATAGGCCTTTACCACCAATTTTAGCTAGCGGTGTATCTAAAATTTTGTCGCCCTGAGTCGACATAGGCACAAGCTCTACCGTTAAATTAGCATGATGTTTTTCAAGTTCAGCTTTTACAAATTCAGCTTGCCAAAGTGCCAGCGCACTTTTACGAGTTGCGATACGAATAATAGACTTATCTTGTGACATAACTTTCCTACACTGACGATTACTGGTCAGTAATTATAAATTGCTTGCTCGCAAGGGTTTTGCCCTCTGCGACTAATTCTATACGCCACATACCTAATTGCAGTGCCGCGATATTTTTTGATGAATAAGTGCGATAACGCTCAGCATAAACCGTTAGTTCAACATCGGCTTGTAATTGATCTTGAAAATACCATTTATGGCGCACTAATTTACCTTTCAGGCCGTTAACTTCCGTAAAAAAATAGAGTTTTTTAGCAAAACTCGCACGGGCTATTCGCTCTCCAATAATATCAACTGGTTCACGAGCAACTATGTCGCGAGATAACAGCGCGCGCGATACACTTTGCGTATCCATTTTTGCTCCAAGCGCAATATCGGCTAATGGCTCGGTTTGCTCTGGCTCTGATAGAACTTCAGGTTCAGGAGTTTCAGCGGTTAACGGTTCGGTATTTTGTGCATCGGATACAACCGAAGATTCTGAAACAATAGGCGCAACCTGCTCAATCACATCATCTGTTGCTTCAGTCAAATCAGGATGACTTTGCTGAATTTTTGGTTTAGCAGCTAGAGTGTCTGACGCAGCTTCTTGTGTTGCTTCAACGCCAACAGACTGGCTTGAATCAACCTTTTCGGTTTCTAGAACTCTAGGTTTTTCTGTTTTTTCCGCCGAATTCAGCGTACTTGAACTAACCACAGCAGCTTGTTTAATCACTGCTTTAGGGCTTTGTTTTTGGTCATCTGCTGGAAAAATATAAAGAGTAAGCAAAAACAAAACGGTTACTACGAGAACAAGCGCAGCAAAAACACGCGACCAATGCCATTGGTATTCAATTTTTTGATTAACTGTATTTTGCTTTTTTTGACTATTTGCCAGTGTCGCAGTAATTTTTATTTTTTGAATCACTCTATCTCCCTAGTTTAAGCGCGAAATCAACCAAGTACGAATTGCCTTAATTTCTTCTAAACACACTTGGTGTGCCATTGGATAAACTTGCCAACTTGCGTCATAACCTAAATCCAATAACGTTTGGTATGCACTTTCACCAGCACCCATAGGTACAACATCATCAAAACTACCATGAGCCATAAACACATTTAAGTTAGCTTGTTGTTTTTCCGACTTAAGTTTAGCAGGCTCACACATATAAGTAGAAAGCGCCATAATACCCGCTAACTGATAAGGTAAACGCGGCCCTAAATACAAAGACACCACGCCGCCTTGTGAAAAGCCAGCCAAAATAATGTTACTTGGTTCAATACCCTTGGCAATTTCAGCTTCAATTAATTGCTGCACTGCCGCAGCAGATTGTTGCACACCTTGTTCATCAGCGCGTTTATCTAGATCAAGAGATTTGATGTCGTACCAAGAGCGCATTGCCATACCACCATTTATGGTGACCGGTTGAATAGGCGCATGAGGGAAGATAAATTTAACCCCCAGCTCTACTGGTAAATTAATCTCCGGTACTATTGGCGCAAACCCATCCCCCGAATCACCTAAACCATGCAGCCAAATAACGCTTGCTTTGTGGCTAGATTGCGGGTCAATTACAACAGCTTCTAAGCTCATTTATTCAGCTTCCCACACGATACTTGTGCCCGCTTGTTTGCTAGACGCATCATTTATAAATTGCCAAAATTCGGCACCGCTGCGGTTATCAATCCACTTATCGCCATGGCGCTCAAAATGGTGACCATTAAACTTAGTTGCCACCCATAATTGGTGTAAAGGCGCTTGTTTGTTAAGAATAATCTTAGAACCATCTGGAAAAATAATTTCTAAAATACCCGATGCAGATTCATAGTCTAAATCAACCTCACACGCATCAACTTGTTCTTCTAAGTTAATAAATAAGTCTTCGATTAACTGATGGTATTCTTGGTCTGTCATAGGTTAATTTCCAATTTGATTTTTTGATGCCAATAAAGCATAAGAAAAAACGTCAATATCCTGCGTTTTTACGCTTTTTTCTGATAATCTCTATTCAATAATACCAACCGTGGCATTCACTTGTCAGTAATAAGTTTTATAAACAGACGATATGGTTAAGCGTAAGAAATTAGTTTCAACATTTATTAGTGGTACTTTGCTTGTTTTAGCTGGCTGTGGCCAAAAAGGCCCGCTATATCTTGCTGAAGAAGATGCAGCACAAACAAATCAACAACAGCAACAAACACCTGTTGAACAAACGCCTACGGAGCAGCAGTAAATGGATTATTTTAACTATAAAAATGACGAGCTGTACGCTGAACAAGTGAAAGTTGCTGATATTGCGGCACAATTTGGTACACCTTGCTATGTTTACTCACGAGCAACGCTAGAGCGCCACTACAAAGCGTTTTGTGATGCCGCAAGCCATCATAACCATCTTGTTTGTTATGCCGTTAAAGCTAACTCAAATCTCGCTATTTTAAACGTATTAGCACGTTTAGGTTCTGGGTTTGATATCGTGTCAAAAGGTGAATTAGCACGTGTGATCGCAGCAGGTGGCGACACCAGCAAAGTGGTGTTTTCGGGTGTTGCTAAAACACATGACGAAATTGCGTTTGCACTTGAGCATAACATTAAGTGTTTTAATGTAGAGTCTGAAGCGGAGCTTGAACGCATTTCAGAGGTTGCAAGCCAGTTAAATGTAGCTGCGCCGATTTCTATTCGCGTAAACCCAGATATCGATGCAAAAACCCACCCTTATATTTCAACGGGTTTGAAAGAAAACAAATTTGGTATTGATATTAAAGTTGCTGTTGATGTTTACAAGAAAGCTGCGAGCTTACCTAATCTAGATATCAAAGGTATTGATTTTCATATTGGCTCACAACTTACTGAAGTTGAGCCATTTATTGCGGCACTTAAAAAAGTGATTGCGCTGGTAAAAGAACTCGCGACTCATGGCATTAAACTTAGCCATGTAGATGTTGGCGGTGGTTTAGGTGTGCCATATGCGCAAGAAGCGCCGCCGCACCCAAGCCAATACGTAAGTCAAATCACCGAGTGTTTAGCTGAACTACCACAAATTGAACTTATTTTTGAACCAGGCCGAGCGATTGCTGCTAACGCTGGTATTTTAGTCACCAATGTTGAGTACTTAAAACAAAACCAAGGTAAGCATTTTGCGATTGTTGATGCAGGCATGAATGATTTACTGCGCCCATCGCTTTATCAGGCTTGGCAAAATATTATTGCGGTTAAACCGCGTCAGGGTAAAACCGAAAACTACGATATTGTTGGCCCAGTATGTGAAACCGGTGACTTTCTAGGTAAAGACCGTGATTTATGCATAGCAGCTGGCGATTTAATTGCTGTACGTAGCGCTGGCGCCTATGGTTTTACCATGAGCTCAAACTACAATTCGCGTCCTCGCGTGGCTGAAATTATGGTCGATGACGAACAAGTTCATGTGATCCGCAAACGCGAAACTATTGACGACCTATACCGAAACGAGTGTACACTGCCTTAAGCACAACCATAGTTAATATATATGCTAGTAAATTTTTCTAAAATGCATGGCTTAGGCAATGACTTTATGGTTATTGATAATGTCACGCAAAATGTTTTTATTTCAAAAGACCAAATTCGTAAGTTAGCTGATCGCAACTTCGGTATTGGCTTTGACCAATTACTTATGGTTGAAGCGCCGTATGACCCAGATCTTGATTTTCACTACCGTATTTTTAATGCCGATGGTCATGAAGTAGAACAATGTGGAAACGGCGCCCGTTGCTTTGCCCGCTTTGTTCGCATGAAAGGCCTAACTAACCGTCATCGCATTCAGGTTTCAACCAAAGCTGGCAATATCACACTGCATAACGAAAAAGACGGAAAAGTGCGTGTAAATATGGGACAACCTAAGTTTGACCCAGCTAAAGTGCCATTTAAGGCAACCAAGCGCGAGACCACCTACATTATTCGTGAGGGTGAACACACGATATTTTGCGGAGTTGTTTCTATGGGTAACCCGCATTGTGTGCTTGAAGTTGACGATATTAATTCAGACCAAGTAACTGAGTTAGGCCCGCTACTTGAAAACCATGAGCGCTTCCCTAAAAAGGCCAATATTGGCTTTATGCAAATTATCTCGCCTGAGCATATTAAATTACGTGTCTGGGAACGCGGCGCTGGCGAAACACTCGCCTGTGGCAGTGGTGCGTGCGCAGCGGTAGTAATTGGTATTATGCAAAAGAAACTTGCGAATGAAGTAAAGGTTGAATTGCCTGGCGGCGAGTTAACCATTAACTGGCAAGGTGAAGGTCACTCAGTAAAAATGTCTGGCCCTGCCGAGCATGTATTTGATGGCCAAATTGCATTATGAATGAATTAGATGAACGCCAAGTAATCGACTTTTTAGAACAAAACAGCGACTTTTTGCAAAAGCACCCTGAACTACTTTCGCGTTTATCTATTTATAACGAGCCAAATGGTACCACCAGCTTAGTGCGTCGCCAGCAAAATTTGCTGCAAAATAAAAACCGCGAACTGACAAGTAAACTTTCACACCTAATTGAAAATGCTTCGAATAATGAGCATATTTTTAAGGTGTTCAATCAATGTCATCGCTTATTGCTAAAAACAAATACACTTACTGAGCTTCAAGAAAAACTTTCGCAAACACTTTGCAAAGGTTTTAACTTACTTGATTGTCAGCTTACTCTGTTTAATCCAGACATTCACCAAACTTTACTTGAGCAGCGCTTTAGTCAACAAGCAAGCTTTTTAGGGCGCCTAAGCCAAGATGAGCAAATGCTATTATTTAAAAAATCGGTGGGCTCTGCTGCAGTTTATTTAGTGGGTGAAACAACAAAACCAGCAGCGATTTTAGCCTTTGCGAGTAAAGATGAGGCACACTATCACCCCGAACAAAGCAGTGTGTTTGTTTTAGAATTTATTCAAGCGCTTACAATAAAACTTGCTCAGATATGACAACTTCAGAGCCACTTAACCAAGATTGGCAACATACCTTAGATTTATTTTTGACCTTTGCGCGCAACGAAAAGCACTATTCAGATGCCACCCTTGATGCCTATCAACGTCATTTAGTTACCTCAGCGCACTATTTCTCGCAGTTCGTAAATAGCTGGCAGGCGATTGAAGTAGAAAATATTAAAGGCTTACTCGCCAAACTTAAAAGCCGCAATTTATCAGCCAGAACCATTAACTTGCATCTTTCTTGTTTGCGCAGTTTTTATAAATTTTTAATACGCAAAGGTTTAGCAAAAGCTAATCCTGTTGAGCTTGTTAAGGGGCCAAAGTTCACCAAGCCGCTGCCCAAAAACCTCGATGTTGACCAAGTAAATCAACTGCTTGAAATTGTGCCAGAAGATACTTTAGCCGTGCGCGATAAAGCCATGATGGAGCTGATGTATTCATCGGGACTGCGTTTATCTGAGCTTGCTAGCCTTAATTTAAATGATAAACAGGCGATCTTTAACGGCCTTTTAACCGTAACGGGTAAAGGTAGTAAAGAGCGTGTCATTCCGGTAGGTCGTAAAGCCATAAGCGCGGTAAAAGAGTGGCTAAAAGTGCGTGCAGAATTTGCAAATGCAGATGAAGTGGCACTCTTTACTAGCAAACAAAAACGCCGCCTGTCGATTCGACAAATTCGTGCGCGTATGAAGAAATGGGGCATTGAACAAGGGCTCAGCGCTAATGTGCATCCACACAAATTACGCCATAGCTTTGCTTCACATATTTTAGAGTCAAGCGGCGATTTACGTGCAGTGCAGGAGTTACTTGGCCATAGTAATTTATCAACCACCCAAGTATATACGCACTTAGATTTTCAACACCTTGCAAAGGTATACGACAATACGCACCCAAGGGCCAAAAAGAAGTAATATGATACGATTTAGCCGAGCGATTTCTGCCGTAAAGGTGATTAGTTTTGATTTAGACGATACCCTTTATGACAACCGTCCTATCATTAAAAACGCCATAAAAGCACAGCAAGATTACCTTGCTGGAATCCCTGAATGGGCAGCACAAAATGGCGACTTTTGGCGCACTTGCCGAAATGGCTATGCGCTAGAACATCCTGAAATTATTAATGATGTAACTTTATGGCGTCAAAAGGCGTTACTTTGGGGTTTAGAAACACTCAAGGTCGAAAATGCCGCTTTCCATGCAGAGCAAGCCTATAACGCATTTGCTAAAGCACGCAGCGATATTGAGGTAGCATCTGAAGTAATCGATTTACTCGCAGCACTTCGTAAAAAATACAAAGTGATTGCCATTACCAATGGTAATGTCGATGTAAGCCAATTTAACTTGAAAGATAGCTTCGATTTAGTATTACAAGCCGGTCCTCACGGCAAAGCCAAACCAGCAAGTGATATGTTTGATTTGGCCTGCAAGCAATTAGGTGTAAATCTCAACGAGATTTTGCATGTGGGTGATAGCCTTGATTCAGATGTACAAGGTGCTAACAATGCTGGCTGCTATAGCGTTTGGCTAGAAAATGCTTTTGTGCCCTACCGCTACAAAGGTTTAGCCCACTTAGACATATCCGATATATTTGATTTAGAAGCCTTTATCTAACCACTATCTGCTGTAAGGTCTAGATTCTTTCCTTACAGCAGGTTTAATTGCCGTTTATCACTTTCCCTAATTCATTTTCTAAGAATTCAGTAAATTAGCCAACAAACAAAGTAGTTCAATTAGGAAAACGTAACTATGTACTCAGAATGGAAATTTCAATTAGCGCAACACGAAGTCCGTATTACAAACAATTGGTTCACAGGGTTAAAGTTATACGTTGACGGACAACTTAAAGGTAAAAATAGGCTTCCAATCGCGCTCGGCACCCATGCTTTTATCAAAGCAGAACTCGAAAATTTAGGTACCTTAGAGGTTATTCCATTTGCGCTGTTTACTGTTGAGGTATCTGTAAAATTAACTACAGATGCTGAAAGCTTGCTTGTTTACTCTTCCCACGAACGCGTATCGCTAAGTACGAAGCGTTATATTAATCAATTAAATAGCTAAAAGGATTTAGTCAATGGATACATTACTGTACTTAGTAGGTTTTGGGCTGCTGTTTTTCTTTCTCTTTGGCAGTGAAACCCTGATTTCAATTTATCGCGAAAAACAGCAGATGCGACATATTGAAAATATCATTGCTAGTTTACCAGAAGAAGAGCGTGTGAAGTTTTCTTCAAAGTACCTAAAGCTGCGTGTTGAACAACTTTATAAGACGGAAAACCCTTATAGTGACTTAGCAAACGAAGAATAACGAAAGTTAACCTGCTCAAACGACTAAAGACTTAGATAATAAAAAGGACTAACATTATGTATAAAGAATGGGAATTCGACTTAAACGATCATCACGTTCGCGTAACTAATAACTGGTTAACTGGGGTGAAGCTTTATGTAGATGGAAAGTTAAAAGGACGGAATGGATTTCCTGTTATGGGCCCTCTGCTAATTCTCTTTTTCCTTATCAGCGGTGACAGAATTATCTCTCACTTTCAAGAAAAACAAAAAATAGCGCATATTGAGAATATCATTGCAACGTTACCTGAAAACGAAAGAGCAACGTTTGTTAAAACGTACTTAGAAACAAAAAGTGCAGAGCTTCAACAACCTACTCACAATGTAAAGGCTAGTGAAAAAATCAATAGATAAATAACCCCTGTTTATAAAAACAGTATTCTATTTGGTATTAAATCAACTCCTGTTATACTTTTGCCAATTTTGGTAAAGAGTTAACTTCGATGGACGTTTCTGAATTATTAGATGGTTTAAATGACAATCAACGCGAAGCCGTTGCCGCCCCGCTACAAAATATGCTGGTGCTGGCTGGCGCAGGTTCAGGTAAAACCCGCGTACTTGTCCATCGAATTGCTTGGTTGATGCAAGTTGAGCATGCATCGCCTTACAGCATTTTCGCGGTAACCTTTACCAACAAAGCAGCCAAAGAAATGCGTAGCCGTGTTGAAGCAACGCTTAAAGCGTCTGTTGGCGGCATGTGGATTGGTACTTTCCACGGCTTGTCGCATCGTATTCTGCGCGCCCACCATAAAGAAGCAAACCTGCCAGAATCATTTCAAATTCTCGATACTGACGATCAGGTTAGGATGATCCGTCGCTTGATGAAAGCCATGAACATTGACGAGAAGAAATGGCCAGCCAAACAAGCCGCTTGGTATATTGGCGCTAAAAAAGACGAAGGTTTACGCCCTAAACATATTCAAGCGTTTGATCCTAACGAGCAAATGATGCTGCGTATTTACACCGCTTACCAAGAAGCATGTGATCGTGCAGGTTTAGTGGATTTTGCCGAAATTTTATTGCGTTGCTTTGAATTATTACGCGACCAACCAACCTTGTTACGTCACTACCAGCAACGTTTTCCACATATGTTAGTAGACGAATTCCAAGATACCAACACCATTCAATATCAGTGGTTAAAATTGATTGCAGGTAAAAGCAACAAGATCATGATTGTGGGTGATGATGACCAAAGTATTTATGGTTGGCGTGGCGCACGTATCGAGAATATTAAACAGTTTATTAGTGATTTTGATGCAAAAACTATTCGCTTAGAACAAAATTATCGCTCAACAGGTAATATTCTAAAGGCGGCAAACCATTTAATTGCCAATAACTCCGAGCGTATGGGTAAAGAGCTGTGGACTGACGGCAATCAAGGTGAACAAATTGGTGTTTACGCCGCTTATAACGAGCTAGACGAAGCCCGTTTTATTGTAAGTAAAATTAAGGCTTGGTTTGAACAAGGGAATGCACTGCAAGACTGCGCCATTTTATACCGCAACAACGCCCAATCACGTGTACTGGAATCAGAATTAAATATTCAGTCACCACGAATTCCTTACCGTATTTATGGAGGTATGCGCTTCTTCGAACGTCAAGAAATCAAAGACGCATTATGCTACTTACGCATTGTAAATAACCGCAATGATGACGCGGCATTTGAGCGTATTATTAATACCCCAACGCGCGGCATTGGTGATCGCACATTAAGCCTAATTCGTGACTGTGCACGTAGCGAATCATTACCACTTTGGTATGCAGCAAAAACCTTACTTGCAGAAAAGCATCTAGCGGGACGCGCTGCCAATGCGGTTAATTCATTTATTGAACTGATCGATCAAATTGAAGACAATATTCTCGATAAATCATTAGATAAACAAACCAAATACGCCATTCAAACTTCAGGCCTAATGGCAATGTATATGGCAGAAAAAGGCGAAAAAGGCCAAGCACGCGTAGAAAACTTAGAGGAGTTAATTAACGCTACTAGCCAATACGAACTGCCAGATGAAGAAGAATTTAGCTCACCGCTTGATGGCTTTTTAGCATATACCGCGCTTGAATCAGGTGAGGGGCAAGCAGACGAACATGAAGATGCTGTGCAAATGATGACACTGCACTCTGCCAAAGGCTTAGAGTTCCCTCTGGTATTTATGGCAGGTGTTGAAGAAGGCATGTTCCCATCACAACAAAGCCAAGAAGAAACCGGCCGTTTAGAAGAAGAACGTCGCCTGTGTTATGTAGGTATGACACGCGCCATGCAAAAGCTTTATATTTGCCATGCAGAAAGCCGCCGTTTATACGGGCAAGAAAAGTTTCACAGCCCGTCACGTTTTATTCGCGAATTACCTGAAGATTGCTTGGATGAAATTCGTATTAAAACACAAATCACCAAACCTAAAACCACAGGGCGTTTTAGCAATACCATCAGTTTAGAAACCTTTAACGATACTGGCTTTAAACTCGGCCAGCGTGTAATGCACGGCAAGTTTGGTGAAGGTACAGTGCTAAACTATGAAGGCACGGGCCCACAGGCGCGTATTCAAGTTAACTTTGATGATCATGGTACTAAGTGGTTAGTGACCATGTATGCAAAATTACAAGCGATGTAAATTATGCTGATTAACACCTGGCTTAACCAATTACACCAGTCGCTGCTAATGAGTAAGCATCGTCAGCTATTGGTTTTGTCAGGGAGTGAGCATTGGTGTTGGCAACAAGTTGATAGCTTAAAAACGGTTTACCCCGATTTATTAACCCTGAGTAATCACCCCTCAGTAAATTTTTGGCCTGAGCATAATCACCAGTTATTAGGGCAAGAGTACAGCACTGTGGTGTTTGACGTAAATTCAGGGCTGATGCCAGATAAGCTAGCAACCGTAGCTGGTACGGTAAAAGCAGGCGGCCTACTGGTACTGCTAATGCCAAATTTTGAAAGTTACACTAAGCAAGCTGATCCCGTGTTTGCTCGTTTTCAAAGTGCTAATAAACCACATCAGCCTATTTCACTTTTTCAAACTCGGTTAATTTCGCAACTAAAAAACAACGAGCAGGCTTTGATTGTTTCAGAGCACCATGCGCGGCCAACAATCCCAATGTACGCTGCAACCGAGAGTACTCAGTATCAAGAGCAGCAAAATCTCGTTGCTGACTTAAGCAAATTTTTAACTAAACCGCCGATAGAGGCAGGGGAAAATCTGCAACACTCGGCATGCTTGCCGCAAATTATGTTTCGCAAGGTAAGCGCGTGGCAATTTGTGCCCATCATAAGCAGACTGTTGCCACTGTATATAAACATTTCGAGCAACTAACTAATGATGACGTGAAGCTGGATTTTATTGCACCTGATACATTGCTAAACCAAGCAACAAACTACGATTTGGTATTAATTGATGAAGCGGCAACCTTGCCTGTAAGCTTATTAAAAAAAGCACTCGATTTACCGATAAAGCTTGGCTTTGCAACAACTCTTCATGGTTATGAAGGCACTGGTAGAGGGTTTAACTTACGCTTTATTCCTTACCTGAAAAAAGCTCGCAGTAACTGCCAACTGAAAGAGTTAGCAGCCCCAATTCGCTACAACTCAAACGATCCTTTAGAACAGACAATTTATCAAGTACTTGTTCTGAATGCCGACTTTGCTGAGCCATCACCTGATCACAAACAAAAAATTAATTTTTGCGAAATTACACAACCACAATTAGCAAATAATGAATCTTTATTAAAGCAAGTATTTGCTGTTTTAGTGATGGCGCATTATCAAACTAGCGCGAACGATTTAAGGCATATGCTCGATGGCAATAATCTAAAATTATTTGTTGCTGAACAAAATGGCACTATTTTAGCTGCTGCACTAATAGCCTTAGAAGGCGAAATAGATGACCCTTTAGCTAGTGATATTATATCCGGCTTGCGTAGACCTCAGGGCAACTTACTGGCACAATCCACTGCCACACTGCTTGGTGATAAACACCTGTTAGCAAAACGTTATGCCCGTATTATTCGCATTGCCGTTAACCCTTTTTGCCAAGGCGAAAGCATTGGCACCCAGTTACTCATTGCAATTGAGTCTTTACTATGTGGTGAAGTAGATTTTATCGGTGCAAGCTTTGGTGCAGAAAGTAAGCTTTGCAATTTTTGGCTTAGGCAAAACTATACAATTATCAAACTGGGGGCTAAGCGTGATAAAGCCAGTGGTGAGCACTCTTGTTTAGTGATTAAAGCAACAAAGTTTGAAGCGCATCTAAACTCGTTAAATCAACATTTTCAACAACAGTTCATTTTTGAGTTATCTCGCTCATTCTCACATTTACAAAGTGAGCTAGTACTTACCCTATTGTCGAACAGACAACCACCAGTAGAACCGATAAACTGTAATACAAACTTGGTATTACGCTTTAGTAAAGGTGAAGTTAACTTTGATCAAGCTCGCTATGCATTGTTTGACCAAGTTAAAACATGCCCCAAGCTATTATCACAACTGGAAAATGTTTCTAGAAAATTGATAATTAAGCTAGTATTACAAAATATGCCAGAAGCGGACGTGATTGAAGCTCTTGCATTAACTGGGAAAAAGCAACTTAATTTAGCGCTTAAACAAGCCGCTCAAGAATGGTGTAGCCACTATATTAATATTTAGACTGATCATAGTAATCTGCTGTCTTCCACTCATTGCCTTAGCAACACAGCAGCCTTCAATTAAGTTGGGAATGTCCGCAGCATTCAGCGGGCCATCAGCTCAATTAGGCGTGCAGTTAGAACAAGGAGCCCGCGTTTTTTTTGATGAAGTAAACACATCTGGTGGGGTTAATGGGCGTTTAATTGAGCTTTTATCTCGTGACGATCAATATGAACCGCATTTAACAGTGATCAATACCCGCTACTTTATAAATACAGCTAAAGTAGATGCGCTTTTTTCCTATGTTGGTACGCCAACCTCAAACGCAATTCAACCAATCATTGATACTCACAATATTCCCTATCTCACTCCCTTTACAGGTGCCGATCTATTACGTCATAAAGCTCATATTTTTAATTTACGTGCAAGCTATAACGACGAGGCAAAGGTTCAAATTGACTATCTAGTAAAGCAAATGGGATTCAAAAAAATTGCATTTTTAATTCAAGCAGATGAATTTGGTCTATCAGTACAAAATGGCTTAGAAAAAGCGATGCAGCCTTATGCGTTAAAGCCAGTAGAAATTGCCCGATTTAAACGAAATACTCAAGATATTGAAGAAGCGTTAAAGCGCCTTAAAGGCAGCGGTGCTGAAGCAATTTGCCTTGTAGGTACTTATAAACCGTTAGCGCATTTTATTAACTTAGCAGCTCGGCAAAATTACAATCCACAATTTACATCAGTATCTTTTGTATCAAGTGAAGAGTTATTTTCACGTATTAAGCAACCTAGTCGCATTTTAGTAACTGAAGTAATGCCAACAGCAAATGGCTGCTCGGAAGAATGGTGCAAGCGCTTTTTAAGCTTGATGGAAAAGGCCGGAGTGAAGAACCCAAGCAGAGTCCACCTCGAAGGCTATGCAAACGCATACTTGTTTTATAATGCTGCTAAAGGATGTAACAAGCTCACCAACGATTGTCTTTTATTAGAACTAAAAAAAGCCAAAGAGAAGCTTGATAAAGCAAAAAGAAACTATGTTGAATTATCCGAAAAGGTTAAAGGCAACACAGTTTTCAAAGCAAAAAGAAACTATGTTGAATTATCCGAAAAGGTTAAAGGCAACACAGTTTTCTTAAATCATTTTACTTACTCTAAATAGCCGCAATCGCTTGCTTTAGCATTTCTTCTATTTGGTTAACGATCGCTTTATTGGTCTCATTATCAAACTCTTTGATTCGTGGAGTATGAATATGACCAGTCGGTACTTTAGTGCCAAGTTGGTTTTGAAGTCGGATACTACGATAAGAAATCTCATTCGAAAGGTAACCACCGCCTCCACCAGAAACCGCTGTCTGCCCATCTAATTCAGCGAGTAATTTAGGCTGTAATTCACCTTTTTCCAAAGTAACCACTTTCAAATTATCGATTACTTGATACTTACCTTTCGCTTTTTGCATTGCAGTCACAGGTAAACTAAATTCGACAAACTCATCACCTGAGAGTGTTTCGCCAGCCAACTTTGAAATAATAGGTGCTTCTTTTGTTCCACCCGAAAGCACATTTAAGTTGTCAGGTGCTGTAACACTCCTACGCTTACCAGGAAAGCGCTCAAGGTCAAAATGCTCTCTTCCCATTGACACAGTTGATACCAAATCAACATTTCCACCTAAATATATCGGCGCTAAAAGCGATTCAATTTCGCCGTTATCGAAATCTTCATAGCGAACAGGCACAATAACAGCATTAATCTCAGCCTTAACACCATTTAATTCAATCACTTTGCCATCTAAACTAAGTGCTGCTAAGCCAGATGGATTGCTTTGCCCAATATTCTTATCTAATAAGAACGGATCAAACCCAGTAATAAAAATTTGCTTCGCTGTGTTATAGCGATAATCAATATCAGCATAGCCTCGCGACACATTTTCAAACACCTCGAGTAAGCTTGCTAATTCTGCCTCTGAGAATTTTAAAGGTTGTTTCTTAATGTGGGCTTTAATAGCTAAACGCTGCCAATATAAAGGTCTATCATCAAAGCGGCTGTGACTTTTCACTTGTGATTTTATCTCTGACCACAAACGCGTGCCTTCAGTGTGTAAAAGTTGCTTTGCTTCGGTGTACTCTTTTACAAGCAACCACTGCTCTGCAAAATCTGATAAGCCTTTTGCGTTTACCAACGTTGCATCGTACTTGTGCTGTTCAGTTAGCCTTTGCTCTTCTACACTTAGCGATATTGAAGTTGCATATGTATTTGCACTTAAAAACAATGCTAGACTGGTTACAAGTAGCTTTGATTTATTTTTCATTACAATACTGTCTTTTAATATAATAATCGGGAAGTTAGCTACTTATCATACGTGCATTTTTGACAAGCTCAACTATGCTCTATTTAAGAAATGTGAATGTTTGGAAAGAAACGTATATGGACTTTATCAATTTTAAAGTTGGCTCTAAGACAATCGCTTTAAAAATACTCGATATTTTATTAACAGAACGCTACGAAAATAATTTAACAGAGCTTCCGAATGAGAATAAAAGCTTTATTGGTGTAAAAGACTACCTTGGTACTCCTACGCCTATTTTCGATTTGGGCATTGTGTTAAATAACCAATCAACACACGTTGCAAACCAAGCGCTTTCTGATTTACTTATTGCAAGAGAGAAAGACCATCAAGATTGGTTAGACGCATTAGAAAATAGTCTTTCCAATGGCGTACCTTTTGAAAAAGCCAAAGACCCAGACAAATGCGCTTTTGGTGCATGGTACAACAATTTTAAAACAGACAACGATGAGCTTAGAGTAATCCTAAAGAAGTTTGATAAACCTCATCGTGAACTACACGCTATGGCGGATGAATTATTAACTATTCAAAAATCAGATCCATCAGGCGAAGCGTTAGCTTTATTCCACGAGAAAAAACGTAAGATTTTTACTGTATTAGTACGCTTATTCCAAACAGCTAGAGAACAAATCACACTAGATTATAAACCAATCATTATCTTCACCACCAAAGACGGTAAAACACCGCATATAGGGCTATTAGTAGATAAAGTCGAAGATTCTTTAACGGTAAATAAAGATGATATTAAGCCTCTAGAGCAATTAACTTCGGTAGGTTTTGATATTGACCCGCAAACTAGGCATATGATGAAAGGCCTAATTAATATGGATAATAAACACAGTATCATTATCGATCCAAAGGTCATCTTTTCGCCGCAAGAACAAGCAGAAATAGCTTAGATTCAG
>NZ_JAPEHW010000071.1 GCF_028875915.1 Pseudoalteromonas sp. G4
GAGCGGGTCATTAGCTCAGTTGGTAGAGCAGTGGACTTTTAATCCATTGGTCGATGGTTCAAGTCCATCATGACCCACCATTCACAGATTTTTCTATTTTAAGTGTACGCATCTATGAGCAGGTCATTAGCTCAGTTGGGTGATACTAAACCGAAACGAAGTTTCGCAGTTAGTTAAACGCGAGTCAGGACGACGAGCCGGAATATCCCTACAGGACGTATTAATGGCACTTACACTCAGAGCGGGTCATTAGCTCAGTTGGTAGAGCAGTGGACTTTTAATCCATTGGTCGATGGTTCAAGTCCATCATGACCCACCATTTCCTAAAAATTCAAATCATCTCCAGCAAATTCAATTTTAAAAATCAATTACGAAACTGTTATTCACCTACCATTTTCAGTATAATGCGCGGCAATTTCCCATAGCATTTCACGGTCGAGAGAAATGAGCTTAGCTGAACAAATTATGCCAGAGGATTACATCTTTCCTCCAAAGCCAGCACCATTATCAGATGATGAAAAACTGGCTTATAAAGAACGTATCAAATCGCTTTTAAAAGAAAAGGATGCGGTATTAGTTGCACACTACTATACCGATCCGGAAATCCAAGCACTAGCAGAAGAAACCGGTGGTTGTGTTGCTGACTCGTTAGAGATGGCGCGTTTTGGTAGTAAACATTCAGCAAAAACGATTGTTGTTGCGGGTGTACGTTTTATGGGTGAAACAGCCAAAATTTTAACACCTGAAAAAACAGTTGTGATGCCAACCCTAGAAGCAACGTGTTCACTTGATGTGGGTTGCCCAATTGATGAGTTCTCAGCGTTTTGTGATCAGCACCCTGATCGTAAAGTAGTGGTTTACGCTAATACATCAACAGCAGTAAAAGCACGTGCAGATTGGATTGTTACCTCAAGCTGTGCACTTGAAATAGTTGAACACCTCGATGAGCAGGGCGATAAAATTATTTGGGGCCCAGATAAGCATTTAGGTTCTTATATTCAAAAGCAAACTGGTGCTGACATGATCATGTGGAATGGTGCATGTATTGTTCACGATGAGTTCAAAACCAAAGCGCTTAAAGACATGAAAGCTCTGCACCCAGACGCGGCAGTACTTGTACACCCAGAGTCACCAGCAGAAATTGTTGATCTTGCTGATGCAGTGGGTTCAACGAGCCAGCTTATTAAAGCAGCACAAGAGATGGACAACCAAAAGTTCATCGTGGCAACCGATCGCGGTATTTTTTATAAAATGCAGCAATTATGCCCTGAAAAAGAGTTCTTTGAAGCTCCTACTCAAGGTGAAGGCGCAACTTGTCGCAGCTGTGCACATTGCCCTTGGATGGCAATGAATGGCCTTAAAGCGATTGAAGAAGCGTTACTAGATGCAAGTGGCAAAGAAGTATTTGTAGATATGGAACTGCGTGAAGGCGCATTACGTTCGCTTAATCGCATGTTAGATTTTTCAGCATCGTTAAAGTTGGCAACTACAAACAATACTTAATTTGTTGTAATTTTAGTCGCTCACATTCAGTGTTCTAAAAAGTACTTGCTTACAATCAATGCATTGCATAAGATACGGCCCACATTGCGAAACGCAATGTTTTGCGGAGAGGTGGCTGAGTGGCCGAAGGCGCACGACTGGAACTCGTGTATAGGTTAACCCCTATCGAGGGTTCGAATCCCTCCCTCTCCGCCATTCTAGATTTAAAGAAAACGCTTGGGTTATACTCAGGCGTTTTTTTATGCCCTCATTATGTCAGGAGGGTGAGGCCCTCGATTTGGGTTCGACAAATTATCGGGAATAATTTGAACCGTGAAGGTGCCGCGAAGCGGGTAAATAAAAGGATGTATTTAAGTTTATCCCTCCCTCTGGGCCATTTTAGATTTAAAGAAAACGCTTGAGTTATGCTCAGGCGTTTTTTTATGCCTATAGTTTGTAAGCAGGGTGAGCCCCTCCATTTAGCTTCGACACATTATCGGGAATAATTTGAACCGCGAAGTGGATAAATTCATGGATTTCTCTAAGTTTATTCCTACCTCTACACTATTTTTATCCACTTAAACAGCTATCAATTTGTGCGCTTACATTGTTTGTGTTTGCTCGTTTTTATTACTTATTAGAAGGCTTCGTTAAATACGCGCGTGAAAGTCGGATAATTTGATATTTGCTCTTCATTAATAGCATATGGCTTAAAATTAACGATTTTCATTTTTCGAACTCTTTAGCTAACAAGGTCATATGTCCTAAAGGAATTAAAAAATCATCCTACTAATTCCATAATTCAATTTATTTAACATTCTTATTCCTAAAAATAGCAAAAACACCGGACATTCGTCCTTCTCATTTTTCAATGTTTAATAAATGTTAACAAGATCGTAAATCACTGTAAATAAAGACTAATTTGTAATTGATTTGTCACTTTATATGCCTAGCATACGACGTTCCTTAGTCGGGTAAAACAAAATCGGGAACAAGAAAATGTTGAAAAAAACACTTTTGGCGAGTGCGATTACGCTTGCGACAGCAAGTGCAAATGCAAACGTTATTATTTCAGAATACGTTGAAGGCGGCAGCTACAATAAAGCAGTTGAAATCTTTAATGCAGGTGATACTGCAGTAGATTTATCAACCTATGCACTTAACTTCTACTTTAATGGTAAAACTGAAGTAGGTCGTACCATCACTTTAGCAGGTGAACTTGCACCTAATACGACATACGTTGTAGCGCATTCGCGTGCGGTTGAAGAGTTAAAAGCGAAAGCGCAACTTGATACTGATGGCAGTTGGTTTAATGGTGACGACGCAGTTACGTTAACTAATAGCGACGTTGTAATCGATAGCTTAGGTCAAATCGGTGTTGATCCAGGTTCTGCATGGGTTAGTGGCGATGTACGTACGCAAGATCGTTCTTTAGTGCGTTTAGAGTCTGTAAAGTCTGGTCGTGTAGATGCTTTTGCTGAGTTTGACGGTGAAGTTGAGTGGATGGCGTTGCCAAAAGATGATTTTTCAAATGTAGGTAGTCATAACCAGCAAACACAAGAGCCAGATCCTGTTGAGTGTGGTGGTGATGCAACACTCATTAGCGCAATTCAGGGCAGTGGTGATGCAAGTTTACTGAACGGCGAAACAGTTGAAGTACAAGCCGTCGTTACATCTTCATTACAAGGTGATGATCAGCTAAAAGGTTTCTTCTTACAAGAAGAGTCATTTGATCAAGACAGTGATGTAATGACTTCAGAAGGTATTTTTGTTTATTACAACAAACAACTAGTGGCTGAAGGCGATGTTGTTAAGCTACGCGCTAAGGTAGAAGAAAAGTATGGTCAGACCCAGCTTAATTTCGTTAGCGATTTAAAAGTATGTGGCACTGAGAGCTTTGCAGCTGTTGAAGTGTCTTTGCCTGCTGATAATGGCCTAGAAGCTTATGAGGGCATGCTGGTAAGTGTATCAAATGAATTAGTAGTGAATGACACTTATGGTCTATCACGTTATGGTGAGCTAAAACTTGGCACCGAGCGTTTATTCCAAAGCACACAAGTTGCTCTTCCTGGCGATGCTGCAAACGCAGTAGAAGCTGAAAATCAGCTTAAATCTATCACATTAGATGATGGCTCAAGTGCACAAAACCCTGAAGTGATCCCTTATCCTACGCCTGAACTTGACGCCTACAATACCCTTCGTCTTGGCGATAAAGTGACAGGTCTTACTGGTGTGTTGGGTTATGGTTACAGTCAATTCCGTATTCACCCAACTGTAACGCCAAACTTTATTCAAGAAAATCTGCGCACAGAAGCGCCAGAAAGTGTTGAAAACAGCTATGTACGTATCGCAAGCTTTAACGTGCTTAATTACTTTAATGGAGACGGCCAAGGCGGTGGTTTCCCAACTGCACGTGGCGCAGATACTGCTGAAGAATTTGAGCGTCAAAAAGCAAAAACGGTAAATGCAATTTTAGCGTTAAATGCCGACGTAATTGGTTTGCTTGAAATGGAAAACGATGGTTTTTCTGACTTAAGTGCGATTGCGGATTTAGTTGCATCTCTAAATGCTGCGCAAGCAAATGATACTTATGCGTTTGTTAATTTAGGCACAGAGCAGGTAGGTGGTGACGCAATTATGTCTGCAATCATCTATCGCAGCAACAAAGTTGAGGAAGTGGGCACTGCGGCATTTACTGAAGCTGAACCGTTTGACTATGGTAACCGCCCACCAGTAATGCAAACATTTATAGACAAACTAACGAAAGAAACCTTTTCTGTTGTAATTACTCACTTACGTTCAAAGGGCAGTTGTAGAAAAGCAGAAGGCTTAGATGCTGATCAGAAAGATGGCCAAGGTTGTTGGAACCAAACACGTGTTAATGCGGTAAATAAGTTAAACGAATGGCTTGCAACAAATCCAACAACGGTTGCCGATGAAGATATGGTTATTTTGGGCGATATGAATGCCTATGGTGAAGAAGATCCAATCTACGCATTTGTGAACAATGGTTTTGTTAACATTAAGAAACAACGCTTTGGCCATACTCGTGATTATTCGTATGTTTATCAAGGTCGTATTGGTAGCTTAGATCACGCTTTTGCATCAAGCAGTATGTACGATAAAGTTGTGGGTATTCAAGATTGGCATATTAACGCTGATGAACCAGTATCGCTTGATTACAACATGGAATATAAGTCTGAAAAGCACCTAGCTAGTTTATATGCGGATACGCCATACCGTGCATCAGATCATGATCCTATTGTAATTGACTTTGATACACGTCCTGAGCCTACAATCATCGAAGGTAAAATTGAAAACATATCTGGTTGGTTCTGGTGGAATAGACAAATGATCGAGCTTCCAGAAGGTTTTGATACTTTAGAGGTATCTATTGAAGGTTATGGAGAAGCAGATTTATACCTAAGACATGATAAGAAACCAACGAAACGAAATTATGATTGCCGTCCTTATTTATGGGGTAGTAATGAAAGTTGTATGATAGAAAAACCTGAAGCTGGTGAATGGCATATAGGCTTAAAGGGAACCTTTTTCTATTACGGTGTAACTTTGAATTATAAAGCGACTAAACAGAATTTCTAATTGTTATTCGTTGATGTTAAGAGCAGCTAGTGCTGCTCTTTTTTTTGCACTAAATCTAATTATGTTAAGCTAGCACAGTTGGTTTTACAGGGTTAGATATGCTAAACAAGCAAATACAAAAGAAAATTTGTGATGTTCTAGGTGAGCATCATATTTGTAACGTTGAATCCTTCAAAACAGTTTGGAGTGGTTTTGGCAGTTTACAGCGCATGTCATTTGGCCCAGAGCAAAAAAGCATAGTTGTAAAATCTATTTCTATCCCTAATCAAATTAACCACCCCAAAGGGTGGAGCAGTGACTTCGCATCGAAGCGTAAACTTAAATCATACCGTGTAGAGCAAGCGTTTTATCGGCAATATGCAATGCATTTGAATGTTAAAACACCTCGATACCTAGGGTTTATTGAAGATGAAAATACACAGTACTTATTATTAAGTGATTTAGCGCAAGAAGGCTTTCGTGAAATTGCAGAGCAAAACCTTTTCTCTGTAAAACAGATCTTACTTTGGCTTGCAAACTTTCATGCGCAAAACCTAAACAAGTCCCCAGTGAATTTATGGCCTCAAGGAAGTTACTGGCATTTGGCAACGCGCCCAAACGAACTTAAGGCAATGTCGCACATTGCTTTAATGGAATCGGCTATAAAGCTAGATACACTACTGCAATCATGTAAGTACCAAACGCTTATTCATGGTGATGCAAAAATTGCTAATTTTATGCAAGCAGATAACAGTATTGTTGGTTACGACTTTCAGTATGTTGGTGGCGGGATTGGCATTATCGATGTGATGTTATTGCTAAGCAGTGCGTTTACCAGTGAGCTGTGTTTTAAATATGAAGAAGAGTTGCTGCAATACTATAAACAAGCGTTTCTTGAAGCATGTGAAGGTTTTTCTGTGGCCACTGCAAATCATGTTATAGATTGTTGGTTAGCGCTTTATCCCATCGCATGGGCTGATTTTGCACGGTTTTTAGATGGTTGGTCACCGGGGCATTGGAAATTACATGATTATGCTTGGCATCAGGTAGAAAAAGCGCTCAAACTCATTGGTTAAGCATCTTTAAAATTTATAAAGCTGTGATGCATTGTCATAACTCAGTTTTTGCCATATCGCTTCATTAGCACAGAGTTGTTTATAATGTTGCCACAGTGATAAATAGCTTGATGTCATTAAGCAAATTGGGAAATTACTGGCAAACATAATGCGCTCAAGCGTGAAATTCTCTGTTATATCTTTAAAAATTTGACCACGAAACGTGTTTGAAAGCGTCATTTGCTGCATTTCAAAGCCTGAATATTTAATGTAAATATTCGGAATTTTTGCCAGCAATACAATCGCGGTTAACCAATTTTTATAATTTTGTGGTGTGACAAGGCCTGCGTGATTAAGCACGATGTTTAAATTAGGGTGTGCTTTAGCAAGCTCACATAAACGTGTTGTGTGAGGCAATTCACTGATTTCAAATTGCGCTTCAAAAATAAGTTTATTTTTCGCCAATAAGGCAAAATTGCACTTAACGCTATGTGCGTGTAAACGCGTTGCATCGTTACCTTCAGTGATATCCCTAATTCCCACAAACGAGCTAAATTTTTGTAAGGTTTTTATCTGCTCTTCAAATACACTTGGCGCGACATCTATTTGGGCATAGCCAATGGCCTTGTGTAACTTGCCAATAGTGTTTTCAAGAAACGCGATCTCTTTCTCAGGTTGTTGGTTATTAAATCCAGCCTCAATATGCACAAAATTAGAGAGTATATAATCATCATTTAAGATAAGATCTTTGACTGAAAAATCTTTTTGCAGCATGGCAAGTTCAGGCCATGGGGGAAGGGCATTTTTGAGCCAAAAATAATCACCTTCATCTAAATAAAAAAGATGAAGGTGAGGGTCGAAAATAGTGTTACTGTGCTGTGTAGCCACCGTCAATGACCTGTAGGCTGCCTGTAATAAAACTAGCTTTATCACTCACTAAAAAACCGATGTAGTTCGCAACTTCAGTCGCTTTACCTAATCGATTTAATGGCTGTAAAGCCGCTTCTTCAGCATGAATTTCAGCTTTATTGGCACCGCTTTTTTCGCAATAGCTATCTATAGCATTATGATAAAGAGGTGTTTCAATCGTACCTGGGCAGATAGCGTTAGCACGGATATTGTGCTTTGCATAATCAAGCGCTGTAGTGCGCGCCATTGAGGCAAGAGATGCCTTTGTTAAGTTATAAGCAAAGGAATTCTTTTTGCCAATAAGCGCTTGATCAGAAGCGACAAGCACAATGGCACCACCATGCGTTTTCATAAACGGTAATGCATGTTTAATTAGGCTATAAGCACCTTTTACGTTAAGTGCAAAGAGGTCATCAAACATCTGTTCTGAGGTGTCTTCAATGTTAGCTGAAAGATGACGACCGGCATTTGAAACTAACGCGTCGATTTGCCCGTGTTTTTGACCGATTGTGGTTACCGCATTGGCAACAGCATCAACATCGCTTACATCACAAAGGATATGTTGACCAGTTTCTGATGGAGAAATATCCAAGTTATAAACGATATACTCATCAGCTATTAGCCGCGCCACAGTCGCTTCACCAATGCCTTTACTTCCACCTGTTACGATTGCAACTTTACTCATTGATTAGTGACCGCAGCCGCCTGCACCATGCACATGGCCATGCGATAACTCTTCGCTTGTAGCTGCACGTACTGATACAACTTCAATATCGAATTTTAGGTCTTTACCAGCAAATGGGTGGTTTAAATCACAATCAGCATTGAATCGACCCACTTTGATAATCGTTACTTGACGTTGACCTTGATCTGTATGCACTAATGCGGTCATACCAGGTTTCCATACTTTAGCGCCTTGTAGGTGCTTAAGTGGAATGCGTTGCACCGCATTATCATGACGCGGACCATATGCATCTTTCGCTTCAAGCTCAACGCTAAATTTATCGTCTGCAGACTTATCATCAAGTGCTTTTTCTAAGCCTGGTAACATGCCTTCATGGCCGTGAAGGTACGCTAATGGTGCGCCATCTTTGCTTGACTCTAATTGGTTTTCACCTTCAAAAACAGTGTAGTGAAATTCTACAACAGTATCTTTTGCGATTTGCATAACAATCCTAACTTTAACAATTTTTCGCAGTATATATGAAATCGATTTAAGACGCGAAAATCAATTGTTTAATGGCGCGGTATTGGTGAGTGAAAAATACGGAATTTGCAAAGCAATATCAGTAATCAGTTCGTTTTGTGATGAGGGTTTCTTTGATTGGGTAATTTTAATATTAAGTGTTTGGCCCGGTTTAATAATGTTAGTGTGCTTAAGCGCATTCCATTCTCGCAATTGATTTACTGTAACATCAAAGAGGGTAGCTACATGCCAAAGTGAATCACTTGGTTTTACAACGTAATTTACCTCAAGGGTTTCTACTTCAGGTTTTACTCGCTTAATGTAGCGGCTTATTGCATATTCACGAACTAGGTTAGGCATCGTTTTACTGCTTGCAGGCAAAATAAGCTTCTGTCCAAGTAGCAGCTTATCAGACGTTAAGCGATTGAGAGATTTAAGTTTGGCAATTGAGGTATTGGTTAATTTAGCTAAGCGATACAGTGAGTCCCCTTTTTTAACACGATACCCTTTTTCCAGCCCAACTCGGCTAAATAGGAGTATTTGCTCAAGTGTGGTGGCTAATTCATTAGGTAACAACAAATGGAAAGGACCTGTTGGCGCACTTTTATCGGCAATATAGGCACTATTAAGTTTAAGTAACTCTGTATTTGGGACTTTTAATAACTCAGCAATCACCAACATTGAAAACGGCTGCTCTATATCAATCATTCGTGTTGTTGGTTTATGTTCAATCGCATTAAAAAATTGAGGTTTGGTTTTAACCAGTTTATCAAGCGCTAATAATTTTGGAACGTATTCACTGGTTTCTTGCGGCAAGGTTAAATGCCAAAAATCAGTTGGTCTTTTGTTGCGTTTGTTGTGCAATAAAGCTTGTTTAACCTTACCTTCACCGCTGTTGTATGCGGCAATTGCTAATAACCAGTCTTTATTAAATGCTAAATATAAATCTTGTAGATAACTTAACGCCGCTTGTGTAGAGAGCATTAAATCAAAGCGCCCATCATAGTATTCGTTAATAGGCACATTGTAGTATTCTGCGATTACCGGCATTAACTGCCAGATCCCCGCTGCACCACGATGTGAAGTGGTCATTTTAAATTCACTTTCAACAATTGGTAACAATGCGAGCTCTAACGGCATTTTACGTTTTTTAAGTTCAGCGACAATATAAGGTAAATAAGGTTTTGCCCTAAGAGAAATCGCATTAGCGTAAAACGATTGTTGTAAATACCATTTCAGCTTTTCATCTATTAAGGGGTGCTTTTGGTAGGGCAGTTGTTGGTTATTTGCAATAGTAAGCCAAAGATTTGTTTTATTGGTGGCAGCAGAAACATGGGTATTTAAAAAGAATACCGAAAGTACAAAAACGATTATTTTTAAACGCCATTGCTGCGACATAAAAATGAGCCTTTTATCTTACTTATTTGAACTCTTATTACATTAAGTGTAGACAAGAAAAAAGTATCAGAAATGACAGATTTGAAAAAAGTTTATAACTTTAAGATTTAAAAGAAGTTAAAAAAACTTGTTAAAGAATAAGGGCTTGTTGCAAACACAAAGGGTAAGGCTATAAAAATCAAGGCCATAATTAGGTAACTTGAAACGCGTATAACGCTAATTTTTTTTAGTTGCAAAAGGGAAATGCCGCCAACAATACCGCCAGCAACAAGACAACTTCCCCACAGTTGAACCTGCAAGACAGTTACTGAATTATTGGTGTTTAAAAGTTGGCAAATTACCACAGCATCGACAATTAAAATGACAAAAAAAACAAAACTTATCACCAGTAGTTTTATGCCAAATAGTTGTGATGTTTGCATAGCCAGGCAAGTTTCAGCAAATTGAAAGTGTCACATTAATATCGTATTAGGCTAATAATTTCCAGAAAAATCTGAGATATAAGTTGAACAAATTAAAATAGTTATGGTTTTATCTTTTGTGTAAACGAAAAAAGCCAGAGGATTGATAAGAGAAAACACGTTTACTCATTTTAAGCGGTATTTAATTTAAAAATATGTAAACGTGTAATGAGATGTTTAGTAAAAAATGAAATGCTATTTCATTGCGAGTAACAACTTATTCACTAGTCCACTTAATTGCTCTGAATGCGTTGATTCAGTACTAAGCAGTTGATGGCAGAGGTTTAATGCCACCATGAGTAATACCTTATCGTCACTTTTAGTGTGTGCACGCAGTTTAAACTCATTTAACTCAGTATTTAATTTTTGTGCAGCAGCCAGCAAATCATCTTCTTTGCCTTTAGGACAAGCAACCATATGTTGCTTGCCAAGTAGGGTAATTGCGAGTCCGCGATTATCACCTTGAGTCATAAATTAGCTTGCCGCTTGGTTAAGCTTAGATACAAGTTCATTTAAAGATGCATGTTGAGAGTTTGCAGATTCTTCTAACTCCATGAGTTCAAGTTGAGTGGTTTCAAGTTCATCTTTAGTTTTTGCTAATGCTTGCTCAAGGTTAACTTTTTCTTCCTTGAGAGTTTGGTTTTGAGAAATTAACTGATCAACTAACGTATGTAGCGTAGAGTATAAATTGTCGCTCATAATAGCACGCCTTTAAAAAAGAATAGATATGACATAAATATGGGTTTTTGATGACAATACCAAGGCTAAGTTCAGGTTATTTTGTTAATTTTGATTCAACCGAACAAAATCTACCCATACTCAGTTAAGAAAAGGGGTATAATGGCTTAAAAATACATTTAGGGCTGTTTATGCTGAGCTATCGCCACTCGTTTCATGCGGGAAATCCTGCGGATGTTATTAAACATTTAGTGTTAATTGAAACGCTTTCTTATTTAACAAAAAAAGACAAACCTCTCGAATACATCGATACGCACTCAGGTGTAGGGATTTACCGCTTAGAAACGGCTGAGGCGCAAAAAACACAAGAGTATTTAGATGGCATAGCAAAGTTGTGGCAATACCAAGGTGATCATAACGCAATTGCCAATTACGTCGCCAAGGTAAAACAGTTTAATCAAGGTGAACTTGAAGTGTACCCTGGGTCGCCAATGGTTGCAGATAGCTTATTGCGTGATGATGACAAACGTTGGTTGTTTGAACTTCATCCTAAAGATAGCGAAAGCCTTAAAAACAATATGGTAGAGTTAAGCACTCGTCGTAAACAAACCTTTGTGCGAAAAGAAAATGGTTTTCAAGGCTTACTAGGCTTATTACCTCCTAAAGCAAAACGCGGTTGTGTGCTGATAGATCCGCCTTATGAGATTAAATCGGATTACGAGCAAGTTGTTAAAACGGTTAAAAAAGCCTATGAGAAATTCAATAGCGGCACCATCATGATTTGGTACCCTGTGGTTTCTCGTGAGCGCATTGACATTATGGAAGCGGGCTTAATAAATTCAGGGATTCGTAATATTCAATTATTTGAATTAGCCACTAGCGCAGACTCTGAAGAGTTAGGTATGACAGCATCGGGTATGATAGTTATTAATCCACCATGGACACTAAAACAAACAATGGATGAGTGTTTACCTGAGCTTGTTTCCTTATTAGCTGATGATGATGGTTTTTACCGCAGTGAACAACTGGTAGAAGAATAAAAAAAGCCGCTTTAACAGCGGCTTTTTTTATGTGTTTATTTTTGACCGATTTACGATTAAAAATAAACAGCGTTAAATTGTGCAATCTTTTCTTTTGATTCGTTAAATAAGGTAAGTGTTTCACCTTTAATTTTGTACTCAAATGTATCTTGCAGAACTTGATGCATACTTCTATCTAAGTCGTTTGCACGGCCTTGACACATCTTCATTGTAGATGCCATGCCTTTAAAGCGTAGGCCATATTCTTTAGCAATAAAACTGCCCATAAAGTTATTACAGCCAGCAAAACCTTTAACGCTGCCATCAGCCTTTAATTGCACAAACAGCTCTCGTGCACCCTGTGGTGTATTAACCGATTCACCATTAAGCACCATTGCTTTCCAGTAAGTATTGGTAAGCGATACGTTTGGTTTTACTGGTGGAGCTACTTTTGTCACACGAATTTTTAATGGCTCGTCAGATGCAAAAGGGTTATTTGATTGCGTTGAGGTATAAAGCAATTTACCGTCTTTACGAATTTGTGCGCGCACATTGTAACGCATATTGTCTTTAATTAAGGCGTTATCATAATCTAGTGACACTTGATAAGGCGGTGCGCTATTCAGGGTGACTAATTTACTGCTAATCACGGTTGCTGCAACATCCATTTTTGAAACATCTTCAAGTGTTACGGTTAATTCTGAATTAGGCGGCAGCATGCTGCGATCTAAATAGTAAACTTCAGTTTGTAGACTGTTCATTACCTTTTCCTCAACTTCGGGTGCTGATTGACAACCAGCTAATGTCATTGAGCCAGTAGCGATGAGTGAACATAAAAGCAATGGTTTAGCAAAGCGATTCATAGTAGTTCCTTTATTTTGAGTGATTGCAAAAATAGTTGAATTTATGGTTATTCTACTTTCCTTTTATTAACTTACGCTTAATTTAAATCAAATGCACCTAATTGTTTCTAAATTAGATAATTTTAAATTCGCTAATTTAGATGTTAACAAGGCAATCAGTGAACTAGTTGTATTGTCTATTTGGTTGAGTCCATGTAATAAGGTCATATAATAGAGATCGATGATTATCTCAGCTTGCATTTCATTGGCATCGTTATCATGGATAAGCAATGCTTTAAAATGCGCTAATTGTGGAGCCTTTACTAATGGCTGTGCTGATCCCAGGAGATGTTGCTTATTAGGGAAATAAAGAGGGGTTTTAGTATTAATAAATGCTTTTAAATCAGAAGTGAAAGTAAATGAACGTTAAATCAGCAGAATTCCCACATGATTTGAATATACCGTGTAAAAGTCACTTACCTTGTTATCAAGATGCTTTTTTAGTTACTACAACAAACCAGTCTCTTAGTGTAGCGCAGGTTTATTTCGCCATATTTGCCGAGTTACCAAAAGGGGTAACGCTACTTTTGGGGCTTAGAAACAAAAAATTTTTCGTTACTTTGCTTTCAAAGCGAGCGAAAGCACTATGGCTGATAATTTAGACAATATTCGGGTAGGGCAGAAAGCCGGCTTTTTAGAATATGTGCATGTAAGTGAAGGTGTAGTCGTTAGTTTTTGTGAAGAGAGTAATATGGCAATGTGGTTATCAGTAAAGCGTGTTGAGGATAACTCTTTTGTCATAGCAACACGGGTTGAATTACGGACTTGGCAAGCACGTATTTATATGGCGTTAATTAAGCCATTTCATCGGGTGATTGCGCCACTTTGTATTCGCAGTGCATTACAACAAGGGAAAATATAAAAGCCAGCGAGTTGCTGGCTTTTTTACAATTTTTACTTCACTTCTTTACCTGCGGCTTGTAAATCCGCGTGGTAGCTTGAGCGAACAAATGGGCCACATGCTGCGTGACTAAAACCAATTTCATCAGCATAGTCTTTAAGTGCATCAAATTCTGCTGGTGGCACGTAACGTTTTACTGGTAGGTGATGTTTTGAAGGCTGTAAATACTGACCAACAGTTAACATGTCTACATTGTGCTCGCGTAAATCACGAAGAACTTCTTCAATTTCACTGATCTCTTCACCTAAGCCAACCATTAAACCTGACTTAGTTTTGACATTTGGATGCGCTTCTTTAAAGCGACGTAGTAATTCAAGAGACCACTTATAATCTGCACCTGGGCGTGCAAGTTTATACAGGCGAGGGGCAGTTTCTAGATTGTGATTGAATACATCAGGTGGTGTATCAATTAAAATCTCAAGGGCTTTTTCCATACGACCACGGAAATCTGGCACTAAAATTTCAATTGTAATACCTGGATTGTGCTTGCGAATTTCACGAATACAATCGGCAAAGTGCTGGGCACCACCGTCACGTAAGTCATCACGGTCTACCGAGGTAATTACAACGTAGCTAAGCTTCATATCTTTGATAGTAAGCGCTAGTTTTTCTGGCTCCTCGGCATCAGGCTTTAAAGGACGACCATGTGCAACATCACAGAACGGGCAACGACGAGTACAAATCGCACCTAAAATCATAAAGGTGGCTGTGCCGTGGTTAAAGCACTCTGATAAATTTGGACAAGATGCTTCTTCACATACTGAGTGAAGGCCATGCTTACGCATTGCGCTTTTAATACCATCGATGCGCTCACTTGATTTTGGTAAACGGATCTTTAGCCATTCAGGCTTACGAAGCATTTCTTCTTTTTCAGTTGGCATAACCTTGACGGGGATAAGTGCCATTTTTTCAGCATCACGGAGTTTTACACCCGGTTGCATTTTTACAGGTTTAGTCATCGATTAAAAACCTACTACTTGCTCATATTCAGTGTTACCTAGTCGTTTGACTAAGTGCTTAACCAGCCCGTCTGACGCTTCTGCAAGCGTTTGTGGACCATTTATTTGTTTGGTCTGGAGCATTTCCATGCCAGCATAGCCACATGGGCTGTGGACCATTTATTTGTTTGGTCTGGAGCATTTCCATGCCAGCATAGCCACATGGGTTGATCCGTAAAAACGGCTCCATATCCATATCAATATTCAGTGCAAGACCGTGAAAAGAACAGCCGCGTCTTACACGTAGGCCTAAAGAGGCTATTTTCTTTTCATCAACGTAAACGCCTGGGGCATCGGCTTTTGCATATGCATCAATACCAAAATCTTTCAGTGTATCGATTACCGTTTCTTCAAGCCAGGTAACAAGCTCTCGCACACCAATTTTAAGGCGACGTAAATTGAATAACACATACAATACCTGTTGACCCGGTCCGTGATAAGTTACTTGGCCACCACGGTCAACTTTAACTACCGGAATATCACCAGTCATTAATAAGTGTTCTTCTTTACCAGCTTGACCTTGGGTAAACACAGGATTGTGTTCAACTAACCAAATTTCATCAGCGGCATCGTCATCACGGGTATCTGTATAGTGTTGCATTGCTTGCCATACAGGTTCGTAATCTTGACGATTAAGTTGTCGAACAATTAATTTAGGCATGTTAATAAGCCTTAAAGCACGTAACGTACGTCTGCAATTGAGCCAAGCTCAGTGTAAATTGATTCGATATGTTCTTTGCTCGTAACAGTTGCAACTAAACTTACCGATTCATAATTCCCTTTACTGCTTGCTTTCGTTTTAGGGGCATAGTCACCAGGGGCTAATTTTTGCATCACAGCTAAAACTTGCGAAGTTAAGTCGACATTTGCCAAACCCATTACTTTAAAAGTAAACGGACAAGGAAACTCTAAAAACTCGTCAAATTTTGTATTTGTAACCGGATTAACCACATTTCACCTCAGTAATTATAGGGTTATTACGGCCATTTGGCTGGCCTTAAGAAAATGCCCGCTAGTCTACCATAAATTCGATAAAAGGCTTATTAATAATGCTTATCTGTGTTTTAGCGGTTGTTTATCTGTGTTGAGAGTTTGCAGTAAGTTCAGCGAGCTCAAAAGTTTACAAAAAAAGCGCCAATTGGCGCTTTTTTATTATTTGCTCACGACTAATTGCTAATTTGCAGACGAATATAGTCGTAAATCTTGCTGAAGAAACTCCCTTCATTAATTTCTTCAAGTGTTACCAGCGGATACTGTGCAATATCTTCACCGTCAAGTTGAAGGAAAAGAGTACCTACTTTAACGCCTTTAGCTAAAGGCGCTTCTAGTGTTTGGTCAAGTTTAAAGTTTGCTTTAAGGTTTTTCATCTGACCGCGCGGAATAGTGATTGGCGTATCTTCTAAAATACCAAGTGAAACTGTTTCTTTATGGCCCATCCAAATGCGTTGTTCAGCAAAGCTATCGCCTGCTTTATACGGTGTTACAGTTTCGAAGAAACGGAAGCCGTAGTTAAGTAGCTTGCGGCTTTCTGTTGCACGAGAACGCTCGCTTTTTGTGCCCATAACTACTGAAACTAAACGCATATTGCCTTTTTTAGCAGAGGTTACAAGGCTATAACCTGCTTCGCTAGTGTGGCCAGTTTTAATACCATCAACACTTAAGTTTTCATCCCATAACAAAGAGTTACGGTTATACTGCTTAATGCCGTTATAAGTGAATGATTTTTCAGCATACAGTGCATATTCAGCAGGTACATCACGGATCAGCGCCACACCCAAAGTCGCCATATCACGTGGAGTTGTAAAGTGTTCAGTGGTATCTAAACCGTGGCTATTAATGAAGTGCGTATTTGTCATGCCTAGCTTTTGCGCATGAGCGTTCATTAAATCAGCAAATGCGGCTTCGCTACCTGCAATATGCTCTGCCATAGCAACACACGCATCGTTACCTGATTGAATGATGATACCGCGATTTAAATCTTCAACAGATACTTGCTTACCTACTTCGATAAACATTTTTGAAGAATCTGGAAAATTCTTAGCCCATGCTTTTTCACTAATGGTAACTTGATCATCGAGTGAAATATTGCCGCTTTCAACTTCAAGGCCGATAACATAACTCGTCATCATTTTGGTTAAACTGGCTGGCGCTAATTTAGTATCAGCTTCACCTTCAGCAATGACTTTACCGGTAGTAAAGTCTACTAAGAAATAACCCTTGGCATTAATTTGAGGCGGAGCAGGGATGATTTGTGCTTGCAGAGAAAAGCACGACGCTGCTGCAATCGCAGCAATAACTGTTTTTTTAATTCGATTCATTGGCTTTTTGGGTCAATTGTATTAGTTTTGGGTATTTTAAGTTAATTATCCTAAAGCAATCAGTCACTGTAAAGCATGAATGCGTTTTGATGACTGTTAGCTTTAATTTTATCGAGTAATTCTTTGGCTACTTGCGCGTTGTCGATTGGACCAAGGCGCAGACGATAAATTCCATCTTTTTTCACAATTTTACTGTCTACTTGGTATTCATAGGTTAACTCTTTCGCGAGTACACCTAATTGCTCCACACTTTGCGCTGCAGCAATTTGAATGTAGGCATTGTGATGATTTGTCTCAGGCAGTAAAGCTTCAATTTTTACTTTTGCTGTACCTTGGCGATGATAGCCAAGTTTATAGGCTGCAGCATATGATAAATCAATAATACGATCATCATGAAATGGTCCACGATCGTTCACACGAACAATCGCAGTATTGCCATTTTCTAAATTTGTTACACGAACGAAACTGGGCAAAGGTAAGGTCTTATGTGCAGCCGTCATAGCGAACATATCGTAAGGCTCACCGTTAGACGTATCGTGGCCATGAAATTTACGGCCATACCATGAAGCAATGCCAGTTTCAGTAAAACCAGCTTCACTGTGCAGTGGGATATAGCGTTTACCAAGCACTTCATAAGGCTGACTGGCTGAAATACTTTTCTTTTCAGAAGTGACAGTCACATCTTGCATTTCTTCTGGGTAGGGTGCACGCAGGGGGGCTGCATCATGACGCATACTGTAGCGTCCTGAAGGGGCACAGGCTGAAATTAAAATTAAAGTAATTAAAAGTAGTAGGTGTTTCATTGTGTTATTTCACCAAAATACGCTTATGGGTTGCAATAGACATAATAATACCGAACCCCGCAAGCAGGGTTACCATGGACGTACCGCCATAGCTGATAAGGGGAAGGGGAACCCCTACTACAGGTAATAATCCTGATACCATACCAATATTTACAAAAACGTAAACAAAGAAGGTCAGGGTGATGCTCGCAGCAAGTAGTTTGCCAAACGCATCTTGTGCGCTAACAGCAATAAATAAACCACGAGCAATAATAAATAAATACAAGCTAAGTAAAACTGTGACACCAATTAAGCCAAATTCTTCGCTAAGTACCGAGAATATAAAATCGGTGTGACGCTCAGGCAAAAATTCAAGTTGCGACTGCGTTCCATGCGTCCAACCTTTACCTTCAACACCGCCCGAGCCAATGGCTATTTTTGACTGGATAATATGATAGCCAGCACCAAGAGGGTCGCTCTCAGGGTCAAGCATGGTTAATACGCGAGTCTTTTGATATTCGTGCATGCCATAATGCCAAAAACCATAAATAGCTACAGGCGCAACAGCCAAAGCACCAAGAATTAGTCGCCAATGAAGGCCAGCAAAAAACAACACAAATAAACCAGAACTGGCAATAAGAATCGATGTACCTAAGTCAGGTTGTTTCATTATTAATCGGGTAGGGATGGCAACAATTAAAAGACCAATCGCCAAATGGCGGTATTTGGGTGGTAAATGATAGCGACTAATGTACCAAGCAACCATGATGGGCATGGCGAGCTTCATTACTTCTGACGGTTGAAAGCGAATGCCAATATTGAGCCAACGCTGCGCGCCTTTACTCGATACACCAAAAAATATAACAGCAACAAGTAATGCAACGCCAACAAGGTAAATTGGTAATGCCCAACGGCGCATGTTACTTGGTGATACTTGAGCAAGGGCAAACATCACAATTAAACCAAGCCCTATACGGGTTGCTTGGCGAACTACCAAATCAATATTTTGGCCACCTGCGCTGTAGACAACCACTAAACTGCCCACCATTAAGGCCAAAATTGCTACCAGCATAGGCCAATCTAAGTGAAGTCTATCCCAAATGGTTTTATTATGATTGAGCGCCTTCACGGTTTACCTACCAGTGATTTAGGTTTGTTTGAGAAGTAGTAGTCCATTAATGTACGTGCAATGGGTGCACCCACTGTAGAGCCTCCACCGGCGTTTTCTACGGTAACCGCAACGATGATTTCTGGTTTTTTATAGGGTGCAAAACCTACGTACATGGCATTGTCGCGATGACGCTCATCGAGTTTTTCAGCATCATAGCGCTCACCCTGAGCAATACTTTTTACTTGCGCTGTACCTGTTTTACCTCCAGCAGTATACTGAGCACCAATAAATGCTTTATGTGCTGTACCATTGTTCAAATGAACTGTGTTGTACATCGCACGCAGTGCAATATCCCAATTAGCCTCATTTTTAAGTTGAATTGGAGGCTTTTCATCGCGGGCAATAATTTGCACTTGATCACTAAGCTTGGTCGCAGATACTAAATGTGGCTGAAAACGCTGACCTTTATTCACCATAATGCTCATAGAGTTGGCAATTTGCATCGGTGTGGCTGTCCAGTAACCTTGACCAATCGAAATATTTGGCGTGTCACCTGGATACCAAGGTAATTTATACGTTACCTCTTTCCACTCACGCGATGGAAGGTTTGCGGTTTTTTCTTCATAAATATCAATACCTGTGAGCTGACCAAAACCAAATTGGTACATAAATGCACTGATTTTATCGATACCTAAGCGATAACCCACTTCATAAAAGTAGGTATCACAACTTTCTTCAATGGCTTTATATACGTCAACTTTACCATGGCCCCAAGGTCGCCAGTCACGCCAACGGTGATCTGCTTTAGGTAGCTTAAAAAAGCCGGGGTCGTGCATTTCAGTTGTTTCGGTTACCACGTCTTCATCAAGTGCTAGTATTGCTAGATGTGGTTTAATGGTTGATGCAGGCGGATAAACCCCTTTGGTTACTCGGTTAACTAAAGGTCTATCTGGGTTGAGTAGGGCTTTGTAGTCAGCGCCACTTATTCCATGAACAAACAGGTTTGGGTCGTAACTTGGGTTTGAATAGAACGCTAAAACGCCACCATCCCTTGCATCCATAACAACGACAGCGCCGCGCTCTTCACCGAGTGCAGCTTGCGCAATTTGCTGCAAACCAATGTCCAAGGTCAGAATTAGATCCTTACCTGGTTCTGGATCCGTTGATTTTAAGGTGCGAAGAATACGACCGCGGTTATTAATTTCAACTTCTTCACTGCCAACTACGCCGTGTAAAATTTCTTCGTAATACTTTTCGATGCCTAGTTTACCAATATCTCGCGTGGCGCGGTAATTAACATCGCGCCCTTCCATTTCTAGCTCGAGATGTTCTGCTTTATTCATTTTTGCAACGTAGCCAATGGCATGAGTGAGTGCATCACCATATGGGTAATGCCTTGCTAAGCGAGCTTCAACACTGAAGCCAGGGTATTTGTGTTGATTGACAGAAAATAA
>NZ_JAPEHW010000072.1 GCF_028875915.1 Pseudoalteromonas sp. G4
GATTTTCCTTTCAACCTTCCAACATATAAAGCTAGCTGTCGTGCTAGCTTTTTGTTTATTAGCCTTTCCTTTTTCTGTTTGATTCGTTAACTTAGTTATATGAATTTAAAGGACTAATTGATTGTTTAATGGACGAAATAATAGAACCAACTAAATACAAATTTGATAGTGGAATCAATGGGGGCAGAGTCGTTGATCCCAGTTAGCAATTGGTTTTATCAATTGATAATGACTTGTCTTCTGCATTAAAATCTATTCATAAAAACTTATACGATAAATGGACTTATGACAGATTGGCAAACTAATGGTATTGCAGTTTTGGTTGCTGCTGGTGGTATTTATATCATTTTAGGCGTGCTTTTTAGTACCTTGTATTTTCACCAAAAGCGTAATCGATTACCTTTAAAGCGTTCTAGCCTCACACGCTTACCCGCCCAGAAATTAAATCAAGAAATTGCTGATACAGGTGCCGAAATTCTTGGTCTTGCAGGTGTCACTTCAGCGATCGTATCACTTCCATTCATTATATTGGGCGTGAAACACGCCAATTTTAGCTCTCCATTGGCGCTTGGAGCTGGATTTGGGATTTTTATTTCTTTAATTTACGCAGTGTTCAAAGCTCATAAACATGTTAAAAAATTAATTCTGCTGAAGCTGGGAAGAGATGCGGAGTTGGCTGTTGCTGGAGAACTTGTAAAGCTTCAAGCCAAAGGTTTTCAAGTATTTCATGACGTTCAAGCAGATAATTTTAATATTGACCATCTTGCAGTTGGTACGCAGGGTATTTTTGCTATTGAAACCAAAGGTAGACACAAAAGAACCTCTGATAGTAATAATGGCCAGAAAGACTATAAATTGGTTTTCCAAAAAGGAATATTACATTTTCCATCATGGGTTGAAAATAAACCAATTGAACAAGCGGAACGTCAAGCAAAGTGGGTCAACGATTGGTTAGTTAAGTCTACAGCTATCAAACATCTAAACACTACCCCAGTACTGACTTTTCCAGGATGGTGGGTGGAGCTAAAGTCTAAACCACCTTTTCCAATTGTGAATCATAAACAATTACCAAGTGCTTTAACTTCAATGAAAAGTTCTTCTCTAACAAGCGAAGAAGTTTCACAGATTTGTTATCAGATAGTACAAAGATGTACTTCTGAAAATTAACCATGAATCCAATAACAAACAATAACAAAGACACCAACAAACAATAATTTATAACAAAAACACCCACTCTAATTTGATTTAGTTTGGGTGTTTTCAAACTAAACTCAGGAACGAATGGGGTCAGGTCTTGCATTGTGCAGCGTTGATAAAATGGTTTGGTTAGATTTTTAAAAGGTTAGCTATACTTTAGCTAACCTTTTTTGTTTGTTTGGGCTTATGGATGAGTCGACCACTTAGATTGGAGTTTGCAGGTGCGCTCTACCACGTTACTTCTCGTGGCAATGAGCGAAAGCCTATCTTTCGCAATGAATCAGATTTTTCCACTTTCATTGAAGTACTTAGCGATGTTTGTGACCGATACAATTGGGTAATTCATGCTTATTGCTTGATGACGAATCACTACCACTTATTGATTGAAACACCCGATGCTAATTTGTCTAAAGGTATGAGACAGCTAAATGGTGTTTATACACAACGTTTTAATCGAAACTATCAACGTGTAGGGCACTTATTTCAGGGGCGCTATAAAAGCATCCTGGTGGATAAAGATAGTTATTTACTCGAACTGTGCCGATATATTGTTTTAAATCCTGTTAGGGCGAAAGGTATGGTTGACCATCCAAGTGAATGGCTGTGGAGTAGTTATCATGAAACAACATGTATGCGAGAAGCTCCAGAATGGTTGGCTGTCGATGCATTACTGCGTATGTTTGCAACAACTAAGCTTGAAGCTATTGAACGCTATAAACACTTTGTAGCACAAGGGAAGGAGGTTAATATTTGGCAAAACCTGAAAAGCCAAATTTATCTGGGCGATGAGGAGTTTGTTGAAAAACATAAAAGTGCTATTCAAAGCGATGTTGACGTTGTTTTAAATGAAATACCAAAGAAACAAGTTAAGCCAAAGGCTAAACCGCTAAGTTATTATGAGTCGACAAACCTTAACATCAAATTAGCGATGGCACAGGCTTACTTGTCAGGTGGTTATTCCATGATAGAAATAGCTAATTATTTTGGTGTGCATTACTCCACAGTTAGCCGAGCTGTTGCACAAAGCAAGACCTGACCCCATGATCTATCAGACCTGACCCCATGATCTAATCACGAAAGGCTAGATGGCTCAGGCTATCCGAATCACCTTAATGAATCACAAATAGATCTTCCTTCACGTATCATCGCGGTCGCGGATATATTTCAAGCACTTTCTCAAGACCGGCCTTATCGAGGGCGAATGCAGCCTTATGAAATTGTTGAGATTATGCAACCGCTTGTGGATGAAAAGAAAATTGATGGAAGTGTGTTTGCGACCATTAAAAAGGATCTCGATACTTTTTACCAGCTTTCAACTAGCAGCTAACTAATATTTGAGCCATCCATATTATAAAATAACAAAGACAACCATTCTAATTTGATTTAGTTTGGGTGTTTTCAAACTAAACTCACTTTTTATTCCTCAATACGCTTCGCTTAACCGACTATCACTTGGTTTTACCTTTTGTCATATCAGCACTTTATTTCTTTTATAAATCAATATTATTCAATTCGCTAAGCTCTTGGTTGTAAGGTGTTTTCAAGTGCGGATCAGGCGTATTTAAAAAGTTGCTAGTGTTGTAACAAACAATAAAAATAAGCGAGAAGAATAATGAAAAAGAACATAATCAAATACACAAAATGTGCTTTAGGCATTGGTGCAGGTATTGCAATTGGACAATTAATATTTACTCCAGAGCAGCCTTTTGACGTATACCGTCCCATTTTTGTTGGCCTATTAACGGCATTAGTTGTTTTTGCTTTTGACCAAAAACGCAAAACAAAGTAGTGCTTAAAAAAAATAACAAAGACACCCACTCTAATTTGATTGAGTTTGGGTGTCTTTGATGACTTTTATCAATTATTGGGCTCAACAAGCTAGTGAGCGCTCACTTTTACTTTGTATTTATCTAAGGTCTGTGTTTTGATATTCAACAAGGATAAAATCTAAAAAGCAGCGCACTTTTTTGGCCAGATAGTTTCTATGTGGGTAAAGCGCTGTAAGTGTAAATTCATCAATATAATAATTGGGTAAAACACGTTGAAGCTTACCATCAGAAATTGCTTTTTTGGCAACAAATGAGGGAGTCAACGCGATACCTGCGCCAGCAATTGCCAATGCCGTCACAGCGCTTGGGCTATTTGCTGCCACCGTTTTTTTTACGGTAATAGTGTACTGCTGCCCATCTTCTGTTTTTATCGGCCAGTTTTGGGCAATTCTATAGTTACTATCAATGATGCAATCATGTGTTGATAAATCTAAGTAGTCTTTTGGAGTCCCTTTTTCAGCAAGATAAATAGGCGAAGCAACAAGCATCAATTCAAATCGGCCAACTTCCCTAGCTATTAAATTAGAATCACTGACATCACCAATTCGTAAGCGCACATCAACTCCCTCTTCAATCATATCTACAGGTCGATTGCTTAAATGTAATTCAACTTCTAAGCGAGGATATAAACGTAAAAATTTAGGCAACATTGGAGCCAACACAATTTCACCAAACGCAATAGGTGCGCTAATACGCAATTTACCTGAAGGTGAAGATTGTGATTCAGTCACTGTATCAACCAGTGCCTCATACTGTTCGATTAAATTTAAGGCATGCTGATAATAGGCCTTACCTGCATCCGTAATTGTTAACCTGCGAGTTGTGCGATTAAATAATCGAATATTTAACTGTTTTTCTACTTGCCCAACATACTTACTCACTAATGCTTTTGACATAGACAAACGTTCACTTGCCGCTGTAAATGAGCCCGTTTCAACCACCGCAATAACGGTTTTCATGCCTTCTAACGTGTCCATACTTTCTTATTGTCAATATTTTGTTGATAGTGATTCTATATTGTCCCTGTTTATCAATAAAGCGATTATCTAGAAAATACACTCATTCGAAACATACGGCATTCGAAAGTAATAGATAACACCAACTTTGTTGGTATTGATTTAGCAAATAGATGAATTAAGGAAACTAAAATGAGTTTAAACCCGACAACTAAACATGCGCTTATCAAACAAGCTAGCTCGCTTTGCGCTGCAATAACACTTGCATTTGGTATACAAGGTGAGGTGCTGGCAAAAACACAGCATAAGTACTTAGAAGTAGAGTCTCAACAAATCTTTTATCGCGAAGCTGGGAACACCTCTGCACCAACAATTGTGTTATTACATGGGTTTCCAACATCGTCTCACATGTACCGCAACCTCATCCCTGAGCTTGCAAAAAACTATCATGTTATTGCGCCGGACTATCCTGGTTTTGGTAATAGCTCAATGCCATCACTTAAAGAGTTTGAGTACAGTTTTGAAAACTTAGCGCGTATTACGGATCAATTCTTACAAAAAAAAGGACTTGAGAAATACACACTTTATGTGATGGATTATGGTGCACCAATTGGTTTTCGCATTGCTTCAGCTCACCCTGAACGTGTCAGTGGTTTAGTGATTCAAAACGGAAATGCCTATGACGAAGGACTACGCGAGTTCTGGCAACCAATAAAAGCTTACTGGAAAGATAAAACGCCTGAAAATGCACAAGTACTCCGAGATAACTTACTAACAATTGAAGCAACCGAGTGGCAATATACAAATGGCGCGCGTAATAAAGCCTTGATCAGCCCAGATAACTGGATTGTAGACCAAGCAAAGCTTGATAGACCGGGTAACAAAGATATCCAACTTGAGTTATTCCACTCGTACAGTACCAACGTTCCTTTATATCCGCAGTGGCAAGCCTACTTTAGAGAACATCAGCCACCAACATTGCTTGTTTGGGGTAAAGGTGACTATATCTTCCCTGAAGAAGGTGCTCACCCTTATAAACGAGACTTAAAGAATCTTGAGTTTCATATTCTCGACACAGGACACTTTGCGCTCGAAGAAGATGGTGACTTCATAGCAAACAAGATTAAGGATTTCATGCAAAAAAATATCAACTAATACAGCTTTTAGTAGTAAGAAAATTACAAAGACACCCACTCTAATTTGATTTAGTTTGGGTGTTTTTATGTTTAGGGTAGGTAACTCTTTTTAAGGGTGAGAGGCTCTATTTGTTAGGCGGTGTTAATTACTGCAGATTTTTTCAAGCATCAACCAGCAGTTTTTCAATTTTCACTCACGACCATTTTTCATTCTGTGGCTACGCTAAATGTTTGGTAAATGTCACTATCATTGGATTCTGATGATGGTTTATTGATAAGTAATAGATCGCCTCGCAGTGAAAAATGACCAAGTTGGCTATTTAATTGGAATACTCGCTTGAGAGAATCGATATTATAAATATTAAGGCTACTCTGATGCCAGTCAAAAAACGCAACACGTTTGCCACTTTTTTTAACAGCAAATTGCCTACCATAAAAAGCGCTCTGAGGTTGATTAGGTAAGGTCAAAGGGGTTTTATTTTGGCCAACATACCAGTTTCCAGCTTGATCAACCCAAAGCCAATTATGCTCAAATTTATCGTATTGAACACTCTGCCATTTTGGCTCAAGGCGCTCCATTGAATTGTCAGTTAAGTTAAATTCAACCACTTGCCAGTTTGCGCCAATTTTCATACTAAAAGCGACTTTATTGGCAGAGCGAAATGACACGCCGCGAAACTCTTTTTCAGGCAATGGCAGTATCTGGGTTACCCCTGAGGGTATATCAATAATATGAATCGCGTTTAATGTAAGCCCTGCTACTTTACGTGCATCAGGTGACCAAGATAAATCAACATAATGGCGGCCATCACCGTATTGGGTGATTTTTTTCTTTTTACGGGTTTCTCGGTTATATAGCCACAGTTCTTCATTGCCTGAGGTTAAACTGATGTATGCGATTTGCTGGGAGTTGGGTGATAACACAGCCAGTCGTTCATCAAAGGTATCGTTTAAAATCGATAACGCTTTATTGTCAGCAATATTATATTCATCAACATTTAAGTCATATTTAAATGCGGTAAACGCATAATCTACCCCATTACTATGTCGCTCTGGTCGACTTAATTGTTGTGGGCCCGTAAACAGCACTGTTTTGTTGCTTCCATTAAGATCAAATTGAACAATTTCACGGGCAGGGTGTTCACCCATCATAACAACATGTTCACCATCATGAGACCAAATACCACAACAAATATACGCGTTTAACTCAAACAGTAATGTTAATTGCTGTGTGTCTAAATCAAGTTGATAAAAGCCTTCCCATTGCTGTTCATTCGGTGAAGAAATTAGAATTTTGTTGTCAATTGGATGAAGATCAAACTGACTATTGCCACCTAAATGCAAATCGGGTTGTGGTAGCCACTGTGTTTTACCTGTATCTAGGTGCAGTGAATAGAGCGAGTAAGGCTTGCCCATACCTGGAGATTCAGAAAAAATAAGCACATTATCATCATGGGTAAATTTAATTTGACCAAAGCTCCCTGCTTTACAGGTATAAATTAGTTTAGGCTCAGACATCGTTAGGCCATTAAACTCGCGCATAAAGTATTGGCAAGATCCTTGTGTAGCAACTAAATAAACCAGCTTAGTACCCGTATGATTCCATACGCCAGGGCCTACGCCACTTTGTTCCCCATGGTTTACTTCAACTTGTTCACCTGAAAAAATGTTTTTTACATAGAGTTTGAAACGTTCGCCAGCATGGTTCATGTACGCGAGCCTAATGCCATCAGGGGCAAAGCTAGGAAAGTATTCACTGCCTTTATCTGATGTAACTGCTTTGGCTGAAACAATGCTATTTGGAGCGCTACGATCGTGTAACAACCACGCAAATACAAACAAGATAAAGAACAAGGGCAATAGCAGTATGTATTTAAGACTCAAGGGCTTTGTTGGTGCAGTATCGTCTTTGATGAATGGTTTTACTTCTTCAACAATGAGTGTCGCAGTTGCGACAAATCGATAGCCTCGTTTTGGTACTGTGGTTATATATTCAGGATTTCGCGCATCATCTTGCAATGCTTTTCTAAGTTTTGTGATGAGCTTACTTACGGTGTTATCACTGACATAACGGCCATGCCATACATCGTCAAGTAATTGCTCTTTACTAATCACTTGGTTTTGATTCTGACAAAAATAGGCCAAAAGTTCACACATCTTCGGTTCAAGTCGAACCTGATTATGCTCAGTGATTAAGGTTTGTTGTTGTTCATTAAACTCAAAACCTTTAATTTGCCAGCGCATATTAATCCATTCGTTCTATCACGCAGCCCTTTAAAATCAGGGCTGTCATAAAAAGTCACATCTTTTCACCACGCTGTCAGGACTTAAAAATAGGCGCTCAGTAGAGTGCTTCACGATTTAGTAGAATTATTAAAATGGAAGCACAAATGAAAAAAATAAGTTTAACGTCAGTGGTGAGCTATTTAGCAATCATCTTACTAAACTTTTTGCAAAATACCTATGCTGAGGATAGTAGCCAATATCCTGTCCCTCCGCTTATTGTCGCAACCGAATTGAGTGCAGCAGAAAATGCAGAAGCGATTTTAGCATCAACAGATTTCAAAAAAGAGCTAACGTTATTTGCAAAAAAATTAACGCCAGCACAAGTAGACCAACAACCCATGTTTAATAAAATTGCATTACTATCATTGCGAGGGGATTTTGAAGCCATAGAGACTCACATTGAAAAGCAAAATAATACGTTAGAGTTTTCTCATTACCAGCTATTTCACCAAATAAATCAGGTGTTAAACGATAAAGGTAAGATGCATGATTCCTTTGCAGAAACAAGCCGTGAGTTTATTGGTCAGAAATTTGAAAAACTGGATGATGAAGCGTTTGTAAAATTGTCCTTAGCGTTAGGCTGGTCGGTGTCTAACGCCTATGACTATGTATTTAACGTTTATAAGCAAGTACAAAACAAACAAAGCGTATCGCATGATGAGATGATAAATATTGCGGTAAACACCCATTTATATCATGTACTTAAAGTAATCATTCCCATTACAAATGAAATTGTAAAACGTGAGCAAGCGCGTCGTTTTTACATTCAACCGGATGTGTTAGTTAAGTTAAAAAGTGGTATCGAGTTATCCATCACTCTTGTTCGCACTCGCGGGCTAAAAAAACCGAATAGCACAGCGTTACAGTTTACAATTTATGCGGATGAAGCAGCACACATTAAATCTGCCATGCATGCTGCAGCCCATGGGTATATTGGCATTGTGGCTAATTCGAGAGGCAAGCGTTCGAGCAAAGATGCGATTGTGCCTTGGGAACACGAAGGGGAAGATGCATCGCAGTTAATTGACTGGATCACCGAACAGGTGTGGAGTAATGGCAAAGTTGTAATGTACAGTGGCAGTTATAATGGCTTTACTCAGTGGGCAACCGCAAAGCATATGCCAAAGGGGTTAAAGGCGATAGCACCTTATGTGGCGGCCAATTTAATAACAGGTCTACCGTACGAAAACAATATTGCTTTAACAGGCAATTTCGAATGGCCCTTATTTGTGACCAACAACAAAACAGTAGACAACAGTGTTTATAATGACTGGCAGCGAACGAATAATATCGTAAATACGCTTTATAAAACTGGTCGAGCAATTGTTGATATTGATAAAATTGCTGAAAAACCAAGTCCATGGCTTCAAAAGTGGTTAGCTCACCCTGAAGATGGGCCTTACTATCAACGTATGGTGCCACATAAAGACGATTATAAACGCATTAATATACCTGTTCTTACTATTACAGGGTATTTTGAAGGCGGTCAGATATCAGCGTTAAACTACTTGCATCAGCATTATAAATATAACCCTAATGCTAATCATGCACTCTTAATTGGTCCTTACAATCATTGGTCAGCACAGAATAAACCACGTTCTCACCACAGTAATTATAAGTTAGACCCTGTAGCCCTTGAAAAAGATACAGATGAGCTGGTATTTGAGTGGTTTGATCATGTGTTATATGGCAAGCCTAAACCAAAACTCGTGCAAAATAAGGTGAACTACCAAGTCATGGGGGCAAACGAATGGCGATTTGCGGACTCATTGCAAGCGCTAAACCAACAAGCTGCGACTTTTTATATTCAAGCATCAGCGAATAAAGCTGAAAACTATTTGTTAGCAAAAGCGCCTTCTTTGCAGACTAATCAATATATTGAGCAGATTGTTGATATGACGGATAGAAGTGAACAACGCAACCTAGCGCCATGGCCAGTAATTCAAGACAGCATTGATAAACAAGGTGGTATTCAAGTTGAAACACCTATATTTACAGAAGATATGGAGCTAACAGGTGCAATATCTGGCTTTTTTGATATATCAGTAAATAAAAAGGATGTGGATATTGGCTTTAATTACTATGAAGTGACTGCTGAAGGTGAGGTTTTCCATTTAAATAACTATCGCAGCCGAGTAAGTTACGCAGATGATATGGGTGAAAGACGTTTGCTTATGCCCAATAAAAAACGTCGTGTTCCGATTGTTAATGCCCGATTTACTTCAAAACTTATCAAAAAGGGCAGCAAAATCGTGCTTGTTTTAAACGTCAATAAAAACACCGACGCACAAGTTAACTTAGGTTCAGGCAAACCGGTTAATTATGAAAGTATTGCAGATGCAGGCGAACCTATGATTTTGAAATGGTATTTATCATCAGAGATTAATCTACCACTTAAGCCATGGGGGAGTGTGTTGTAATTGGTAACGGTAATCAATGGATGACCCCATTGATTACCGCTGTTTGTAAAACGTGTTAGTTTTTAAGCTTCGCTTTTAGCTTACTAATTGCATCGAGGTAGCGACGTTTATTTGCATGGTTACTGTCAACCATTTGATTTGCTTGTTCATAGTGTTTTAACGCAATCTTAAGTTGCCCGTTTGCTTCATATGTTCTAGCTAATAAAAAGTAAGAATAGTCTGAACCAGGGAACAAGCTTATATTGTGTTTGTAGGCTTCAATAGCATTATTATAGTTTTTCTTATAGTGCTCACTATTACCTAAGTTAATTAGCCAGCGTTCGGAAGAAAAATTTATCTTAAATGTGTCTTTCACATTGTTCATATGTGTTATCACAACTTCTAACCCTTTTGCGCTTTGCGCGTATGATAAAGGCCATGCCTTAAATAGTGTTGTTAACCCGTGATAGTGAGCATCAAAAACAACAGTGAGATGGCTTTCGTCAGGGAATTCTTGTGAGCTAACCGAATCAATATTTACAGACTCAAAAGCTTGCGTAATTGCAGTGTAACTTGCGCCTGTAGTGCCTTTTTCATTGCCTTTACTTAGGTACAAGGCAGCTTTAGACAGTGTTTTTTGTTCAATTTGGTGTTTAGCTTCAACCACCAAGCGTTCTTTATCCCAACCTAAAGATGGGCTAATTGCCATATATCCGTCAAACAAGTTGGGTTTGTTAAGATAGGTATAAAATGAAAATAAACCGCCAAACGAATGGCCAGAAAATACCTTAAAGTCAGTCGTTCTGTATTTTTTGTTGATGTGCGGAACTAGCTCAGACTCTATAAAGTTAGCAAACTGACTAGCGCCCCCATAGTTTACGCTTTTGAACCAAGGGTGGTTTTTCTCTTCCTCATCATAAACAATGGGTGTTAAATCCCGAATTCGGTTTTCACTTGTATCTATGCCGACCAATATCATTGGTGGGATTTTGTTGGCTTTAGTTAAGAAATTTACAGTACTAGCCATTATTTCAAAATGGGCATGTGCATCAGAAAAATATAATACTGGGTAGTTATAACCGGTTTTGTCATAGTTTTCTGGCAAACTAATGAATAACTTTCGGGTTTCGTTAAGTACTTGCGAGTTGAGAGTTTCACTTTTGCCAATAACGACTTCGTCCGCATTAGCTGATGATAGGGTGAAAAGTGTTAATACTATAAATCCAATGATGAACCTTATCATCTTATTCCTTATACTTTATTCGGTTTCACTTGATAACTTACACAGCAATTCTGTCATTGTTGCAAATAGTGTGGGCAAATAACAAGTCACACAGCTGTTAATGTGTAAAAGCGTCCCAATGAACCGTGCCTTTTGGTCGAATGGGCGCTTGATTTGGCTTAAGGGCCATGCAATTTAGGCCCTTCATGCTAAAAATAGAAATTACATATTGTTCATTATTTCTACCATCGCCAAAGCAACTGCTTTTGATGATTGGTAATTCGTGCCAGTAATAATGCGACCATCGATTTGCACATACGATTGATTACGTTCGCCATATGAAAACTTACCGCCACGTTGTTTTATGGTGTTTTCAATATCAAATGGAAATTGCTGATAATAAGCAGCATCTATTTTTTCATATGCAGTTGGGTAACCACTTACTTTGCGACCAGCAACGAGATATTCACCATTACTTAGTTTTAAGTTCACAATGCCAGCTGTACCATGGCACACCGATGAAACAATGCCATTATTTTTTTCATATACCGCCATTGCTATTGCTTGTAATGTTTTGTTTTCGGCAACCTGATACATAGCATTACCACCCCCTACATAATGCACCGCTAAATATTGGCTGGCATCTACTTGCTCGGGTGCTAACGTATTCGCTAATAAATACATAAAGTCATGGTTATAAATAAACTTTTTGTGCTTTTCGTTTGATGTGTTGATATAAGCCAAAGGTAATTTACCACCTTGTGTACTTACAACATCAACCTGATAACCCGCATTAATAAACACTTCGTAGGCTTCAACTAACTCAGAAAAACTAACACCTGTTGGTAAACTAGACTCGCCATGATGATCCGCACTTGAAGTAATAAATAAAACACGTTTATTCATTGCGCTTTTTAATTGTTTATTGTCTTGTTGAGATGCCAATTGAGTTGCCGTTTTACTGACAATTTGCCACCCTTTTGGAAAACGCTTAAGTAAAAATTGATCAATATATTGCTTTAAAGGAGAGGCCATTGTAATTAACGCTCTTGCCATTGCAATATCACCATCTAGTGTGACTGATAAAATCTTACCAGCGCGCTGCCCTTTGGTTGACTCAAACCAGCTAGCATAGTCTTCAGCTGATACTTGCCAAAACGCTTTACTAGGGTGACTTAGTAGTAAAGAAGCATGCTCATGAAATGCACTTTTAATTAATTCAGGTTCACCCTTGCTAGTGCCATTTATATATTTGTGAATAACCGCTCTTACTTCACGCTGTTCATCCACTTTTGCGTGTGCTTGTGTTGTGAAATGCACAACCAGAATAAGTAACATTAACCATTTAAACGTCTGTTTCATAAAATTGAGCTCCATAATAATTTACTCGCTCAATTTTATTTAAATTTAATATAATCAATAAGCTAAGTTATATTCTGGTAGTCCTAAATTATAATTTAGCAGTGCGATAACGGTTTGGAGTCATACCCGTTTTGTGTTTAAAGGCACTGTAAAATGTTGAAGACGAACTAAAGCCACTTTGTTCTGCAATATCGTCAATACTGGAGTTCGGCTCTGCAAGTAACAGTGTTTGCGCGAAGGTGACGCGTTGACTATTTATGTACTGTTTGAAGTTCATTTGATAATGATCATTCAATAATTGCGACAACAGTGTGTGAGGCATGCCTATACGTTTAGCGAGTCGTGGTAATGAGAGCTGAGGATCAGTGTAGATACGTTCTTCATTTATTAACTGTTCAAGAGCATTTGAATAGGCGTTTATTTGATCGTCTGTTAACTTGTTATTTGCGTATTTATTGTTTTTTAATGGCTGCACTTTAGGTGTTTTGAGTAGCGTTAAAATTGATAAATACAGGGTGAGTGAAAAACTTAACGCGCCCATAATGTAAGAAGTGTAAGAGGCAGTAAAGTAAGCTAACCAGATTAAAGCACCGCCCATCAATACTATAAGTGGCTTGTCGGTGATTAACGCTTGCCATTGGCCTTTAAACTGTTGGATCTTTTCTCTGTAATGAAAAAAGCTCAAGAGTAAACACGCCAACCATAGGTAGCTTGAACCCCGATAAACCCAATATTGCCAGAGTTCTAAATGGGTTTTGTAAGGATACACAATTCCCAAAACCACAATAAATATCGCTAAACTAGCAAAAGTCCACTTTGCTAAGGTGTTGAGCGGACCTTGCTCGGTTTGATGAGTAACATAAGCGTAAATACACGGACCAATAAGAAAACACGCCGTTAACCCGAGTTGTAGAATGTTTTTATCTAAGCTTGGGGTAAAGTAACAACCGACTTGCCGATACGTATACAAAGTAATAGCAATAACATTGCCAGCCAATTATCACCCACTTGCTTATTTTGACTAAGAACTAACCATGAAGCTAAAAGCAGGCCATTAAACACCCCTAAGGCGGAAAAGAAGAATAATAAATAAGAGGTGGCGCTCATGAAAAATCAAACTTAGTAATAAACTCTGTAACTATCCCAAATCTAATCGAGTGAAACAAGGAGTAGCATTAAGGAAATATTATGATATGTAATTACTTAAACCAATTGATTACTCTCCAAATCCTATTTTGATGCTTATTTATAATCTAATTATCTGGATTTTAAGAGCTTTTTCTATTACCCTGTTCCGCGTTTAGAAACTTTTCCAGGCTATTGGCGCTTAAATGATAATTGTCATAAAACATGGAAAGAAATTAGAGAAAGTATTGTATGAAAATGGTGTTATGGCTTGCTTTGGGCCTTATTTTTTCACTAAATTGTTTTGCTTCCAACCCTGAAGATATAACTACTTGGGGGCATATGGAAGGTAAAGTAAAAAGCGCGAATATCAAAGATTACACCTTTCATGTAGCCAATGGGGAAGCGCATTTGGCTTATCAAGGCGAGGCAGGGCTAAAAAGTTTTGGTGCCGCAGGTATCGACTTTGACGCTGCGCCATTTGTTGGTAAAAAGCTGAAATTTTCCGCCGAAATCAAATCACAAAATTCTGAATATTCTTCAATTTGGCTAAGAGTGAATGATTCGGAAAAAGTGATTGCGTTTGATAATGCTACCGAACGCAGCCTTATTGGCACTAAAGACTGGACACCATTTCAAGTTATACTGCCGGTGACCGCTGGTGCAGAGCATATTTATGCCGGTTTAATACAAGGCGCGAAAGGGTCTATGTCGGCGCGCAATATTTCGTTTTCGGTAACAGATGAAAAAAGCACGGCAAATTACATTTATAAAAGTGATTACAGCCTAAATCTAGACAAGTGGAGGATAGGCTTTTCTGATGTTGGGAAATTTAAAGCTTGGTCAGAAAATGGGGTAGCGACAATTAAACGTATAAGTAATAGCTACAACGATGAGTCATTTGCTACCTGGTATGAATATTTTGAACCAAGCCAATTTATTGGTAAACGAGTTCAATTTAGCGCTGAAATAAGAACCGAAAATGTCACTGAAGGTTACGCAGGGATTTGGATGCGGGTAGATGGCAAGCTGAAAAATCTGCAATACGATAATATGAAAGATAGAGGGGTGAAAGGCACTACAGGCTGGCAAACTTACACAGTGGTATTGGATATCACGGATGAACAGTCTAAGCATATTGCATTTGGTGGTTTACTCTCGGGGAACGGGCAAGTTTGGATACGTAACGTGTCTTTTTCACCTGTTGGAAAAAACATAGCATCGACCAACATTTATCAAGGTGAGCAAGAACACAATACTAATAACTCACATTTTAGTCAGTTTGATATTGCCTTATTATTTGGCAGGTTTTTATATCATACGGCCAATAACTAGCCGCTAATTGAAGTGAGATTAAAAAGGTTAGCAATACTTTAGCTAACCTTTTTCATTGGTTGAGGCTAATAAGGAGCAATACGCTCACTTACTATCGTTTTACGTAGTTCCTTTTCGAGTTTACAAAACCACCTTTCGTAACTCTTTTACTAGTTTTGCAATATCCAATGAGGTGTCGTTGCAAAATACAATCGATGAATACTGCTTTTCAGGAATGCGCTCATAATTGGTGATGGTGCCAAGCCAACCGCCACTGTGGTGAATGATTTTTAGCCCGTCTTTTTCAGTAATAAATTGGCCATTGGCATAGTGTTTACCCTCGGCTGTAATATCTGGGTTATTCGGGCGCATAAACTGGCTAAGTAATTGCTCTGGCTCTTTACCTAAAGTTGGCTTGTAGAAATAGGCATCCCATTTTGCCATATCTTCAACGGTGGTATGCAAACCGCCATCGCCTACCCAAAATAAGTTGGTCATATTAGTGAAGTAGTTGCCTTCTTTATCTTTGCTGTAACCATCAGCACGGTTTTTAACGATTTCAGTCGGTTCGTCACTGAAAAAGGTATTTTTCATACCTAATGGTTTAAATATGCGCTTTTCACTGTATTCGCGGAGGCTTTCTCCTGAGACACGTTCAACGAGCATCGACAATAAGAAATAAGCATAGTTGCTGTAGTTAAAGCGTTCGTTAGGCTGATTTCTGAGAGGTACTGTTTTTACGTAATCGTAGAATTCTTGAATTGTTAAATAGTCTTCATTACCTAAACGAAAATCGCCTGCCATGGTGGATTTAAGTTTTAACGTATCTTTATCGAGCTCAGTGTTTACAAAGTCATAATCCCCCATGCCTGAATAATGGCCTAACATGGCATTAATAGACACCGGTGCTTTGTAGTCTCTTAATTCAGGTAAATAGGTGCGAATATCTTCATTTAAGTCAATTTTCCCTTCATCGGCAAGAAGCAGCACAGCAAAGCCCGTAAATTGCTTAGACACCGAAGCAATACGGTGAACATGTGTGCCATCGAGTGGCACATTAAGCTCCATATTTGCTAAGCCATAGCCTGCTCGATGAATAAGCTTGCCATTTTTTATCACACCAACACTACAGCCTGGGCTATGTGTTTTTATCTCGGCAAATACACTGTCAATTTGCGCTTTATTAGGTGTTGCTGCTTGTACTAAAGCACTTGTTACTAATCCTGATAACAATAATGCAGTACGTGTTTTATTTTTCATAATTTCCCTGAGCGTTTTGAAATTTAATGGCATCTAATGTACCTGTTATTTCTAATTGGGCAATTGATAGTTTGTAACAAAGCATTGATTTAAATGTTAAAAATTACATTGCTACTTGTCATTTTAGAAATTGAGAATCATTGTTTGGAGATACACTGTGCTTTAAAAACTCACTAACTGGTTTTGATAATTAAAAGTGAATTATTTTATGTAGCAAAAGATGCTGGAACTATTGCTCAATAAAAAGTAACGCATAGACACCTTTTGGCTAATGTATAAAATTCAAAATTTGTTATTCCCTCTATTCAGTTTAAAAATTGTATGCAATATTGGGTAGTACAAGCAAAACATCAACATGAGGAAATTATGAGAAAGTGCGCTTTTCTATCTATGGATTGTTTAGATGAGTTTGAAGTTTACGATGAGTTGGTTGAACCCTATTTAAATGAGCTCGGATTTTCGGTAGATACGGTTTCTTGGCGTAATACAAGTGTAGATTGGAACCAGTATGAAATGGTGGTTATACGCACCCCTTGGGATTACCAAGATGCACCAGAGGCCTTTTTATCTGTATTAGAGAAAATAGAAAACAGTCAGGCAGAGCTACAAAATACGCTGGATATTGTACGTTGGAATATCGACAAAATTTATCTTCAGGAATTAGCCAAGTTAGGTGTAAGGTTAATCCCCACCATGTGGCAAAATAGACTCGGCGATACAAATATAACAAAAGCGCAGATAGACTCATTTTTTAGCGCATTTGATACCCAAGAAATTATTATTAAACCACGTATAAGCGCCAATGCGGATAACACCTTTTGGTTGAAAGCAGAGCAAGACGTTGACCTTGCTAGTTTAAATAACGCATTTAAAGAACGCGATTTTATGGTGCAACCATTTGTGCCAGAAGTTGTAGAGAATGGTGAGTTCTCACTGTTTTATTTTAATGGTGAATATAGCCATGCCATACTCAAAACCCCCAAACAAAATGACTTTAGGGTACAAGAAGAGCATGGTGGTAGTTTGACTACAGTAACGCCAGATGCGTCGCTATTTGAGGCTGCAAACACATGCATGATAGCCATTCAAAGTGTGCATACTATGCCGCTTTATGCACGCCTTGATTTAGTTAAATTTAATAGGGAGTTTTGCCTGATGGAAGCAGAGCTAATAGAGCCCTCTTTATATTTTAATATGGACGCACAATCGCCAAAGCATTTCGCAAATGCCATTAAAGCCAGATTAATGTAAGCTCGCATTCATCAAGTTTAGTTTTGCATTGTGTGGTACAAGAAAAACATCAACATAATAAAATCATGAGGAAATGCGTTCTTCAATCCACTACTCTTCACTTTTTTGTCTATGTTTTTAAGGTTAAAAAAGTGAAGAGTAGAATAGTTAAATCGATTTAATGATCTACTTTTTTGAAGTAAACATCATTTATGTAGTCATGCTCTTGATTAAATAAAATACCATGTTCATTACTTGAAAGAGGTAATACTTCGACTCCAGTATCAACGTCGTCTATTACTTTTTTCATAGGAGTGAAATTTAGCAGATCATAGCTAACGATTTGATAGATTCCTCGCTCACCATAATACTGAAAATATAAAGAAAGTTTATTATTTTCAAATAGTAAATCTCCCGCTACGACGAAATCAAAACTGTTGATTACACTCCAAGTTACCCCATCCTCTGACTGCATTAACTTAAGCGAATAGTCTAATTGTGAAGTGAATAAACCGAAATATCCCTGATCATTAGCTTGTATTATCTTGTAAGTATAAAAGTCAAAGTCTTCCTGTTCGTTAACTAATTCTTGTGGGGAACTCCAGTTAACAAAGTCAGTGGTTCTTGTTACATAACTAATTGATTTATTGCTACTATGATCGGTAAAAAATACGCTATAGGCACTTTCTAATTTATGGACAAAACCGTTAAGCTTAAGGCTATAGTTGCTGATATTCTTATGGTTTATCAAGAAATCACTGTCATTGTATAGGTTTACTTTTGACCAATCTTTTGAATTGTTTGAATGAGCCATACAAAACGCAGAGTCACACGTAAAAATAAGGCGAGTTTCATCTAAAAACACTCCATTTATACTATTTTCTGGAAAGGTTCCCACAATAGACCAGCTATTACCTGCGTCTTCAGAAAGAGAAACATAGCTTGCATTAGGTGTCTGATCAGACGAATAAAAAGCTAGCAAATTACCATTGTCAGAGCTTGTTGCATCTTTGATGTAGTTTTTGCTTTGGCTTTTACTAATATTGATCCCTTGTGCACTACCAGGGTTATAACCACACGGTGTCTTTGTACACTCAACAGTAAATGGTACTTTTTGTTGTACTTGAAAAAAGTTCTCTGATAAGTCTTTATCGCCACAAATATTGCTTCCAGAGCTACAGTATAATGTCAAGTTGATATAAAACTCCCCAGAATAATCAGGTGCGGGAATATCAATAACCCAATTTAGCTTCTGAAAGTCGAATTGCGCATTGTAGTAGCCATTATCGCTATAAAAAGGTACTTCTTTATTTAGAGCTCTATCAAAGATTTGATATTGAATATGCCAATTATCTGAAGCGGATAGTTTAGTTTCATCGGTATAAAAACCTCTTGCCTTAAATATGATGTTACTGCTTTCATAAATTGTTGATGACGGGTGATGAGCTACAGCGTGAAGAAAATCTTCATTGTCTGTGAATAAGTCGTTGTCATCATCATTATCTGCATTATCACCAATACCATCAAGATCGAAGTCATCTGTTTCTGATGGATCTAGAGGAAACGCATCATCATTATCTAATACACCATCATTATCATCATCGGTGTCAGCATTATTTCCTATACCATCGCTGTCAGTATCAACTGATTCAGTGTTATCTAATGGGAAGGCGTCTTCAGTATCTGGCACACCATCATTATCATCATCGGTATCTGCATTGTTGCCAATACCATCATTATCAGTGTCAACGGATTCGGTGTTATCTAATGGAAACGCATCTTCATTATCAGGTACACCATCATTGTCATCATCGGTGTCTGCATTGTTGCCAATACCATC
>NZ_JAPEHW010000073.1 GCF_028875915.1 Pseudoalteromonas sp. G4
ACATCCTACTTTCACGTCAGGTTGGTGTACCTTACATCGTTGTATTCATGAACAAATGTGACATGGTTGACGACGAAGAACTACTAGAATTAGTAGAGATGGAAGTTCGTGAACTTCTTTCTGAGTACGATTTCCCAGGTGACGACCTACCTTTAATCCAAGGTTCAGCGCTTAAAGCGTTAGAAGGTGAGAAAGAGTGGGAAGACAAGATCGTTGAGCTTGCAGAAGCACTAGATTCATACATCCCAGAGCCAGAGCGTGACATCGATAAGCCATTCCTAATGCCTATCGAAGACGTATTCTCAATCCAAGGCCGTGGTACAGTAGTAACAGGTCGTGTTGAGCGCGGTATCATCAACGTGAATGACGAAGTAGAAATCGTAGGTATTAAAGAAACTACAACTACTACTTGTACAGGTGTTGAAATGTTCCGTAAGCTTCTAGACGAAGGTCGTGCGGGTGAGAACATTGGTGCACTTCTACGTGGTACTAAGCGTGACGAAGTTGAGCGTGGTCAGGTTCTATGTAAGCCTGGTTCAATCACTCCTCACACGAAGTTTACTTCAGAAGTATACGTACTATCTAAAGATGAAGGTGGTCGTCACACGCCATTCTTCAAAGGCTACCGTCCACAGTTCTACTTCCGTACAACTGACGTAACTGGTGATATCCAATTACCAGATGGCGTAGAAATGGTAATGCCAGGTGACAACATCAAGATGACTGTTGAGCTAATCGTTCCAATCGCGATGGACGAAGGTCTACGTTTCGCGATCCGTGAAGGTGGCCGTACAGTAGGTGCTGGTGTTGTTGCAACTATCGAAGACTAATTCTTGATAGTTAATGCATAAGCATTGAAAAACCCGCGTAAATAGTTACGCGGGTTTTTTTCATTTTTAACATTCGTTGCGGCTTTGTACATAGTTTGAACTACAATTGTTCAAGCTGTAAGCAATCAAATGTATTGGGCTTAATCAAAAATAAGCTAATTTTTGTACATTTTATTGCTGTAAATACGTCACTAACAGATGATGTTGTCATCAACTAGTGTTATACTCCGCGCGAAAAATTTTAATTAATTAGAGTAAAGAAATGGCTGATTTATCTAAGTACAGAAATATCGGTATTTTTGCCCACGTAGATGCGGGTAAAACGACTACAACAGAACGTATCCTTAAGCTTACTGGTAAAATCCACAAAACTGGTGAAGTTCACGATGGTGAATCTACAACTGACTTCATGGAACAGGAAGCTGAGCGTGGTATTACAATCCAGTCAGCAGCTGTAACGTGTGAGTGGAAAGGTCACCGTTTAAACGTAATCGATACTCCTGGACACGTTGACTTCACAGTTGAAGTATATCGTTCACTTAAAGTTCTTGATGGTGGTATCGGTGTATTCTGTGGTTCTGGTGGTGTTGAGCCGCAATCAGAAACTAACTGGCGTTATGCGAACGAGTCCGAAGTTGCTCGTTGTATCTTCGTAAACAAACTAGACCGTATGGGTGCTGACTTCTACCGCGTAGTAGACCAAGTAACAAATGTTCTTGGTGCAAACCCACTAGTTATGACATTACCAATCGGTATCGAAGATGATTTCGTTGGTGTTGTAGACGTACTAGAGAAAAAAGCATACGTTTGGGATGACTCAGGTCTTCCTGAAAACTATGAAGTACAAGACGTTCCTGCAGACATGGTTGACAAAGTTGAAGAATACCATGAGATGCTAATCGAAACTGCTGTTGAGCAAGACGATGACCTAATGGAAGCGTACATGGAAGGTGAAATCCCTTCAATGGAACAAATTAAAGCATGTATCCGTAAAGGTACACGTGATCTAGCGTTCTTCCCAACTTACTGTGGTTCTGCATTCAAAAACAAGGGTGTTCAATTAGTTCTTGACGCTGTTGTTGATTACCTACCAGCACCGACTGAAGTTGATCCTCAGCCATTAACTGATCCAGAAACTGGTGAGCCAACAGGTGAAGTTGCAACTGTTGACGCTGATGAGCCACTAAAAGCGCTAGCGTTCAAAATCATGGACGACCGTTTCGGTGCCCTTACATTCATCCGTATCTACTCAGGTCGCATGAAGAAAGGTGATACAGTTCTTAACTCAGCAACGGGTAAAACAGAGCGTATCGGCCGTATGGTTGAGATGCAAGCTGACGACCGTAACGAAATCACTGAAGCACAAGCGGGTGATATCATTGCAGTTGTAGGTATGAAGAACGTTCAAACAGGTCACACTCTATGTGATCCTAAGCACGAATGTACTCTTGAAGCGATGATCTTCCCTGATCCAGTAATCTCAATCGCTGTTGCACCTAAAGATAAAGGTGGTAACGAGAAGATGGGTATCGCTATCGGTAAGATGGTTGCAGAAGATCCGTCATTCCAGGTTGAAACTGACGAAGATTCAGGTGAAACAATCCTTAAAGGTATGGGTGAATTACACCTAGACATCAAGGTTGATATCCTTAAGCGTACTTACGGTGTAGACCTAATTGTTGGTCAGCCTCAGGTTGCTTACCGTGAAACTATCACGCAAGAAATCGAAGACAGCTACACGCACAAGAAGCAATCTGGTGGTTCTGGTCAGTTCGGTAAGATCGATTACCGCATCAAGCCAGGCGAGCAAAACTCAGGCTTCACTTTCTCATCTTCAGTAGTTGGTGGTAACGTTCCTAAGGAATTCTGGCCAGCAGTTGAGAAAGGCTTCGCATCTATGATGGAAGAAGGTGTTCTTGCAGGCTTCCCAGTACTAGACGTTGAAGTTGAGCTATTCGACGGTGCTTTCCACGCAGTTGACTCATCAGCAATCGCGTTCGAAATCGCAGCGAAAGGTGCATTCCGTCAGTCAATTCCAAAAGCTGGTCCTCAACTTCTTGAGCCAATCATGAAAGTTGACGTGTTCACACCAGAAGACAACGTAGGTGACGTAATTGGTGACCTTAACCGTCGTCGTGGTATGATCAAAGACCAAGAAGCTGGCGCAATGGGCGTTCGCATCAAGGGTGACGTACCGCTTTCAGAAATGTTCGGTTACATTGGTCACCTTCGTACAATTACTTCAGGTCGTGGTCAGTTCTCAATGGAGTTCTCACACTACTCTGCATGTCCAGCAAACGTTGCTGAGACAGTAATTGCTGAACAAAAAGAAAAGAATAAGTAATTAAACTTTTCTAAGTTCTAAAAACCCAGCTTTTGCTGGGTTTTTTATTGGCTAAATTTTAAAAACCTAAAACTGAAATACTGCAAACTTAAGATAATTGAGCAGTGAGCATCTTTTACCCTTGTTTTAAAAGATTTGGTCAGTATAATGGGCTTCCACTTTGCAGGGGCGTAGTTCCAATTGGTAGAACAGCGGTCTCCAAAACCGACGGTTACGGGTTCGAGTCCTGTCGCCCCTGCCACTTTAATTCGAAGTCTAAACCTGATAATTTGTTTTTTTGATTGCTAAGTAAATTATAAAGTTTGGATTTTATGGATTAACCCTGTCTTAGTGACGGGGTTGTTGTGTCTGGTATTAAGGTAAATTAATTATGAGCGCGAATGTAGAAGCTCCATCAAGCTCAATGGATGCATTAAAATGGATTGTTTCAATTGCACTGCTAGCAGGCGCAGTTGTTGGCAATTATATGTTTGAAGACCAATCTGTACTATTGCGTGCAATTGGTGTAGTGGTTGCAATTGCTGCAGGCCTTGGTGTTGCAGCGTTAACGAGTAAAGGTCAAGAATTTATCGCTTTTGCTAAAGAAGCGAAGTTAGAAGTGCGTAAAGTGGTGTGGCCAACACGCCAAGAAACGGTTCAAACTACTTTTATCGTGATGATTGCTACAGTAATCACAGCGCTAATCCTTTGGGGTTTAGACGGCGCATTATTTAGAATTGTTGGCTTTTTAACTGGATTGGAGATCTGATCCCATGGCGGATGAGAACAAAGAAAAGAAACTACGCTGGTACGTAGTACAAGCATTTTCTGGTTTTGAGAAACGTGTTGCTCAAACAATTATTGAGCATATTAAAATCCAAGGTCTTGAAGACAGTTTTGGTGAAGTTTTAGTTCCTACTGAAGAAGTAGTTGAAATGAAATCAGGCCAAAAACGTCGTTCAGAGCGTAAATTTTTCCCAGGCTATGTACTGGTTGAAATGGACATGAATGATGCAAGTTGGCATTTAGTTAACAGCACACCTCGTGTAATGGGCTTTATTGGTGGTACATCAGATCGCCCTGCGCCAATCAGCAAAAAAGAAGCTGATCGTATTCTGAATCGTTTACAAGAAAACGCAGATGCACCTAAGCCAGCAACATTATTTGAGCCAGGTGAAGTGGTACGTGTTACTGACGGTCCATTTGCAGACTTCAACGGCGTTGTTGAAGAAGTAGATTACGATCGTAGCCGTGTAAAAGTATCGGTTCTTATCTTTGGTCGTTCTACTCCAGTAGAATTAGAATTTGGTCAGGTAGAAGCCGACAAATAATTCTTCAAAGATCATATTGAAAAAGGCCGCTGGTTAATCTATAATCAGCGGCCTTTTGTTATCTGGTGATAACAAAAGCAAAGAATTTTTTAATTTGGGAAGCCGCTTGAGTACGTGTCCTCGCACGCACAAGGCTAAGACCCACTAATGAGGTTATTAAAATGGCAAAGAAAGTTGAAGCTCTAATCAAGCTACAAGTTGCTGCTGGTATGGCTAACCCTAGTCCTCCAGTAGGTCCTGCACTAGGTCAACACGGTGTAAACATCATGGAATTCTGTAAAGCGTTCAACGCACGTACAGAGTCTATCGAGAAAGGTGCACCGGTTCCTGTAATCATTTCTGTTTACAACGACCGTTCATTCACTTTTGATATGAAAACTCCACCTGCTTCTTACCTTCTTAAGAAGGCTGCAGGTATCAAGTCTGGTTCTGGCCGTCCTAACACTGAGAAAGTTGGTACTGTAACACGTGCACAACTTGAAGAGATCGTTGAGACTAAACGTCCTGACCTTACTGCTGCTGATATGGATGCAGCTGTACGCACGATTGCAGGTTCTGCACGTGCAATGGGCTTGAATGTAGAAGGGTAATTGAGAATGGCTAAATTAACTAAGCGTATGCGCGTAATCCGCGAAAAAGTTGACGTAACTAAAGAGTACGAAATCAACGAAGCTGTTGCTCTTCTTAAAGAACTAGCTACTGCTAAATTCACTGAAAGTGTTGACGTTGCTGTAAACCTTGGCATCGACGCTCGTAAATCAGACCAAAACGTACGTGGTGCAACTGTACTACCACACGGTACTGGTCGTGAAGTACGCGTTGCTGTTTTCACTCAAGGTGCAAATGCTGATGCTGCTAAAGAAGCTGGTGCTGATTTAGTTGGTATGGACGACCTTGCTGAGCAGGTTAAGAAAGGCGAAATGAACTTTGACGTTGTTGTTGCTTCTCCAGATGCAATGCGCGTTGTTGGTCAACTAGGTCAAATCCTAGGTCCACGTGGTCTTATGCCTAACCCTAAAACTGGTACTGTAACTCCTAACGTTGCAGAAGCAGTTAAAAACGCTAAAGCTGGTCAGGTTCGTTACCGCAACGACAAGAACGGTATTATCCACACTACTATCGGTAAAGTAGATTTTGATGCAAACCAACTTCAAGAAAACCTTGAAGCGTTAATCATCGCTCTTAAGAAGGCTAAGCCTTCACAAGCGAAAGGTACTTTCCTTAAGAAAGTAAGCATCTCTACTACTATGGGTGCTGGTGTTGCTGTAGACCAAGCTTCTCTTAATACTCAAGTAGTATAATTTAGAGAATAGCGTTTACATGGCGCAAAAATTAGACTATAATTTTGCGCCATTTTGTTGAGTTAATAGCTTAACAAAAAACCAAATTCGGGTTGGAGTCTATAATTTCGCACTTGTTTTCAAGTAAAAGCGATAAATTAGGCTTTCGTCCAAGACCGTAGGTGCAAGCCACTTGGTAAGCTTAATTTCCTACGTAGACGGTGTGAATCCCCAGCAAGATTTTTCCTAATCTTCTGGCTCTCGCCGTAAAAAGCACTTCTAATCTTAATTTTGATTAGAAGATGAGTAAACAGGGGCTTGTCCCCATAGAACCAGGAGTAACACCCATGGCGTTAAATCTTCAAGACAAAAAAGCAATTGTTGCTGAAGTTAACGAAGCTGCCAAAGGTGCTCTTTCTGCAGTTATTGCAGATTCTCGTGGTGTAACTGTAGATGCTATCACTGCCCTTCGTAAAGAAGCTCGTGAAGCAGGCGTTTGGATGAAAGTTGTTCGTAACACTTTAGCTAAACGTGCTGTTGAAGGTACTGATTATGAGTGTCTAAATGAGTCACTAGTTGGCCCTAGCTTAATTGCTTTCTCTTCTGAGCACCCAGGTGCTGCAGCGCGTATCTTTAAAGATTTCGCGAAGAAGAATGAAAACTTTGAAGTTAAAACGGCGGCTTTTGAAGGTAATATCGTAAATGCAGACATGCTTGCTACATTACCTACATACGACGAAGCAGTTGCACGCTTAATGAGCGCTATGAAAGAAGCGTCTGCTGGTAAATTGTGTAAAACAATTGAAGCAGTACGTGTACAGAAAGCTGAGCAAGCTGCTTAATTTTAAGCTGTTTTTTGTTCTTTTTCGGTGTAAAGTATTTTTTGAACCCTTAATGGTTCGTAATTATTAGGAAATTTGAAATGTCTGTATCTAAAGACCAAATCCTTGACGCTATTGCTGAAATGTCAGTAATGGAAGTTGTTGAACTAGTTGAAGCTATGGAAGAGAAGTTCGGCGTAACTGCAGCTGCTGCTGTTGTTGCTGCTGGTCCTGCTGAAGCTGCTGAAGAAAAGACTGAGTTCGACGTAATCTTAGCTGCTGCTGGCGGTAACAAAGTTGCTGCAATCAAAGCTGTACGTGGCGCAACTGGTCTTGGCCTTAAAGAAGCTAAGGCGCTTGTTGAGTCTGCTCCTGCACCAATCAAAGAAGGTGTATCTAAGGAAGAAGCTGAAGCACTTAAGAAAGATCTTGAAGAAGCTGGTGCTGAAGTTGAGATCAAGTAATCTAGCTTATGCTAGATTAGCTGCCTGACCAAAAATCAGGCAAGGGCTGGTGAATTTTTATTCACCGGCCTTTTTGCGCTGTAGAGCTCCGGCTTTGCAATCGCACAATAATTAGCTAAGTTGTTTAATTATTAGTTTTGCAACCAACTGATTTTTAATGTTTTTAGCTAATTAAAAAATTGGTGTTGCAGTATTGGCCACAGTGCCAAGTTAGTCTGTTCATTATTATGAGCAGTTGGGTCAAAAGTCAGCAAGCTGAGGAACCCCATGGCTTACTCTTATTCTGAAAAGAAACGTATCCGTAAGGATTTTGGTAAACGTCCACAAGTGTTGGATGTGCCGTTTCTACTGTCTACGCAGTTAGAATCCTTTAAAAAATTCTTAAGTCCGGACGCAGAAGGCAATCACGGCCTTGAAGCAGCATTCCGTTCTGTTTTCCCGATCAAAAGTTACTCGGGAAATTCTGAGCTACAATACGTAAGTTATCGTATTGGTGAGCCAGTATTTGATGTTAAAGAGTGTCAAATCCGCGGTGTGACTTATTCTGCACCATTACGCGTTAAGCTTCGCTTAGTGTTAATGGACAAGGAAGCACCAGGCACAGTAAAAGACATTAAAGAACAAGAAGTATATATGGGCGAAATCCCGCTCATGACCGATACTGGTACTTTTGTGATCAATGGTACTGAGCGTGTAATCGTTTCTCAGCTACATCGTTCACCAGGTGTATTCTTTGATAATGACCGTGGTAAAACACACTCTTCGGGTAAAGTTTTATATAATGCACGTGTTATTCCTTACCGTGGTTCATGGTTAGACTTCGAATTCGATCCAAAAGATAACCTTTTCGTTCGTATCGACCGTCGTCGTAAGTTACCAGCATCAATTATTTTACGTGCGTTAGAATTCTCTACAGAAGAAATTCTAGCAATGTTCTTCGAAACTACGACATTCGAAGTAGCAGACGGTAAAGTATTAATGGAACTTGTTCCATCACGCTTACGCGGTGAAACTGCGATCTTTGATATTAAAGATCCTTCTGGTGATGTGATTGTTGAATCAGGCCGTCGTATTACGGCGCGTCACATCAAACAACTAGAAAAGAACAACGTTACTCAGCTAGAAGTTCCTCACGAGTACATCATTGATCGTGTAATCGCGAAAAACTACATTAACGAAGAAACAGGTGAAATTATTGCAGAAGCGAATGCTGAGCTTTCACTTGAGTTAATGGCAGAGCTTGTTAAAGCTGGCTTTAACAAAATTGATACACTGTATATCAACGAAGTTGATAGCGGTGCGTACATGTCAGAAACAGTACGTGTTGACCCTACAAACGATCGTTTAGAAGCGCTTGTTGAAATTTACCGCATGATGCGCCCAGGTGAGCCACCAACGCGTGATGCTGCAGAAGCGTTATTCGACAACTTATTCTTCTCAGAAGAGCGTTACGACCTTTCTCAAGTTGGTCGTATGAAGTTCAATAGCCGTGTTGGCCACGAAGAAGGCTATGGTGCAGGTACACTAAGTAAAGAAGATATCGTTGCAGTTATGAAGGTTCTTATCGACATTCGTAACGGTAAAGGTGAAGTTGATGATATCGATCACTTAGGTAACCGTCGTATCCGTTCAGTTGGTGAAATGGCTGAAAACCAATTCCGTGTTGGTTTAGTACGTGTTGAGCGTGCAGTACGCGAGCGTTTAAGCCTTGGTGACCTTGATGCTGTAATGCCGCAAGATCTAATCAATGCTAAGCCTATTTCTGCAGCGGTTAAAGAATTCTTCGGTTCATCGCAATTATCTCAGTTTATGGACCAAAACAACCCGCTTTCAGAAGTAACGCACAAGCGTCGTATTTCTGCGTTAGGTCCAGGTGGTCTTACACGTGAGCGTGCAGGCTTCGAAGTACGTGACGTTCACGTAACTCACTATGGTCGAGTTTGTCCTATCGAAACACCGGAAGGTCCAAACATCGGTCTAATCAACTCTCTTTCTACATACGCGCGTACTAACGACTATGGTTTCTTAGAAACACCATACCGTAAAGTAATTGACGGTGTTGTAACTGACGAAGTTGATTACCTATCTGCAATCGAAGAAGGTCAGTTTGTAATTGCACAGGCAAACGCAAACTTAACTGAAGAAAACCGTTTTGTTGATGAGCAAATTCCTTGTCGTCACAAAGGTGAATCAACCTTTATGCCAAACGACAGCATTCAGTATATGGATGTATCGCCACAGCAGGTTATCTCAGTTGCAGCAGCACTTATCCCATTCCTAGAACACGATGATGCGAACCGTGCACTAATGGGATCGAACATGCAACGTCAAGCAGTACCAACATTACGTGCTGATAAGCCGTTAGTAGGTACAGGTATCGAGCGTACACTTGCGAAAGACTCAGGTGTAACAATCGTTGCTAAGCGTGGCGGTGTAGTTGATTACGCTGATGCGAGCCGTATCGTTGTAAACGTAAATGAAGATGAGCGCGTTCCAGGTGAAGCGGGTATCGACATTTATAACCTAACTAAGTACACACGTTCTAACCAGAACACATGTATCAATCAAAAACCAACGTGTATGGTTGGTGAGCCGGTTGTTCGTGGTGACGTACTTGCAGATGGTCCTTCGACAGACTTAGGTGACTTAGCACTAGGTCAAAACCTTCGCGTGGCATTCATGCCATGGAATGGTTATAACTTCGAGGATTCAATCTTACTATCAGAGCGCGTAGTTCAAGAAGATCGTCTAACCACGATCCACATTCAAGAACTTCAGTGTATCGCGCGTGATACCAAGTTAGGTCCAGAAGAAATTACTGCTGATATCCCTAACGTAGGTGAATCTGCACTTGGCAAACTTGATGAATCAGGTGTTGTTTACATCGGTGCTGAAGTTAAAGGCGGTGACATCTTAGTAGGTAAAGTAACGCCTAAAGGTGAAACGCAGCTAACTCCTGAAGAAAAGCTACTACGTGCTATCTTCGGTGAAAAAGCGTCTGACGTTAAAGACAGCTCACTACGAGTACCAAACTCAGTTTCAGGTACAGTAATCGACGTTCAAGTATTTACTCGCGATGGTGTTGAAAAAGACAAACGCGCACTTGAAATCGAAGAGATGCAAGTTCGTGAAGCGAAGAAAGACTTCAACGAAGAGTTCAAGATCCTTGAAGAAGGTATCTTAAGTCGTGCACGTAAGCTACTTGTAGCTGCTGGTGCAGACGAAGCATCACTTGCAGGTCTTGCTGCAGACAAGCTACTAACACAAAGCCTAGCTGATGAAGCACAACAAGGTGAGTTAGAGCAACTAGCTGAACAGTATGACGAATTAAAAGCTGATTACGATAAGCGCTTTGAAACTAAGCGTCGTAAGATCACTCAAGGTGATGATTTAGCACCAGGTGTTCTTAAGATTGTTAAAGTTTACCTAGCTGTTAAGCGTCGTATTCAACCGGGTGATAAGATGGCTGGTCGTCACGGTAACAAGGGTGTTATCTCGACAATCGTACCAGTAGAAGATATGCCTTACGATGACCGTGGTCGTACCGTAGATATCGTTCTAAACCCACTAGGTGTACCATCACGTATGAACATCGGTCAGATCTTAGAGACACACATGGGTCTTGCTGCACGTGGTATCGGTGAACGCCTAGAAGACATGATGAAAGAACAGCGTGAACTTCACGAATTACGAGAATTCATCGCTAAAGCTTACGCATTAGGTGATTGTCGTCAGAAGGTTGATATTGCAAGCTTCTCTGATGATGAAATCCGTCGCTTAGCTGAAAACCTAAAAGGCGGTTTACCAATCGCAACTCCAGCGTTTGACGGTGCAAAAGAAAGTGAAATCAAAGAATTACTTGAATTAGGTGGATACCCTTCAAGTGGTCAGGTAACACTTTATGACGGTCGTACTGGTGATGAGTTTGAGCGTAAAGTAACAGTAGGTTACATGTACATGCTGAAACTAAACCACTTAGTAGATGACAAGATGCACGCTCGTTCGACTGGTTCTTACAGTCTAGTAACTCAGCAGCCACTTGGTGGTAAAGCTCAGTTCGGTGGTCAGCGTTTCGGTGAGATGGAAGTATGGGCACTAGAAGCATACGGTGCTGCTTACACGCTTCAAGAAATGCTTACTGTTAAGTCGGATGACGTTAACGGCCGTACTAAGATGTATAAGAACATCGTAGACGGAAACCACAAGATGGAACCTGGTATGCCAGAATCGTTCAACGTATTGTTGAAAGAGATCCGCTCACTAGGTATCAACATCGAGCTGGAAGAAGAATAAGCCGATTCGGCGCTGCTCAATAAGGAGTTAAGCGCCTTTCGCGAACGAATAGCTGGGGTGGCAACAAGGACCGCCCCCAAGATTAACCTCCTTTAGGAGAGCTAAGGTGAAAGACTTACTTAAGTTTCTGAAGCAACAAAACAAGACCGAAGAGTTTGATGCGATCCGCATCGGTCTAGCTTCGCCAGATATGGTACGTTCATGGTCATTTGGTGAGGTAAAGAAACCTGAGACAATCAACTACCGTACTTTCAAGCCTGAGCGCGACGGCTTATTCTGTGCTCGTATTTTCGGCCCAGTAAAAGACTATGAGTGTTTATGTGGTAAATATAAGCGCTTAAAGCACCGTGGTGTTATTTGTGAAAAGTGTGGCGTAGAAGTTACATTAACTAAGGTTCGTCGTGACCGTATGGGTCATATCGAGCTAGCTAGCCCTGTAGCGCACATTTGGTTCCTTAAATCATTACCGTCTCGTATCGGCTTAATGTTAGACATGACATTACGTGATATCGAGCGCGTACTTTACTTCGAATCATTCGTAGTAACAGAGCCAGGTATGACAACGCTTGAGCGTGGTCAGCTATTAGGTGAAGAAGAATACCTAGATGCATTAGAAGAGCACGGTGACGAGTTCGAAGCTAAGATGGGTGCAGAAGCTGTACTTGATCTACTTCGTGACCTAGACCTTGGTCAGCTAATTGCAGAAATGCGCGAAGAGTTACCAACAATTAACTCTGAAACAAAGCGTAAGAAGATCACTAAGCGTCTTAAGCTGATGGAATCATTCCACCAATCAGGTAACAACCCTGAGTGGATGATCATGACTGTATTACCAGTTCTTCCACCAGATCTACGTCCACTAGTACCACTAGATGGCGGTCGCTTTGCAACATCTGATCTGAACGATTTATACCGTCGTGTAATCAACCGTAACAACCGTCTGAAGCGTCTTTTAGACTTAGCTGCACCAGACATTATCGTACGCAACGAAAAGCGTATGTTACAAGAAGCGGTAGATGCACTACTTGATAACGGTCGTCGCGGTCGTGCGATCACAGGTTCTAATAAGCGTCCACTTAAGTCGCTTGCAGACATGATCAAAGGTAAGCAAGGTCGTTTCCGTCAAAACCTTCTTGGTAAGCGTGTTGACTACTCAGGCCGTTCTGTAATCACTGTAGGTCCTACACTGAAACTACACCAGTGTGGTCTTCCTAAGAAAATGGCACTAGAGCTATTCAAGCCATTTATCTACGGTAAATTAGAACGCCGTGGTATGGCGACTACTATCAAAGCTGCGAAGAAGATGGTAGAGCGTGAAGTACCGGAAGTTTGGGATATCCTTGATGAAGTAATTCGTGAGCACCCGGTTCTACTTAACCGTGCACCAACACTTCACCGTCTTGGTATCCAGGCGTTTGAACCAGTTTTAATCGAAGGTAAAGCGATTCACCTACACCCATTAGTGTGTGCGGCATATAACGCTGACTTCGATGGTGACCAAATGGCGGTACACGTACCGTTAACATTAGAAGCACAGCTAGAAGCACGTGCACTAATGATGTCAACCAACAACATTCTTTCACCAGCGAACGGTGAGCCAATCATCGTACCTTCACAGGACGTTGTATTAGGTCTTTACTACATGACGCGCGATCGCATTAATGCGAACGGTGAAGGTTTAGTATTTAAAGACGCGAAAGAAGCTGAGAAAGCATACCGTACGGGTGTTGCTGACTTACACGCACGCGTTAAAGTTCGTTTAACTGAAACGGTTATCAGCGAAGAAGGCGACAAGAGCGAAATTACACACCTAGTTGAAACAACAGTGGGTCGTGCGATTTTCTCACTAATTATGCCTGAAGGCTTACCATTCGAACTTGTTAACAAGGCAATGGGTAAGAAGCAGATTTCAGGTCTTCTTAACGAGTGTTACCGTCGTCTAGGTCTAAAAGACACAGTAGTGTTTGCTGACCAAGTAATGTACACAGGTTTCCACTACGCGATGAAGTCGGGTGTTTCTATCGGTATTAACGATATGGAAATCCCACCAGTTAAAGCTGAAATCATCGACGCTGCTGAAGCAGAAGTTAACGAAATTAACCAACAGTTCCAGTCTGGTCTTGTAACTGCGGGTGAAAAGTACAACAAAGTTATCGATATCTGGTCACGTGTAAATGAAAACTTATCACGTGAAATGATGGCAAACTTATCAAAAGATACTGTAATCAACGCGGAAGGTGTTGAGGAAGAGCAAGACTCATTCAACTCAGTATTTATGATGGCTGACTCAGGTGCACGTGGTAGCGCCGCTCAGATCCGTCAGTTAGCGGGTATGCGTGGTCTAATGGCACGTCCAGATGGTTCAATCATCGAAACACCAATCACGGCGAACTTCCGTGAAGGTCTAAACGTACTACAGTACTTCATCTCGACGCACGGTGCGCGTAAAGGTCTTGCCGATACAGCACTTAAGACAGCGAACTCGGGTTACCTAACACGTCGTCTAGTAGACGTTGCACAAGACTTAGTAATCAACGAGTCAGATTGTGGTACTGAAGATGGTCTAACAATGAAGCCGCTAATTGAAGGTGGTGACGTTGTTGAGCCGCTACGCGAGCGTGTATTAGGTCGTGTAGTTGCTGAAGACGTATTAAAGCCAGGTACTGAAGAAGTACTTGTTGAGCGTAACGTAATGCTTGACGAAAAACTGTGTGACCTTTTAGAAGAGAACTCAGTGGACGAAGTACGCGTACGTTCAGTTATCACATGTGATAACGACTTTGGTGTATGTGCTAACTGTTACGGTCGTGACCTTGCACGTGGTCACCTAATTAACCCAGGTGAATCAGTAGGTGTTATCGCAGCTCAATCAATCGGTGAGCCGGGTACACAGCTTACGATGCGTACGTTCCACATCGGTGGTGCGGCATCTCGAGCGTCTGCAGAGAACAGCGTACAAGTTAAGAACAACGGTAGCTTGAAGCTACACAACGCAAAATACGTTCTTAACTCAGATGGTAAGATTGTAATCACATCTCGTTCAACTGAAATCACAGTTATCGACGAGCACGGTCGTGAGAAAGAGCGTTATAAAGTACCTTACGGTGCGGTTCTTTCAGTTCAAGATGGTGCTGAAGTTGCTGGTAACGATATTGTTGCGACATGGGATCCGCATAGTCATCCAATCATTGTTGAACACGAATCAAAAGTTCAGTTCAGCGACATTGATGACTCAAATGTAGAGTCGCAAACAGACGAACTAACAGGTCTTACGCGTATGGTTGTTAAAGACCTAGCGAAAGTTAACGCGAAAGAGCCTAAGTTAATCATCGAAAATGATGAGCGCGGTCTTCAAGAAATCCGTATTCCTTCATTCACTACTATTGAAGTGACTGATGGTTCAACGGTTGCCGCTGGTGCAGTATTAGCACGTATCCCGCAAGAAGGTTCGAAGACTCGTGATATCACCGGTGGTCTACCTCGAGTTGCTGACTTATTTGAAGCGCGTAAGCCGAAAGATCCAGCAATTCTTGCAGAAATCACAGGTACTGTTAGTTTCGGTAAAGAAACTAAAGGTAAGAAACGCTTAGTTATTACACCAGAGCAAGGTGATGCGTACGAAGAGATGATTCCGAAATGGCGTCAGCTTAACGTGTTCGAAGGTGAATCTGTATCGAAAGGTGAAGTTATCGCCGACGGTCCAGAGTCTCCGCACGATATCCTTCGACTTCGTGGTGTAACTGATGTTGCTAACTACATCGTAAACGAAGTACAAGAAGTATACCGTTTACAGGGTGTAAAAATTAACGATAAGCACATCGAAACTATCATTCGTCAGATGATCCGTAAGTGCATCATCCTAGACGGTGGTGATACAGAATTCCTAGCAGGTGAACAAGTTGAAGTGGCGCGCGTAAATATCGCAAACCGTGAGCTTGAAGAGCAAGGCAAGATCCCAGCTAAATATGAAATTCAGCTAATGGGTATTACTAAAGCATCACTTGCGACAGAATCATTCATTTCTGCAGCATCATTCCAGGAGACAACTCGTGTTCTTACTGATGCAGCTGTAAATGGTAAGAGCGATGAATTACGTGGTCTGAAAGAAAACGTAATTGTAGGTCGCTTGATTCCGGCGGGTACTGGTTTTGCCTACCACCAAGACCGTATCAATCGTCGCAAACAAGGTGAAAGTGTTGAAGAGCAAACAGTAAGTGTTGATGAAGCATCACAAGCACTAACTGATGCGCTTAATGCTGGCATCGAAGGCGAGCAAGAATAACCTTTATCGTCAATCTGCATGTATAGCCTAAATTTTGGGCTATATGTGCGGTTTATGTTGACAGGTTAAACTTTGCTCATTAAAATTCCGCCACCCTTTTGCTCAGTGGAGTAAAAGGGCGGATTTTTTTCAGTAGTTTAGTTTAATTATTAGGAGCTATTTAATGGCAACTATCAACCAGCTAGTGCGTAAGCCACGTCGCAGCAAGGTTAAATCAAATAACTCAGCTGCGCTTAAGGCTTGTCCTCAAAAGCGTGGCGTATGTACTCGTGTATATACAACAACACCTAAGAAACCAAACTCAGCTCTACGTAAAGTAGCGCGTGTTCGTTTAACGAACGGTTTCGAAGTAACTTCATACATCGGTGGTGAAGGTCACAACCTTCAAGAGCACAGTGTAATTCTTATCCGTGGTGGTCGTGTTAAAGACTTACCAGGTGTACGTTTCCACACTGTTCGCGGTGCACTTGACTGTGCAGGCGTTAACGACCGTCGTCAAGGTCGTTCTAAGTACGGTGCTAAGCGCCCTAAGGGCTAATGGTTCTCCGTTAGTAAGGCCAAGCACTTAAATTTGTAATTAATATTGTTTTGGGGATTCGCTGAAGTAAAGCGGACCTGAAGAAATCGGAGAGATTAAAATGCCTAGAAGACGCGTAATAGGTCAACGTAAAATTCTTCCAGATCCGAAGTTCGGATCAGAGCTTCTTGCTAAATTCGTTAACGTAGTAATGTTAGACGGTAAGAAGTCAACTGCTGAAAAAATCGTATATGGTGCGCTAGACGTGGCTGCTGAGAAATCAGGCAAGTCGCACCTAGAAATCTTCGAATCGGCACTTGAAAATGTTCGCCCACAGGTAGAGGTTAAATCTCGCCGTGTTGGTGGTTCAACATACCAAGTACCAGTAGAAGTACGCCCAGTTCGTCGTAACGCATTAGGTATGCGTTGGTTAGTTGAAGCAGCTCGTAAGCGTGGTGAAAAATCAATGGGCTTACGTCTTGCACAAGAAATGATTGATGCTGCTGAAAACAAAGGCACTGCGGTTAAGAAACGTGAAGACGTTCACCGTATGGCTGAAGCGAACAAGGCATTCGCTCACTACCGTTGGTAGTAAGCTCTTAAGTTTTAAGAGGATATTATGGCACGTACAACTCCAATTGAGCGTTATCGCAATATCGGTATTTGTGCCCACGTAGATGCGGGTAAAACCACCACTACAGAACGTGTTCTTTTCTACACCGGTCTTAGTCATAAGATCGGTGAAGTTCACGACGGTGCCGCAACTATGGACTGGATGGAGCAGGAGCAAGAGCGTGGTATCACGATCACTTCTGCTGCAACCACGTGTTTCTGGAAAGGGATGGACGCTCAGTTCCAAGACCACCGTATCAATATTATTGATACCCCAGGACACGTAGACTTCACTATCGAAGTAGAGCGTTCTTTGCGCGTACTCGATGGTGCGGTTGTAGTACTTTGTGCTTCATCTGGTGTCCAGCCACAAACGGAAACGGTGTGGCGACAAGCAAATAAATATGAAGTACCACGCATGATCTTTGTTAATAAGATGGACCGCGTAGGTGCTGACTTCTTGATGGTAGTTGAGCAGGTTAAGAGCCGTTTAGGCGCTGTACCTGTACCAATCCAACTTGCTATCGGTGCTGAAGACGACTTCAAAGGAGTCGTTGATCTTATCAAGATGAAAGCGATTAACTGGTCTGAAGAAGATCAGGGCATGAGCTTCACTTACGAAGAGATTCCTGCTGACCTTCAAGACCTTGCTGAAGAATGGCGTGCTCACTTAGTTGAGTCTGCTGCGGAAGCAACTGAAGAGCTAATGGAAAAGTACCTAGAAGATGGTGAATTAAGCGAAGAAGAAATCAAAGCGGCAATTCGTCAACGTACTCTTGCGAACGAAATCGTTCCGATGACCTGTGGTTCTGCATTTAAGAACAAAGGTGTACAAGCAGTACTTGATGCTGTGATTGCATTCATGCCTTCACCAACTGAAGTTAAGCAAATCCAAGGTGTTTTAGACGATGGCGAGACAGAAGAAGAACGTCCTGCTGATGATAATGCACCATTTGCGGCGCTTGCATTTAAAATTGCAACCGACCCATTTGTTGGAACGCTAACTTTCTTCCGCGTTTACTCAGGTGTTGTAGCCACTGGTGATACAGTATACAACCCAGTTAAAGCTAAACGTGAGCGTTTTGGTCGTATTGTGCAAATGCACTCAAATGACCGTCAAGAGATTAAAGAAGTTCGCGCTGGCGACATCGCGGCAGCAATTGGTCTGAAAGATGTGACAACAGGTGACACACTGTGTTCACTTGATTCGCACATTACACTTGAGCGTATGGAATTTCCAGAGCCAGTAATTTCAGTTGCGGTAGAACCGCGCACCAAAGCTGACCAAGAAAAAATGGGTATTGCACTAGGTAAACTAGCGGCAGAAGATCCATCTTTCCGTGTCGAAACAGATGAAGAATCAGGCCAGACCATCATTTCAGGAATGGGTGAACTTCACTTAGATATTATCGTTGATCGTATGAAACGTGAATTCAGCGTTGAATGTAACGTTGGTAAACCTCAGGTTGCGTATCGTGAAGCTATCCGCTCAACTGTTGAAGTTGAAGGTAAGTTTGTGCGTCAATCTGGTGGGCGTGGACAATATGGTCACGTTTGGCTGAAACTTGAGCCAATGGACTTTACGGAAGAAGACGCTGAAAACTTCGAATTCGTTAACGAAATCGTAGGTGGCGTTGTTCCAAAAGAGTACATTCCTGCGGTAGAAAAAGGTGTTGCTGAGCAAATGCAAAATGGTGTATTAGCTGGCTTCCCGGTATTAGGCGTTAAAGCGACGTTATATGATGGTTCATTCCATGATGTAGACTCGAATGAAATGGCGTTTAAGATCGCAGGTTCTATGGCATTCAAGAAAGGTGCGCTTGAAGCGAACCCAGCTCTATTAGAACCAGTTATGAAGGTTGAAGTCATCACTCCAGAAGAAAATATGGGTGATGTTGTTGGCGACTTAAACCGTCGTCGCGGTATGATCGAAGGCATGGACGAAGCGCCAGGTGGTCTTAAGCAAGTTAACGCACAAGTGCCGCTTGCTGAGATGTTCGGTTATGCAACAGACCTTCGTTCTGCTACACAAGGTCGTGCTTCGTACTCGATGGAATTCCTCAAGTACGCAGAAGCATCATCAAATGTTGCAGACGCAATTATTGCAGCTCGCGCTGTTAAGTAATTTTAGTTCGGTCCGATTCATGTGGGATCGGACTTTAATTTCTTTATAGGAATTTAAGAAAATGGCAAAAGAAAAGTTTGAACGTTCGAAACCGCACGTAAACGTAGGTACAATCG
>NZ_JAPEHW010000074.1 GCF_028875915.1 Pseudoalteromonas sp. G4
GAATTTTTCTTATGTAGTTGTTCTACATTGATAAATTCTAACGCAGTTAGCATGATATTTAGCCCGCTAGGATGATCAGCTATTTAAGTGAATTGGTATTAGTTACTTTGTAAGCGACAAACCATATTTAGTGAGTTTGCGATATAAAGTACGGCTACTGACACCAAGTTTAAGGGCCAGCGCTTCGGTGCTACCTTGGAACTGTTCAATGGCTTTTGCTAAGTAGTTTTGCTCAGCCTGATCTAGCGATAGCACTTCAAATACCTCGTCATAATTTGGCTGTGCCAAATCTGCGTTAGGCTCTGCTGTAGGCTGCAAATTAGCTGTGATTTCGAAAGGGATGTCGGTGTCGTAAATGACATCGTCATCGGCCAAAATAGCTGCTTGCAATACAATGCTTTTTAACTCTCTAATATTACCAGGGTAAGCATATTGCGAAAGCCTTTCAAGTGCCGCTTCACTGAATTGTTTGTCTTTAAATTCAGAGTGTTTTAAAAAGAACTTAGCTAGCAATGCAATGTCAGCTTGGCGGCTTTTCAGTGACGGTAAATTTATGGGAAAAGTGGCAATTCGATAATATAAATCTTTTCTAAACTCGCCTTTTTCAACCATTTCTAACAGGTTTTTATGGCTTGCGCAGACTAAGCGAAAGTCTGTGCGTTTTTGTCTTAAGCTGCCTACTGCACGAAAGCTTTGTGTTTCAATTAATCGCAGCAGTTTTACTTGCATATTAAGCGGTACATCACCTATCTCATCAAAAAACAAAGTGCCGCCTTCGACAATTTCGACCAAGCCTTTCTTTTGGCTTGTGGCACCAGTAAACGCGCCTTTTTCGTGGCCAAATAACTCAGACTCGAATAACTGCTCGGGTAAACCAGAGCATTCAATAACAATAAACGGCTTATCTTTACGCCTACTTGCATCGTGCAACGCGCGAGCCACCAATTCTTTACCTGTGCCGGTTTCGCCTTGTAATAATACAGAGATTTCGGTTTTGGCAGCGCGGTTTACTTTATTGAGTAGCGCTTTAAAGGCATCAGACTGGCCGAGCATTTTATTCTTTTGCGCTTTTACTGAGGCAAAGTCAATTTTATCGAGGATCTCAACAAAGCCCATTAAAATATCGTTTTCGTCAAAAATAGGCTTCATCACAATATCGCAATATTGCTTACCTAAATGGGTATCGTGAATATGCACGACACTGGTGGGCTTGTTGGTTTTTTTGCACTCGAGCATGGGGCAAGCTTCACCCATTTGATCGCAGGGTTTACTGGCCTTATGCGATATGGCAAAGCAGGTACTTTTACCCAGCTCAATTGGGGTTTGATAGGTATCGCGATAGGCGTTATTCACCGCCACAATGACATAATTTAGGTCAATAAAAATTGCTGGTTTATCAATAATATTGATTAAACCTTGGATCACCGAATTTGCCATATTGCACACTTATCCAAGTTAGTTTGTTACCGTTTAACTAAAGACCCGCCGTGACAAAAGTGCTCTTCAACCCTATTTTGTCTGACAAAAATGTCACTTGATGATTATTGTCTTTATCGAATGAATTTTTGAAATATAAAATTAACCATTAAAAACAATACCTTAATTTATTTATCGACTAAACCTAAGGTTGGTATGTTTTCTGCGATAACAGGAAGTAACCTAATCTTGAGGAGTTCGAAATGAATGAAGCATTGGTCGAATTGTCACGTTGGCAATTTGCACTTACCGCCATGTTCCACTTCATATTTGTACCGCTGACCTTGGGCCTGAGCTTTATGCTGGCCATTATGGAGTCGGTATATGTGATGACGGGCAAAGAAATCTATAAAACCATGACTAAGTTTTGGGGAAAGTTATTTGGTATTAACTTCGCCCTTGGTGTGGCTACGGGTTTAACGATGGAGTTCCAGTTTGGTATGAACTGGGCATATTACTCGCATTACGTGGGTGATATTTTTGGTGCACCGCTAGCAATTGAAGGGTTAATGGCGTTTTTCTTAGAATCCACGTTCGTTGGCTTGTTCTTTTTTGGCTGGGATAAAATGTCAAAGGTCAGGCACCTTATGGCAACTTGGCTTGTGGCGTTAGGCTCTAATTTTTCAGCGCTTTGGATCTTAATTGCCAATGGTTGGATGCAGCACCCAGTAGGTGCAGAATTCAACTTCGAGTCGATGCGCATGGAAATGACCAGTTTTGCTGAGGTAATGTTTAATCCCGTTGCCCAAGTTAAATTTGTGCATACCGTATCAGCAGGTTATGTAACAGGCGCAATGTTTGTCTTAGCTATCTCAAGCTATTACCTGTTAAAACATAAGCATATTGCCTTTGCGCGTCGCTCATTTGCGATTGCAGCAAGCTTTGGTTTAGCGTCAATTTTGTCAGTAATTGTGCTAGGCGACGAAAGTGGCTATGAACTTGGTGATGTACAAAAAGTAAAACTCGCGGCAGTTGAAGCCGAATACGATACCCACCCAGCACCTGCACCATTTACGCTTTTTGCTATCCCCAACGATGAAAAAGAAGAAGCCGAATATGCGGTGCGCATCCCTTGGCTGATGGGTATTATCGCGACGCGCTCGCTTGATGAAGAGGTGATGGGCATTAAAGAGCATAAAGTACTGCATCGTGAGCGTATTTTATCTGGATTGGTTGCCAAAAACTTACTCGATACGGTGCGCAGTGGTAACGCAACAGAAGCACAAATGGCACAGTTTGAAGCACATAAAAAAGATTTGGGCTATGCCATGTTATTAGAGCCATTCACCAATGATTTTGTGAATCCAAGTGAAGAAGCCATCGAAAAAGCGGTCAACTACAGCATTCCACCTGTTGCACCCCTTTTCTGGAGTTTCAGAATTATGGTGTTCTCGGGCTTTATTATGCTATTCGTTTTTGCCGCAGCATTTTATTACAGCACTAAACATCAAATCACCAAACCAAAATGGCTGTTAAAACTGTCGCTGTTCTCTTTACCTCTGCCTTGGATTGCCTCTGAAGCGGGTTGGTTTGTCGCAGAATTTGGTCGCCAGCCGTGGTCAATTGCCGAGGTACTACCTGTGCATGCTTCGGTATCAAACTTAAGCGTGGGTGAAGTGTGGTTTACCTTAATTGCTTACACCAGTTTTTATGCAGTGATGTTTGTTATTGGCTTCTATTTAATGAAGAAATACGCCAAAAAAGGACCTGTGCCAGAACAACAAATCACACCTTTCGATGGCAATGCGCAACTATCGGCTGAAGGAGCACAATCATGATTGATTATGAATTTTTACGCTTAGTGTGGTGGGGCTTAGTAGGCGTATTGCTAATTGGCTTTGCCATTACCGACGGGTTTGATTTAGGCGTGGGTGCACTGCTTACGTTAGTAGGCAAAAGCGACGAAGACCGTCGCGTGATGATCAATACAATCGGCCCCCATTGGGACGGTAACCAAGTGTGGTTTATTACCGCTGGCGGCGCAATTTTTGCGGCTTGGCCGCTGATTTATGCGGCAGCTTTTTCGGGGTTTTATATCGCTTTAGCGCTGACACTCATTGCCTTATGGATGCGCCCAATTGGCTTTGACTATCGCAGTAAATTGCCGAATAAAACCTGGCGCACAGCATGGGACTGGGCGCTATTTTGTGGCGGTTTAGTACCCGCGCTTATCTTTGGTGTGGCGTTCGGTAATTTACTACTAGGCGTACCATTTGAGTTTGATAACACCTTGCGTCCGACTTATACCGGCAGCTTCTTTGGCTTGCTTAATCCGTTTGCCATTTTAGCAGGGCTGGTATCGGTCGCTATGTTGTTGACTCATGGCGCTAACTGGTTGCAACTTAAAACCGAGGGAAATTTACTCTCGCGCGCGCGCATTGTGTCGTTCTATTTGTCATTAGTGACTGTGTTGCTCTTTATGTTAGCGGGTGTGGTCGTTGCCAATATTGACGGTTATGTGATCACCTCAAGCGTTGACCCTTTAGCAACATCAAACCCACTGACCAAAACGGTTGAAGCAGTATCCGGGGCGTGGCTTAACAATTACAGCACTTACTCGTGGATGCTAATTGCGCCTGTACTTGGCATATTTGCGGGGCTTGGCTCTGCATGGTTTAGCAAACAACAGCGCGGTGGCTGGGCGTGTCGCCATGTTCCCATTCCTTATGCCAAGTAGCAGCATGCCAAACGCGAGTTTAACAGTGTGGGATGCCACATCGAGTTATTTAACGCTCAAAACCATGTTTATCGTTGCCTGTATTTTTGTGCCAATTGTATTGAGTTACACCGCATACAGTTTTTATGTGATGCGCGGGCGCATTAAAGCGCAAGATTTAGATAAACCACACACAATTTATTAAGGAGTGGCTTATGTGGTATTTCACTTGGATTTTAGGTGTTTTATTAGCGTGTTCTTTCGGCATTATTAATGCGATGTGGCTAGAAGCCACCGAAGACATGGACAGAGACGACACCAGCGATGATTAAACACAATCATGCAGCAACTGGCGACATGGAGGTCGCCGCTACCGATCTGTTACATAGCCAGCAGCACAAAGTAAAAAATGCGCTGCTGGGTGTGTTAGCTTTTAAAAGCGGTGCCTTTTTATGCCAGCTGACGGCTTTCGCAGCATTTAGCTTTTTAGTGGCCAGATTGCTCGCAAGTGATGCAAGTAGTCTGGTTATGAGTCATTTTTTTAGCGCAAACACACACTATGAATGGACGCTCAATGTTTTAGTTGGGGCACTGGGTTCAAGCTTAATACTGAACCTTTTTGCTCATAACCGCCTAATGGCGTTACAGGCAAGCAGCTTGGCCGATTTAGAAGTGCAATTACATGGCGCTTTTAAACAAGGGCAACACGCCTTAGTTCGTCAACATAGTCATTTTTACTGGCAGCAACTAAGCACCGAGCACCTTCATGCGATGGTGAAATTTATCAGTGAATTTCAATTGCAAAAATGGCTTGCGGTGGTTACGCCTTTGTTATTGCTTGGCGTGATTGCTTATGTGAACTGGTTTGTATTTATTATTTTATTAGTGTGTTTGCCTGTGGTACCACTATTTATGATCATCATAGGCAAAGGCACAAAGCACTTACATAACACTTATTTTGTGGCATTTGAGCGTTTAGGCAGTATGTTTGCCAATCGCCTTAGCAACATTGAATTGATCAATGTATTTTCTGCCAACAAACAACAAACACAGCGCCTTGAGCAAAGATCAAACACGCTTAATTCCAGCACCATGAAAGTGCTTCAAGTGGCCTTTTTAAACCAAACTGTGTTAGATTTTTTTTCAACGCTGTCGATGGCACTCATTGCCGTTTATGTTGGGTTTAACCTGTTAGAAGAGATAAATTTAGGGCCCAAACTGGTGTTTGCCGATGGCTTATTTTTACTCATAGCGGTGCCTATGGTGTTTAGCGAGCTTAAACAATTAGGCAATTTATACCACCAAAAAGCCGCAGCACAGGTTGCAGCATCAGAGCTGGCACGTGTGCTTTGTAATAGTCAAAAAAGTACTGATATACAACAATCTCCTAGCATAGATTGGCATGACTTTCAGGTTGTTAATACCGCGGTTTTTGCCAAACATTTATTTGTAGAAGATGGCCAGCATATATGGCTAAGCGCCCCCTCAGGTGCCGGCAAAACGCTGTTATTTGAAGCGCTTAGCAAACAGCGCCAAGCAAGCCACCAAACCACACAAAAAGTGGCGCTGCTGACACAATCTCCCTGTATTTTGCGCGGCACTGTGCGCGACAACTTAACACTCAATAGACCAATCTCTGATAAAGCGCTTTTTGCGATGTTAGAAAAAGTTGAGCTAATGGCTTGGTATAAAAATTTAAAACAAGGGCTTAACACGCCGATGGATGAGTGTCCGCCACTTTCTGGCGGTGAAAAGCAGCGCTTAAGTTTAGCAAGGTTATTATTGTGCGATGCCGACCTGTATTTACTCGACGAGCCCACCGCGTTTTTAAGTGACGCGCAACATTTGCGACTCTGTCGTTTAATCGAAACGGTTCTAAAAGATAAAACCGTTATTTGGGCGTGTCATAAGCCACAGTCACAGCGCTGGTTTAGTCATATTTGGCACATCAATGAGCTTGGCGAGGTGCTTTGTCATGCAAACTAATACATTAAAAACCAACTTATTAGCGCTGCTACTGAGTGTGGCTTATAGCCTAGCGGCAATGGGGTTATTGCTGGTTTCAAGTTGGTTTATTGCGGCGGCAAGCGTGATGGGCAGTAGCTTAAATTACATGTTACCCGCCGTTATTATTCGGGCCTTAGCGCTCATTCGCATTGCATCGGGTTATGCGGCCTTGTTGGTTGGCCACAGTGGCTTTTTTAAATCGTTACAAACCAAACGCATAGCGCTATTTGCAACCAGTTTGCATAACTTAAGCTTGCTTGAGCAAGTTAAAAGCAGCGCGCAGGTTGAGGCAATGAGCACCACCACAGAGCAGCAAGCTGCGCTTTGGATTGCTTGGGTAAATCAAAATGCTGCGATGTTTATTACCTTACTGCTGTTAAATGTTAGTGTTTACTTGCTTATTCCAAGTCATCTTATTTATGTGCTGGTTGTGACGATTGCTTTTGTTTTAGTTTACGCGCTACTCATTGTGTTTGGCTTAAAACAAACGGTCAAAATTGCCAAACAAAAAGAGCGCTTTGTCACTGAATTCGACGATAAGTTACATAGCTCACCGCTTTGGCATCTTCAAACTGAGTTTTTAGACAAACATATACAACAAAAAAACAGTCAATTTGCATCAACCTCTAAGCTGTTAAACGCGCAACAAACGCAGCAAAAGGCAATTTTTTACGGCCAACTCTGTTTGCAACTTTTCGCCATTTTAGCTTTGTATCTGCTTTTTAAGCGGTATGCTGGCGCGGCATCGCAAAATGCATTGTTTATTTTAGTACCCATGTTATTGCTAAGCATTAACGATTGGCTTGGCAAGCTACTGCATTCACAATCTGGGCTGGTTGATTTTATTCAAGCCAAACAAGGTGATATTGAAAAAGCTCTGGTGAATACAACCGATAAAAAAGCACAGCAACAAGCGCAGTCATCATCGCCAAAAATTACCCGACATAGCCAAGCAATTTACGCGCTGAGCCTTAATAATGTGAGCGCTTGCAGCGCGCAACGATTGCCTATTTCAATCGAAATAAATCATGCCGGTTGCTATTTATTTGAGGGCAGCTCGGGCGCTGGTAAGTCTTCGTTATTAAAAGCAATTGCAGGGCTTCAGCCATTTCAAGGCGATATCTCGTTTAACCAACAATCCATCGTCCAACACTTTGGCAAATTACATGAGCGCATTGTTTACTGCGGGCAATCAGCCCCCGTAGTAGATGGCACTTTGGCTGAGAACCTTTCTTTAGGTCATGAAATAGAGCAAGACACACTACAGCAGGTGCTCAATGACGTTAATTTGTCTTACCTAGGCGCATTAACGCAATGGTTAGGATCAGGTGGCAGACAGCTCTCTGGTGGCGAAAGACAGCGCCTGAACCTAGCAAGGGCATTGTTATTTAAGCCCGATGTGGTGCTACTAGATGAACCGTTTGAAGCACTCGACGATCACAATATTGCACTTATGATTCGGCTTATTAATCAATTGAGTAAAACCGGTATCGTGCTGATTGCTAGCCATATTGTGCCGCAAACATTAATGCTTAATCAGCGTATTGATATTGAGAATGATCGTGTATTTTCTAAAGAAAATGGCTCAGAGGAAAAGTGCTATGGCTGAGTCATTAGGTGTTATTGAAGTAGTTTATGAAAGCCAGCTAATTGCTTATTTAATTAGAGATACGTTAACGCCTTATTGTGCGGTAATTGCACTTTGTATTTCTGATCAGAAAAAACACGACTATATGGTTGAACGACTTGAAAACTGCCCGTGCGAAACACAGTGGTGGTTAATCGCTTGCGATGCTAATACACAACTGAGGTGGGTGAACCAGTTAGCGCAGCGATTTACAGGGCAATTGATGCTAGCAAAAGCGTGTTTAACAAATACGCCAAACCATGACGCGTTTGATATAAATAATGGTGACATGCTTGAACATAATGAAATGCTGCATTTAGGTCATCTCATGCTCACCATCAAATATGTCAAATCAAATAGCTCGAAAATATCGCTACTTGTTTGTGAAAACACGGTGTTCTGTTTGCCATCTGATGCACTTGAGTTTTCATCAAGTAGCATGGGCAATGTACTCAAACAAAGCAGCATAAAGTGGGATAAATTCAGTGAAATTTACTGCCCTGCATTCAGAGCAGATCAGCCTTTATCGACTTCAAAGCGCACTTTTTGGCAACTTGAAGCCCTGCTAAGCCGAAATAACTTAACCGACCCTTTAAAAAATTAAATAGGTAGCAAGATGACCGATACCAAGCGTTCAACAATACAAACAGCGATTAATACTTGTGCAATACCTTTAATAGTATTAGCTGGCGCGGTTCATGCTAATGATGCAATCGCACAAAAAGCACAGCTCGATATGCAAGCCAAAAGGATAACCAATGCATTTGCAACCGAGCTAAAAACTACCTTAATGGCAGCCGTAGCAAAAGGCGGGCTATCTGCTGGTGTTGAGGTATGCCAAGAGCAAGCCCCTGAAATTGCCAAAAAATACTCGAGTCACGGTTGGCAAATCAGCCGCACAAGTCTAAAAACTCGTAATAGTCAGAATACCCCAAATATTGACGAGATAGCGATACTACAAGATTTTGCTAAGCGGCTGGCCAGCGGTGAGCCTGCAAAAACAGTCTCCTATTCAAACTTAAACCCGCAAAGCGGTGAATACCAATTTATGAAAGCCATTCCAACCGGGCAAGTGTGCCTTGCCTGTCATGGCGAAAATATTAGCAATGACTTACAGGCAAATATCAAAGCGCATTATCCAAAAGATACAGCCACAGGTTTTAAACTTGGAGAGTTAAGAGGCGCGTTTAAAGTGTATTTTAACGCTTCAAACGTGCAGTAATTTGTAGTGTTTTTCTTTTACTTTGGCGGCAAAATGATTGTTCCGCCAAAGCAAAGACTGGATTAAAACAATTCAGTCTGATCTTTTATTAAAGTAACCTCACCTGCCACCTGATGAGACAGTTGCGTTAATTGTTCAACCACTTCAAAGCTTGCTGATTCCATCAAAGCAAGATGGTGAGCAGCTGTTCTTTTATCGCCTTTCAGGTTTGCATTCAATGCAGCGAGACCATTTTGATGCACTTCAGCATGGGGCTTTTCAAGCTTTTTGAATGCCGAAAAGTCAGTGTACTTACTCTTCCCCTCACCTTCGTAGTACCATTTTCCTAAACGACACATAGTATGATCCGCAAAATCCTCTGGTGATTTATTAGATAACCCCAACATTACTTGATACACGTCCATTTTCCATACAACATGATCCATTTTTACTGTTTGTAAAAATGCATCGGCGGTTGAATTGGTAATAACGGTGTACATATTTTGCGAAAACTCAACGATTCGATTTGCGGTTTTATCAATACTCGCCGTACTGTCATTTATTTTTATACTTTTTTCACCCACACCGCTAATACTAGTAACCACATCTTTCATTTGACTGTTTACTTGTTCAATCAACACCGAAATTTCGTTTGAGGCTTCGGCAGAGCGCTGGGCAAGCGTTCTAACTTCATCCGCAACAACGGCAAAACCGCGACCCTGTTCGCCCGCGCGTGCGGCTTCAATTGCGGCATTTAGCGCTAACAAGTTCGTTTGATCAGATATCCCTTTAATAATATTAACGAAATCATTAATACCTTTGGTTACTTCATTTAATTCGTCTACTGAATTTGACGCATGCTGTGAGTCATTAGAAATCACCGAAGTCGCACTAATTGTCGAAGCCAGCATGTCTTTTATTTGATCAAATAATTGTTGCGACGCGTCAAAGTCATCGCGGTGTGTGATTAATTCTGTCGAAGATGCCGCCAAACTTTCACGAATTTGACTTAAAAGATCACCTGACTGAAGAGATAATTTACACAAAGATTCTTGATGCTCGGCTCGATCAGAAAGCATATCGAGGTCGCCCGAAATACTTAAATTTTCTTGTTGAGCTTGTTCTATCGCTTGGATTAATTTCGCATTTTCTTGTTTTAAGTGCTGATTTTCTAGTTGTAATTTTTCTAGTTCACTTTTGTTCACCCAATTTAAGAACATTAAGCACCTCTTTTATTTAGTGAATGGGTAACGAAATGAAAACGCCTCAGATTATGCATCGCGCAAAGCACTACACTGGAATGAAGGTTTTAACGTCGGATATTGAGTTATCGGCAAAAAGCGAAAACTCTCAACTATTTTAGGAACATATTATTGTATTTGAAAGACTTAATTACTTAAAAGAGTTGATGTAGCTTTAAAATACAAATTACTGCTCATCTTTATGATACTAGTCGACAATCACAAAAAACACGTTTAAACAATAACAAAGCTAGTGCCTTGTATTTCTTTTGCTCGATAAACTGCTTGGTCTGCTTTCTTGATAAGCTTTTGCGGGATTAAGGTTACATGTTCTTCTTTTGAGGTCGAAACTGCACCTATTGAGCACTTTATTTCAATTAACTGTTCATTTAGTTGCTGCGGCTGCGCTAAACACTGCACCACTTTTTGACAAAACTGCGTCAGCTCAGATTCTGGGGTATCCGGCAACAACAAGGCAAATTCATCGCCGCCAAGCCGCGCTAACGTATCAGTTTCTCGGCTAACCGAAGAAACAATTTTAACAAATCGCTTTAATAGCTCATCGCCTATATCGTGGCCGTAAGTATCATTAATCGGTTTAAAATCATCGAGATCAAAATACAATAAACTAACCGCTCGCTTATTGCGCTTTGCCATTTTAAGCGCTTGCTTGCAGCGGTCTTGAAACAATAACCGGTTTGCAGCGCCCGTTAGTGCATCATAGTGGGCAAGCTTTGTTAGCTCTTGATTGAGCTTAAAGTCTTGAAACACGGCTTTAATACTATGTTCAAGCAAACCAATAGTAGCTGCAGGTAATGGCAACAAATCGATAGTTAGACGATTGGCGTTTGGCACGCTAAAACCATTAAAGTCGCGCGTTACTACCAGCACAGGCAGTAACGTGTTTGCTTTATTCAAATAATTGTAAAGCGCTCTGAATTTACGCTCGGTAACAATAATCAGCGACGGGCTATTTTTCGCAATATCACTTGATTTATTGAGAATGCATACACTATCAAACGACAGCGTTGTAAGCTTGAGTGTGCACTCTAACCAATGGGTTATTTCTTCTGACTCGGTAAAAATACCCACTTGGCGGATTTTAGGATTATTCATAAAGACGCTAAAAACGATTTTTGTTTTTGCTCATTATTAAATAAAAACAAAACATTGCCTACGAAAAAATAAGGTAAAAAAAATCTTCAAAATTTTGACTTTAAAACGGTTAACTTACAGGAAACAATAAAAATAAATATTCAATATCTAATTTTTGATAAATTAAATTTATTGAAAATTCCAGCTTACACGTTAGTTGCGTACGTATGGGAATAACATAAGCGCATCTTGCACCAATTGCTTCTTATGACTTTTCGCAAGGTAAATCGCATAGATATCACGGCTATATTCAGGTGCCCCCTCAACCACATGTAATTTACCTTTTCGAATATGCTCAAAGCACATTTGTTTTGGCAGGTAGGCACAACCCGATGCCTCTAAAATAAAGTTTAACGCGATCCGCGGTTGACTCATATGATGGCGAATAGCATTTAACTCACTGTAATCACGTAAAATTTGACTATTTACCGACTCACCATAATCAACCATAACCATATTCTCAATATTGTGTAATGTCATATCGCGGTCAGTCGACACGAGTTGCAAAGGTACAGTTGAAACCTTCTCGTTCACTATGTCTTCTGTAAATGGCGGTTCGAATAAAAACGCGATATCTACTAAACGGCTAATCACTTGCTTTCTTAACTCTAATGGCGAATATGTGTGGGTATATAAATGAACGTCATCTAGATTACGATGAATTTTTTGCAGCCAATCTTGCAGTACAATATCCCAAATCGACATCATTGAACCAACAAACAACTGGTAGGCGTTAGGCTGAGCGACACCTACATCTTGTTTCAGTTTTTGCCACATAATCAGCATTTCATTGGCATGTTTAACAAGGCGGTGGCCTTCTGCGGTAAGCTTTAAACGTTTCTGTGTACGATCAAATAACTGCACACCGAGCTCTTCTTCTAACTGTTTAATACGGCTACTAACAGCGGCTTGCGTTAGGTATAAGTTATCGGCTGCAACCCGCACATGTAGGGTTTGGCTCACTTCCAAAAACGTCGATAAAAGCTCAATTTTCATTCGAAAACACCTTTTTAATAAAATTATTTTATCAAATTGTAATTTTTATTTTGTTTTTCTTTTTAGATATTTTCAACTAATTTTCTTACCATAAATTTAGTTGGACAAAAAAACGCCAAAATATGGATGCCAAATTATGAAAATTGCTATTTTATCTCGAAATGAAAACCTATATTCAACCCGCCGCTTAAAAGAAGCGTGTATCGCACGTGGCCATGAGGTTGACATTATTGACACATTACATTGCTACATGGATATCACCAGTAGCCGCCCTGCGGTGCGTTACCACGGTCAAGAGCTACCAAAATACGATGCTATTATTCCTCGTATTGGTGCATCAGTTACGTTTTATGGCACTGCGGTTGCGCGTCAGTTTGAAATGATGGGCACATTTAACGTGAATGAATCGGTAGCGATTAGCCGCTCTCGCGACAAATTACGCTCACTACAGTTACTATCGCGTAAAGGTATTGGTCTGCCACGCACTGGTTTTGCAAGCAAGCCAGACAACATTAAAGACTTAATTAAAAATGTGGGTGGCGCGCCTTTAGTAATCAAACTACTAGAAGGTACCCAAGGTATTGGTGTAGTACTCGCTGATACAGCAAAAGCGGCAGAAAGCATTATTGAAGCGTTCATGGGCTTAAAAGCTAACATTTTAGTGCAAGAGTATATTAAAGAAGCTGGCGGTGCAGATATTCGTTGTTTAGTTGTTGGTGGCCGTGTTGTTGCAGCAATGAAACGCCAAGGTGCAGAAGGTGAATTCCGTTCAAACTTGCACCGTGGTGGCAGTGCTGAACTTGTTAAATTAACCAAAGAAGAACGTGCAACTGCTGTTAACGCTGCCAAAGTAATGGGACTTAACTTCTGCGGTGTAGATTTACTACGCTCACACAATGGCCCTATGGTAATGGAAGTAAATTCATCTCCAGGTCTTGAAGGCATTGAAAACGCAACGGGATTAGACGTAGCAGGTAAGCTAATTGAGTTTATTGAAAAGACGGCTAAGTCTGGTTCAACAAAAACCAAAGGACAAGGTTAATTAACGCTATTGGAACAGTTATGAACGAATTGATTATTGGTGAACACGCAATTATGCCTGGCGAAACAAAGAAAATTGATTTGCCAGTAGCAAAATTGTACACCGATGCTGATGTGCACTTACCGGTACATATTATTCGCGGTAAAAAAGCAGGCCCAACAATGTTTATCAGTGCCGCGGTGCATGGTGATGAGCTTAATGGTATTGAAATCATCAGACGCCTTATAAATTTAAAAGGCTTTAAAATTTCAGCAGGCACCTTAATTGCTGTGCCTATGGTGAATGTATACGGGGTGATCAACCAAAGCCGCTATATGCCTGACAGGCGAGATTTAAACCGCAGCTTCCCAGGTTCGGCGAAAGGCTCTTTGGCAGCACGTGTCGCTAATATTTTCTTAAAAGAAATTGTTAGCCACTGTGATTACGGTATTGATTTGCATACAGGTGCTATTCACCGTTCAAACTTGCCACAAATTAGAGCGCAGCTAGCAGATGAAGAAACCTTGACACTGGCTAATGCATTCGGTGCACCGGTTATTTTGAACTCTGAGATTATTGAAGGCTCTTTACGTGATGCAGCCGTGGCGAATGACACCAAAGTGTTGCTTTATGAAGCAGGTGAGGCGTTGCGTTTTGATGAATTTTCAATTCGTGCTGGTATCAAAGGTATCGTCAATGTTTTGCGCCACTTGAAAATGATGCCAAAAGGACGCACACGTAAAAAATCTGAAAGTCAGTTTATTGCTAATAACAGCGGTTGGGTTCGCGCAACCAGTAGTGGCATTGTGACTCACTTATATAACTTGGGAGACCAAGTTAAAAAAGGGCAAGTGTTAGCCGAAATAGGTAGCCCTTATGGCGATGTCTTAACTGAGGTATTCGCTAATAAAAGTGGTGTCATTATTGGCAAACAGAATATTCCTTTGGTACAAGAAGGTGAAGCCATGTACCACATCGCCTACTTTAAAGAAGACGATGAAGAAATTGCCGAACATATTGGCAGTGTAGAGGAAGAGTTAGTAAACCATATTGAAAACAGTGAAGGATTGCTATGAACAAACGAATGATAATTGGTCATGTTGAAAACATTGATTTACCCGAACTTGGCATTAATCAACTAACGGTTCGTGTTGATACAGGGGCACAAACATCGTCGCTGCATGTAGATAACATTCAACGCACTAAAATCGATAAAAAGCCAGCGGTATCGTTTGATATTCACCCTGAAATTCATAACGTAGACAAAACCGTACGCTGTACCGCTATTTTGCATGATATTCGCAAAGTAAAGTCATCAAACGGAATGAGTGAACAACGTTATGTAATTAAAACACCTGCGATATTAGGTGATCATACATGGGATATTGAAATTACCTTAACTGACCGCTCAGATATGACTTACTTAATGTTATTAGGCAGACAAGCAATGGGTGACCACTTTTTTATTGACCCTGCAAATGGCTTTGTCGCCTCGCAAAGTTAACAGTAATGCAGTTAGACGTATGCGCCAGTGGCGCTGCGTGCTAGCTGCAAGCAACACGGGTTGTTAATTTTCCTGTGTATACTGATTACTGTAAAATAGCAAAAAACTCATCCTGACAAGGACTTATTAATGTTAGAACAAGTTAAATATTGGCTCAATTTCCCGCTATTTAAATTTAACGAACGTGTTATCACACTGATTGAAGTGCTCGCCGTTCCGCTTTGGTTAATCGCCAGTGTTTGGCTTTCCCACTTCATTATAAAAATGATTGGTAAACGCCTTACAAAGAAAAATAAAGATCCTAATATTGTTCACTTAGTACAGCGTATTTTGTATGTGGTGGCGCTCGCTATTATTTTTATGACAACCCTTTCGATGGTCAATGTACCGATCACTGCATTTGCATTTCTTTCTGGTGCAATAGCGATTGGTTTTGGTTTTGGTGCGCAAAACATTATCAATAACTTTATTAGTGGTTGGATTTTAATGGGTGAAAAACCAATCCGCATTGGTGATTTTTTAGAGGTCGAAGGCGTAAAGGGTGTGGTTGAAGAAATTAATACCCGCTCAACACGCATTCGTCGTGTTGATGGCGTTCACATGCTGATCCCCAATAGCAAGCTCTTGGAAAACACGGTGACTAACTGGACCTTACGCGACAAATTAGTGCGTGGCACCGTGGCTGTGGGTGTTGCCTACGGCACTGATTGTCAAAGTGTAAAACGCATTATGTTAGAAGTCGCCAACGCACAACCAGAAACACTAAGCGAAGATGGCCGTGCACCGTTAGTTTTTTTCCAAGATTTTGGCGATAACTCACTGCTTTTTGAGGTTTATTTTTGGATTAACTCGCAAGTTGAAGGTGGCTTACGATTAGTTGCCAGCAATATTCGATTTGAATTAGACGAAGCGTTTAAAGCAGCAGATATTACGATTGCATTCCCGCAGCGTGATATTCACCTTGATGGCACGCTTAATATTGTTAATACGACTAACAAAACTAACAGCTAACTTAGGAAATAACCATGAAGCATGATTTTATAATTGAAGGTTGGCAACTCAATCATAACGACAGACCTAATGCTGTCACGTCAGAACAGCAACTAACAGAGCAAAATTATTGGGTGCACTGTGATCGCTCATCGGCTGAATTTGAGCATTGGTTAGATTCCCTTGGTTTTGATGAATCAATTATTGAATCACTGCTTGCCACTGATACAAGACCGCGTTTTCAGCAAATTGATAAGAACAGCTTTTTCCTTATTTTAAGAGGTGTAAACCTAAATGCCGGAAAAGAGCCAGACGATATGTTAACTGTGCGTTTGCTTTACACGCCAGAGCGTGTTGTTACGTGTAGCATTCAGCGCTTACGTGCAATTGAAGCGGTGGCATCTCAATTAAAAAAGAATAAAGGACCCGATACCCTTGAATCTTTGGTGATTGAGCTCTTAAGTCAGCTAAATGCCAAAATTGAATCTGTAATTGAGCCTATTGAGCAATTTATTAACGCACAAGATAACGATGCGTTTAGCTCAGATGCCATTGCTGAGATAAGTGTTAAACACCGTAAATTACTGCGTTTAAATCGCTTTTTAAAACCGCAATTGTATGCGCTATCGGCATTGAGTAAAAACAATGTGGCAGCATTTAAAGACTATCATGTAGAGCTTGCGACCGGGCTTGATACCTTGTCGCGTATTGTCGACACAATCGATTTTTATATTGCGCAAATTGACGTAATTAACAACCGCATTTCGCAGATTAACAGTGAAGTTATGAATCGCAATACCTACATGCTGTCGATTATCGCCGGCATTTTCTTACCACTTGGTTTTTTAACCGGGTTGTTCGGTATTAATGTGGGCGGCATGCCTGGCGTTGATAACCCCAATGCCTTTTATTGGTTTTGCGGTGTTTTAACAGGTATTGGGGTGTTTGCCTTAGTAATGTTTCGCCGTTGGAAGTTTCTTTAGAGCCCGCTTTAGCTGCTGTATAGACAAACTTTTAGCTGAACAGCCCCAATTTGGCGAAGTAGAATTACTGTTTCGCGGTTAAGTGAGCAATTACACTCTCAATCAGCGTCGTTTGTGACGCTGATTTTTTTTGCGTTAAATACACAGGTCGTTTTAATTGCATTGAACTAGCCACATTATAAAAGCGGCCAGAAGCAACATAGTCTTTGACTAAATGCGAGGGTAAATAAGCAAAGCCACCTTGCGCCAGCATTAAATCAAACGCAATGGTTGCAGTGGATGTGCGATGCATTGGTTGCACTTTATGCTGCGTTGCGTGCTCTTTTGCAAACGTAATACCCCAATCAACAAAAATATAATTTGTCACATCATCACTAAATTCAGGCTCAGTGCCCACTAATGAAATATCGAAATAACCAATCAGGGTATTACTAAAGTCACTGTCTTTAATCGGGTCGGTTAAAAACGCGATGCTTAAGCTTTTATCGTCTAATTTTCGCTGTATAGCTTCGCGCACTGAAATTTCCGTACCTACAACTGCGGATTCTAATAACGAATTAAGCTCACTCATATGCGAGCTTAAAAAAGCATCCCAAACATTTGGGGTGGCCGCAATGTTAAATAATTCTTTTTGCTGACTTGCTGCGCCCACAATAGCTTTTGACTTTTCGATTTGGTCAATAACTAAATGAGCAAATGGTAAGAGCGCATTTCCAGCGGGTGTTAAAGTGAGGTTATTTTTATCACGAATAAACATCGGCGCTGCATAGTATTCTTCCAATTGTTTAATACGTGCACTGACTGCCGCCTGCGTAATATAAAGTTGCTCTGCAGCTTTGCCAAAATGTCGATTCTCAGCAACCGCAATAAACGTTTTAAAGACCTTAATATCCATAATTTTACCTAGTGATATTCGCCCCATTAATCTAAAGATTTTTTGTTATATCGACAATAATTATTTGCTTTTCATTTTACTTAACTAGCCCTAAATTGAGCGCAGAAACTAACCCAGAGGACTGGAAATGAAGCTCTTAAAAATGGTCGCGTTTGGTCTGTTTGTAGTTGCAAACCCTGCGATTGTTGAAGCTGAAGATGTGGCAAAAGCACCACCTTCAATTGCCCTAAATTACCTAGAGTATTGTAAGGATATTCTAGTAGAAAGTGACAGTGAACACGAAGCTAATATTCTCAACTGTGTTAACACAGAATTAGAAGGTTCTGGCTTTGAAATATTTGCAACGTATAGCGAATTAATTGCTTATGTTGGAAAAGGTGAAGACTAATGGAAACAGCTATACGAAAAGGTAAAACGCCTTTTCATGCTAACCATATTTTCCCGTTTGGATTATCACAAAGCGGCTACTTTAGCGCCTGTGAATCTGAAGCGCTCGTTGCTTACGGTGATACCTTGTATGGTTTACAAAATGGTCTGATTTCACCAGAGAATGCCGAAGAAGCTATGTTTGTAATGGAATTAAATAGTGATGAAACCGCCACGCTTTACGCAGTAAAACTGTGGCAAAAGTTTCTGTTTGCGATGACATCTTTTAGTTATCGTTAAAAAGTGGCTGAAAAGCCGGTGTTTTTAAACTCAACCCTTGTACTAAGACACGAAACAATGCGTTAAAAGGTAAATAAAGATGGAAATTGACGAATCTGATTTTGACTATGACGATGAGTTGGAAGTTAAATATCAAATTTCCTACACATCAGGCAAACCTGCACCAATGAAAGTGACAAGTAAAAAGCGCTTATCACCATGGCAGCGAATTGAATTGTTGAAAGACGAAGCGAAGCTCAATAGGCAAATTGCCGATAGCCACTTTGATTTCTACGATTAAAATGAATTAGCAATACTTTCAAGTAATTAACTACTAACCTCCAAGACTGGCGT
>NZ_JAPEHW010000075.1 GCF_028875915.1 Pseudoalteromonas sp. G4
AGGCAGAGCGATTGTAGTGTAGTTATTTTACATAAATGAGCGATAACATAGTATAAATGCCAAACAAGCGCTGTCTGTATGGTTCAACCCAAACCGTTGTGCTCTTTGTTGTCGCTTTTTGACTTAGCCCGCTAGTTCTACAAAGCGCTGCCGCGATCAAAACGGCTTGGATTTGAACAGAATTTAGACCGTAAAGATCAACACGCTCTAACTTCGCAAAGATCATATTACGAGCGAAAAAACCAATAACGAGAATAATAATGAATAAAACATGGTTTAAATGGGCACGGAAATGCCATAAATGGTTGGGTTATATACTTGCGCTACAGGTTTTTGCTTGGTTGCTCGGTGGGTTAGTGATGAGTGCTATTCCTCTGGAATATGTTCATGGTAAACACTTGGCCAAACGCCAACTTGAAAACCCATTTTCTCAAGATGTATATACAACTGACTTTAACTTATTTAAAGAGCATGACATTGCACTTAAAAAAGTTAATTTTACACACTTCTTAAATACGCCAGTAATCGAATTAATTGGTGAAGAATCGCATGTTTATCTCCATGGTGAGACAGGCAAATTATTTACCCCTCCAAATCAACAGCAAATAATTACACAAGCAAAGGCACATTACCTTGGTGATGCAAGTCAAATAGAGGTTATTGCCACAAAACTCAAAGAGGGCCCGAGAGAAGTTGGCTATAAAACTAATATTTGGCGCGTAGACTTTGCAGATAACGTCAATACTACATTGTATATACAAGTTGATTCAGGCCAAGTAATTACTGTGCGCAGCACAATTTGGCGCATCTTCGATTTCTTTTGGATGTTGCATATTATGGATTACGACGAGCGTGAAGACTTTAATAACCCTTTATTAATTAGCTTTGCTGCGGTTGCTGTGTTGTTTTGTATTTCAGGAATGATATTGCTATTTCAAAATATGCCGTTAAGAAGAAAGCGAAGAGCCTTGGCAAATTGATTTGTTGTCATAAAGCTTTCTTATAAGTGCCGCCAATTTGTCATGGGATATTCTTAGCGTAACCTTATTACACATAAGGAAAGGGCTATGGCTAAGCAATTTTATTCCTGTATTTGGATTTCAGATGTGCACTTAGGTTACAAAGACTGTAAGGCAGATTTCTTACTGGATTTTTTAACAAACACCGAATGTGATGTACTTTATTTGGTGGGTGATATCATCGATTTGTGGTCAATGAAACGACAGTTTTATTGGTTGCCAAGTCATTACCAAGTGCTCGAATGTATTCGCAATAAAGCCAATTCAGGCACTCGCGTTATCTATATTCCGGGCAATCATGATGAAACCTTTCGTGCTTATGTAGGTGAAGCATTTATGAATGTTGAAGTTCATAAAAGTTTTATTCATACAGCTAAAACAGGTAAACGGTTTTTACTGGTGCATGGAGATGACTTTGATTCAGCCACTCGCTATAGCAAATTGATCAGTATTATTGGTGATAATGCCTATGACTTTTTATTATTTTTAAACCGTTGGCATAATCGCGTTCGTCGTTTGTTTGGTAGTCATTACTGGTCGCTAGCCTCGTGGATTAAAAACCGCATCCATAAAGCGCGACAAGCAATCGCTGCATTTGAAAACGCCGCTGTACACGAAGCTAAAAAGCAAGGTGTCGATGGAATTATTTGCGGTCATATTCATCAACCTGACATAAAAAAAATCGATGGCATTCTGTACTGTAATGACGGTGATTGGATTGAGAATTGTACTGTGCTGGTGGAAGATGAAGCTGGTCGAATTGAGTTGTTACATTGGTCTGATATTCAAACTAGCTTAAAAGTAGTTGATTTATCTCATCAACAGCAAGGCAAAGCCGCATAATAAAAGGGCTTCAATATGATAATGAAGCCCATTAAACACTCTATTCTTTCTCTATAGTAAGAATTACTTCGCCCACTTTAAAACCAAACTTAATGATGTCGGTGCGATTGATAAGGCGTTTCTCATTTATTAAAAACATCCAATCATCTAAGGTTACTTCGAGCGGCTCACCTTGATATTCAATTTGTAATTGATAGCGCCAATAAAGCGCGGAACCTTTGGCTGTGCCCATAGCGGTGCCGACCACGTCATTTGCCGTGCCTTTGTAATTGCCATTGCCAAGGCTTTCTATGTACCAGGTACGAGTTTGCTTTTCGCCATCGTCATAAACAAACCATTCATCTAACTTTCCTTGATTGCCCTGCCATGAGCCAACTAAATCAACACTAAAACGTCGAGTAAGGGCTCCGTTTCTGTCAAGTACAATACCGTGCGCACTCAGTTTGCCATCAAAAAACTCTTCTAGTTTGAGAGTAGGTGTGGTGTTTGCGTAATCGTTAATGTCTGGGCTTGAACATGCAACTAAGAAGATAGAAAAAATAACCGCTAACCATTGCTTCATTTTGCATCTCCAATCAGCTTTTCTCTCAATTCGGGGCGAGTGGTTTTATTCGATAACCAAATATTTAAAAAGGCATCACCAAAGTCAGGATCTTTCACTGTACCTAACAGCCCCTCATTATTGAAAAAGCTCGCGCTGTTATCTTCATTGCGTGTCACAATCAGCATGTCATTTTTTTTAATGTTAGGCCAAATGGTAGCAAGCTCATCTAACCACATAGGTATATTTTGATGTGTCACGCCAATGTGTTGCCATTGGTCTGCGGTTGCTTCAATTAAATCGTTTTTATCAATATCGCGGTAGTAAGTAATTTTGAGCGCAAGTTGTTTATCATCAAACGAATAGGTGTTTTTACTGCCAAATAACTCTGCTTTATAAAGCTCCCAAAAGAGCACTTTCATTTCGCCTTCACCGTATTTAACAAGTTGATTTGTTTGAATTGCAAACACACTTGGTACAAACAGCAGGCCAGCAAATACTAGTTGTTTTAACATGGCTAACGTCCAGCTAATTGTGTTTTGATTGTACGAATTTGCCTTGAAAAACGATCAGTGCCGGAAGCACAAATGCCCAGATGGTAGCGTATATTAAAAACAATGATGTTTGCGGTAGAGAGGTCGCAATCGCTGAAAATTTTAGTGCACCAAGATAACTAAGCGCACCACCAAAGGCACCAATTATAGCGATTTGCCAATGCTTGCACTTATTCAACCAACTAAGCGAGTGATTTACTGAAAGTACAAACATGACCCATAAACCGAGTAACCAAATTGGAAATTGCTGTGCTGTGAAATTAATAATCTCCAGTTGATAAAGCACAAAATCTATAGCACAGCCCAAAATGGCAAACGGCAGTAATTTTGCGTCATCACGTTTTGATGGCGATAAAACAAAGTGAAGAGCAATAATCGGCGGGATCAGCCAGTTGGCATTTGCTGTGAGTAGCGCACAGCAAAACCAAGCTAGCTGAAATAAAACAAGGTTAGTAAGCCAGAACTTGTTGGTCATCTTTATCAAGATAATCAGGTTTACGCATTACCAATTGATGTGTGCTGATTACGCGCTCAATAAACGCACCTTCGCAATAGCATAAATAAAAATGCCACAAGCGCTTAAATTGTTCATCGAAACCAAATTGAGTTAGCTCAGACCAAGCATTATCGAACTTCATACGCCAATCATATAAGGTGCGAGCATAATGTAGGCCAATGTCTTCCACATTGTCGATCATCATATTTGTTTGTTCTGCAATATGTTGGTTCATTACTGCATTTGACGGTAAACAACCACCTGGGAAAATATAACGTTGAATAAAATCAACATTATTGCGGTAGTGTTCGTAGCGGGCATCTAAAATGGTGATCGCTTGGATTAGCATTAACCCTGACTCTTTAAGCAAGCTATTACACTTAGCAAAAAACTCTGCCATAAATTTATGGCCAACCGCTTCGATCATTTCAATTGAGACCAGTTTGTCGTATTTACCTTCAAGCAAGCGATAATCTTTTTTAAGCAAGGTTATTTTATCTTCTAAACCTTCTTCTTTAACTCGCTCAACGGCATATTCGTACTGTGCATCAGAAATGGTTGTAGTTGTGACTTTGCAGCCATAATTTTTTGCAGCAAAAATAGCAAGGCCACCCCAGCCTGTACCAATCTCAATCAGGTGGTCGTTTGGTGAAAGCTTAAGTTTGTCACAAATGGTTTTTAGTTTGTTAAGTTGAGCTGCGTGTAAGTCGTTTGCTTGATTTGAATAAATAGCACTTGAATACATCATGGTGCTGTCTAAAAAGCGGGTGTAGAGCTCGTTGCCTAAATCATAGTGAGCAAGAATGTTTTTCTTAGAACCTGATTGGGTGTTGGCATTACCCCAGTGGAACAGAAAGTTTTTAATTTTAGTTAAGAATGATTTATTAGCTTCCACTTGATCAAGTGTGTTACTGCAGCGCGCAAAAACGCGAATTAATTCAGTTAAATTAGGTGATGTCCATTTTTTGGCGAGATAAGCTTCTGCAGCGGCAATGCTGCCACCTTTAACAAAATCTACGTAAAGGCTAGGGTCTAATACAATCAATTTGCCACGTAGTTCGCTTTTATCATTGCCAAGAAATGTAATTTGCCCGTTTTCTTCAATTTCTAAACCGGCATTGTCTATTTTATTGAGTGCATCTAAAACGAGTGAACGACAACGTGATGTGAACCACGATAATTCGCTTTCCTGAGTGAGACTCGCTGAGCTGGTACTTTGCTGCTCCATAATTATCCTCTCGTGTTTGGGTGCGCAATAAATGGGATGCGTTTGGCAAACAGTTTAAGGGCTTGCCAATAAATACCTGCAATTACTTTTAAGGTCATTGCAGGTGTGTTTAACCACGTTTTAAGCATATTAGAACGATTAAATTCACAACGTGATAGTGCCACTGTGGCATCGAACACTTTTTCAGCTTTATGATTTTCGATATGAATAAGTACTTTGTCATTTGGTGCTTTAACACGCCAGGCGTACTGCATATCTAAATCCATAAAGGGTGAAACATGAAACGTTTTATCCGTTCTTTGCTGTTGGGTTATATCTACTAAGTAATAATGACGTTCTAACCAAGGTGTGTTTGAAACCTCAACCAGCATGGTGTTGCATTCATCATTACTGTCGTAACAAAAGAAGAAATTTGCAGGGCTAAAATAAATACCAAAATTTCGGCATTGCCCCATAAACATCACTTTTGTGCCATCCCAGTTACCACCTAACTGTGTAACTTTAGTAGCAATACGTTGCTTTAAGTTGCCCGGTTCACCTTTTACATAATCGCTTTCAAAAAAACTGATCGGAGCAAATTTTTTTAAGCTAAACAAAGCACTGCTATTGGCAACTAAGTCTAGCTCATTTAAATCAAGTGCAAGCATATACATGTTGTAGCTAAATGCATGTTGCTTTGGTGAAAAGCGACGATGCCTAACTTGACCACGGTAAATGCCACTGTTCATGGTTATAACTCGCAGCCGAATCGTTTAGCGACATCAAGCGCACTGCGTACACCATCTTCATGAAAGCCGTTATACCAGTAAGCGCCGCAAAAGTGGGTGTTGTTCTGGCCGCAAATAGTATCGCGCTGCTGCTGCGCAGCCATACTTTGTTTATTAAACACAGGGTGATGATAGACAAAGGTGCGTAAAATTTTGCTTTGGTCAATTTGGTCTGTTTGATTGAGTGTGACACAGAAGGTGGTGTCAGTTCTTAGCCCCTGCAAAATGTTCATATTGTAAGTTACCGCAGCAGGGCGTGGGTTGTTGCTATCTAAACGATAGTTCCAGCTAGCCCATGCTAGTTGTCTTTTCGGTAACATATTGATGTCGGTATGCAGCACTACTTCGTTTTCGCTGTAAGGTATGCTACCGAGCACCGCTTTTTCTTGCTCATTTGCATCAGCTAATAACGCAAGAGCTTGATCTGAGTGACATGCAAAAATAACGTCATCAAATTGTTGTGTTGTGCCATCGGCAAATTCTACTGAAATACCAGTATCATTTCGATTCACCTGTTTAATATCACTATTAAGCTTAATTTTGTCAGCGAAGTGGCGGGTGAGTGGTTTTACATACTCACGTGAGCCACCTTTGATAACATGCCATTGTGGCCTGTCGCTGATATTTAAAAGCCCATGATTATAAAAAAAGCGAACAAAAAACTTTAACTCAAAATCACGCATTTCTTGCAGGCTGGTGGACCAAATTGCCGCACCCATTGGTAAAATGTAATGCTGACAAAAAAAGTCATTAAAAGCGTGCTTATCTAAAAAGTCACCAAGGGTAAGAGCTGGATCAATATCGGTTTGATGTAGCTGTTTGCACAGCTTATTGAAACGTAAAATATCTTTAATTAATAACCAAAAGCGTGGTTTGAAGATGTTAGAGCGCTGTGCAAAAAGTGAATTTAGGCCATGGCCATTATATTCCATTTGGCTTTGCACATTGTGCACACTAAAGCTCATTTCAGTGTCTTTGTAGGCTACACCTATTTGCGATAAAAGCTTTAAGAAATTTGGGTAAGTTTTGTTGTTACAAACGATAAAACCGGTATCAATCGCATGTTTTTCGCCATTGTGTTCAATATCAACTGTAGCAGTGTGACCACCGATATAATCGTTTTTTTCAAATAGTGTAATATCGTACTTTTTTGATAATAAATAAGCGCAGGTAAGGCCCGAGATACCGCTGCCAATAATGGCTATTCTTTTCATTATTTAATCATCCTTATTGCGAGTTTGCGCCATATAAAAAAAGGTAAAAGTGCGAATGTTTTAAGCACTAAGGTAAAACGTTTTGGAAAATGAATATCGTAACGTTTTTGTTCCATACCAAGGTAAATCGCTTTTGCTGCTTGTTCACTGGTTATGCGACTAGGCATAGGAAAATCATTTTTGTCAGTTAACGGGGTTTCAACAAACCCTGGATGAATTGTGCTCACACCAATATTACTGCTTGCCAAATCTATGCTCAGGGTTTTAGCAAGGTAACTTACTCCAGCCTTTGATGCTCCGTAAGCTTCTGCACGGGTAAGAGGTACATATACCGCACTAGAACTCATTAACCCTAATTGACCACCTGAGTTTAACTGAGGTAACCACGCTTCTAAACAATAACCTACTGAAATAAGGTTAGTATTAATTACGCGAGCAAACAAATCGCCATCAAATTGTTTAGCATTGTCAATGTATTCACAGGTACCTGCATTGAGAATAATGTGATCAAGATTGATGCTTTTATCTAGGGCGCTAAAAATTTCGGTTTTGTTATTTAGGTCAAAGACCAGTGGAGTAATTTGGCTAAACTCATTACATAAAGCATCTAATTTTTGTTGGTTTCTTCCGCATGCAAATACCTTGAAACCTTGCTGTGCATAATACTTTGCGAGTGATTCGCCGATGCCTGACGATGCACCTGTAATTAATACTGTTTTCATGCCGTTGCACGCTTTTTAACGAGGTTAATTAATCCACCAAGCACAGGAATATGTTGGTAAAGCATATCGGCTGCATTGAAGTAGTCGCGGTGGTAAATCACTTTGCCATCTTGATATTCTAGGTAGCTGTTTCCGTCAAATGACACTTCTTTCCCTGCTTTGATTTTGCTGTGAGAAAAATACATTGTCCAATAAAGACTTACTGTATTCTCTTGCTCTAGAACCTTGGTTACTTCAAATCGACCAGCATCGAGATTCTCGTATAAATTAGAGAAGTATTTGGTAAGCGCGGGTAATCCATCAATTCTGTGTAAAGGATCAATAAACACAACATCTTGGTGATAGATATCTTTAAGCAAAGTTAAGTTGGCGCGATCCAACTTGTTGTACATAGCTAAAAAGTCATCAATATGTTGTGTGTTACTCATCTGTGTTTAACTCTTTCTGGTAGTAATCTAACGCTTGTAAACGTGCTTCTTTCAAATCTACAAGTTGTGGCCAATAAGATTTATCGCCAATAGAATCTAAATATGTTTGGGGCTGATGAATGTACTTTAATGGTACATTCGCAAGCTCTGGTAAGTACTTACGGATAAAGCTACCGTCAGGATCAAACTTTTCGCTTTGTGTAATCGGGTTAAAAATTCTGAAATAAGGTTGAGCGTCACACCCTGTGCCTGCAGCCCATTGCCAGCCACCACTGTTAGCTGCTAAATCACCATCAATCAGGTGCTGCATAAAAAAGGCTTCACCTAAGCGCCAATCAACGAGTAAATGCTTTGTTAGGAAGCTTGCCACAATCATTCGTAAGCGGTTGTGCATCCAGCCTGTTTGTTTAAGTTGGCGCATTGCTGCATCAACAATCGGAAAGCCCGTTTGTGCATTGCACCATGCGTTGAACTTTTCATGGTGATCCGGCCAATCGAATTTTTTAAACTTAGTTTGGAAGTCATGCAATTTATTTAAATTTGGAAACGACAGCAGTAAGTTGCGATAAAACTCGCGCCAAATCAGCTCGTTTAACCAAGTAAAAATAGGCGCTTTCATATCCTCTAAGATATGCGGATAATAAGAGGTTAAATCATAAATAACCCTTTTGGGGCTAATTGCGCCAATGGTTAGGTAAGGTGAAATACCACTTGTGCCTTTAATAGCAGGGAAATCCCGATCATTTGCATAATCAGTCACTTTGTCACTTAAAAAGCGCGGCAGTACATGTTGCATAAATTCATGGGCTAACGGCCATTTGCTGGAATCTTGCTTTTCGTAGTTAAAGGCAAACTGACTTTGCTGGGTTACTTCGTTATCTGATGGGGTAATTGCTGCAAGATATGTTTGTTCAAAACCTTGTTGTTTTAATACATTTAGCCAAGCTTTTTTATAAGGAGTAAACACCTTAAACATTTCGCTTTGTTTATTTAGCACAGAACCATAAGGTAAAATTGTGTCTGCATCGTAAAGCGTGAGATTTATTGTTTGTGCTAGTTTTGTGTCGCGCACTTTTTCGCGCAGTTCAGGTTCACTATTTGCTAACACGGAAGAGGCCCCAATGGACTGACAAAATTGTGTTAGCTTTTCTCGCTGCTCATCAAAAGTATTGCATTCAATTACAGTGACTTTAATGCCTAACTTTGCAAGCTCGTCACTAAACCAATTTAAATGGCGCTCAATAAAATCAATTTGAATGCCTGAGTGATTATGTGTACGCCAAGTATCATATGCGGTTATAAATACAGCATGTTGGCAGTTTTGTTGTATCGCATAAAATAAAGCGGGATTATCGTCTAAACGAAAATCCCGTCGAATCCAGTAAAGTGTACTCATTTATAATCCGTATCTGAGCCTTAAATCTTTCGGATAAGGGTCTAGGTAAGCCTGATTAGCTAAGTAATCATTGGGATAGTTTTGTAAGTGATGATTAATCAAGGTTAAAGGCACCATGAGCGGTACTAAACCCTCATTGTAAGCCATGATATTTTCACTAAGCTCTTGTTTATTTTGCTTGGTAAGATGCTTTTTAAAATAGCCCTGTAGATGTTGTAGAGTATTCGTGTGATTTTTCCGAGATGCTGGCTTTTTAAGCGCTTGCATCAACATTGAAATGTACTGATCCGCTAACTCTTCAATCGGCAAATCATGCTTTTCACCAAGTAAGTTACCAAGTGCTTTATAGGCAGCCACATTATGGCTCATTACTAGATACTTTTGCTGGCTATGAAAGGTTGTTAGTTTATGTTTTGAAAGCCCAGAAGCTACTAAGTTCTGCCACTTTTTGTAAGTGAATACACGCAGTACAAAGTTTTCACGTAGGTGAATATCGTTTAAACGTCCATTTTCTTCGCAAGGTAAATTTGGATTAAGTGCCATAACCTGTTTTGCAAATAATCCTACGCCGTCGTGTTCACAACCTTTGCCGTGTTCATAATATACTTTAACACGTTCCATGCCACAGCTTGGACTGCCTTTCATAAATACAAAACCACTTAAATTAGCCATCTTACTTGCTGCTTTGAATGCGTATTCGTTCATTTCGTGAGTGACATCCATAGACCCATCAGGGCGTGAAACGTGGATCATATCTTCGCGTTTTATTTGTCTAATGGTTGGCCTTGGTACTGGCAATCCAACGGCAACCTCAGGGCAAAACTTTTGATACTCTACGAATTTGCCCAGTTGGTTAACGCAAAAGTCAGACTTTTTGTGGCTTTTATCAAAACGCACTTGCTCACCTGTTAAACAGGCGCTAATGCCAATAATAATTTTATCCTTATCTGCAACCATACAACCTCCTAGTAAATAAATTTACCGATAGGATTTAGCAATTTGCTTAAGCCCTGCGTAAAGTGCAAGGAGTCGCTTGAAACAGTTAAACATAGGCAACCATGCTCAGTGATTGGGTTGTGAGTGTGTTTACCATCTAGCCAAATAAAGTCGCCTTTGGTGTATTCGCCCATTTCGTCTTTAAAACTACCTTCTAATAATAGTGTAATTTCAAAACCATTGTGCGTGTGTTCAGGAACAGAACCATCGGCATCAATGTGCAATAAGCTAGTGTGAAGACTGGCGTCTTCTAAAGTCACGCGAGAGCGCGATAATTTACCTAAACTTGCCCAACTGCTTAGCTCAAGATTGCGAAGTACTTGAGGCAAATAAAATGTATTTTGATTGAGCGATAACTCAATTGGCTGAGCCACTTTAATTTCGTCGATGCCATCATCTAGGGTGATATCGTCAATCATGCTGGCAAAGTCAATTTCAGCAAATTCGCTTTGCTCGGCTTCATCTTCAACATAAGCGTAAGTGAATGTGTCTTTAGCAGCCTTTGCAGTAAGCGCTTCAACTTGTTGTTGGCAATGTGGGCAAAGCTCAATATGCGCAGCAATAATCACAGAAATAGAGGCTGGTAGTTCACCTGCACAATAGGTTTTGAGCAGGGAAAGTTGTGGGTGATGCTTAATCATTATCTGCTCCTATGTGCTGTCTCAATTTAGTAAGTGCTAAACGCAAACGGGACTTAACTGTTCCGAGTGGGATATTTAAATTTTTAGCGAGTTGCTCTTGCGATAAATCTTGAAAATATACGCCTTGCACAATCTGTTTTTGATTGTCTGGCAATTGATTTAAATACTGTGCTATTTGCTTGTCCATTAAATGGTCTGCAAAAACATGCTCATCAGAGTTTTGTGCTTCTGCCAGAGGCCAAATATCATCACTAAGCGTATCTTCGTGATTGGCTTGCATTTTACGCAGCATGTCAAAGCTTATGTTGCGCATTACAGTATAAACCCAAGTGGTTGCGGCGCCTTTTTCGCTATTGTATAGATGCGCTTTACGCCACACATTCGTCATTGTTTCTTGTAACAATTCGGATGCAAGTGCAGGGTTATTAAACTGCTTACGGCCAAAGCCGATAATTTTTGGAGAAAACCATTTAAATATGCTCGCAAATGCGCGTTTATCACGCTTTTCAGCTATATCATTTAGCCAGCCTGACAAGGTCTTGCTGTCAATTTCTTGCCCATCTAAACTTGCGTTTTGCTTCATCGAAGATCGGTAGTTATTGGTTGTTGTTGATATCATCATAGCGCTCTGACAATAAAATCCATAGTAGCCATTACGGTAGGGGCGATAAAAGCGATCAATTTATTGACCTAAAATAATTGTTTTTAAAAAATCATCTGCTTTTGTAAAGCTATCTGCTTTTGTGAACAGTTGTTTTTTCTCAAACGACAGTGGCAAAATTTCTAAAAAACGGGCACAGACCCAATTTATATCGTCAAAATTGGGTTCAGGATAAAGCGCACCCTGATCTGGATATTCTTCAAACACGTGCTGTAGTTTTGTAGCTAATTGCGCGTGATGTGGTTGCTTGTTTTGTGTTGGCCAATGGGGGATCTCAAAACAATCGGCGAAACGTAATTGATCTTCATCCATGGTAATGTTTTCCAGGCTAACTAAGCTTTTAGCCTTGATATCAATATGTAATAGCTCACCTTCTTGGCTAAAGTTAATAATATCAACCCAAGCTCCCCACGGTGGCATGTTCAGCTCAGCCTTGTGATCATAAACGCATAACACAAAACCATTTTGCTGACAGGCAATTGACACCATTTTTAGATAACGCGGTTCGAATATACGTAACCGAGTAACCCCATCAGGTAGCAAAAAAATTGGCAATGGAAATACAGGTAGATTCATAAGTAGCTTATTTTGAACAACATAATATGCTTATACGTAATGTTGCTAAAAAAGATCCATCCCTTAGGAGATATTACTTTGTCTTGGTTGTTTTTGTTGTTAGCAAGTTTGGCGTGGGTGCTGTTTGATATTTGCCGTAAACATTTGGTTGAAACACATCCCCCTCTGCTTGTTGGGGCGGTTTTTAGTGTAGCAACACTGCCTATTTATTTGCTCTATTGGCTTATTTCGGATGCTGCCTTACCCGTTGCACAGGTTTATTACGGTTTGGCGAGTGTTAGTGGCGTTTTAGCTGCTATTGGCGCGGTGTCGTTTATTGCAGCCCTAGGTCGCGGGCGATTTTCAGTTTTATTGCCAGTACTATCGCTCACTCCGCTCGTGGCTGCTTTGATTAATGTACTGTTTTTCTCCGTGATCCTGCCTTGGTTGGCGTATGTGGTTATTGCAATTTGTGTTTTTGCTACCTTTCGGTTACTTGGTGATGGCTTTAAAGTAAGTGAACCAGGCGCCGGTTTGATGTTATTGGCAACGTTTAGTTGGGGAGCCTGTATCTGTGTTGATCAGTATGTACTGCAATTTTCCCACGTTAGTTTTCATGCGCTTTGGGTCAATGTGATTATGGTATGCGTTTTATTAATTGCGCTCTTGTTTAATCGTTCCGCTATTACTTTCTCAAAAATGCATAACCGTTTTTGGTTGCTTGGTTTAATTGGCTTTTCTGCAGCTGTGTTATTGCAATTTAATGCACTGCGTTATTTGGATGCCAGCACAGTTGAAGCTGTTAAGCGTGCTATTGGCATTACCTCTGCCATGGCGATTGGGCGTGTGTTTTTACACGAGCAGCTTGAACGTCATCATTATTTGTATGGTGTAGTTATCATTTTTTCAGTGCTTGCATTTAGCCAAATAAATTAGCTACTTAAAAACATTTTTAAAATTAATTTAGATTTTTTTGAACTAAGTTTTGTCAGGCAAGTCTATTCAATTACAAGAACTAGTTTTCTTGTTAGATATTTCCCTGAAGCATTAGTTGTTGATGATGCACTTTCGGCTCACATCCCTGTGAGCCTTTTTTATTTCTACTTTTTACCACTGTAAATAACGCACCATTGAAATTTGCAAAACAATTTTTATAAAAATTCGGCAAAATTCTTTTTTATTTCCTATATTTGAAAGTACTTAGTTAAGAGTGAAAAAACTCTATGGATAGCATCAGAAAACATCCTGAAATAAAGTGCTTTGTCACCGTTGCAACTATCGTTGCGCAATTGGAAGTAATTTTAACTGAGGCTAAAAGCCTGTCTTTGACCTCTAAAAACGCGCGAGTGGTTGCAATTCGTGCCGGTGAAGCGGCGCTCGGTTTTAAATCGATCACCAATTTTATTAATGAATTCTCCGGTCGCACAATTCAAACCACAGAGCATATTAATTTGCATGCAAGTCAGTTATTTAAGTTGGCACTGCATCATTTGCGTGCAAGTCAGTTAGAGCAGCATTTGGCAAAAAGCCTCACAATACTTGACCACCCTGAAAGCAAAAAGCTCTATAGCGTGGCCGCAAGCCATGTCAAAGATGCCATGGTTGCACTTAAACACGAATTACAGAATCTACAATGGCAGTTTGAAGAAATAGAGCAACAAATGCGCGCGGCAGAATATATTGCGGTGACATCTCGGGTTGAAGCGTCTCAGGCTGGCGAGTTTTGCGCGAGTTTAGAGTCAGTTTCGGACTATATAAGCTCCGCGGCAATGCGCATAAAAGGTGCAATTGAAACTAATCTTAATACACTCGATGAGTTAGAAAGGGTATTTAAATGAAATCGACCGATTTGTATCAGGGTAAACATCATAAATGGATCGTATTTGGGCGAGATCAGGGAAAGTCAGAAAAAATAATTGATACTAACCAATACATGATAGTGACTAATCAGCAAACCATGCTGTTAGACCCCGGAGGTATTGAGTTATTTTCAGCCATGTTAGCTGGTATCCTTAGTCATACCGAGCTCGACAAAGTAACAACCTTATTTGCCTCACACCAAGACCCAGATATTATTTCTTCATTAGGACTTTGGGATAAGACCATACCAAAAGCAAAGTTATACGCACCTTGGTTATGGGAGGGGTTTATACGCCACTTTGGTATGGATAACATTGAATATAAATCGATTCCGGATGAAGGGCAGGAACTACGTTTAGATTCAGTGACCTTCCGTTTTATTCCAGCTCATTTTTTACATTCGTCGGGCAATTTTCATGTCTATGACCCAGAAGCGAAAATATTAATGAGTGGTGACATTGGTGCTGCATTAGAAGAGCCTGATGCGCCGATGTTTGTTGAAGACTTCGCACGTCATGCCGATAAAATGCGCTATTTTCATCAGCGTTGGATGCCATCTAACAGCGCCAAGAAAAACTGGATTGCACGCGTGCGTGAGTTAGAAATTGATATGATGGCACCTCAGCATGGGCGAATTTTTAAAGGCGAGGCGGTGCAGGAGTTTCTTGAGTGGTTTGATAATTTAGAAGTTGGTATAGTGAATTCGTAACGTATTGATAAAGGAAGAGTGATGTTACGAAAATTACTTTGCAGTGTAGTGCTTTTAACGCCGTTTGTGTTAGTTGCAACTGAACAAGGTAAACAACAAGCTTTATATGACTTTGACCATAAAATTCACTATCGCCAAACTCAGTTAGCAGCAAACAAATATAAGCTGTCTATCCGAGAGGGCAGTTATCAAGAATTTGCAAAACAATCGGTCTTTTTATTACGCCTCAGCGCGCAACTTTGCAAAAGCGATGAATTTAATTTGAAGTTATTATCTGGCGTGCAAGAGTTTGAGAAGTTTCCAACTGAGCCTAGAGCAAATCCAGGCCCTTTAGTTGCTGAGTTAACCTGTCAGGTTTAGTCTTTATAGCCCCATGGCGCCGCTGGTGGAGTTATGGGGTTTGTTAAATCAAAATCGACTCTAAACTCGCGTCCTTCTCTTACTAAACGATAAGTGTATTTTTCAGGGTAGATAAAAATCTGCCAAGTATTGCCGATTGACTGAGGAATACCTTGTTTTACAAATAACTCTTTTGAATATTGATCCGCAGGAAAAGACTGCACATTTTGCCAGCCTGCATCGATAGTGTGACCGCCATACATGGTTGATACATCATACTCACCATTTTTCATGCGGTGGTCATGTTTCAAGCTTAAACCGGAACCAGTTTTAGTGATAATCCAAGTGCGAGATGCATCATCGCCAACATGGAAAGGGATTTGTAACTCAGTATCGCTACATTTGCGAACATGCATCACGAGTTTTTTGCCACTAAATGAACCATTATCTTGATTATCAACCGTTACTTTACCTTGGTATGCTTTACCGCAGTGTGCTTTAAGCTGATTAAAAAATACATCATGGCTTTCAATGCTCACTTGCGGAGCTGGTTTTACAACGTCTGGTCCAAGACTTTGAGAATTACTTGCAGCATTAACTGTAAGAGGTAGTAAGGTTGTTAAAAGTGCCGCAGAGACAAGTGTGCTTTTCATCGTATAACTCCATATTAATGTGTCTAGTTCCAGGGGCGTTATAAAAAATGATTTGCTTATTTTGCATTGTTTAAAAAACAAATTGAGCATCATTTATAGCTGATAATCAATCAGCAATCTATGCAGCATACCATTCAAATTTCACATCTTCAGCGCGTTCGCGATGAAACTTTATCTAGTAGCAAAGAAAACCCGTTATTTAGGCTTAGATAAGGAAAAACTAATTGTTGCATGTGCAACATATCCTATTGAAATCAATATAGCTTTAAGAAAAACTTGTTGTTTTGTGTCTATTTTAGGTATTAAATGTTCACTCTTAGTAAATTATAATAATTTCCTAAAGTAATTGGCCGATTTGTCGACAACATATATGAGTTAGAACAACAAATTGTCTAATCAATCCATATACAATCTCCCCACCGTCACTGAAGTTAAGAGGTATAAATGTTTCAAGCCATAAAAATAAAAACTAAGTTGCAGATCCTTATTGGGGTTGCAGTAGTTTCAATGGCTGCTCTCACGTTATTAAATGTTTACATTGCAGGGAAGAAGCAAGTATTAGTGGATGCTACAGAAGATTTAATTGCTACTGAGCGGGCTGTCGCAGATACATTGCGAATTGAAGTAAAATTTTTAGAAAAACCAGCTCCAGAGTTTCGTCAGAAATTGGTTAATCGCGTAGAGGATGCAAAGTCGGCGCTTGGAAAGTTACAACAAAAATTGGCAACCTTTGATGTAAATTCAAATGCACTCGCAGATACGCAAAATGCGCTGACGTCATTACAACGTGATTTTACTAAATTAGATGAATTGTACATAGAGTATGGCTATAACCAAGATGCAGGCCTTCGTAAAGAATTGCGCGGCGCGGTGCACGAGTTAGAAGAACAAGCCAAAGCAACTAACCGCCTTGATGTAAGTGTTATGGTGCTGCAACTACGTCGCAGCGAAAAAGATTTCATAATGCGCGGCGATAGAAAATATATCACACGTATTAATAATACGGTTGAGAAGCTTGAAAAACTGTTACTTGCAAGTAATGAGGTGAAGCTTGTTGGCTTACTAAAGCGCTACCAAACTTCTTTTCTAAAAGCGTCTGAGCGCTATCTGGCGATTGGTTTTAACCAATCTACGGGCTTGAAAAATGATGTTGCTGAAACTGAAGAAAGATTAAAGCAAACGTTACAATTGCTAGGCGAAGAACTTACCGTAATTCAAGAAGATGTGTATGCAGATGCAAAAGTGCAGCAAATTGCATTAAGCCTTATTTTAGCATTTTCCTTGGTAGGTTTTTTATTTGCAATTATTCGTTCGATAACCACTTCTATCGACAGTGTTATTACAGATATTGACCGCATTGCGCATTCAGGTGATTTATCAATTGAAGTGCGTAAACACGGCAAAGATGAACTCGCAATGTTAGCTGACAGTGTTAATGGTTTAATGAGTAAATTCTTATCTGTTTTACAAACAATTCAACACTCAGTTGAAATTGTAAATACGGAATCAACGCGTGTCGCACAGGTAGTTGACTCAAGTGGTCAACAACTAGTTCAGCAAAAGTCAGAAGTTGAGACGGTCGCAAGTGCGGTTACTGAAATGGGCGCGGTGGCACATGATATTGCGACTAACGCGGAAACCACCTCTAATCGCGTTGATACGGTTTCACAAAACGCGACAATTGGGCAAGGGCAAATTGAAGCGACTGTTGAACAAATGACTGTGCTTAGCAATCAGCTAGTTGAATCGGCTGAGCAAGTGAATTTACTGCGTGAAAAGAGCAACGCAATTAATGCGGTAATGGAAGTTATTCGTGGTATTGCCGAGCAAACTAACTTACTTGCGCTAAATGCGGCAATTGAAGCCGCACGTGCAGGTGAGCAAGGGCGAGGTTTTGCGGTAGTAGCAGATGAAGTACGTTCGCTTGCAGTGAAAACGCAGGAGTCGACCCAAGAAATCACGCAAATCATTACCGATTTACAATCAAGCACTGCAAATATTGTTGATAGTATTGAGTTGTGTAAAACGCAAGGTCTTCAAACTGCTGAACAAACAGATAAAGCAGGCCAAGCCTTTGCTGAAATCATTGCTGATATTCAAGAAATATCTGAAATGACATCAACTATTGCTGTGGCAGTAGAGCAACAATCAACCGTAGCGCAAGAAATTAACCAAAATATTGTGCAGATCAGCGATTATGCTGATGAACTAGCCAATAGTTCGGTTGCTAACTCACAAGCGTCACAGCAAGTATCACATCAAGCTGATGAACTTGATAATGCAATTAAGTGGTTCAAAATCTAACGACGTAGACCCACAGATGAATAAAAGCGAAGCTATTGTATAGCTTCGCTTTTTTATTGCTATTTATTCAGAATTGGTTAACTTTAATACAGCGAATGCAAATAATAAGGAAAACATATGGCGAGTTATACCAAGCATCAAACAGGCACCTTTTGTTGGACAGAACTATGCTCTCAAGACTGGGCATCCGCTAAGGCGTTTTATACCGCGCTGTTTGATTGGACATTTGACGATCAGCCCATTGGAGAAGACCGCTTTTATACTATGCTGCAATTAAATGGCTGTGATATTGGTGCAATGTACCAAATGGAATCAGAGCGCTTAGATAAAGGTGTACCAAGCCATTGGTTAAATTATATTGCGGTCGATAATGTCGATGAAATACTCGAAAAAGCGAAGCAAGCAGACGCGCATGTTATTGCGGGTCCACATGATGTGGGTGATGCTGGGCGTATGGCGATGTTTTTTGAACCGAATGGTGCAATGTTTGCTATTTGGCAAGGCAATGAACATTGTGGTTCACAAATTAAAAATGAAGCACGTAGTGTCTGTTGGAATGAGCTTGCTTCAAAAGATGCTGCGGCAAGTCGCGAATTTTATTCATCCGTTTTTGGTTGGCAATACAAAATCGAAGACATGGATGGTATGCCTTACACCATTTTTACCGTTGGTGATGAGCAAGTTGCAGGCATGCTTGAAATGAATGAAGAGTGGGGCGATATGCCAGCCCACTGGATGACATATTTTCAAGTTGATAATTGCGAAGCGACCTTAGCACGCGTTACTGAATTAGGAGGTACAGTGTGCGTACCTGCTACTGATATTCCTAATGTAGGTCGTTTTAGTGTGATTACCGATCCCCAAGGGGGCTTTTTCTCAGTTATAGAAATATAGCTTGATAACGTAAATACTTAAGCTTGTATTTAATCAAAAAGATACCATTTCTATAGGGTCTGTTGATCTTTGTAGCTCAATTTTTGTTTTTTTG